>CACPKH010000007.1 GCA_902634515.1 uncultured Prochlorococcus sp. | reverse complement strand
AAAAACTAAGATGTTTAATTTAGTTAGTGGCTGGTTCAAGTGCTTTCTTAACAGCTGAACTGATTCTAGATTTTTGATTTGACCCTGTATTCCTATGTAATACCCCTCTTTTTACAGCCTTATCAATTTTACTGAAAGCTTCATTCATGCTTTTTTGAACATCTGCCTTTACTTGTTCATCAGGCTTAGATTCATAGGACTGACATTCAGCAAAGCATCTCTTCATCAAAGTGCGCACTGCAGACCTATATGACTTGTTTTGCAATCGATTGCGCTCAGCTATCTGAATACGCTTTTTGGCTGAAGTGATATTTGCCACGGATTCTTAAAAGGTTGATTCAAAGTTCCACAATACCCTAACAAACAAGCTAAAAAAAAGTTTTGTCCAAATACAAGACAATTTATTAGTCAAGGTCCTAACTTGGTTAAGAGTTGAAAGTGAGTCGATTGTCTCAAAAAGGTCAAATAATTAATTGTATAAACAATTACCAGGAAGCATTAGCTGAACTGGAAAGAATATCCAATAGGACTAAAGTTACTGAACAACAAGATGCTTTAAAAATAGTTGAGGAGATTCTTGAAGATGTAAAAAGCAATGGGGATCAAGCACTTGCTAAATACACACAAAAATATGATGGCTTTAATCCTGAGCCACTAGAAATATCACCAGAAATCGTTAATCAAGCATGGCAAAATACCCCTCAATCACTAAAAGATGCTCTAATTTCAGCAAAAAAACGTATTCAAGATTTTCATGAACATCAAATTCCAAAAAACATTCGCTTTAAAGGTCCACATGGAGAAGTCTTAGAGAGAAAGTGGAAAGCAGTGCAAAAGGCTGGTATTTATATCCCAGGAGGAAGAGCTGCTTACCCTAGTACAGTTTTAATGAATGCAATACCTGCATTGGTAGCAGGTGTGAAAGAGATAATTATGGTTTCTCCAGCTGGAGGGAATGGTGAAATAAACACTACTGTTTTGGCAGCTGCATACTTAGTAGGAGTTAACAGAATCTTTCGTATAGGAGGTGCCCAAGCAATTGCTGCTATGGCTTATGGCACTCAATCCATGCCTCAAGTAGATGTAATAACTGGACCAGGTAATCTATATGTAACCTTGGCAAAGAAACACGTTTATGGTGAAGTTGGTATTGACTCTCTTGCTGGCCCAAGTGAAGTATTAATTATCGCAGATAAAAGTGCCAATGTTAAACATTTAGCTGCAGATCTGCTTGCTCAAGCAGAGCATGATCCTTTAGCAGCAACAATCTTATTAACAACAGAATCAGATATAGAAGGTATTGTTAACAAGGAGATAATGGAACAACTGAAGGACCATCCACGCAAAGAAATATGCTTAGAAGCTTTAAGGAAATGGGGTGTATTAGTTGTATGCAAAGATCTTAACGATTGTATAAATCTAAGCAATTATTTTGCTCCAGAGCACCTTGAGTTAATAATAAATAATCCATATCATTTAATTGATAAAGTTACTAATGCAGGTGCGATTTTTATAGGGCCATGGAGTCCAGAAGCTGTGGGAGATTATATTGCTGGTCCAAACCATACATTGCCTACTTCAGGGAGTGCAAGGTATAGTGGTGCATTAGGAGTTGAAACTTTCATGAAAAATACATCTATTATTGATTTTAATCAGAATGCATTTAATGCAACCAAAGAGTCAATTATTGAACTAGCAAATAGTGAAGGACTATTTAGTCATGCAAAGTCAATACAAATCAGAGAAACTAACATTTCTCCAAACGAATAACATTAGCCAAGCCATTATTAATCTCACCCACTAATACTTCATTAGCAAGATCAATAAATAAGCCATTCTCCAGAACACCAGGAATATTATTTATACGGCTTTCAATTAACTTAGGATCATCTATACCACCCTCAAATATTACATCTAAAACGAGATTTCCTTGATCAGTAACAATTGGTCCAGCCTTCTTAGTTGCCATTCTTAATTCTGAAGTCCCGCCAAGATCATTCAACTTATTTCTAACCAAATGCCAAGCAGTAGGTAAAACTTCAACTGGAAGCTTAAATCCTAAGTTTAATCTTTTAACTATTTTGCTTGAATCAACAACAATAACAAATTTCTTTGCGATGGATGCAACCAATTTTTCTTGAACATGGCATGCTCCACCACCTTTGATTAACTGAAAACTGGGATCCACCTCATCAGCTCCATCAATAGCCAAATCAATGCTGGATACAGAAGACAAGCCTTTTAAAGGTATGCCTAACTCAGCAGCTAAAACCTCACCCTGGAAAGAAGTTGTGACTCCAACTATGTCTTTAAGTTCTCCAATAGAAATTTTATGTCCTAAAGCCTTAATCATTAATGCAGCAGTTGATCCTGAACCTAGGCCAAGAACCATTCCATCTTGAATTAAATCAACAGCAGCATTGGCAACTGCCTCTTTCATTTGTGATTGTAAGTCCAACATCTTAAAAACTCATTGGCGTGAGAGTAGCAAGATATCTAACCAATGCCAGGTAAAGCTGCAGGCTTTATAGAAACCTTGATTTCATGATTATTTCGCAAAACACTTAGAGAGAAAGGTTCACCTATCTCAGACACCTCAACTCTTTCAAGCAATGTTTCTGGATCCAAAATAGGTTTATCTTCAATTGCAACAATAAGATCTCCTTTTTTCAATCCTGATATCTCTGCAGGACTGTCTAATATTACTGATTGAACAAGGGCTCCTGCTCTTTCTGGTAATTGAAGCAAGGAATTTGGATCGCGATTATGATCTCTAGCAATTCTTTCCGTAAGCTGTATTAGCTGTACACCTATATATGGATGCACAACCTTTCCATCTTCTAATAATTTTGTAGAAACTTGTTTTGCAAGATTAATTGGTATAGCAAAACCAAGTCCCGCCCCAGGGCCAGATCTGACCAAAGTATTAATTCCAATAACTTGACCATCAGCATTAATCAAAGGTCCTCCTGAGTTGCCTGGATTTATGGCTGCATCAGTTTGTATAAGATCCAATCGCTTATCAGCAAAACCTAGACTATTGATATTCCTATGAAGACTACTAATAATTCCTAATGTCACAGTACTTTCAAGTCCATAAGGCGTTCCTAATGCAATAGCCCAATCACCAACTTCCAGTAATTCAGAATCACCAAGAGGAGCAGGATTGATATCCACTGAATCAGCCAATTTAACTAAAGCTAAGTCAGTTACTGGATCAGTTCCAATTATTTCGCCATCTACTTGTGACCCATCTAAAAGGGTAACTATTACCTCATCAACTCTCTCAACTACATGAGCATTGGTTAAAACAAAGCCTTTCTTATCAATTAAAATTCCTGAACCTTGGCCTCTTTCTCTTTCAGGGCCAAAGTCTGGTTCTCCTAATAAATCTTTCAATAAAGGATCCAATAAAGATGGATCAAATTGTTCCCTCTCTATTGATCTTTCTGTATCTATTCGAACTACTGCTGAGGCGACATCATTTACAGCGTTTGAAACAAAGCTATGACTGACTTCTTCTGAAAGAGATTTGTCAGCATAAACAGGGCTTGACCAAAAAAATGTAATCAGAAAGATGAAGGTAGATAAATATCCCAAAAACCTCATAAATAATTTCTCAGATTTCTTTTAAAAAACGATTTTTTTAAATCGTCCTCAAATAGATTAATTCAAATGAAACTAATAAAGCAAAAAACAGTGTGATTATAAAAAACAAAAGATAATCCAGTATTATAAAAAAGCCTGACGGTTACCTCCTTAATTGGAGGCAGGTTAAAACTGAAACTGTCGGGCCTTATGCCCGATGTAATCCTGCCTCTTGTCTAATAAAATCGTCACAGATTTAAAGCATCTTGCATCCAATGCAGCTGGTGAGAAGGGCTTAGAAGTTGTTGGCATTAAATTTAATGCCAGTAAGATTCCATTAACCATTCAAGTTCAAATCCGTCAAAAAAATGGAATGGATGTTTCTTTAGAAGATTGTGCGCTTTTCAGCACACCTATGGGAGAAGCAATTGAGTTATCCCAACTTCTTAATTCTCCATACGTACTTGAAATTAGTAGCCCTGGTTTAAGGGATGTTCTTCAATCTGATCGAGAATATGACACGTTCAAAGGGTTCCCAATTGAAGTACTCTTTAGAAATAAGGAAAATTCTGAACTTCTAAAAAGTGGCTTACTTCATGCAAGAACCAAGGCTCATTTGATAATTAATATCAAAGGGAGGATAAGCAAAATTCCTCGAAAAGACGTTATAGAAGTTCGTCTTACAAACCCTACAGGTTAAGCAAAAAAGCTCTACCTTTTCTCTCCACCAATCATTTCAATCCCCCCATCATAGATGGCACTAGTTCTTCTCCCTGGACTCAATAACCTCATCGAAGACATAAGCGAGGAGAAAAAGCTCCCTGCTCAAGTCGTAGAAACTGCTCTTAGAGAAGCCTTGTTAAAGGGCTATGAAAGATACAGAAGAACTCTTTATCTAGGAATCAATGAGAACCCATTTGAAGAAGAATATTTTAGTAATTTTGACGTTGGTCTAGATTTAGATGAAGAAGGTTATCGAGTGTTAGCTAGCAAAATAATTGTAGAAGAAGTCGAAAGTGAAGATCATCAAATAGCCTTAGCAGAGGTTATGCAAGTAGCAGAAGATGCACAGATTGGGGACACAGTAGTACTAGATGTTACTCCTGAAAAAGAAGAGTTTGGAAGAATGGCAGCTTCCACAACGAAACAAGTTTTAGCCCAAAAGCTTAGAGACCAACAGCGAAGAATGATTCAGGAAGAATTTGCTGATTTGGAAGACCCTGTATTAACAGCAAGAGTTATTAGATTTGAAAGGCAATCAGTAATAATGGCAGTTAGTTCAGGCTTAGGAAGACCAGAAGTTGAAGCAGAACTACCGAAAAGGGATCAACTTCCCAATGATAATTACAGGGCAAATGCAACATTTAAGGTATTTCTTAAAGAAGTTAGTGAAGTTCCAAGAAGGGGACCTCAACTTTTTGTAAGTAGAGCTAATGCTGGTTTAGTTGTTTATTTATTTGAGAATGAAGTCCCTGAAATCCAAGAAGGTTCAGTTAAAATTGTTGCCGTTGCCCGTGAAGCAAACCCACCGACAAGATCTGTAGGCCCTCGAACAAAGGTTGCAGTAGATAGCCTTGAACGAGAAGTGGACCCTGTTGGAGCATGTATAGGAGCAAGAGGGTCAAGAATTCAGCAAGTAGTAAATGAACTGCGTGGAGAAAAGATAGATGTCATTCGTTGGTCATCAGATCCTATTCAATACATATCTAATTCATTAAGCCCAGCAAGAGTAGAAGTTGTAAGACTTGTGGATCCAGAAGGTCAACATGCTCATGTTCTTGTTCCTCCCGATCAACTTAGTCTTGCTATAGGGCGTGAAGGCCAAAATGTTCGATTGGCTGCAAGGTTAACTGGATGGAAGATAGATATCAAGAATTCTCAAGAATATGATCAAGCAGCTGAAGATTCTGTAGTCGCAGAGCTAATAGAACAAAGAGAAGAAGAGGAGTCTCTACAAAGAGAAGCTGAAGAACGTTTGGCTGCTGAACAAGCAGCTAGAGCAGAAGAGGATGCTCGCTTAAGAGAACTTTATCCACTCCCTGAGGATGAGGAGGAAGAATCTAATGATTTAGAAGAAGAAGAATTAAATGAATCCAATCCCGAAGAGAATACTGAAGCCGATAAAGTTTCTAATATAGAAGATGAAACTAATCCTGAAGAGGATGGAACCCGGTGAACCAACGTCCCGTCCTACGTCGTTGCGTCGCTTGTAAAAAGCTAATTGATCGTAAAAAGCTTTGGAAAGTGACAAAAGATTATCGGGATGGAGTGGTCCTCGAGAATGGCATGGGTCGATCAGCATATCTATGCCCAAATGAAACTTGTCTTGAGGATGCTTGGAAACGCAAACGTCTACAAAGAGCACTCAGATCTCGGGTGGAATTAAGTCTTGTAGAGGTTCTGCGAAATAGGCTAGATCACTGCCATGATTAAACTTTTGAGGCATTATAAAAAGGGCCTCATCTCTCTAAACAAGGTTTCAAGCACAAATTGCCAGTAATTACTGGAGAACTTAATGACCAGCAGCGGCAAAATTAGAATCTATGAGCTTTCCAGGGACCTAAACCTGGAAAATAAAGACGTGCTTAATGCAGCCAAAAAACTTTCAATCACGGTCAAAAGTCACAGCAGTTCAATTAGTGACAATGAGGCAAAGAAAATAAGAGAGTTTTTAGGTAAAAAGCAAAGCAATATCAGTAATGACAATAAAAATAAGCCTAAAGGTAAAGAAATCTTGTCAGTAAAAAAGGCAGTTTCAGAACCTATTGAGAGTAAAAACAAGTTATCAGAGAAATCAACTATTTCCTCTCACAAAAAGACTTCTCAAAATAATCAAATCATTTCAAAGGCGCCAGTACGTCCTTCTTTGAATGCTAAGCCTAAGAGTCAACCATCAATAACCACATCTGGCTTATCAAGAAATGCCAATCCAAGTAGTTCAAAACTAAATGAGCCTCAAAAACCAACCAGGCCTCCTGAAAAAGAAGTTAAACAGTCTACAACTCCACTAAAAAAACAACCTGAAATCAAATCTGTTCAAAAAGCAAATCATCAAAAGACTAGTGTTAATGCTATACCCCCTGAAAAAGTCACTCAAAGTCAAAAAGATTTAGAGAAAAATCAAACGTCTCAGATTCAATCCCATAAAGCTCCCTTAACGAATAAACCACCTTTACCCAAAGCAAAACTTAATCAACCTAAGCCACTAATCACTCCGCCACCAACTAGACCTAAGGGCCCTATTCAATCAAGCAAACCTGGAAATGCCAGGCTCATTAATAGTCCAAAGAGCCAAGAACCAAGAAATAATAAGCAAGTAAGAGCTCAAAAGAATCAACCTAAACAGGCTTTACCCAATAAACCAAGCAAGCCTTCTCTAAAAGGAAATTCACTAGAACTAGTTGGTGCTCCTATACGTCGTAACAAACCTAATCCCAATAGGAATAGAGATGGCTATCGCGGGGGAGGGACAAATTATCGAGGTGGTCCAAATTCTTCATCTAATAAACCTCCAAGAGATGGAAGAAATCCAATGCGTCAAAGGCCTGGAATGCCATCGGGCATGAGAAGGCCAGTGGCACCAGGAGAATTAATGCAGATCCAAAAGCCCACTGGTGGTTCTTCAGGATCTACACCCCCAAGACGACCAGGATCGCCTCCACAACAAAGGAGACCAGAGAATTCCTCTGATAGATCGAATAAAGAGAAATCTAGTGGAACAAAACCAACTGCAAATAGGCCTGCTACTGCAAATAGGCCTACTCCTTCAGGCCCGCCTAAAAAGCCCTCTCATAGGCCAGGTGCAGCTGGTTCCGGAAGGAGAAGATCTGACTGGGATGACTCTGCCAAGCTTGAAGCATTGAGAAATAAAACCCCTCAAAAGCAAAGACAGAAGGTTCATATTATTGGTGAAAATGATGATTCTTTAACTACAGAAACTAGTGGGTTTGCTTCTGAACAAGATGCTGTTCTGCTATCTGCAAGCTTGGCCCGTCCTTCTAACAAGCCAAAAGATAATCAAAAAGCATCTCCTAAAACAACATCAGGCAATCGCAAACGCAAAAAAGAATCAACTCGTCAAAGACAACGGAGAAGAGCTATGGAACTAAGAGCTGCTCGCGAAGCCAAGCAAGTCAGACCGGAAATGATAGTTGTTCCAGAAGATAATCTGACTGTTCAAGAGCTTGCTGACAAACTGAGTGTTGAAAGTTCAGAAATTATTAAATCACTGTTCTTCAAAGGGATAACAGCAACCGTTACAGAATCATTAGACCTATCAACTATTGAAACTGTTGCAGAAGAATTTGGCGTTCCAGTTTTACAAGACGATGTAGAAGAAGCAGCCAAGAAAACTGTTGAGATGATTGAAGAAGCTGATAAAAAGCATTTAATAAGAAGGCCGCCTGTAGTTACTGTGATGGGGCACGTAGATCATGGAAAAACAAGTCTTCTAGATGCTATTAGAAAAGCCAGAGTTGCTGCTGGAGAAGCAGGAGGAATCACTCAACATATCGGTGCATATCAAATTGAAATAGATCATGAAAAACAAAAAAGAAAGCTAACTTTCCTTGATACCCCTGGACACGAAGCATTTACAGCAATGCGTGCAAGAGGTACAAAAGTTACGGATGTAGCCGTTCTTGTTGTCGCTGCAGATGATGGAGTTCGCCCTCAAACATTAGAAGCAATCAGCCATGCACGAGCAGCAAAAGTACCAATAGTTGTCGCAATCAATAAAATTGACAAAGAAGGTTCTTCGCCTGATCGGGTTAAACAAGAATTATCCGAGCAAGAGTTAGTAGCAGAGGAATGGGGTGGAGATATTGTAATGGTTCCAGTTAGTGCAATTAAAGGAGAAAATATTGACAAACTTTTAGAGATGATTTTACTTGTTACAGAAGTAGAGGATTTACAAGCAAATCCAGATCGACTTGCCAAAGGCACTGTCATTGAGGCTCACTTAGATAAAGCAAAAGGGCCTGTAGCAACATTGCTCATTCAAAATGGAACACTCAAGTCCGGCGACGTTATAGCAGCTGGTCAAGTCCTAGGTAAAGTACGTGCAATGGTTGATGAAAATGGAGGACGGCTTAAAGAAGCTGGACCTTCATGCCCAGTTGAAGCTCTTGGATTTAATGAAGTTCCAACCGCAGGAGATGAATTTGAAGTATATCAAGATGAAAAGTCTGCAAGAAGTATTGTTGGTGATAGAGCATCTGATGCACGCGCTACCCGACTTGCTCAGCAAATGGCTACTAGGCGAGTGTCTCTTTCATCAATGTCGGGACAAGCAAATGAAGGTAACTTAAAAGAACTAAATTTAATTTTAAAAGCAGATGTTCAAGGAAGTATAGAAGCAATCTTAGGTTCTCTAGAACAATTGCCAAAAGATGAAGTTCAAGTGAGAGTACTTCTTTCTGCGCCAGGAGAAATTACTGAAACTGATGTTGACCTTGCAGCAGCATCTGGAGCGGTAATTGTTGGATTCAATACCTCTATGGCATCTGGAGCAAAGCGAGCTGCAGATACTAATGGAGTAGACGTTAGAGACTATGAAGTCATTTATAAACTTCTAGAGGATATTCAGTCCGCAATGGAAGGTCTCCTAGAGCCAGACATGGTAGAAGAAAAGCTAGGCCAAGCCGAGGTAAGAGCTATCTTTACTATTGGTCGAAGTGCCGTTGCCGGATGTTATATCAATAATGGGAAATTACAACGGAATTGTAGAGTTCGGGTTAATCGTGGGGATCAAGTAGTTTTCGAAGGAGACCTTGACTCACTGCGTCGGAATAGGGATGACGTCAAAGAAGTAGCTAGTGGTTTTGAATGTGGTATTGGTTGCGATAGATTCGCTAACTGGCAAGAAGGTGACATTATTAATGGATACAAACTAGTCACACAACGCAGGAAACTAACTAAGTAAATCTCTTGCAATAAATATTTAAAGCCTTGTCAACTTATAAAGAGCCAATTCTATGGATACAACTACTCGGCTTAGGCTTTATTCCACTAGAGTTTATACTTTTAAGGCTCATTCTTGCAGGGGCACCTTTAGGGCCAATACCTACAATTCAAAGAATCACTATCACAGGCATTGCAATTCTTACCCCAACAGTAGCCTTATTCAAAAGGCCTGCAGACTGGGCCTCATTCCTTTTCATCAAGCTTCCTCTTAAAGGTAGATCAATCACACAACATCAAATCAATAATATGCAATTAAATATTATTCCAAAGCTTGTTTTCATATTAGGGACCATTATCCTCACTTATTGTTTTTGGTTAATAGATGGCTCGGCATTACTGCTCGCATCAATTTCACCTTTTCACAATTTTTCACGAATAGTTAATTTAATTTTTTCAATACCACTCCTGTATTTAATCACTTGGCAATGGCATCAAATTTGCTTTAGTATCTGGCTCCTTACTAGGCGAGAAGAGCTTTTAACTAAGTCAGAATACGTGACTAGTGAGCAAATTCGCTCGAATCAACTTTGTCTAGGGTTTGATGCCAAATGCTTGAATCAACTAAACTTTGCTTCATCAATTGCTACGACTACGATCAAAATAAATCAGTCCACTAAAAAGGAATAATGCAAGCAATTGAATACCAAAATCGCTCAAAGGAACATTCTCGCCTCCCAATGTTCTTGAAAGCATGATTATTAAGCCAAGCAAAGCTGAACCTAGCAATGCTCCCCATATCAAACGCCTAACACCAAGAAAAGGGGTCTTAGACTCTTTTAAAAGTTTTTGACGTACTTTGGGATCTAAGTTCACAATAGTTTCAAGTTACCAATCCTATAAAAACATTAAGTTGGCATGTACAGTTTCTCTAAGTGCCGGTGTAGCTCAGTGGTAGAGCAACTGATTCGTAACCAGTAGGTCGATGGTTCAATTCCATTCACCGGCATTTGTACAAAATGTTACTCCAAGAGGTCTTGGCTAAAAGAGTTATATCTATCATTTTAAGAGGCAAGTAAAATAAAAAAGATGAGCCCATTCATCCTCATGAATTAATGCCTTCCAGAGAATTAAGTCCAAATATAAATAATGAGAATGTCTTACTAATTAGATTGCCATGCAACCCTATTTTCCCTATAGGGCCAATCTATTTGGCAGATCATTTACATAAATGCTTCCCAAACTTATCTCAAAAGATTCTGGATCTTGCAGCATTGCCCATAATAGATGTTGAGCGTGTATTAATAGCAAATATCAATGATTTCAAACCATCATTACTAGTTTTTTCTTGGCGAGACATTCAAATATATGCACCTGTTGATGGCCGTGGAGGCAATCCTTTGCAATATTCTTTTGAAGCCTTTTATGCAAAGAACCCTCTTAAGAGAATCAGGGGCGCATTAGGCGGGGTCCGATTAATGAAAAGTCATTATGGAGAATTGTGGAGAAACCAACATTTAATTAAAAAAGGTCTGAGGCAAGCTCAAATTCATAAAGCTGATGCTCGAGCATTGATTGGAGGAGGCGCTGTAAGTGTATTTTACGAACAGCTGGGGAAGACATTACCTAAAGGCACAATTCTCTCCATTGGAGAAGGAGAACCCTTATTAGAAAAATTACTTCTAGGAAAAGAAATTTCTAATGAAAGATGCTTTGTTGTTGGTGAACAACCTCGAACAGGATTGATACATGAACAGCCTACGAGCGCAATCAAAACGGCTTGCAATTATTCCTACATCTCTTCTATTTGGCCTCAGTTGAATTGGTATATAGAAGGAGGAGACTTCTATATAGGTGTCCAAACTAAACGAGGATGTCCACATAATTGTTGTTATTGCGTATACACAGTAGTCGAAGGCAAACAAGTTCGAGTCAATCCAGCAGAAGAAGTGATTAGTGAGATGAAGCAGCTCTATAAATTAGGCGTTAGAAACTTTTGGTTTACAGATGCTCAATTCATTCCTGCGCGTCGTTATATAAACGACGCAAAAGAACTCTTAAGAGGCATTCAAAAAGAACATCTGAATGATATTAAATGGGCTGCCTACATTCGAGCAGATAATCTTGATGCTGAATTAGCAGATTTAATGGTTCAAACAGGTATGAGTTATTTCGAAATTGGCATAACTTCGGGATCCCAAGAATTAGTGAGAAAAATGCGAATGGGATATAACTTAAGAACTGTACTTGAAAATTGTTCTTTACTTGCTCAAGCAGGTTTTTCTGATCATGTATCAGTAAATTACTCATTCAATGTTATTGATGAAAGACCAGAAACGATAAGACAGACGATTGCATATCACAGGGAACTTGAAAGAATCTTTGGTATAGAAAATGTTGAACCTGCTATTTTCTTTATTGGCCTTCAGCCTCATACTCACCTAGAACAGTATGGTTTCGAACAAGGTATTTTAAAGCCTGGCTATAACCCTATGAGCATGATGCCTTGGACTGCAAGGAAACTTTTGTGGAACCCTGAGCCAATGGGCAAAGAATTTGGTCGAATATGTTTAGAAGCTTTTGATAGCTATCCAGAAAACTTTGGGAAAACAGTAATGAATTTACTTGAAAGAGACTATGGCATTGCACCTTTAGATGAAGCATTGCGTTCTCCATTAAAAGGTAATCCAGCCATAGCAAAAGCTTTTCGGTAAAAAAATAAAATCAAACAAAGAGAGCAAATAGCAACAATGCCCCCAATAGGATTAGGTGTTAAATCTCCCGGACCAGTAATCCAAAAAGGTGCATTTTGCGAAATATCTATCAAATCTGAAGTAATAAAGAACCAGCTACCTACCAATCCACCATGCAAGCTAATTGCACCAACAAGAGAGCCTTTGTCTAGAATACGTCTCAGAGATAGAAGAAGTCCGAGCAAAAATAATCCTATTAAAAGTGCATTTAATTCTAAAAAGCCTAATTTAAACCTTATATGAGAAATACTAAAAATTGCACACTGAATAAAGACACTCCACCTAGAACCAACCAAATAATTCATTTCCCCCCAAAGCCATCCTCTAAAAACCAATTCCTCTGCAAAACCAACTCCAACTCCCAACAAAACTGCATTTAATAACTTATCCAAACTAAATTCACCCACCCATACAAACCAACCACCAAGTAATAAAGACATTAGCAAGATAAAAATCAACAGCAATGACCACAAGAAACCTTTAACAAAATCTCCAATCCAAGGTTTAACTCCGGAATGATAAAGACCTAACTCACTCCAAGGCCTTTCTCTTCTCCATCTATATTTAATCCAACCAGGGAGACAAATAAGGAAAAAAGCAAAAGTAAACGCTGTTCCTAATAAGGAAATATCATTAGGATCAAGACCAAAAGAGAAAAAAGATACAGGCTGAGCCAACAGCCATCCCAAAAAATATAAAATTGGCAAAAATAATATTGTTGGTATCCAACTCCTACGTTGAATAAATTTATTTTGATAAAAAGGAGTTAGTAAGTTAATCAGTCTTCTCTCTCAATAGTACTAGTAAGTCCTTTTGCTTTGAGAGATTCAGAATAAAATTCAGCAGGTTCTAAATCGCAAACTATCACAAGACCAATCCCAGTATTATGCGTTGCAAGCATTATAGATATTGCATCTTGCTCAGTTAATTGAGGTACTACTTGACGCAAGGTCATAACTACATAATCCATTGTATTTACAGGGTCGTTATGAAGTAAAACCTTGTAAAGAGGAGACTTCTTTCTGACTCGTTCAGATTGCTTTTCAAGAACAGCCGAACCGCCAGGGCTACTACCTGTAGCTTCTACCATTTCAAAATGGTTAATTTCTTCTAATTTACTTTTCAATAGACATAACAACAAAATACTCCATCAAATCCTAGTGATTCTTCGCATAGCTTCTTCTACATTTTCTCGAGAATTAAATGCTGAAAGGCGAAAAAATCCTTCTCCTGAGGCGCCAAAGCCACTGCCAGGAGTTCCAACCACATTTGCCTGTTGCAATAAAAAGTCAAAAAACTCCCAAGAATCGATGTTTTCAGGGGCCTTTATCCAAACATATGGAGCATTTTTGCCTCCATAAACTTCAAACCCTACTTTTGCAAGCTGATTCCTAATTATTTCAGCATTTTCCATATAAAAACTAACTAGAGAATTAACTTGGGATCTCCCTTCTAATGAATAAATAGCTTGTGCACCTCTTTGGACTATATAGCTAACTCCATTAAATTTGGTACATTGGCGCCTATTCCATAAAGACCATAAATCAACTTCTTCTCCATTTAAGCCTATCCCTTTTAGTGATTTAGGGATGACAGTCAAAGCGCATCTTGTACCTGTAAAACCTGCATTCTTTGAAAATGAGCGAAATTCAATTGCACAGTCTTTAGCTCCATCAATTTCAAATATTGAATGTGGCAGTAAAGGATCTTGAATAAAAGCCTCATAAGCAGCATCAAACAGGATTAGTGCATCATGTTTCTTTGCATATTCAACCCAATCAGATAAATGCTGTTTAGTAGCAACAGCGCCAGTTGGATTATTTGGAAAGCATAAATAGATTAAATCAACAGGGTCATTGGGAATTTCAGCTTGAAATCCATTGGCAGCGTTTAAGGCAATGTAAGAAAGGCCTGCATAACGACCATTGGAACCAGCCAATCCTGTATGCCCTGCCATTACATTGCTGTCTACATAAACAGGATAAACAGGGTCGGTTACTGCAATTCGATTCCCTTCTCCAAGAATGTCAAGAATATTACTGCTATCACACTTAGATCCATCAGAGATAAAGATTTCATCTGGGTCAATTCCACATCCTCTTTTCTGAAAATCATTTTTAGCAATAGTCTCTCTTAACCAAAAATATCCCTGCTCAGGACCATACCCATGAAATCCATTTTGAGTAGACATCTCTTCAACAGCAGCTTGCATTGCTTTACAACAAGCTGGGGGGAGAGGTTCAGTGACATCACCAATCCCAAGACGTATCAAATCTGCTTTAGGATTAGCTTCACTAAATGCATTTACTCTCCTTCCGATTTCTGGAAAGAGATATCCAGCCTTGAGTTTTAAGTAATTTTCGTTGACCTTAACCACGTGAAGAATTTTTAAACCCTTTTCATCCTGCTATGAAAAAGGTCAATGTGTTAATAGTGGATAAATAAATAAGATATATATAGAAAAAAGTTTTTTTGACTGTGAAGACAGTTTCAAATCTTGAGAAAGATAAAATCAGCTCATTTGAACCAATTGATTTTGATCAATTGGTCAATATAGATATTTCTAAGCCTGCTCAATATATGGGGCATGAGCTTGGAGTTAAAAAACAATCTTGGTTAAAAAACAATATTCGATGGGTTCTTTCATATCCTGAACTCTATGAAGTAGGAGCAAGCAATCTTGGCCATATAATTCTTTATTCCATTCTCAATCAGATTCCTAATCAACTATGCGATAGAGCATATCTGCCTGGCAATGATCTGGCTAAGAAATTAAAAAAAGAATCCATACCTTTATTTGCAGTTGAATCGCGCCTTCCTTTAAAAGCATTTGACATTTTGGGCTTCAGTCTTAGTTATGAGCTTGGGGCAACAAATATTTTAGAAATGCTTGATTTAGCACAAATACCGATTCATTCAAAAGATCGCTCAAATCTTTCTCTAAATGATCCAAAGGCCTCACCATTAGTTTTTGCTGGAGGACCAACTGCTACAAGTAATCCTGAACCATATGCATCCTTTTTTGACTTTATTGCTCTTGGAGACGGAGAAGAACTATTACCAGAAATTGGATTAGTAATTTCAGAATGTAAAAAATTAGATCTCAAACGATCTGAAACTTTGCTTTCACTATCAGAAGTTCCAGGTGTATATGTTCCATCTTTATATAGTGCTGAAAAAAAATCATCATTAGTAAAGCCATTAAGATCTCATCTTCCGAAAAGAATCCTTAGACGAGTAGCTAATCCAATGCCCCAATATGCAACTGGGTTAGTACCAAATATTGAAACTGTCCATGATCGATTAACTATAGAAATTCGTAGAGGTTGTACAAGAGGTTGCCGTTTTTGCCAGCCTGGGATGTTGACTAGACCAGCAAGAGATGTTGATCCAAATGAAATAATTAATGCTGTAGAGAAAGGCATGGAAAACACTGGATATAGTGATTTCTCTCTTCTTTCTCTTAGTTGTAGTGATTATCTAGCTTTACCTGCAGTTGGAGTTGAGCTAAGGAATCGTTTGGCAGAGAAAAATATAACCTTGCAACTACCAAGCCAAAGAATTGACAGATTTGATAATGATATTGCCCATATTCTTGGTGGAACTCGAAAGGCAGGACTTACTTTTGCTCCTGAAGCAGGTACTCAGAGACTTAGAGACATAATTAATAAAGGCCTAACAAATGAGGACCTTCTTAAAGGCATAAGAACAGCAATGGAGAACGGTTATAAGCGAGTAAAACTTTATTTTATGATTGGCTTGCCAGGTGAAACAGATGCAGATGTCATGGGTATCCCTAGGAGCTGTGAATGGCTTCAAAAGGAATGTAAGGATTTAGGCCATTTAAATCTAAATATAACTATAAGTAATTTCACTCCAAAACCTCATACACCATTTCAATGGCATAGCGTTTCCAAATCTGAATTTCTAAGACTTCAAAAACTTCTAAAAGATACATTTGCTTCATTAAAAGGTATCAAAGTAAATTTCACCGATGTAAGAATTTCCTGCATTGAAAATTTTCTAGGTCGTGGAGATAGGAGCCTTGCGTCTGTTATTGAATCTGCATGGAAATCTGGAGCTGGTATGGATGCATGGTTTGAATCACAAGATCGAGCTTATCAAGCATGGACATCTGCAATTGCTAAAGCAGGCCTCGAAGAAGAACTAAGAAAACTAGAATTAGGAGATTGGTTTAAAGCAAAGGCATTTACAGAAGAAGATTTAATCCACTTTTGTTCACAATCACTCCCATGGGACCATATTGATACTGGAATAAACAAAAAATGGCTTATCAAAGATTTTAAGTTAGCTCTTGCTGAAAAAGTAGTAGATGATTGTTCATTTAACGAATGTAGCAGCTGCGGAGTTTGCGGACCTAATCTAGGCCACAATCAAATAACAAAGTCTCTAGACATTCCTAAGGTTAGGATTAATTATGAGCCTCCTGTTGAAAGAAAGAACCGTCTAAGATTTTGCTTCGAGAAAAGAAGACCTATGCATCTAATAAGTCACTTAGATCTAATGAGGTTATTAGAAAGAGCATTAAGAAGAAGCCAATTACCTGTTAGTTTCTCAGGAGGCTTTCATCCTTTACCTCGCATGCAAATTGGTCTTGCTTTACCTCTTGGAGTAGAAGCTTTAAATGAATGGATGTATATTGACTTTTATAAAGAAGTAAATACAAAAATTGCATTAGAAAAGCTTCAGAAAGTTTTACCAGATGGGATTAAGTTGCTTGAAGCAGAGAAGATACCTATTAAGAAAATAAGTCTCTCACAAGAAATAATAGAAGCAATTTGGAGATTTAAAGTAACTATAATTTCTAAAAAATTAACTGACATATCTCAATGGAATAAAGCAATAGAAAATATTTCTAACTCAAAGCATTTAATATGGGTTGACTCAGATAAAAAAGGAAGAAAAAGAGAAAGGGATTTTAAGCCAGAGTTAAAATCTCTAAAAATAAAAGCATATTCAAAAAGCAATAAAAAATGCATCCATAGTAATACTATAGAAATAGAATTAAGGTCTTTTATTAGTCCATTAGGGAAAAACATAAAGCCCGATTATATAAAATGCTGGCTAGAAGCATTTTTAGGCAATTCTCTAAAAATAACTGAACTACAAAGAACCCAATTGGTCTTGAAAAGGTGCTAATATATATATAGGGTTAGTGACAGAGCTCCTTTAGAGCTTGCCATACCTAAGTTTTAAGGAAGAAAAGCTTATCTCTTCTCAAAAAGTCCGACCAGACTCATTCGGATAACAAAAATCATTGCTTATTAGCAACTTTGCCACTTCTTCCAAAGAACTTTGGCTTTTAATTTTTTATCTAACTCATCGCAGCGAGACTGCACATTTTGAAAATACTCAACTAAGCAGAATTATCACTTTTCTTATATGCCGCAAAAAATTGTCATCGCTGAGCAGCTGCGCATAGCAGCCTTGCTTACAGATGAAAGAGTAGACGAATTCATCGTCGCACAGGGTCGATATCAAATTGGAGATGTTTTTCTAGGAACCATTGAGAACGTTCTCCCAGGAATAGATGCCGCTTTTGTCAATATTGGGGCAAGTGAAAAAAATGGATTTATTCATGTCACAGATCTAGGACCACTAAGATTGAAAAAAAATGCATCAGGAATAAATGAATTACTAGAGCCCCGTCAGAAAGTTTTAGTTCAAGTAATGAAAGAGCCTACAGGTTCAAAAGGACCAAGGCTTACTGGGAATTTATCTTTACCTGGAAGATATCTAGTACTTCAACCAAATGGTCAAGGGGTAAATATATCTCGTAGAATCAATTCCGAAAATGAAAGGAACAGATTACGCGCATTAGGAGTTTTAATTAAGCCACCAGGCACTGGTCTTCTTATTCGCTCAGAAGCTAACGAGATAAATGAAGAGTTAATTATTAGCGATTTAGAAAATCTTTTAAAGCAATGGGAATCGATACAAAATGCAGCGGAAGTTTCATCGCCTCCAGTCTTATTAAATAGAGAAGAGGATTTTATAAATAGGGTTCTTCGTGATCATGTGAAACCAGATCTTGTAAAAATAATTGTTGACACAGCTAATGCTTCTGAAAGAGCTAAAAATTTCTTAAAAGGTGCAGCAAACAATATTGAAATTGAACATCACACGGAACCAACAGACTTCTTAGATCATTATAAAATAAACAGCACTATCTTCAATGCATTAAAGCCAAGGGTAGATCTACCATCTGGCGGTTATATTATTATTGAACCGACTGAAGCTTTAACTGTTATAGATGTAAATTCAGGTTCTTTTACAAGATCTGCAAATTCCCGAGAAACAGTTCTTTGGACAAACTGTGAAGCTGCCATCGAAATAGCAAGGCAATTGAAATTAAGGAATATAGGTGGAGTAATTATAATAGATTTTATTGATATGGAATCCAGAAGAGATCAACTCCAATTACTAGAATATTTCACATCTTCGATCAAAAATGATGCAGCAAGGCCTCAAATAGCTCAATTAACTGAACTAGGTTTAGTAGAACTAACTCGTAAAAGACAAGGCCAAAATATTTATGAGCTTTTTAGCAAAACCTGTTCTAGCTGCAATGGTCTTGGACATATTGTTCAAATACCTGGTAAAGAAGATCTGCAACCACTGGCAACTAAAGGTGGCTTAATACAAGCTGAAGAGTCAAACAAAAAAGCAAGCATCTCTCAAGATATAAATAATATAAAGCAAAAGTTACAGGAAACTCAGCAAGTTAATGAAAGCAATGCAACATCAAATAACATAGAAAATAATGAAATAGAAGCGACATCTTCAAAACAAGATCCTGAAATAATAGGGATTAAGATAGATGAAGACCATGAATATGTATATAGTTCTTTAGGCTTAAATCCAAAACTACTTTTAGATCAACAACCTTCCAATAATAATCATTTGGTACATATAATTAGAGAAGGGGAAGATGCAGAAATTGTTCTGGAAGAATTTCAGAAACAACTGGGAGAGAATGCAGGTAAAAAGACAAAAAAAGGTAAGCCCTTAAATAGTCGTGAAACAAGTAAAGTTAGTATTGATAATTCAAGTACTGAGAAAGAAATAATAAAGAAGGCAGAAGAAAGCGAAATGATAAAAAAAGGAAAAGATAAAAATCTACACGAAAAAATTGATATTAGTCAGTCTGAAGAAAAAGAAGATTCTGAAAATATTAACCCAAATGAATCTGATAAAGATGATTCTGAAAAAGAAATAGATGACTCAAGAAGGAGAAGAAGAAGGTCATCAGCTTCTAATGAAATTGACGAGAATTAAAACAATCGCTGGTATAGATGAAGTAGGTAAAGGTGCATTATTTGGGCCCGTTTATGCGTGTGCAGTGGTATTAAGTAAAAAAAATGGTTTGAAATTAACTGAAGAGGGTTTAAAAGATAGCAAATTACTAACATCAAGCAAAAGGGCACATTTAGTTCCTCTTATCAAGGAACTTTCATGCTCTTGGTCAATAGGTCAAGCTTCGTCTGGAGAAATTGATGCCTTAGGTATTAGATATGCGACCGAAAAGGCAATGATTAGAGCTATTTTTGGTTTATCAATTAAACCAGAGTTAATTTTAGTTGATGGATCTTTGCCTATTCGTATTTGGGAAGGCAAACAAAAGACATTAATCAAAGGTGAAAGTAAATCTTCTGAAATTGCTGCTGCAAGCGTTTTAGCAAAAGAAGCTAGAGATAAGCTCATAAAAGAATTTGCCTTGGAATACCCCTTATATGGACTTGAAACAAATGTAGGTTATGGGACAGCATTTCATTGCAAAGCTATCAAGAAATTAGGTCCTACAGAAATGCATAGAACGACATTTCTTTCAAAATTAATGTCATCTAATTAACCAACTCATTCTCTTGGCACCACTGTTTAAAATCTTGAATCAATTGATGAGTAACCCTTCCTTTTATGCCAAGTAAAATTCCATTTAAAATTGATTGACCTGTTGACTCAAGAATTCTTGGTGGAATTAATTTCAATAAAGGTGGTTGACTGACTTTCACGCCTAATAAAGCCTCACCTTCTAATCCTTTATTAGTAGCTCGTAAATTTGCGTCAAGTTTCAATTCAAAGTCGTCAACTAAGCCCAAACCATCCAAAGTGCTATCTGTTGCATGCATCTGCAAAAGATTCTCGGTATTAACCACTGCGATCGATACAACAGGATTCACTTGCAATTGAAAAACCTTAAAACTTGTAACTTTGTAACGGAATTTTCCTTGCCCTAAAGCAATTAATTTCTTCGAATCCAGCATTGCACCCACAACCCTTTCCTGTTGTAAGAGATAATCAGGAAGTCGCTCTACATTGCTGTTTACTGGCAAATCAATTTTTTGCCTGGCATCAAAAGCCAAAGACATGATTGGCAACAGACGCGGCATGATCATATCGACACTTGCACTCTTTTTTCACTAATGCCAACTCAAGTGGCCTATCTCGGACCAAAAGGAACGTATGCAGAAAAAGCTGCTAGTGCTTTAGCAAAGCTTGAAAGCCTTGAGCATACTGAGTTCTTGCCACTGCCTGGACTCAGATCAGTTATTGAATATGTTGCCAATAAACATTGTGAAGCTGCTGTAGTACCTATAGAAAATTCTGTAGAAGGAGGAGTTACAGCAACCTTAGATGGATTATGGGGGAATCCAAACCTATTTATTAGGAGAGCACTAGTAATACCAATCAAACACGCATTAATAAGTAGCGGTCCTCTAGAAGGAGTATCAGAAGTTTTGTCACATCCTCAAGCACTTGCCCAATGCAGTGGATGGCTAAACCAAAACTTACCGCGCGCAATACAATTGCCGACAAATTCAACTTCAGAAGCCGTCAGGATGGTACTAGGCAGTAAATTCCGCGCTGCTATAGGCCCGCGATTATCTTCGGGCTTCAAAGGCCTTCAAGAGCTTGCATATCCAATTAATGATGTAGCAGGTAATAGGACTCGTTTTGTATTACTAGAAAACAAAGAACAAAATCAAGAAGGAGAAATTACTAGTCTGGCATTTTCATTAAAATCAAATACTCCAGGAGCATTATTAAAAGCTTTAAATTGCATTGCTGAATTAGGACTAAACATGAGTCGCATAGAATCTCGTCCCTCAAAAAGAGAATTAGGTGAATATGTTTTTTTTGTTGATATTGAATTAAGAAAAAATATCAACAATCTTAATGAGAAACTAAAAAAAGAATTAAATCCATTCTGTGAACATATTGTAAATTTTGGCTCTTATATAAGTTCTGAAATGGAATTATAATCAGATCAACCTCTTGTTTTAAAAACACCAAATTGCATTAATCCAACTTTAAATGCCCACCTCATTAATAAAATTGTTGGAATTTCTCGAAAGCCTTGAAGAAAAGACTGAGGACCTAATTCAATAAATACGTTTGGTCTTTTAATTCCTTCCAGAATAGAGTCAGTCCATGAAGGTAATGTAAATTCTGTCCAATCATCAATATCAACGGGGCCTCCACAATATTTACTGCTTAATAAATTTTTTCTAAAAGATTTAATGCTTGCAAATTCTGGGTGAGACCATTGATAAAGCAACTCTTTCATCACAATATTTTCCAAGAAAGTCTTTGGTTTAACATTTATATCTCTCTGATTCCAATCTGCAATAGCTAAAATCCCTCCAGGACGTAATACCCTAAGCATTTCATCAGCATAAAGTTGCTTATTAGGCATATGTGCGCCAGCTTCAACACTCCATATACCATCAAATGATCCTTCTTCTAATTGCAAATCAAGAGCATCCATAACTTTAAATTGGCATGGCAAATCTTGAGAAGTTAATTCATTAGCTCTTTTAACTTGCTCTGAACTAATACTTATTCCAAGAACATCAAACTGATATTCTCTTGCAAGGATTCTTGCACTTCCACCTATACCACAACCAACATCAAGAATTCTCGATCCTTTAGGGAGCTTATCAAAGCCACTCCATCTAACCAACTGATGAACAAATTCAACCTTTGCTTCTTTAAAGTCTGACTTAATAGAGTAATCTTTGTAATAGCCAAGATGAATATGTTCCCCCCATAATTTCTCTAAAAGACGATCTTTAGTCCACGAATCATATGCTAAAGAAACACTATTTCTAGAAATATATTTTCTATTATTTTTAGACCATTTAAATAATAAAAACAAAGAAAAGGCCAGTGAGCCAGATATTAAAAAGATAGGGATCATTAACTATTTGGTTTATCTGCATTATTTAATGTTTCTTTCAATACAGTTCTTGCTGCAAGTTGCCTACGCGTATGATCAAGCATCTCATATTCACGTAAAAGTCTATTTGTTGTATTTTTCATTTCTAATAAATACTGCTGCTCTTCAGCAACTTGACCACCTAAATGAGAAGCTATCCAAAATGATAATTCTCTTGGCATCTCTGGCAAATCATCTGGCAAAGACCTTTCCGAATCTGTCAACTTTGCTGTAAGAGAGACAACATCTTTCAAAGCAAGCAAGACAGATTCTGAAAGTTGCTTTAATTCGTCATGATTCTCAATCTGATCATCATCTATCCAACTAACTAATCCTGATAAGAAAGGAGCCTGTCTTGTAATTTCAAGAATCTGAAACCTTTGCTGTCCAACAGTAACAATATTGCTTCGTCCATCTTCAGTAGATTGATGTCTAATGATTTGAGCACAACAACCAATATCTGCAATTTTTTTATTATTGGGGTTTATTCTGACTACTCCAAAGCGGCTATCAGCCTCTAGGACTGTTTTAAGCATTATTCGATATCTTGACTCGAAAATATGCAACGGAAGTACCTCCTGAGGGAATAAAACCACATCAGGCAAAGGAAATAGAGGTAATTCCCTGACTGATAGATCTGTCACAGGAAAATTATCCCAAAGTACTTTAGATACTAATTACTTATTGACCATTTTGAGAGATCTCTTGCATTAGAGCTTAACTTCAATATCAACTCCACTTGGCAAATCAAGCTTCATCAAAGCATCAATTGTTTTAGCAGAAGGACTATATATATCAATAATCCTTCTATGTGTTCGAGTCTCAAAATGCTCTCGTGAATCCTTGTCTACATGAGGAGATCTTAAAACGCAATAAATCTTTCTCTTAGTAGGCAAAGGGATTGGCCCAATTGCCGTAGCTGCTGTGTTATCAGCAGTTTCAATTATTTTTTCGCATGAAAGATCTAACATCCGCCTATCAAAAGCTTTCAGGCGAATTCTTATCTTCTGCTGAGCAATAGCGGTTGTCATAACAGTTCCAGTTTGTTTCCTCAAGAAAGGGAAAGAAATTAATTTTCAAGGTCCTTGATCAAGGTTCATGAATAATGAAAATTCATGAAACATTGGTTTATTAATTTAAACGATGACTAAGCAAATTTCCTAATCATCGTTTAAATAATGTGTTATTTAAGAATTTTTGAAACAACACCTGCCCCAATTGTTCGCCCACCTTCTCTAATAGCAAATCTCATTCCTTGCTCAATAGCTACTGGGCAAATCAACTCTCCAGTCATCTTAATGTTGTCTCCAGGCATAACCATTTCAACATTACTTCCATCTTCGGCAGTAAAAGCAGTGATTTGTCCAGTTACATCTGTTGTACGTATATAAAACTGAGGACGATATCCAGCAAAGAAAGGCGTATGCCTCCCTCCTTCCTCCTTTTTGAGAACATAAACTTGTCCTTCAAATTGGGTATGAGGAGTAATAGAGCCTTTTTTCACAAGAACCATACCTCGTTCAATATCTTCTTTTTGAACTCCCCTAAGAAGAAGGCCTACATTATCTCCTGCCATTCCCTCATCTAGAAGCTTTCGGAACATCTCCACACCTGTAACTGTAGTCAGCCTGGTGTCTCTAATTCCAACAATTTCAACCTCTTCTCCTACTTTTACCTTTCCTCTTTCAATACGACCTGTAGCAACTGTTCCTCTACCTGTAATAGAAAAAACGTCTTCAACAGCCATTAAGAAAGGCTTATCAATTTCTCTTTCAGGCTCAGGGATACTTTCATCAACAGCAGACATTAGCTCTTCAACTTTGGACTCCCATTCAGCATCACCTTCTAACGCCTTTAACCCAGATACTTTCACGATTGGAACATCTTTGAACCCATATCCTTCCAAAAGCTCACCAATCTCCATCTCGACGAGTTCAATAATTTCTTCATCATCAACCATGTCGCACTTATTTAAAGCAACAACCAAAGCTGGTACACCAACTTGTTTAGCTAAAAGAATGTGTTCCTTTGTTTGAGCCATTGGACCATCAGTAGCTGCACAAACAAGAATTGCTCCATCCATCTGAGCAGCTCCTGTGATCATGTTTTTTACATAATCAGCGTGGCCAGGACAATCTACGTGTGCATAATGCCTTGCTGTGGTCTCATACTCCACATGGGCAGTATTAATAGTGATGCCTCTTTCACGCTCTTCAGGAGCGCCATCGATATCACCATAATCTTGGGCTTTTGCTTGACCCTTTTTAGCTAGCACATTAGTAATTGCTGCTGTAAGAGTTGTTTTCCCATGATCAACATGACCAATAGTGCCGATGTTGACATGAGGTTTGTTTCTTTCGAACTTCTCTCTAGCCATTTGTTTAAAGAATCAGGAAAATAATAATGGATTGCAGAGATCAGGAATTGCCCTGATTCTTGGAAATGATGGCTTCAGCAACATTTCGAGGAACTTCCTCATAATTGCTGAACTCCATGGAAAATATACCTCGACCTTGGGTCATAGATCGAAGTTGAGTAGCGTAGCCAAACATTTCAGCCAAAGGAACTTTGGATTGAACCTTAGATTGGCCATCCTCAATGGATTGACCTTCTACTTGGCCTCTTCGTGAGGACAGATCTCCAATAATAGAACCTAGGAAATCTTCTGGGACTTCTACTTCTACTTTCATCATTGGTTCAAGGAGAACAGGGTTGCATTTTTTAACCCCATCTTTAAATGCCATAGAACCTGCGATCTTAAACGCCATTTCTGATGAATCAACATCATGAAAAGAACCATCTACCATAGTTACCTTTACATCTATCAATGGATATCCAGCAAGTACACCAGATTCACAAGTCTCTTTCATCCCATTAGATGCAGGACCGATATATTCCTTAGGTACAACTCCTCCAACAATTTTATTTACAAATTCAAACCCTGAGCCAGGTTCGCCAGGTTCCATTTCAATAACTACATGACCATATTGGCCTTTTCCTCCAGTTTGACGAGCAAACTTACCTTCTCCTTTCGAACTAGAGCGAATTGTTTCTCTATATGAAACTTGAGGGGCACCTATATTCGCTTCAACTTTAAATTCTCTGAGCATTCGATCAACAAGAATTTCAAGATGCAATTCACCCATGCCTGCAATGACAGTTTGATTTGTCTCTTGATCAGTACTAACTCTGAAAGTTGGATCTTCTTCAGCCAATGCAACTAAAGCTTTTGAAAGCTTTTCCATGTCACCTTTTGTTTTTGGCTCAACAGCAACTGAAATAACTGGTTCAGGAACAAATAATGTTTCTAAAACAATAGGTTCATCTGTTGAACAAAGAGTATCTCCAGTAGTTGTATTTTTTAATCCAAGAACAGCTCCTAAATCTCCGGCTCTTAGTTGATCAACCTCTTCACGATCATCTGCTTTTAGAATTACCAATCTCGAAATTCTCTCTTTTGCGTCTTTAGTTGAATTGAGAACATAACTACCCTTTTCAAGAACACCTGAATACATTCTCACAAAAGTCAATTTCCCATACGGATCAGCCATTACTTTGAACGCAAGCGCACTAAAAGGCTCACTGTCATCAGATGGTCTTACAGCATCATCGCCACTTGGCAAGACTCCTTGAATAGGAGGGACATCTACAGGAGCTGGTAAATAATCAACAACTGCATCAAGGACTAATTGAACTCCTTTGTTCTTAAATGCAGATCCACAAAGCAGAGGGACAAGACCATGATTTAGAACACCTTCTCGGATACCCCTCTTTAATTCATCTTCAGTTAATTCTCCGTTTTCCAAAAACTGTTCAATCAAAGTTTCATCTGTCTCAGCAACTGTTTCCATCAGTTTTTCTCTCCATTCTGCCGCTTGATCTGCCATATCAGCAGGAATTTCTGTCTCTTCAATATCAGTCCCCAGATCATTTTTATAGATGTAAGCCTTATTTGCTACAAGGTCAATAATTCCTGAAAGGTCTCCTTCTGCGCCAATAGGAAGTTGAATTGGAGCGGCATTAGCCTTGAGCCTATCTTTAATTTGTCCATAGACCTTTAGAAAATCAGCTCCAGTTCGGTCCATCTTATTAACAAAAACCATCCTAGGGACGGAGTAGCGATCTGCCTGACGCCAAACTGTTTCTGATTGAGGTTGCACTCCTCCCACCGCACAAAATACTGCTATCACTCCATCAAGGACCCTCATGGATCGTTCCACTTCAATAGTGAAATCAACGTGACCAGGAGTATCAATAATGTTAATCCTGTGATCTTGCCAGCTTGTTGAAATTGCAGCAGCAGTAATGGTTATTCCTCTTTCTCTTTCCTGAGCCATCCAATCGGTAACTGCTGCACCATCATGCACTTCACCGATTTTATGGACTACTCCAGAATAAAAGAGAATCCTTTCAGTTGTAGTGGTTTTTCCAGCGTCAATGTGCGCTGCAATACCAATATTTCTTACACGTTCCAGGTTAAAGGCGCGAGCCACGATAACTCTCCAGGGTGGATTGAGAAAATGCGGATGTGACTCTACAGGTCAGCATGCAAAAAAAGAAAGTTTCTAAACACTAAAACCAAAAATTCAATATCGATAATGAGCAAATGCTTTGTTTGCTTCTGCCATTTTATGCGTCTCTTCCCTTTTCCTTACTGCATTCCCTGCCTCATTAGCTGCATCCATAAGTTCACCAGCAAGTTTATGAGCCATACTTCTTCCATTTCTTGATCTTGAAAAACTGACAAGCCATCTCAATGCCATTGCTGTTCCCCTTTCCTGACGCACTTCCATAGGAACTTGATAGGTAGCGCCCCCAACTCGTCTTGCTCTTACCTCAACCAGAGGAGTGGCATTTTTAACAGCTGTTTCAAACAGTTCTATTGGATCATTTCCAGTGCGCTCATTAATAAGACCAAAAGCTTGGGACAAAATTCTTTGCGCAGTAGATTTTTTACCATGCTTCATTAATCTGGCAACCATCATTGATGCCAAACGATTATTAAATTGTGGATCAGGTAAAACCGGCCTTTTTTCAGCTGCATTACGTCTAGACATAGCATTAAGTTAATAAAAAAATTTGATTAAATTAAGATTTAGATGATTTAGCCCCATACTTAGAACGTGATTGACGACGATCTTTAACTCCAGCAGTATCTAAAGTGCCTCGGATTATGTGATAACGAACTCCAGGGAGATCTTTCACTCTTCCACCTCTTAGCAAAACAACTGAATGTTCCTGAAGATTGTGGCCAATGCCAGGAATATAAGCAGTAACCTCAAATCCAGATGTCAAACGCACACGTGCAACTTTTCTTAATGCAGAATTAGGTTTCTTAGGCGTTGAAGTGTACACACGAGTACATACTCCTCTCCTTTCTGGACAAGAACGTAATGCAGGCGACTTAGTTTTGCGCGTAAGGCGCTGTCGCTCAGTTCTAATAAGCTGTTGGATGGTTGGCATCGACGATAGTCATGAGGTCAGTTTTTGACCTGAATACACAATCTCTCATCCTACTTGGTCAACATCCCTAAATAAAAATTTTTCTAATTTAAATTGATCAAAAGCACGTATTTGTATAAAAAGCTATTACATAAATAAGCTGCAAAAAATTGATTTCTTGCCTCATTGACGTTTTAAATCATTAAATGAAGCATTTCTAGAATCATTTGATACGAATCAAACTGCCTTTCGATTAACTACGAAGAATCTAAACAGTGCGCCTAAATTGATGTCTCACAAACCAAGAAGTCCTAATTGGCCCTACTGCGATAGCAGTTCTCCACACGCCATCACTGGCGAAAGAGATGCATGTGGCGTAGGCTTTTTAGCTCAAATTGATGGCATTCAAAGCAACTGGGTCCTGCAACAAGCTCTTAAAGGCTTGAAATGCATGGAACATAGAGGAGGTTGTGGAGGAGATAGCGATTCTGGCGATGGAGCAGGTCTTTTATGTGAAATCCCTTGGAATTTTTTAAAAACAGTTTGGCCAGAAGCAATCAAAAATAAAAACCCTATGGGATTAGGCATGTTTTTTATGCCTAAAAATCAAAATGATCGAAATGCAGTCAAAGAAATTTCCGAAAAAGAAGCAAATTCTCTAGGCTTAATATCTAAAGGCTGGCGGGTAGTACCTGTAAATTCCTCAAAACTTGGACCTTTAGCAAAAAAAACTGCGCCTTTTATTGAACAATGGATTGTAGAAGGATCAATTGAAGAAAAGGATCTTGAAAAAATACTATTTCGACTGAGAAGGCGGATACAAAGAAAATGCAAAGAAGCCCTTAAGGATAAAAGCAAAACAGTTTATATAGCTTCTCTGAGTACGCGAACAATCGTTTACAAAGGAATGGTTAGGTCTGAAGTTTTATCAGATTTTTATCAGGATTTACAAGATGAACGTTTTTCAATCTCTTTTGCTGTGTACCACAGAAGGTTCAGTACAAACACCCTCCCTAGATGGCCTCTAGCTCAACCAATGCGTCTTCTTGGTCACAATGGAGAAATCAATACACTGCTTGGCAATTTAAATTGGGCCAAAGCAACGGAAAGTAATTTAGAAGAAGTTTGGGACACAGCAAGCGAAGAATTAAAACCAGTTGTCAATTCATCATTTAGTGATTCAGCAAATCTAGATGCAACACTTGAACTAATAGTCAGAAGTGGCAGGCCCATAACGGACAGCCTTCTAACTCTTGTACCAGAAGCATTTAGGAATCAGCCAGAGTTAGAAGATGAGGTGGAAATTAATTCTTTCTATGAATATTCAGCTTGTACTCAAGAACCATGGGATGGACCAGCCTTACTTGTATTCGCTGATGGATCCTTTGTAGGAGCAACTTTAGATAGGAATGGTCTTCGGCCAGCACGTTACTGCGTAACTGAAGACAATTTTGTAATCATGGGATCAGAAACAGGTGTAGTCGATCTAAACGACAAGAAAATCGTTGAGAAAGGAAGGCTTGGCCCTGGTCAAATGTTGGCTGTTGATTTGCAAAATCAAAGGCTCTTAAGGAATTGGGATGTCAAGAAGGAAGTTGCTCATAGACATCCATATCAACAATGGCTCACAAAAAGCCGCTTGAGTTTAAAAAATCAACCCTGGCGAGAAAAAAGCCATTTGGCAAGCTTAGATCTACTTCAAAAGCAAACTGCATTCGGCTTCTCATCGGAAGATTATGAGCTCATCATTGAAGGAATGGCCAGCGAAGGGAAGGAACCGACTTATTGCATGGGAGACGATATTCCTTTAGCAATACTTTCAAATAAACCACATCTCTTATATGACTACTTCAAGCAAAGGTTTGCACAGGTCACTAATCCTCCAATTGACCCATTAAGAGAGAAACTTGTAATGAGTCTAGAAATGCATTTAGGGAAAAGAGGTTCACCACTTAAGCCAAAGTCAGATGGGTTTTCAGTCGTCCATTTAAATACACCTATTCTCAATGAAGCAGAGCTAGATGAGCTAAAAAAGCAAACATTATCTGTATCAACACTTTCAACATTAATCACTATCGAAGATGGGCTCATTGCTTTTAACAATGGGCTTGAAAAGCTATGCAAGGAAGCTGAGAACTTAGTGCGCAGTGGAACTAGAATACTAATACTTTCAGACCGAGGAATAAATCCAAAACAAACATATATACCTCCTTTATTAGCTATTGGAGCAGTGCACCATCATTTGCTCAGCAAAAACATTCGATTAGATGCTTCAATAGTTATCGATACGGCTCAATGCTGGAGTACTCATCATGTCGCATGCCTAATTGGGTACGGAGCAAGTGCTGTATGCCCATGGTTAACTTGGGAAACAACAAGACATTGGTGGGAACATCCTAAAACTCAAAAATCTATTCAAAACAATAAACTCCCAGGCTTAAGTATTCAGATTGCCCAAACAAACGTACAAGTTGCTTTAGAAAACGGATTACGAAAGATTCTGTCCAAAATTGGAATATCTCTTTTAGCTAGTTACCATGGAGCACAAATCTTTGAAGCTGTAGGTATAGGTGCTGATATTATTGACGTTGCTTTTGCCGGCACGACTAGTCGCATTGCAGGACTAACTCTGAAAGAATTAGCCAACGAAACTATATCTTTTCATGCAAAAGCTTATCCTGAATTAAATCGAAAAAGGCTTGAGTTCTTAGGTTTTGTTCAATATCGCAGTGGAGGAGAGTTCCACTTAAACAATCCTGAAATGTCTAAGGCATTGCATGCTGCTGTAAGAACAGGTCCACAATATGATCACTTCACAACATACAAAAATCTTATTGAAGCAAGACCAGTAACAGCATTACGTGACTTACTAACATTCCGCAAAGCACCAAAACCTCTCTCATTAGATGAAGTAGAAAGTGCTGAAAGTATCTGTAAAAGATTTTGTACTGGCGGAATGAGCCTAGGCGCACTTTCAAGAGAAGCGCATGAGGTCTTAGCAATAGCAATGAATAGAATCGGAGGAAAGAGCAATAGTGGCGAAGGAGGTGAAGACCCTCAAAGATTCAAAGTTCTTAATGACGTTGACAATAAGCATTGTTCATCTACTTTGCCAAATATTCATGGTCTAGAAAATGGTGACACTGCATGTTCAGCAATTAAACAAATCGCTTCTGGACGCTTTGGAGTTACTCCTGAATATTTAAGAAGTGGTAAACAGCTTGAAATTAAAATTGCTCAAGGGGCAAAACCTGGAGAAGGTGGTCAATTACCTGGGCCAAAAGTAGATTCATATATTGCCAGACTTAGAAATAGCAAACCTGGTGTCGCATTAATCTCTCCACCTCCTCATCATGATATTTATTCTATTGAGGATTTGGCCCAACTGATTCATGATCTCCACCAAGTACATCCCGAAGCCAAGGTAAGCGTAAAGTTAGTTGCAGAAATAGGCATAGGAACAATTGCCGCAGGTGTAGCTAAAGCAAATGCTGATGTGATCCAAATCTCAGGCCATGACGGCGGAACTGGAGCTTCCCCTTTAAGTTCAATAAAGCATGCTGGTTTACCTTGGGAACTTGGATTAACTGAAGTTCATAGATCTCTACTTAAAAATGGATTACGAGAAAGAGTACTTCTCAGAGCGGATGGTGGCTTAAAGACTGGATGGGATGTTGTAATTGCGGCTCTACTAGGTGCTGAAGAATATGGTTTTGGATCAATTGCAATGATTGCCGAAGGCTGCATTATGGCTCGTATTTGTCATACCAATAAATGTCCAGTCGGTGTAGCCACTCAACAAGAAGCTTTAAGGAAACGGTTTCCTGGCTTGCCTGAACACGTAGTAAATTTCTTTTTCTTTGTCGCTGAAGAAGTCAGGCAGATACTTAGTGTCCTTGGTATAAGCAGTTTAAATGAACTAATTGGGAAAACTGAATTACTAGAAATGAGAGATGTTAGTCTCGAGAAAACTAAGGAAATTGATTTATCTTCTCTTCTCCAACCAATAAAAGAAGGCAGTGATCGGTCCTGGCTTAACCATCCAAAGGAAGCTCATAATAACGGTCCTATTCTTGAAGATAAGCTTTTAAAAAATGAATTTCTAAGAAAAGCAATCATTAATCATGGCCATACAACCTTAAAAACTTCTATTGTTAATACAGATAGGAGTGTATGCGCCCGTATCGCTGGTGAAATTGCTCAAATACATGGTAATAAAGGGTTTCAAGGAAATTTAAATTTAATTTTTGAAGGCGCTGCAGGACAGAGTTTTGGAGCCTTCATTTTACAGGGAATGAACATAGTTCTTGTTGGAGAAGCCAATGACTACGTGGGGAAAGGAATCAATGGTGGTCAGTTAACAATCATTCCATTAAGCAATGAAGAGAATGCGACGAATCAAGTAATTCTTGGAAATACATGTCTGTATGGAGGTACTGGTGGAAAACTATTTGCTCTTGGCAGGGCTGGCGAGCGTTTTGCAGTAAGAAATAGTGGTGTGGAGACAGTGGTAGAAGGTGCAGGAGATCACTGTTGTGAATATATGACTGGGGGAGTAGTTGTCGTAATTGGATCTACTGGACGAAATATTGGTGCAGGAATGACTGGGGGAATTGCATTCTTTTTAGATGAAGATAAAAAAGTAGAAAGTCTAGTAAACAAAGAGATTGTTGAAGTGTGTCAACTCACCACAAAAGAGCAAGAAGATCTTTTAAAGCCTCTACTAGAAGAGCATCTTCTTAACACTAAAAGTTTGAAAGCAAAAAGACTTCTTCAAAACTGGAATGAATCAAAAGCACTATTTAAAGTTCTTGTACCTCCAAGCGAAAAGAGCAAAGTTGGATTAGAAAGGCTTGAAAAAGCAATTCAATAGGCATGCCTTTATATATAAAAACTGAGCGTTTTACAGATAAGACGCTGAAATTAGTTCCAAAAGTTAGGAAAGAATATTTAGAAAAGCACAGAAGTTGGGTTAAAAAGCTTAGTATGGCTGGGGAAAAATTATCTTCTGGTTATCTAATAAGCAAAAAAAATGAACCTGGGGGAGGAGGGTTATTAATCATTGAAGCAAGTTCTTTTGACGAAGCTCAATCTCTTATAAGTCAAGATCCAATGATCACAAATAATTTGGTTGATTGGGAGCTCCATGAATGGATACCGGTAGCTGGAAAACTTTTAAATTGTAATCAACGAGGATAAGTCTTCATAAGTTTTTGAACTTCTCCTGCATGATAACTACTTCGTGTCAAAGGAGAACTCACTACTTGTAGAAAGCCGAGTTGATTCTCTCCCTCGTATCGATACCGTTCGAATTGAGCAGGCGAAACAAAGCGTTGAACCGGCAGATGTTTTGAACCTGGAGAAAGATATTGACCAATTGTCACAATATCTACTTGATTGCGACGTAAATCAATAAGGACCTCCTTCACTTCGTCGTCGTTTTCGCCTAGACCTACCATTAACCCTGATTTTGTGTAAACACTCGGCCAACCATCTCTAACTCTTTTTAGAAGTTCTAATGATCGTTGATATTTTCCTTGAGGTCTAACTTGCTTATAAAGTCTTGGTACAGTCTCAATATTATGATTAAGAACATTGGGAGCAGCATCTAAAACAACTTTTAATGCCTCCCAATTGCCGCAGAAATCAGGAATCAAGAGTTCAATAGTTGTACTTGGAGATGATGCCCTAACAGCTTTAATGCAAGCCAAAAATTGACTGGCTCCACCATCTTCCAAATCATCTCTATTTACTGAAGTTATAACGACATGGTGAAGAGCCATCCGAGCAACTGCTTCGCCTAGACGGTCAGGTTCCGAAGAATCTAAACTTCTTTGACTCTTATCAAAAGCAATGTCGCAATAAGGGCAAGCACGAGTACAAGCTGGACCCATGATTAGAAATGTTGCTGTCCCTCCTGCAAAACACTCCCCAATATTTGGGCAACTAGCCTCTTGGCATACTGTATTTAGTTTTAAGTCCACCAACAAATTTGCTACAGCGCCTATTCTTTGATGCTGTGGTGCTTTAACTCTCAACCAATCAGGTTTCAACAAACTCATTTGATCAACAAAATTAGTTTAAAAGGAAACTTGCAACTTTCTTCATTAAAGATTAATAACCTCGAGGGGTAAGACATAGATCATCTTGAACAAAACTCATACTATTTCCAATCAATACAAGGCTAAGCATGTCAACTTGATCTTCTGGGAAAGACTCAAGCTTATGAAAACTAATATTTTCTTCTTCTCTCCCAATTTGTCTCGCTAAAATAACTGGTGTTGTCGGGGAGCGATGGTCAAGCAAAAGTTGCAAAGCTCTTTTCAATTGCCAGTAACGGTCCTTTGATTTGGGGTTATATAAAGCTATTACAAAATCAGCTGAAGCTGCAGCACTAATTCGAGCTTCAATTTTTTCCCAAGGAGTAAGACAATCGCTCAGACTAATTGCACAAAAATCATGCATTAATGGGGCTCCTGTTTTGGCAGCAGCAAATTGAAACGCACTAATACCGGGATGCACATTAAAAGAAGGACGTTCATTAGGTAAAAGTTTCAACCAAAATTCCAAGGCCAATCCAGCCATTCCATAAATTCCAATATCTCCAGAAGATACCAAGGCAACTTTTATGCCTTCCTGTGCTAATTGCAGTGCTTCTTGACATCTATCTCTTTCATGAGTCAATAATCCATTCACTCGAACTTGATCATTCCTTCTTAATGGTTCCAAGAGATCTAAATATCTCTCATAACCAATCCATACTGCACTTTTTGAAAGTGCAAAGCGGGCATCTTGAGTTAACAAACTTAAATCACCAGGGCCACTTCCTACTAAATGAAGCTCCCCGCGATTAGGTGCAAAAGATCTTACAGATTGAGCTATTGAAATGGTTACAGCACCATAGTCATTTTGTGTGGAATGAAAAGTTCTTTTTTCTACTTTTAAGGTCGCCCCTTCCCCCGCTGACAAGAGCGCTGCGGCTTCTGAAACTGAAGATGTTCCTACAGCCTTCTTGACCTCAATAGAGGGATTAGGAACCTTAATTTTTGCAAGATCATCACTAGTAAAAAATTTTATTGGAATTGATTCTTTCTGAATTAGCTCAATCAAAGCAGGCTCGTTTCTTTTTAAATCTATTGTCGCTATACCAGCAATAGCTTCCTTTGCCAGTTGAGAAATCTCGAAGGTTTCATTTAATGCTTGATAAACAAGATTAATAGTTGTATTCCTTTCACATCCAATACCTACCCAAAGGACTGGAGGATGCCATGAACAATTTTCAAAAGATTTTGACCCAATACAAAAGGATGGATTTTCTTTTTTCTTGATCGATTTTTTTAAATCGATTAATTGCTTGGCATTGTTTGATTCTGTCCACAATCCTGAACCAGCATTTTGCAAAAAGCTTATTTTTTGGCCTTTAGCCTGTTCGATCATTATCTGTTTCCACTGATCCTTTGCTGAATTTCGTTTCCACCCCCAAGCATGACCAAAACTATCTAAAGCAAGCATTTCATGAACAGATGAGAATCCAGTCAGAACAGGATTTCCACCTAGATCTTCAGAAAGATTGAAAGCTAATTCTTCAGCTCCAGCAAAATGGCCTCCTAAAATAGGGACAATATTCTTACCTTTACAATCCATCACTAATACTGCAGGATCTTTCTCTTTACTATTTATATAAGGTGAAATGAGTCTTACTACAGCTCCTATAGCTCCAATAAAAATAAAGACTGAGCCTTTTCCCCAGTATTGCTCAATAACCTCAACACAAGGTTGTATCAATAAATTCTTTTTAGGGTAATCAATCTGAGAACTTGCCCCAGGAGGCAATGCCAACAAATCAATATGACCTCTATTAAGAAGTCTTTTCATCAATTCATAAGACGAAAAAGACAGACCTAGTGCTATTCGCTTAACAGATTTAGAGTTTGGTGGGTTTTTCAGAAGATTTTACAGAAATCAATATTTTATAAAGACTTGTTCGAAGTCATATCTTATCGATACTAGTCATAACAATAGATCAGAGCAAATCTACAATCTCGTAAAAAGTTCTTTTTTAAGGGTCTTATAAGTATTTTTAAGAGTGAATTTAAACAAAAACAGATCTGGGGATAGAACATTTGTTACTTGCAGGCGTAGTAACTGGCTCGCGGATCTATGCTTTCTAAACTAGGTCCCTTAATTAGGGATCCTGTTTTTAAGTACAGATGGATTTATATTCATCTAAGTACTTTAAAAACTTGGTGACACACCACCTGGAAACCATCCCTCGCGGAATTTCTCGATGACCATTAGCCCACCAGAACGTGGGGAAAAAGCTAAAGGAGGAGTACCAACTCCTTATGACCAGCCAGTCGATAGAGGCAATGCTCCTGTTGACTTTGAAAAACTCAATAAACCTGGGTTCTGGTCTTCTAAGCTTTCCAAAGGTCCCAAAACCACAACATGGATTTGGAATCTCCACGCTGACGCTCACGACTTTGATACTCATCTAGGTGATCTAGAAGAGGCAAGTAGAAAGATTTTTTCTGCTCATTTTGGACATTTGGCAGTCGTCTTTATTTGGATGAGTGCTGCTTTCTTCCATGGAGCACGTTTTTCTAATTACACCGGTTGGTTAGCCGACCCCTCACACGTAAAGCCTGGTGCACAGGTAGTTTGGCCAATTGTTGGCCAGGAAATTCTTAATGCTGATTTAGGTGCCAATTACAACGGTCTTCAAATCACATCTGGAATCTTTCAAATGTGGAGGGCCTGGGGAATTACCAGCGAAGTTCAACTAATGGCTTTAGCCATTGGTGGTGTTGTGATGGCAGCAGTAATGCTCCATGGCGGAATTTATCACTATCACAAAGCAGCTCCAAAATTAGAATGGTTCCAAAAGATTGAACCTATGATTCAACACCATCAGATAGCTCTGATTGGGTTGGGTTCAATTGCATGGGCAGGACACCTCATTCATATAGGTGCTCCAGTTGCAGCTCTTTTGGATGCGATAGATGCGGGTAGTCCCATGACTATCGATGGTGTCACTATTGCCAGTGCCGCAGATGTCACTAACCTCGCACCAAGACTTTGCAATCCAGCTGTAGCAGGTCAAATTTTCCCTAGTCTTGCCGGAAGGACAGTTGAAAATTTCTTCACTCTTAATTGGTGGGCCTTCTCAGATATCTTGACAAACAAAGGTGGATTAAATCCTGTAACAGGAAGCCTTTGGATGACAGATATCTCTCATCACCACCTAGCCTTTGGTGTTTTCGCCATATTTGGTGGACATATGTGGCGTAATTCAGTGCATGGCGTTGGACACAGCATGAAAGAGATCATGGATGTTCATAAAGGAGATCCAATTCTCTTCCCTGCACCAAAGGGTCATGAAGGAATCTTTGAATTCCTAAGCAATAGCTGGCATGCACAATTAAGCATCAACCTTGCGATGGTTGGCTCTGCAAGCATTGTGGTTGCTCATCATATGTACGCTCTGCCTCCTTATCCATATCTTTCTGGTGATTATCCAACTGTGCTTGGTCTATTTACTCACCACATGTGGATAGGAGGGCTATTTATTTGTGGAGCCGCTGCTCACGGTGGCATCGCAATGATTCGTGATTATGACCCTGCTCTTCATATAGATAACGTTCTCGATCGAATACTTAAAGCACGCGATGCAATTATCAGTCACTTGAATTGGGTTTGCATGTGGCTTGGATTCCATAGTTTTGGTCTTTACATCCATAACGATGTAATGCGCGCGCTTGGAAGACCTCAAGATATGTTTAGTGATACAGGGATTCAGCTACAGCCATTCTTGGCACAATGGGTCCAAAACCTTTGGAATGGCTCTATTGGCACTTCTCAACTAGTAGGAACCACCCAAGCTTTGCCTGGTGGAGTTAGTGAAGCTTTCTCAATGCCTTTGGGAACAGCTGATTTAATGATCCATCACGTTCATGCTTTCACTATTCATGTAACAGTTCTAATCCTTCTTAAAGGTGTTCTTTTTGCAAGAAGTTCACGCCTGATTCCTGACAAAGCTCAACTTGGTTTCAGGTTCCCTTGCGATGGCCCAGGTCGTGGTGGTACCTGTCAAGTCTCCTCTTGGGACCATGTTTTCCTTGGTCTCTTCTGGATGTATAACTCACTATCAGTTGTAATCTTCTATTTCTCATGGAAGATGCAAAGTGATGTATGGGGTTTAACAGGTGGAAACTTTGCTCAAAGTTCTATCACTATTAACGGTTGGCTCCGTGACTTCCTATGGGCACAATCATCACAAGTTCTAACTGGCTATGGCAACTCAAATGCTGCTTATAGTTTGTTATTCCTTGGAGCACACTTTATTTGGGCCTTCAGTCTCATGTTCCTATTTACTGGACGAGGCTATTGGCAGGAATTGTTTGAGTCCATTATTTGGGCACACAATAAACTGAAGATATCTCCTACTATTCAACCTAGAGCTCTTTCAATTACTCAAGGTCGTGCAGTAGGTGTTACTCACTTCCTCCTAGGCGGCATAGTGACCACCTGGGCCTTCTTCCACGCCCGCCTTATTGGGCTCGGCTGACCTTTCCTGACCTTATCCACATGACAACGAAATTCCCTTCGTTTAATCAGGGTCTGGCACAGGACCCAACAACCCGTCGTATTTGGTACGGCATTGCCACGGCTCACGATTTTGAGAGCCATGATGGCATGACTGAAGAAGCTCTTTATCAAAAGATCTTCGCAACACACTTCGGTCATCTTGCAATCATCGGTCTCTGGGTTGCTGGGAACCTGTTCCATATCGCCTGGCAGGGCAACTTCGAACAGTGGGTCACCGACCCTCTACATGTTCGGCCAATTGCTCACGCAATTTGGGACCCTCACTTTGGTCAAGGCATTACAGATGCTATGACCCAAGCTGGGGCAAGTGGCCCAGTAAATATTGCATATTCAGGTCTGTATCATTGGTGGTACACGATCGGAATGCGTTCAAATGAACAGCTATATCAAGGTGCAATATTCATAAACATTTTGGTTTGCTGGCTCCTGTTTGCAGGATGGTTACATCTTCAACCAAAGTTCAGACCTTCATTGGCCTGGTTCAAAAATGCTGAAGCTCAATTAAATCATCACTTAGCTGTTTTATTTGGCTTTAGCAGTATTGCTTGGAATGCTCACCTTGTGCACGTAGCTATTCCCGAGTCTCGTGGTCAGCACGTTGGCTGGGACAATTGGCTTTCAGTAGCACCTCATCCAGATGGTTTGGCACCTTTCTTTAGTGGTAACTGGGGAGCTTACGCTCAAAACCCTGATTCTCTAGACCATGTTTTTGGGACTGCAGAGGGTGCCGGTTCGGCAATGTATACCTTTATGGGTGGCCTTCATCCAGGTACTGAATCTCTTTGGCTAACTGATATTGCCCATCATCATCTAGCTATAGGTGTGATATTTGTAATTGCTGGCCATATGTATAGAAATACTTTTGGTATTGGTCATACTCTTAAAGAGATCACAGAAGCCCACAATACTTCTCACCCAAATGATCCTCATACAGGTCATTTCGGTGTAAATCACAATGGTATCTACGAAACAGTTAACAATTCACTGCATTTCCAACTTGGACTTGCACTGGCTTGTCTAGGCACTGCTTGCAGTTTAGTAGCTCACCATATGGGTGCTTTACCCTCATATGCCTACATTGCCAGGGATTACACAACACAAGCAGCTCTGTATACACACCATCAGTACATAGCAATATTGCTTATGACTGGAGCCTTCTCGCATGGAGCAATCTTCTTCATCCGTGACTATGACCCTGAACTCAATAAAGATAATGTTCTTGCAAGAGTTCTAGGGACTAAGGAAGCTCTAATTAGTCATTTGAGTTGGGTATGTATGTTGTTGGGATTCCATACTTTGGCTCTCTATGTTCACAATGACGTAGTTGTTGCCTTTGGTACCCCTGAAAAACAAATTCTTGTAGAGCCAGTATTTGCTCAAGCTCTTCAAGCATTTAGTGGAAAAGTGATGTATGGAATTGATGCACTGCTAGCAAATGCAGGCAGTTCAGCAACTCTTGCAGCAAATAGCATGCCAGGAAATCATTACTGGATGGATATGATTAATGCTCCAAACGCAACGACTAATTTCGTTCCGATTGGGCCTGCAGATTTCTTAGTTCATCATGCTATTGCACTTGGTTTACATACAACGGCTTTGATCCTTATCAAAGGTGCTCTAGATGCAAGAGGCTCTAAGTTAATTCCTGATAAAAAAGACTTTGGATATTCCTTCCCTTGTGATGGACCTGGAAGAGGTGGCACCTGTGATTCTTCTGCTTGGGATGCTACTTATATGTCACTGTTCTGGTCAGTCAATACAATTGCTTGGGTCCAATTCTACTGGCATTGGAAACACCTAGCTATTTGGCAAGGAAACATTGCGCAATTTAATGAGTCAGGTACATACCTAATGGGTTGGTTTAGAGATTATTTGTGGCTTAATAGTTCTCAGTTAATCAATGGATACAACCCATTTGGTGTAAATGCATTGTCCCCATGGGCATGGATGTTCCTATTCGGCCATTTAATTTGGGCTACAGGCTTTATGTTCCTAATTTCATGGAGAGGATACTGGCAAGAGTTGATTGAAACACTTGTTTGGGCTCATCAAAGAACTCCAATAGCTAATCTTGTTGGATGGAGAGATAAGCCCGTTGCTCTTTCTATTGTTCAGGCTCGTTTAGTCGGTGTTACTCACTTCGTTGTTGGTACTGCCGTAACATATGCAGCCTTTGTTATAGGATCAACTGCTGGTAAATTTGGATAGTTAAATCTGATCTAGATTTCGAGCTAAAAAAAAGACCTGTCAAATTGATTTCTGACAGGTCTTTTTTTATTCCCACTTAATTAATTCAGCTGCTAATGCAGGTAATAAAAACTGATCTCTAGCAAGATCTTTACCCATACAAAACACTACTAATAGCATTGGATTGCCTTTCGATGTTTGCAACCAAGCTGCGTCATGACGTGCTTCACTCATTAAACCGGCCTTACTCCAAATTTGACTTCCTCTAGGTAAACCTTCTCCTAAAAATCCATCAATCTGATTCTCTGGATCAGCTTTTCTTTTAAGAATATCCAAAGACCTAAAAAGTAAGCTTTTTAACCTTTTGCAAGATGATTGAGTTAAAAGATTATTTGTCATGATGCCTTCAAATATTCTTGCTACTGATGCAGTAGTCAATAAATTGCGATTTTGATTTTGCTCTCCATAAAATTTTCTATCTCTACCATATGGTCCATCCTCCCACGTTTTTTGAGAGCAATTAACGAATTCCAATTCAGGCCACCCTAAACTGCTCAACCAATCATTGACTAAATTTCTCTGTTTTTTCCATACTTCCCACCTTTCTTCTTTTAAAAAAATCCCACTATTAGTTCCTGTAAGAAGATCAACTATGTAACTAGTTGCATCATTACTAGAATGAATAATCATATTTGCCTGAGCTCTTCTTAATTCAGGGCAATCTACAAGTAAATCTTTTTTCAACCAAACTTCTATTGCACAGGCATATATTAATTTCACAACACTTGCAGGATAAATTAATTTCTCATTCAACCAACCGGTCCCTAAACCACTTTGGGCTTTAGGACTTCTATTTGGATAACTAATCCAAGTAATAGATATACTTTGATGAAGATTTAAACGTCCTTCATTTGAAAACCTATCAAGAAGTTCTTCAAGGAACTTATTCATCTCAAGACTTGTTTTATAAAAAGCCATAGGGCTCAAATTAATCAATGTTGTCCTTCAGACAAACTATTACAAGCGACATTATGCTTCCTGAGACCTATTGGGAACTCAAAGTTGATGTGAATGGATATAAGAACTCGATGGATGATTCAGAACTGTCAACGCAAGCTAACGCTGGTAGAAAGTTTGAAATTCTAAAAAGTACAGAAAAAGAAGTTTTTAATCTTGCGATCCCTAAAATTAAAGTGCGCCTTTTGGAAGATGGATACATTTGTTGGCTTAAGAAAAAAGATCTTGAAAACAATGCTGTATTGCTCAATTCCTGGAAACCTAGGCTATTAACTAAAGAAGAAATAAAAATTCGTATTCCGAATGTACTTAAATGGATAGAGGAGGCTTCAAAAATAAATAATTCATATTTATGGGGAGGGACTATAGGACCTAATTTTGATTGTTCGGGCTTAATTCAACGCTCCTTCGCAAGTGAAGACATCTGGCTTCCTCGTGATGCATATCAACAAGAAAAATTTTGCAAGCAAATTCAATTCAATAGTGAAACCTTTGATGAACTGATACCAGGCGATTTGGTTTTTTTTGGCGATCCAAATATATGTAGTCATGTTGGATTGTATAAAGGGCAGAAGCTTTATTGGCACAGTTCGGGGGAAAAGGATGGTCGCAATGGGATTGGCATCGATGAATTGCAGCCTGCAAAAGAAAATCATATTTCTATCTTTTATAGATCAAAATTACGTAGTATTGGTAGAATTGAGTATTGTCACGATGGTAAAACACTGCCTTAAGTCTCTAGACAAAAAATTCAATAAGTCTAAATAAATGTCTGAACCTATAGAAGTATCTGTAGTTATTCCAATCTTCAATGAAGAAGATAGCCTTCCTCAATTGGTCAAAGAAATTATGGATGCAATGCATCCAAACTATAAAAGTTTTGAAATAGTTTTAGTAAATGATGGCTCAACTGATAAAAGTGCTCTTGTTCTTGAAAAATTAAGTAAAGATTATCCACAGCTTATATGTGTAATCCTAAGAAAGAATTATGGCCAAACAGCAGCAATGGCAGCAGGTTTTAATATTTCAAATGGAGATGTTATCGTTAGCTTGGATGGTGATTTGCAAAATGATCCTGCTGATATTCCCTTACTAGTAAATAAATTATCTGAAGGTTATGACTTAGTAAGTGGCTGGAGATATAATCGTAAAGATGCAGAAATAAGAAGAAAGCTACCTTCAAGAATTGCAAATAGATTAATTGGAAAAGTCACTGGGGTACGTCTAAATGATTATGGTTGTTCTTTAAAAGCATATAGAAAAGAAGTTTTAGCTGACATGAGGCTTTATGGAGAGCTTCATCGATTTCTGCCTGTATTAGCAAATATTGAAGGCGCAAGAATTACAGAATTAAAAGTTAACCACCGAGAGAGAAAATATGGAAATAGCAAATATGGAATAGATAGGACCTTCCGAGTCATGATGGACTTACTAACTGTTTGGTTTATGAACAGATTTCTCACAAGACCAATGTACATTTTTGGTTTTGGTGGAATCTTTGCGATCTTGGGAAGTTTATTTATTAGCTCATATCTATTAATAATTAAATTCCTTGGAAATGAAGATATTGGCTCTAGACCACTCTTAACATTTGCATTAATTCTTGGTGTTGCAGGAGTGCAATTATTTTGCTTTGGACTTTTAGGAGAATTATTGATTAGAACTTATCACGAAAGTCAAGGAAGACCAATTTATCGCATAAGAAAAACATTAAGTGGAGGGCGGTCTATCTGATCAGGCTTAATTCCTGGAGAATGGCAACGAAATTTCTCCATAGCTTTAGCTGCAATACAAACAATTCCACTATCTGCATCCTTGAGACCACGTTTAAGTAAGGGAATTACTGATTTATCTCCCCAATCAGAAGCAATTTGAATTGCTTTAAGTCTTCCTTCAGGGCCTAAAAGCATTAATTCTTCTAAGTGCTTAGCAAGATCTAATCGTTCTTTCGCATTACTTGGTTGTTCCCAAACTTTTTGTTCATTCAAAATTTTCGGGACAGCCTTTAAAGAGATCTTTTTAAACAAAAGACTTTTTGGAGTAATAGGCAAGGACTTGGCAAAGGATGCGGTTTCAAAGCTTTGAGGCTTTTTCCCTAGCCCCCATAGGACTCCAGCAAGTATAAAAGCTGCTCCTGCAGCAAAAATTTGATTCATTTTTCAGGAAAAGATGTCTGTTGGATTCAAATTGGATTGAACTTTTATGTCACCAATGGGCATTAAATGTTACTAATAGTTCTTCACTATATAGAGTAATAAAGGATTTAATTGGTATATCCGATGTCTAGCGAATTTGCGGCCACCTGGCTACCTGCAGTATTTGTTCCTCTTATAGGGCTCATAACCCCTGCAGTATTTATTGTGCTAGTTGGGCGCCATATCACAGCAGCAGATTAAATCAGACTGCTTATCAACTTAGTCAACCAGTTTTTTATTAGCCAATGACTGAATTCCAAGACCCCTTCTTAAAGTCTGCTGAACCTGTCAAATTCAACCAGAAGTATATTGACAGCACGGTTCGCCCTGACGATATAGGAATAGCTGATCAGTGGGCAGTGACCCCTGCGTCTGACCCATGTGTTGGAGACTTGGTAACTCCTGTCAATAGTGGTTATTTTACAAAGGCTTTTATAAATAATCTTCCTTTTTATAGGTCTGGAATTTCACCAAATTTTCGTGGCCTAGAGGTAGGTGCAGCTTTTGGATATTTGCTATATGGCCCTTACGCAATGACAGGTCCTTTACGCAATTCTGATTTTGCTCTTACTGCTGGATTACTCGCAACTGTAGGCGCTGTGCATATTCTGACAGCCCTTTTTGTACTTTATACAGCACCAGGGAAAGCTCCTGCCGTGCAGCCAGCTGATAGCACTGTTGAGAACCCACCTGCTGACTTATTCACAAGATCAGGTTGGGCTGACTTTACTAGTGGTTTTTGGCTAGGTGGATGTGGTGGTGCAGTATTTGCATGGTTATTATGCGGAACGCTTCATCTTGATACAATTATGCCCATTGTAAAAAATGTTTGGGCAGCAGGTTAATTAAAAAAAAACCTGGAGCTTTTACTCCAGGTTTTTTTATGGAAAATTTTAAACGGAGAGGGAGGGATTCGAACCCTCGACAGAAGTTGCCTCCTGTAACTCCTTAGCAGGGAGCCGCTTTCAACCACTCAGCCACCTCTCCAAAGCATAAATACCCTATCAAGAGAGTCGCTTATGAAAGACTGAATACATATTATTTATTAGGATAATCAAATTAACACTCTAGGAAGTCTATATTTAAAACTACAAAGTATTTCCCAAGGGATAGAGTCAATTTTTTTGCTCCAGTCGTTAGCAGTTATAGCTTCTTTCCCATCAGAACCAAGCAATGTCACAATATCGCCAACTTCAATTGAAGAACTATTTGTTATATCAATCAAAAGTTGATCCATAGTAATTGCACCAACTTGAGGCCAAAATTGACCATTTATTAATACAGAAATCTTGTCAGACAAAGACCTTGCTACTCCATCAGCATATCCAATTCCAACAACCGCAAGCCGCCTAGGAGTATCAGTCACATACTTATATCCATAACTAACACCTGTTCCAGGAGGGACATCTCTAATAAAAGTTATTCTTGCTTTAACTGATAGCGCAGGTTGCAGACCAAAAGTTTTTCCTTCTTCCTCATAAATTGGACTATATCCATATAAAGCTAAACCAACCCTAACCATATCGAAATGCAATGTAGTATCACGCAGTGTTCCAGCGGAATTAGCAATATGAGTACAAATAGGCTCTGATCTATTGGAAATATTAATGAGTAAATTTTGAAATTTTTGTTTTTGCATAGCAGTTATCTGAGCAGATTGATCCTTCAAATCTCCATCGGCCATAGCAAGATGACTATAAATTCCTTCTACAGAAAGATTCGAAAGTTCGTCAATTAAACGAATTAAATGTGGCGCTTCTTTTATTCCGCATCCTAGTCTTGTCATTCCTGTGTCAACTTTCACATGAACATTAATCCTCTTATCTCGCTCATGGGCCAACTTATTACATAAAAAAGACTCTTTCTCACTATTTATTGTAGGCGTTAAATTCCAGTCAATACATGCACCTAATTCTTCAGAATTAGTCAAATTTCCAAGAACAAGTATTGAACAACTAATTTCACTCTCACGAAGACTTATACCCTCTTGTAAGGTTGCAACACCTAGGCTTTGAGCACCTCCTCTCAATGCAGCATTTGCCACTGTTGCTGCTCCATGCCCATAGCCATCCGCCTTAACAACTGCCATTAACAAACATCTTTTAGAAATTAAATTTCTAATAATCTTTGTATTCGCCTCAATCGCAGCAGGGTTAACTTCAACCCACGCTCTGTGGCAAGGATCAATCTTAGTCAATAACATGTTTTTGTAATCAAAGAAACTGCTGCCTACGTTTCTGTAGTTAGCATGACAACTAATTAGGGAGCTTGCATGGGTAAAGTTCTCGTACTAAATGCATCTTATGAGCCATTAAATATCACAACATGGCGAAGGGCTACTGTGCTTATGCTTAAAGGCAAGGCTGAGAGTTTAGAAGAAGATCATAACCACAGTATTAGGAAAAACAAAAAACTACCTACAGTAATTAGGCTTAGGTATTTCATCAAAGTTCCCTATAGAGAATTATCGTTAACAAGAAAAAATCTTCTTCAAAGAGATAACAACTGTTGTCAATACTGTGGATATCAAGGAGATAAACTATCGATTGATCATGTTCTGCCTAGAAGCAGAGGCGGCTCTGACACCTGGGAGAATGTCACAACAGCCTGCCTGTCATGCAATGTAGCCAAAGGGAACCGAACTCCTCAAGAAGCAAATATGTCATTAAAACGAAAACCTTTTAGACCTTTAAGCAAACTAAGCTTTGAGGCATGCAAACAAATTGATTCTGGATGCCATAAAGAATGGGGTAAATATGTAATTGGATGGGATATATAACTCCAGAAATTTAGTTTAATTGGTCACCCAGTTCTTCTATTTGTAATCTTTGCTCTTCTGCTATACAAGCTCCTATCAAATCTTCAAGTTGTCCTTCAAGAACTTGCTCTAAAGGGAAATTAACGCCTAAACGATGATCAGTAGTTCTATTATCTTTGTAATTATATGTTCGAATCTTTTCACTTCTATCTCCAGTCCCAACTTGAGCCAACCTTGCTGACCTCTCTTTAGCATTAGCTTCTGCAAGCTCCATTTCTAATAACTTCGCCCTCAAAATCTCCATAGCTCTCTCTCGGTTTTGAAGTTGAGAGCGTTCTTGAGTACAAAAAACTCTAATGCCTGTTGGCTTGTGCAATAGATCAACTGCAGTTTCAACTTTATTGACATTTTGACCACCTGCACCGCCAGAACGCGCCGTACTAATTTCCAAATCACCTTGTTCAATCTGTACTTCAACTGGATCAGCCTCAGGCATTACAGCAACTGTAGCGGTTGATGTATGTACTCTTCCTTGAGACTCGGTTGCAGGAACTCTCTGAACTCTATGAACACCTGCTTCAAATTTTAATTGGCTAAAAACTGCTGCTCCTTTAACAGAAATAATTAATTCACGAAAACCGCCTAAATCAGCTTCTGTTGCACTCATTGGCTTGACTGACCAACCAACTTTTTGACCATATCTTTCATACATTCGAGCTAAATCACCTGCCCATATACATGCCTCATCTCCACCAGCTCCAGCACGTATCTCTAGCATTACGCTTCTCTCATCTCGAGGATCCTTAGGCAAAAGAGCCAGGGTTAAACGCTTTATTAAGGCGCTTTGCAGAAGCTCTAAACGTTGCATTTCTTCCTGAGCTAAATCTTCTAAGTCTTTTTCAGATTTACTATCTCTAAAAAGATCTCTTGCATCCGACCACTCTTGTTCTATTACCTGAAGTTCTTCATAATCCAGCACTAAAGGTTCTAATCTTGCTCTCTCACGTGCGACACTTTCAAGACGCTTAGGATCTGAAGCAACATCTGGGTCAGCTAATTGTAGTTCCAAATTTTTGAAACTTGACTTAGCTGTTTCTAATCTTGCCTTTAATGTTGAAATATCCATCCCATATAAACTGCTGAAAATCTTATTTTTGAAATTTTAAGATTTATCTTCTGAGTTCTGTTTATTATCTTCGTTTTCTTTAGTTGCTTTTTTATCATTAGATTCAGTTTCAGAATTTGCCATCCCATATTTCCTCATAAAGCGATCAACTCTACCTTCTGTATCCAAAATCTTCTGAGTTCCAGTAAAGAAAGGATGATTACCACTCCAAACATCAACATGAATTTCAGGTTGAGTCGCACCAGTAGTCATTACTACTTCTCCATTGCAAATAACTTTTGCGTCTGGATACCAAGTTGGGTGAATATCTTCTTTTGGCATTTTAAAAAATAATAAAAAAGTAAGAGTAAAAAGGATTCTATCGTTTTGAGAACTGAGGAGCTTTTCTGGCCTTTTTGAGACCATACTTACGCCTTTCCTTAGCTCGAGGATCTCTACTAAGATGACCCTCAGTTTTTAAAGGTTTACGATTATCAGCCGAAAGTTCACATAAGGCTCTTGCTGCCCCTTGTTTAATTGCATCAGCCTGTCCAGTAAGACCTCCTCCATATACATTCACTAAGACATCATATGAATCTGAAAGACCAAGAGTATTTAATGGTGCTTTTACTGCAGCTAAATGAGCAGGGTTAAAATTCAAATAATGGTCTCCAGGCCTACCATTAATTATTATTTTGCCATTACCAGGAATTAAACGAACTCTAGCTACAGAAGTTTTCCTTCTACCCGTACCCCAATAAACGACACTATTTCTTGAAGAACTATTCATTTAATTAATGCGGTGGAATTAAGGGTAAGGGGCTTAGGATTTTGAGCAGCATGTGGATGATCAGATCCTCGATAAACTTTTAATTTGCGAAACAACTGTCTTCCTAATGAATTATGAGGCAGCATCCCTTTAATTGCTGTCTCAACAATTCTTTCTGGAATACGCTCTTGCAATGAATTAAAAGTTTCAACCTTCATACCACCAGGACGTCCTGAATGGCGACGATAAAGCTTCTGATCTCCCTTTCTACCAGTTATTTTGATTTTCTCAGCATTAACGACAACTACAAAGTCACCAGTATCTAAATGAGGGGTAAAGCTAGGCTTGTTCTTCCCTCTAAGTACTGAAGCTACTTCACTAGCAAGTCTGCCGAGAGTCTGATTCTCTGCATCAACCAAATACCATTGACGGTCGATTGAGCCTATAGGAGGTGTAATAGTCTTGTTCATCGCGGCCAGATGCCGATTAATTAGTATCTATCTGCCTGATAAAGACAGAAGGTTTAAAAAAGCAAGAAAAAAGTCCTTAAAGAAGAATTTCTCACTCAAACAATTATTTTACACTTTTACCTTCGCATTAATTTACTCAAAAATAAAAATCATATAATTTGGACAATTCCAAAAAATTGCAATACAAAATTCCCTTGTTAAGGAAATGGAGGTGGGTCAGCAGTTTTAAGCTTAAATCCAGGAAAACTATCTAAAGAAACTTTCTCTGAAAAAATTTGATCTTTATATCCGACAGCAATTAAGCACAATCCATTCGCAGGTGCAGATTCTTTGACTTCATGCCTTAACTTTGCTTTCCACCTTCTTTCAAAGCTCTCTAGAGATAACCGATGTTCGCCAATAGCAATTAACTGACCTACAAGTAACCTCACCATTCCATATAAAAATCCACTCGCCTGTATTTCTAAAGTCAAAAAGTCACAATCTCTAGTGACCTTAATATCCTGAATAGTTGTAATAGCATTGGCCCTATTGCTCCCAAGCTTTTGAAAAGCAGTAAAATCATGCATTCCTAGCAACCCTTTTGCAGCAATATTCATTAATTTTTCATCTAAACGATATTGATACTTATGCCAACTCCATTTCGCAACAAAAAGATTATTTGAACGAGCGTTATAAATGGTATAGCGATATTTTCTAAAAATTGCTGAATGGCAAGCATGCCAATTAGAGGGTCTTAAGGCAGCATCTCTTACGCGAATTGTGACAGGCAATCTTCCATTTAAAGCTGATGTCCATCGATCAGAAGGAATAAAACCACAACTATCAAAATGAACTACCTGTGCTGAAGCGTGAACTCCAGCATCCGTTCTTCCAGCAGCAACAACTTTTATTTGACCCATCAAGTCTAAAGAAAATATGGCCTCTTCCAAAACCCCCTGAATGCTATTACCAAGCTTTTGTTTCTGCCAACCACAAAAATCAGAGCCATCATATTCCACTAATAAAGCTATCCTCCTTGTATTGGAGTTTTCATTTAATTTTGTAGAACCGTCTGATTCGATTGATTTCAGGTAATTATTTAAGAGAAATTAATTTAATTCTTATACAAGCTCTATGATAGCCATCTCAGCATTATCTCCACGTCTCGGAACTGTTCTGACTATTCTTGTATATCCCCCATTGCGGTCTCCATAACGATCCTGAGCTTTTTCAAAAAGCGCATGAACAAGTTTTTTGTCATAGATATATCCAATAGCCCTTCTCCTGGAATTCAAGCTTCCTTCCTTAGCTAAGGTAATCATCCTTTCGGTTACATCGCGTAGAGCTTTTGCTCTAGCTTTGGTCGTTTTCACTCTTCCTTCCTTTATCAGTTGAGTAGTTAAACCCCTTAAAAGTGCTTTTCGCTGATCTGCTGGACGACCAAGTTTAGGAACTCGAAGTTGATGTCTCATGATTCCAAAAGTTCAATAACCTAATAAATTTTAAGCAGAAGTTCTGCTCTGAGGGATCGATATTCCAATCCTCTCTAATGCTTCAATAACTTCATCTGCAGATTTTGAACCAAAGTTCTTGATCTCTAGCAAATCCTCATAGCTGAATCCCATTAAATCAGACACAGAATTAACTTGGGCGCGCTTTAAACAGTTATAAGCCCTAACTGATAAATTCAACTCCTCTAATGGAATCTGTGCTTCAGCAGATGGTTCGGGTTCTTGCGGAACTTCTTCAACCATTGTGACAGTTGCCAATGGCTGAAAGAGTTCTATTAATTGATTTGCCGCCTCTGCCAAAGCATCATCAGGAGACATTGAACCATCAGTAACAATTTCCATCCTCAATCTTTCTCGAGTGGAGCCGCCTTCAGCTACTGCAGTTTCATCAATAGTGAAATTAACTTTTTTTATCGGCATAAAGACTGCATCAATCTGCAATAAGTCAATTGCAGTGGTTTCTTCGTTATGCCTATCAACAGGCCTATAGCCAACTCCTCTTTCAACATGTAATTCTAACTCTAAGCTATGTCCAGAGTGAACAGTTGCAATTGGGCGATCCCCATCAACTACTTGAACCTGAGAAGAAAACTGGACGTCTTTAGCTTTTACTTCTGCTGGGCCATTAATCACTAAGCGTCCAATTTCAAGCTCTGAGCTTCTGCTATTAACAGATAATTGCTTGCAATTTAGAAGAATATCTAAAACATCTTCCCGAACCCCAGGAATAGTTGCATATTCATGATTGACTCCTGAAATGCGAACAGCAGTAACAGCACTGCCTTCTAGTCCCCCCATTAGAACTCTTCGCAAAGAGTTCCCCAAAGTAGTAGCTTGACCTCTTTCAAGAGGTCCTATAAGGAATAAACCTGTTTGAGAACGGTCATCGGCAACTTGCTGCTCGATCCGATCAATCTGGTATTGCAACACGGTCTAAATCAATAAGAAAGGTAAAGGGGTGGGATCACAGATATGTGAAGGGAATCAAACGCGTCTGCGTTTGGGCCTCCTGCAACCATTGTGAGGCAGAGGAGTTACGTCTCTGATCAAAGTAATCTCGAGACCAGCCACTTGCAAGGCACGAATAGCTGTTTCTCGCCCGGATCCTGGACCTCGAACGAGAACTTCTATCTGCCTCATGCCTTGCTCTAAAGCTCTTCTAGCTGCTGCTTCAGCAGCAGTCTGAGCTGCAAATGGTGTGCCCTTTCTGGCACCTTTAAAACCACTTGCACCAGCTGAAGACCAAGAAATCACTTGACCATTGGTATCAGTGATTGAAACAATCGTATTATTAAAGGTACTTTGAATATGCACAACACCATTAGGGATGTTGCGCTTACTCTTTTTAGAACCAGTTTTCTTAGCGGGTGTGGCCATTAGATTGGGCCTTGTTGAATAAAAAAAGGGAAACCTTAAAAAAGGCAGTGGGTAAAAGACTTATTTCTTCCGACCTGCAACAGTTTTTCTAGAGCCCCGACGAGTTCTAGCATTAGTTCTAGTACGTTGACCTCTAACAGGAAGGCTCATCCTATGGCGGCGACCACGAAGACATCCAATGTCTTGCAATCTTTTTAAAGCCATCCCTTCCTGACGGCGCAAATCACCTTCTAGCGTGAACGCTTCAGTTGCAGCTCTAAGTTTTTGGACGTCACCATCCTCTAAATCCTTAACTCTAATGTCAGGATTAACCCCGCTCGAGGCGAGAATGGTCTTAGCTCGAGCCAAGCCAATCCCATAGATATAAGTGAGGGCAACTTCTACCCGCTTTTCGCGTGGTATATCGATGCCAACAATCCTTGCCACTTAGATTTAAATCGAAGGAACTAATCGAAAAAAGATTTAATTGGCTAAATAAAAAATAAAGCCTCAGAAAAATCTTTTTCCTAAAAAGCCAAAGTGTCAACCTTGGCGTTGCTTGTGCTTTTGGGTAGCAGTGCAAATGACCATTACCCTGCCGTGGCGACGAATCACCCGGCATTTTTCGCACATTTTTTTGACTGAGGCACGCACCTTCATATGGTGTAGATCCCCACGTTTGCAAACTTAGATACTACTACATCGTTCATTCTATAACTTTCCTTATGCGCAGAGCGACATCTTCTATATCACCTTCACCAAACACAGCCTTAAGCATTCCCAATTGATCATAGAAATCTATCAATGGGGAAGTCTGCTCTCTATAAACTTTCAAACGGTTCCTAATTACCTCTTCAGTATCATCTGTTCTGCCTCGTGAAATCAGCCTTTCAATCAAAATCTCATCCTTTATCTCTATTGAAACAACTGCTTGAATTGGTTGAGAAAGTTCATCTAATAAAGTTTGCAATGCTTTTGCCTGTAAAAGATTTCTAGGGAAACCATCTAACAACCAACCAGCTTGATTAGCATTTACAAGTTTTTTTCGAACTATAGACAAAACAATCTCATCACTAACGAGCTCCCCTTTGTTCATAATTAATGCAACCTGTTTACCTATATCAGTGTCTCCAACAACTTCAGCTCTCAACAACTCTCCTGTTGATAAATGCATTAATTGTAAATTGGAGCAAATAATGGAGGCCTGTGTTCCTTTGCCTGCTCCTGGAGGGCCCAAAAAAAGAAGTTTGTTTTTCATTTTTTGCAAAATTAAATCAATTCAAAATTTCTAATAAATTGAATTATCTATTGACGAACCAAACCCTCATATCTTTGAGATATGACATAAGTTTGAACTTGTTTGGCTGTATCTATAGCCACACCAACAAGAATAAGCAAAGAAGTTGCTCCTAACCCCTGAAAAGTTTGAACATTAGTTGCTCTTTCTACTGCAGCAGGAACTATCGCAACTGACCCTAGAAATAATCCTCCTAATAAAGTCAATCTATTTTGCACTGAAGAAAGGTATTTTGATGTAGCACTACCAGGCCTAACTCCAGGTATCGCAACACCTCCTCGCTTTAAATTTGAAGCAATGTCAATAGGGTTAATTGTTAGAGAAGCATAGAAAAAAGCAAATCCTAGTATCAACGCAAAGAAAGTAATTGCATATGGCCAAGGATTAGCTGCTGAAGGACTCAATGAACCTGCAGCTCTAGTCAAAAAAGGGCCTAAAGAAGTATCTTTGGCAAAATTAGCTATTGTTAACGGCAGAAAAATTAATGCTGAAGCAAAAATAATTGGCATTACTCCTCCAGCATTTAATTTCAAAGGCAAATAACTTTGCCTGTTTGGAAGTAATGCTGTTCCTCCAATTTGACGCTTTGCACTTACAATTGGCAACTTTCTTGCACCCTCCTGTACAAAAATAATTCCCACAATAGTGATTAAGAAAACTACTAAAAGAACAATTATTCCTAAAACATCGCTTCTATCTCCTGTCTGAGCTTTCTCAATAGTTGAACTCAGTGCCTTGGGCAGAGTGGCAACTATATTCAAAAAAATCACCAAAGAAGCACCTTGACCAATACCTCTTTCAGTAATGATTTCACTTAGCCACATAACTATCATTGAGCCAGTTACTAAAGCAATAGCTGTTTGAAATACAAAAGCAGTTTCACTAAGACTTTCTATTGCATATTGCTTCAGAATTAGAGCAAATACCAAACTCTGCATAAGTCCCCAACCCATTGCTACATATCTAGTAATTTGAGCAATCTTTCTTCTACCTGCCTCGCCTTCATTTTTTTGTAAATCTTCTAATTGAGGTAAAGCAGCAGTCAGAAGCTGAATAATTATTGAAGCATTAATAAATGGAAGTATCCCTAATGCAAAAATACCTAATGATGAGATTCCTCCTCCTGTAAAAATATCCAAAAAACCTATTAGCTGGCCTCCTTGCTGAATAAATTCCTTAAAAGCATTTCTATCAATTCCAGGGACAGGAATATAAATTCCCAGTCTTACTAACAAAAGCATTCCCAGAGTAATTAAAACTCTCCCTCTCAATTCTTTGTTGAGAACTAACTGAGAAACTACTTCTGTAGCACTTGGGTTCCGACCTCTACTAACAAGCATTGAGAGAATTAATTAATCTAAGATTTCACAAGTTCCGCCAGCTGCTTCAATCTTGCTTTTAGCGGACTTAGTAAATGCAGCTGCCTGAACTGAAAGCTTGACATCTAACTTTCCATTACCAAGAACTTTTAAAGGACTTTTAGGACTAGTAACTATGCCGTCTTTTACAAGTGAATCAAGATTGACTTTACTACCTTCTTTAAGTTCATTTAAGGCAGAAACATTCACTATCGTATAAAGTTTCTGATTTACTAATGGAAAGTGCTTCAACTTAGGGACACGTCTATATAGAGGCATTTGGCCTCCTTCAAAGCCTGGTCTGGTTGGACGTCCAGAACGAGACTTTTGGCCTCTCATCCCAAAACCGCAACTAGCTCCTTGACCAGCCGCTATACCTCTACCCTTGCGAAGTTTTTTTGTACGAGCACCTTTGTTAGGTTTTAATGAATCGAGTGTAATAGTCATGATAATTAAGAATAAATCTGCTCAAGAGAAATGCCTCTTTCTTTAGCGGTTGCTTTATGGGTTCTAAGCAAAGACAAAGCAACCATTGCAGCTCTTGCATTATTTAGAGGGGTTTTACTTCCCAATCGCTTGGCTAATACATTTTTTATACCAGCTAACTCTAAAACCGTTCTAATAGATCCTCCAGCAATTACACCCGTACCAGGAGCCGCAGGGCGAATTAAAACACTAGCAGCACCATCTCTGCCATTAGATAGTGTGGGAATAGAGCTATTACGAGTTAAAGGAACTCTTACAAGATTTTTCTTGCCATCAGCTACCCCCTTCCTTACTGCACCTATCACATCTCCTGCCTTACCTACACCTACACCTACCTGCCCTTTTTCATTCCCTACTACAACTATTGCTCTAAAACTCATTTTCTTGCCACCTTTAACTGTTTTAGAAACTCTTCTAATCTGAACAACTCTTTCTTGCCATTCTGAATCCCTTTCCTGATTCCTTCTATCAGAACGACGATTACGTTTATCTCCACGACCTCCTCCTCTTCGTTGGTCTTGTTTCCCTGATGGAG
>CACPKH010000006.1 GCA_902634515.1 uncultured Prochlorococcus sp. | reverse complement strand
AATCATTGCCAGGCCGCCTATATGAACAATTGGTTCCTTATGCTGTTTTCGAGAACTAGGGTTATCTATTACTCTAAATTTCAAGCCAAGTTCTCTTACATATGGCAGTATTAAAACCGTAGTCAACCAAGCTATCGATATAATGATAGATGAAAAGAAGATAGAACCATTCACTATTAAAATCTAAAATGCTCCGCAAGAACGCATAAAGTCTATAATAGACTGCCAATTAACTTAATAAGATCTAAAGATAGAAAATAAGTTATCAAAATCAATTAAATCAATAAAGAGGGTCATTTCTATAGCTAATAATTCCTAACTATTTAATGGTATTGGAATGAAGAACTCAATGGAGCCAAGCGGATTCGAACCGCTGACCCCCTGCATGCCATGCAGGTGCTCTACCAACTGAGCTATGGCCCCATGATCGATAAAGTATAATACTACTTAATTATATAAAGCATATGAGCATCTTAGTAACTGGTGCTGCTGGCTTTATAGGGTTCAATTTGTCAAAAAGGCTTCTTGAAAAAGATATTCCTGTAATAGGTTTTGACAACCTGAACTCTTACTACGATCAGTCCTTAAAACGTTCAAGGCTTGGTGAGCTAATAAAGACATCGTCCGAACAAAAAACTGAATTTTCTTTCTTTGAAGAGGATCTGGAGAATTTGATTGCAGTAGAAAATGCCTTTTTAGCAAAAGACATAACTGGATCAAACCTAAAGATTAGTAAGCCTAAAGTTGTAATTCATTTAGCGGCTCAAGCTGGAGTCCGTTATTCAATAATAAATCCTAATGCTTATATACAAGCAAACATAGTTGGATTCTTGAATATCCTAGAAGCGTGCAAAAAGAATGAAATTAAACATTTGATATATGCAAGTAGTAGTTCTGTTTATGGAGGGAATACAAATCTACCTTTTAAAGAAACACAAAATGTTGATCATCCAGTTAGTATTTATGCTGCTACAAAGAAAGCTAATGAATTAATGGCTCATAGTTATAGTCATTTATATAATCTACCTACTACTGGGCTGCGATTTTTTACTGTATATGGTCCATGGGGAAGACCAGATATGGCTTTATTCAAGTTTACTAAGGCGATATTAGAAAATAAACAACTAGAAGTATATAACCATGGAAAGATGAAAAGAGATTTTACATATATAGATGATGTTGTTGAAAGTATAGTTAGATTAATAGAAAAGGCACCGGAAGTTAACCTAGCTTTTAATAAAAATAATCCTAATCCTGCAAAAAGCTGGGCTCCTTACCAGGTTTTTAATATAGGCAACTCTCAGCCGACAGACTTGCTGAAATATATTGATGCTATAGAAAATTCATTAAATATGAAAGCAAGCTTATCCATGCTAGACATGCAGCCTGGAGATGTGCCTGAGACTGCTGCTGATACATTATGTCTTGAAGATTTAATTAATTTTAAGCCAATGACTTCTATCGAAGAAGGTATTAAAAATTTTGTAAAATGGTATAGAGAATACTACAATGTATAATAAATTTTAAAGAAGTTAGAATAAATATGATTAAAGAACTTTTTATTAATTATTGGACTTTTATTAAAGGATTTAAGAAAGAAGCATCTATAGCTATAGCATCCTCAATAATTGGTGCTTTCTCAGAAGCTTATGCTATTTATATATTGGTAGAGATTATTAATGAGTTAAAAGCCAGGAGTTATGCTGATGATATCTCTTTCGTAAATTCAAACCTATTAATTAATAACGAAAGCAAGTTATACCTTCTTTCAATATTCATAATATTTGCAATATCAGCATCAGTTTTATATTTCCTATCACAAAAATATGTACTTAGAATAAAATCCTTAGTAGAAAAGTTAGTAAGGACTAAAACGACTGATGCGTTATTAAAAATGGAATGGGTGCACTTTCTAAAGATCAAACAAGGTGATATTGCAAAATCTATTATTGCTGAAGGAGAGCAAATATCTACAGGCTGCATGTACTTTATTTCTGGGATCACTTATTTCTGTATATCCTTTACTTATTTATGCCTATCTTTATTACTAGTTAGAGATTCCTTAATAATATTAATACTATATGGTATTTTTGCTTACAAAATATATCAAAGGTTTGCTAGAAGAGCAGAGAGGCTCGGCAAAGACTTATCTAAAATAACTTCATCCATAGGAAATTCTTCTGGATCTATTTTTGGAAATCTAAAATATCTAAGAGTAGGAAATCTAAACAAACAAGTCAAAAAGGATTCTTATAGAATTTACAAAGATTTTGGAAAGGCTTATGAAAGAGCAATGACTTCAAGTTATTTAACTAAGGGTATAATGCAAATTTTATCTTCCGTATTTATCCTAATAGTTTTAATATATATAATTTATACTAGTTCTAGTAGCTATAGCTTACTATTATCCTTGGCCTTATTTATAAGGATGGCTCCAAATATATTTAACCTTCAATTTAGGCTCTTAGAGGCAACAGCTCTTGTTTCGTGGCCAAAATCATACCAAGAAAGATTAAAGATTGCTATAAAACATCAGGAAGTTGAAAGTGAGTTTAAGAATACAAGTATAGATATTAAAGGAGACATAGTTTTTAGCTCAATTGAGTTTGCATATCCAAACTCTAAAAATATCATTAGCAATTTAAATCTTATTATTAAAGAAAATACTATGGTTACAATACTTGGTAAATCAGGTTCTGGAAAATCAACAATCTCAGATATACTAACTGGCTTAATAAAGCCTTCTAAAGGTTATATAACGATAGGCAACCAGTCTTTGAATTCTAAAAATATAATTAGTTGGCGTTCAAGGATAGGGATTGTGATGCAGGATAATTATTTAGCCAATGAATCCATTGCTTATAATGTTGCTTTGGGTGAAAAAGAGATTGATAGAAATAAAGTAATAGATTCATTAAAAAAAGCAAATGCATGGGGATTTATTCAGAATCTTCCTAATGGAATAAATGAATGTGTTATGGAAAGAGGTGCAAGATTTTCTGGAGGTCAAAGGCAGAGGATTGCATTAGCCAGGGCTCTATATAGGGATCCCAAGTTATTGATACTTGATGAGCCTACTAGCGCTTTAGACAAGGCTTCAGAAGGAAGTATAATTTCTAGCCTTAATAAGCTGAAAGGCAAGTTGACAATATTACTTATAACTCATAAGGAAAGTTTAGCCAAGGAATCAGATATAATATATTTCTTAGAAGATGGTGAAATATCTCAGAGAGTTAATTATAATAATATAAACTAACGGTATATAGAGAAACTTTATTAAAGCAGGGATGAAAAAAAATCAAAGACCAAAGGTTTTACATATTATTACTGGATTAAAAATCGGCGGTGCCGAAACAGCATTGAGCAATGTTGTAATGAAAAGTAAAGGGATTGACCACGTTGTTATCTCCCTTGGTCATCTGGATTATTATGGTAAAAAACTTAAAAAGTTAGGTTTTATAGTAATTGCTCTAGAATTAAAACCGAGTTTATTTTTTCTAAATAAGCTTATTAGATTGCATAAGATAATAAAATTCTACAGCCCTGACATAGTGCATACATGGCTACCATTTGCAGATTTCATTGGTGGTCTCGTTGCAAAGTTTTCTGGAGTAAAGAAAATCTACTGGAGCATAGTCAACGACTATATGCCAGCAAATAGTAATTTTAGAAATATACTTGCAATAAGATTATTAGCATTTCTTTCTAAATATATTCCGCATAAAATAATAAGTTGTTCAGAGATTGGAGCTAATAATCATATACTTGCAGGGTATAAGAGAACTGCTATTACTTTTATACCTCTTGGTGTATGCACTAATACCTACAAACCAGACAAAGAACTAGGATTAAAAGTACGAAAAAGATTAAATCTAAATAATAAAGATTTTCTGATTGGTATGATCGCAAGGTTTCATCCTAATAAAGATTATAATAACCTGTTAAAATCTCTATCAATTTTAAAAGATAAAAGTATTAAATTTAAGTGTCTATTAGTAGGTAGAGGTATTAGCAGCAAAAACAAGTTTCTTTGGAAGTTAATAAAAACTCTTGGTTTGTCTGAGAATTTGATACTACTTGAGGAGTCCACTAATATTTATGAATTAATCAATTCCCTTGACATTTATGTTTCCAGTTCTATTAAAGAAGGCTTTCCTAATATATTAATTCAAACCATGTCATGTGCTATCCCATGCATAAGTACTAATGCTGGTGACTCGAAAAATATAATTGGTAATGCTGGTTGGGTTGTCAAGGTGAAATCGCCAGAAGAATTATCAAAAGCGATTATAAGCTCAATGAATGATGACTTATTAAGTAAAGGACAATTAGCTCGAGAAAGGGTAGAGGAGTTTTTTGGTCTAGATCTAATGATAAATAGATATGAGAATATATACATATAGGATTTTAACTATCTTATTAATGATTAGATATTCTATGAATAGAAATGTATGGACTAATAAAAGTCTTTTTAGATATCTTTAACCTATAAAAGCGTGTGACTGTTCTGCAGTGTATAATGAAAATATTATGCTTTATCTTTTAAGTGGTAGAGGTTAGACCAAAAACTATAATTCTTTTAGCAAATACAAGTTGGTATCTTTACAACTTCAGACTGAAACTAATTGAGAAGCTGATATCTAATAATTACAACGTAATCCTAATTGCACCTAAAGATTCTTATACAAATATGCTAAAGGAGAAAAGCATAAAATTTATCAAGTGGGACCTAGATAGACGCTCTATTAACCCAGTAAAAGAGTTGTATTCACTAATCTCTCTTATTATCTTATACAAAAGAATTAGTCCAGATATTATTCATAACTTCACTATGAAAGGTTGCTTGTATGGTGGAGTTGCAGCTAGGGTATCAACTAAAAGTAAAGTAATTAATCACATTACTGGTCTAGGCCCAACATTTTTTAATAATAACAGAATATTAAAGCTTATCAATCTATTAATTAGACCTATTTATAAGTTTGCTTTCAATTCGAATTTAACAAAAGTATTTTTTCATAATAAAGCTGATCAAGCTATACTCCAGAAATTAGGTCTCTGCAGTAAGAATAACTCAGTAATTATTAATGGTTCAGGAGTTGATACTGATTACTTCTCACCATTAACCGAGAAAAAGCAAGCTAATCAACCCTTGCAATTACTTTTTCCAGCGAGAGTTATAAAAGAAAAAGGCTTTTTAGAACTTTTAACTGCTTGCAATGCTTTGTGGGACGATGGCTTTGATTTCATACTTAATATTGCAGGAACGTTAGACAAAGGAAATAGAAGCTCTTTAACTAGTAAAGAGCTTGATCTAATAACTCAAAGCGCTAAGAATATAATCTTTCATGGCAAAGCATCATTTATAAGAAAACTTTACTACAAAGCAGATATAGTTGTTCTTCCCTCGTGGAGAGAGGGTCTATCTTTATCACTCATTGAGTCTTCTTCAATGGGACTACCAATCATAACAACAGATGTTCCAGGATGTAGAGAGATAGTTGAGGATAAAGTTTCAGGCTTGATTGTTCCTGCTAAGGAATCTATCAAATTAAAAGAGGCAATAAAATCCTTAATCCTAAACATGGATATAGCAATATCTTATGGAGAAAAAGCACGCAAAAATGCTATAAACAAATATTCTATAGATATAATAAATGATATTATCTTTAAAGTTTATAATGAATATATATAAAGTTATCAAGCAAAACAATCATTAGTTATGTTGCCTTATCTAATAATATCTTTATTAATCTCAATATTATCCTTCAAGGAAAGTTCAAGGGGCAAGAGACTTTCCAAAATATATTTTTTTACTATTAGTTCAATTCTCATATTTTTCATGTCTCTAAGAACTCAGATAGGCTGTGATACTATTAGTTATAAGAGAATATTCTCTGAAATAAACAATGTAGTCGATTATCAAAAAGATTTTGGTTTTAACATTTTGGTGCGTGTTTCTTCTTATTTAGGAGGTTCATTTGAATTTTTTATTTTCATAAGTAGTTTAATTTTTCTTATACCTGTTCTTATATTTTGTCATAACTCACCAAGGCCGTTCCTTGCATTAAATATTGCCTTTTCGTATTTGATTACTGTTATAGGTTTTGGGTTCTTAAGGCAAGGGATTGCAATAGCATTTTTTATGTTAGGCGCTCTAATGCTTGAGAAGTCATATAAGTTCTATTATTTTATTGTTTCATTAGTCTCTTTATCTTTTCATAGAACATCAATCATAACTCTTATTCCAGGATCACTAGTGCCTTTAGGAGGGAATGGGGTGAATAAATTAAAGAACTATTTGTATGCTGCGATATTATTTACTACATTAATAGTTTTATTTTTATATAATTTTGAAAAAATTTCTTGGTATATTTGGGTGTACGTACATTATGAATTACAAAATAATCTTCCACCAGCAAAGGGTGCTATTTTTCTTCTTTCACTAAATGCAATTCCTGGTGCTATCTATTTATTAAATTATCAGAAATTTCAATTACCCAATAAAGCGAAAAAGTTTTGGATAATTCTATCTATAGGCTCCCTACTTTCCTTCCCTATGTTATTGCTCCTAAAGGCTACTGCTACTTATAGACTTTCCTTATATCTAATTCCTATTCAAGTATATATTGGGTCTAGATTGCCTGATTTAGAATTATTTTCTATTTCAAAGAATATTTGGGAACTTTTAATAATATCTTTTTCATTTATAACATTATTAACATGGCTATCATTTGCTAATCATGCATCCTGCTGGGTCCCATACCAAAATATCTTTCTATAAATAAGATAAATTTCCAAGATAGAAATTTTTGAAAATATTCCTTTGATAAGTTTCAGGTTTTTCTCCATACAGCCAATAGTTTTCCCTGCACCTGGACATTTTCAGCACTGATCTCAATAGGTTCATAAGCAGGATTAGCAGCCTCAAGCCTAACTTTTGATCCTTGCCTGAAGAAATGTTTAAGCGTTGTACCTGAACCAGGAACCATTGCACTTACAACTGTGCCATTTCTTATTTGCAAAGCATCATTAACGGGTTCCATTAAAACCATATCTCCATCAGCAATATATGAATCAATCATAGAATCGCCGTTAACAGTTAACGCAAACAGACCTTTGGTTTGAAGTATTGAATTTAAATCAAGTGTTTCTTGAACATCATCAAAAGCTTCAACTAATCCTCCAGCAGCGACTGATCCAAGAACTGGGACGCCTGTAAAAACATCACCTAATAATTGCAATGTCCTTGCTTGGCCTTCTGACCAAGTAATCCATCCTTTCTCTTGCAGATGCTTCAACCGACTTTGAATTGGCGCAGGAGAACGAAGTCCCATAGCTTTCATCATTTGCCTAATTGAAGGACTATGGTGATTAGCACTTATGAAGTCAGAGAGCCAATCATAAAGTTCCTTCTGAGCAGGAGTTAAAGATTCTTCTCCCATTGAGCTCTTAAGTAATTGATTTGTTCTTAATACATATGTACCTATAAAAGATTAAAAGCGCAAGCGTTAGAGTCCTCCTAATAAAGCCGCTAAAAGTGCTTGTTGAACATGCACTCGGTTTTCCGCCTGATCAAAGATTCGACTATTTTCGCTTTCTATAACCTCATCAGAGATCTCTTCCCCTCTATGGGCAGGCAAACAGTGGAGGACAATCGCTTTCTTGTCGGCTTCTTCTAAAAAACTTTTATTAACAGTAAACTTTTGAAATGCCAACCGCCTGCTTTCCTGTTGTTGCTCTTGCCCCATTGATGACCAAACATCTGTATATATAACATTTACACCTTTAACAGCCTTCAATGGATCATTAGAAATTTGGATAGATGCTCCACTAATGGCCAATGAACGTGCCCTTTGAACGATTGAAATGTCTGGTTCAAAATCCTTAGGAGAGGCAACGGAAATATTTACACCCAATAGAGCTCCACATAGCATTAATGAGTTGGCAACATTATTACCATCACCTATATATGCGAGATTTATCCCCTTAAGAGTTCCAAATGTTTCTTCAATTGTAAGAAAGTCAGCCAAAGCTTGGCATGGATGCTCTAAATCTGTTAATGCATTTATCACAGGAATTGATGCCCAATTGGCATAATCAATAACTTCTTGATGCTCATAAGTTCTTATTGCTAATGCATCACAATAACGACTAAGAACTCTAGCTGTGTCTTTAATAGGTTCACCTCTCCCAATTTGTGTTGACTGAGCATTTAAGTCAATTACTTGGCCACCAAGTCTTGCCATAGCGACTTGAAAACTGACTCGTGTTCTCGTAGAGGCCTTGCTGAAAATCAACCCTAATGTACGATTCCCTAAATCTATTCGTCTCTTCCTATTTTTCAATTGAGATGCTAGACCAAGCAAGGCATTTATTTGCCCAAATGAAATATCAGAAGAAGATAGGTAGTCTTTACCATTTAAAGAACCAAGCTCTTTAGCTATTTCAATAGATAAAGTGTCCATAAATAGTTTTCCAAAAAATCGTTACTTGAGTTCAAGATCAATTCAATAAATCTATTGCTAATTATCAGGGAGAGGGCAGAGTGCTTTTAGCTAAAATATCTTTAAGGTCATTACCTTCGATAACTTCTTTTTCGAGAATTTGCTGAGCGATGTCTTCGAGCAAAGGTAAATTATGTTTTAGTATCCGAAGAGCATTTTCATGAGCATCATCTACTAAAGATCTAACTTCCTTATCAATAGCTTGGGCTGTCGCATCACTTACGGCTCTCCTTGGATTGTTATTTCCACCAAGGAAAGTACCACCACCTTGTTTGTCATAAGCCAATGGTCCCAAGATATCACTCATTCCATATGTACCAACCATTTGTTCTGCTATATCTGTTGCCCTTTGTAAGTCATTAGATGCACCTGTAGTTACTTTACCAAAAACAATTTCTTCAGCAGATCTACCACCTAATAAAGTCGCTATTTGGCCTTTAAGCTCTTCCTTAGAGTTCAGGAATCTCTCTTCAGTAGGCAATTGCAGCGTATAACCTAGAGCACTCATCCCTCTAGGAACTATTGAAATTTTTGCAACCTTTGAACCCCCAGGCATAAGGTGTCCAACTATTGCATGACCTACTTCGTGATAAGCAACAACTTTCTTTTCATCTTCTTGTAAAACACGACTTTTCTTCTCTAAGCCTGCCACTACCCTCTCTATTGCCTCATTTAAGTCTTGTTGCTCTACTTTATTTCGTTTATATCTGGCAGCCAATAGGGCTGCTTCATTAACCATATTTGCTAAGTCAGCACCTGCAAATCCGCTAGTAGCCTGAGCTATCAAGTCTAAATCTATCTCATCAGCCAATTTTACCTTCTTAGTATAAATTTCTAGAATTGTTTTTCTTCCAGAAAGATCTGGCCTGTCTACAAGTACCTGTCTGTCAAATCGCCCTGGCCTTAAAAGTGCCGCATCAAGCACTTCAGGCTGATTAGTCGCTGCCAATACAATCACTGGTTTGTCTGCAGAGGCAAAACCATCCATTTCAGTAAGCAATTGATTCAAAGTTTGCTCTCTTTCATCATTGCCTCCTACAACACCCATAGAACCGGATCTACTCTTACCAATCGCATCAAGCTCATCAATAAAAATTATGCAAGGAGCTTTCTTCTTTGCTTGTTCAAATAAATCTCTTACTCTTGCAGCTCCAGCACCTACAAAGAGTTCAACAAACTCTGATCCTGAGATAATAAAAAAGGGAACTTCTGCTTCACCTGCTACAGCCTTAGAAAGTAAGGTTTTACCAGTTCCAGGAGGCCCAACTAGTAAAACACCTTTTGGTATTCGCGCTCCAATATCTGAATATCTTTGAGGTCTCTTTAAAAAGTCAACTATCTCGGTCAACTCATCTTTAGCTTCATCGACACCAGCAACATCGGCAAAAGTTACTCGAGACTCTTCATCAGGAACATATACTTTTGCTTTGCTTTTTGTGAAACTTAAAGCACCTTGAGCACCGCCTCCACCCATGCTTCTTCTTGCAAAAAATTGAAGCACTAGGATAAAAATCAACGGTGGGACTACCCAGCTAAGAATAGTTGTAAAAATATTTGGTTTTTTAGGAGGAGCAGCTGCAAATTCAACGCCCTTACTTTCAAGTCTCTGAGGAAGGTCCATATCAAATATTGGCGTAGTTGCCAAAACTGATGGAGAACCTTCTCCAGGAGACTCAAGCTCATATCTAATTTGTTCTTGAGTTATATATGCTCTTTTAACTTCTCCGTCATTAACTTGATTTATAAAAAGCGAATAAGGTACACGAGGCACTTGCATGCTCTGGTTTGGGAAGAAACTGCTAAAAAGCAAAAGAGCACCAAATCCAATTAAAACAAGGTTTATAATTCCAAAACGCCTATTCGGTTGATTTTCGTCTTGACGAATCGGCATAGAACCAAAACTATAGTGAATACCAAATTAAACAAATATTTTCAAATGAGTTGATTTAAATGAGGTGTAAGAACCGAACGAACTCAATTAATTTAGAAGCCAATGCAAGCATTTAGACAAGAATATTTAACACAAAGTCTTTACCTGTCTTAGACAAAGAAATCTTCTCTAAGGCAAATGTTTGATCAATAGAATTAAATCCAAAGTCTGAGAAGGGAGTCATTGCAGGTAATCCTCCTAAAAGTTTTGGAGAAACAAAGAAAACTAATTCCTGAACACAATTTTCATTTAAAGCAACAGTTGCTAAATCTGGGCCGCACTCCCACAAGACCCTATTGCATCCTTTTTTTGCGAGCTCTTTCAACAATTCTTTAGGTTTGCTTTCAGCTAACTTAAGTTTTTCTACCCCAATTGGTAATTTATTTACCAAACTCTGTTTCGCCTGAGGACCAAAAGCTACGAGAGTTCTGGCTACATCGATATCCCACAATTGCGCATTTTCAGGCACATCTAAAGATGAAGTTAAAACCACTCTCAAAGGTTCTTGTCTAGCAAGGCCTCTTGAAGTTAAAAGAGGGTCGTCCTTTCGCAAGGTACCTCCTCCAATAATTACTGCATCGCATATTGAACGAAGCTTATGAACCTTCAAGCGAGATTCTTTACTGCTAATCCATTTGCTTTTACCATTCGGCAATCCTATTCGGCCATCAAGACTGATTGCACATTTAAGGATTCCCCAAGGTCGACCTGTTAAGTTCCTATGCAAAAAGGTTCTATTTTGATAAGCAATTTCCTTTTCAAGAATTTTTTCAACAACCTCAATACCAGCCTCTCGCAAAATAGATATACCTTTACCTGAAACTCTTAAATCTGGATCCTCTAAGCCAACAACAACCCTAGCTATACCTGACTTTAGGATTAAATCAGTACATGGAGCAGTTCTACCTTGATGGCAACATGGTTCAAGAGTAACTATTAAAGTTCCACCTTGCGCTTTATGTTGAGCCTGCTTTAAAGCACCCACTTCTGCATGAGATTCACCAGCTCGGGAATGAAATCCTTCGCCTACAATGTTTCCATGCTTGTCCAAGACGACTGCTCCCACAAGTGGATTAGGACTTACTGTTCCCTCACCCAAAGAGGCTAGTTGAATAGCTCGCCTCATCCAAAAAGAACAATTTTGGATAGTGCAATTAAATCTTTTCATTTTTCAAATCATTTATTTTTAAAGATCTCCATTCTTTTACTAAGTAAGGAGGTACAGGTAATTCATTAAAGCCATTAGGTAAAAATAATCTCAAAGGGCGGTTCTGAGTTAAATCTAATAACAAGGGTTCTAAGTCAAATTCAACTGCTGCTTCACGTGAGTCATTTGCAAGTTGAACATTTTCCAAGGTTATATCCTTAAGTTTCCACTCTTTAATCCCTGACTTAACAATTAAATCCTCAGGATGATTCAATCTCAGGCTACCTGGATACCCAACTATTCTTAAGGTAATAAAATTATCTTTTCTTTCTTTAGGATAAGCAACTACTTGCCAGGTTTGAAAATCTAGATCTCTTAAACTCTCCAAACTCCTTTGCAAAGGAATATCATTTTCATATGCAATGTCAATTTTTGCTTGAGTCTCTGAAGGCGCAGAAAATAAAAAAACAGCACCTAAAAAAAAAGGAAAGATATGCTTCAAAAAATTTTTAACAAGGTTCATTTTATTCACTTATAGATTGCTCTGACTCAAGCAAAGCATCCAATGTTATTGCAGATCTAACTAAGGACTGATATTTCTCAAGGATGCGCCTATTCTTGTCTATCCATTTTGCAGGATCATTTTCATGACTAAGGCTTCCATCAAATTTTGCTTTATCAGTCTCCATAAGCTCTAAATCTTTTTGTCGTTGAATTAAAGCAATCAATATTTCATGCTGCCTTTGACGCCTTAAGGATTGTTTATTTTTTGGATTGATTGGCTTTTCCACTGAATCTTGAGATACAAAATGATTTGTAATTGAAGCAAACCCCATTCTTTTACTTAAGAGGTTTTCTGTTGAAACGAAACAATACACTATCGGAACAAAAAGATTTCACTACTCATGTGATTGGTGTTAATGCTGGAGGGGTTGAAGAATTACCTAAGTCATTAAAAGATTTAATCGTCTCAACTAAAAAGATTACTGGTCCTCCAAGAATTGTTAATGCATTTAAGGAATGGTGGAAAAATCAAAAGATTAATAAACCATTGCCAGATTTATATGAAAGCAATAATCCCAGCGAAATAATTGATTGGATTAAAAAGCAAAAAAACAATGTCATTTTGCTATCAAGTGGAGACCCTCTTTGGTTTGGGATTGGTCGACTTCTTGTACAAAATCTCCCTAATACAAAACTATCTTTTCACCCTTCACCAACCTCGCTTCAACTTGCTTTCTCTAAATTAGGAATACCTTGGCATGATGCTAAATGGATAAGTTTGCATGGAAGAGATCCTGAACCACTTATCAATCTTTTAAAAAAAAGACCAAAAATAATTGGAATTCTTACAGATCCTAATCATGGAGGAGCAGAAGTTGTAAGGCAAAGTCTAAAAGCTTGGGATCTATGCGAGAACTATGCTTTTTGGATTTTTGAGCAATTAGGGCACCCTCAAGAATCTTTCCAAAGAATTGATCCTTCAAAACAAATTCCTAAAAATATTGATCCATTGCACCTAGTAGTCCTCATTGAAGAAATGAATCCTGAATTAAATCCAAATGAGCTTCCTCTATTCGGATTAGAAGATGGTTTATTCCTGCAACATCATGATCGTCCCGGACTAATGACCAAGAAAGAAATAAGAGTTCAAGTACTTTCAGACCTTGACCTTCCTATTGAAGGAGTTATTTGGGACATTGGGGCTGGCGTAGGAAGTATTGGAATTGAAGCATTGCGCATACGTCCAAAACTAAAATTATTAGCTATAGAAAAGCGAATAGGCGGAAAAAAGCTCATCGAAGATAATGCTTCTAGATTATTTGTTTCTCCCTTTAAAATAATTGAAGCGGACGCCTTAGCACTTCTAAAAAAGAATGAAATCCCTTCTCACCTTGCCACTCCAAGTCGAGTCGTTTTAGGAGGTGGTGGTGCTGAAAAATATATTCTTCTAGAAGAAATTCTAAAAAGAATTCTACCAGGAGGCATTATTGTCATACCTATAACAACTTTAGAAGCCATCCCAAAAATAGAAACTATTTTTAAAAACCACTATTGTGATTACAAGATTAGTCAACATCAAAATTACCGAGGAGTTTCCATGCCAAATGGAACAAGATTCTCTCCTATAAACCCAGTATTTATTTTAAAAGCGAAACTGACCTAAACCACTTAAAAATAAATTAGTTTTTTTCTGGCTTTGCTACATGTGGCAATCCCCATCCCAATTTCTTTCTTAATACCTGAAAGAATTCATGATCTGATAAACGTATGAATCTAACCGGATGATTACTTTTACGAATCAAAACCCTATCTTCAGGCCAGACATAACAACCAGCCGTTCCATCCACTACCATCATTAATCTTTCAGGAGTTGCGGGGAAAATAGTTACAGGTTCTAAATCACTAAAAACAAGTGCTCTAGAAGCTAAAGAATGTGGAGCTATAGGTGTTAGTTGTAAGACAGGGCAATCAGGTGTTATTACAGGTCCGCCAGCACTCAATGAATAAGCAGTTGAACCAGTAGGGGTAGAGAGGATGACTCCATCTGCCGAGATATCTACTGGCGCATGCCGGCCAATAGATATCTCAAAATGACACATACTTGTCAGAGGTTCACGATGCAATGCCATTTCATTCAAACAAAGAGTTTCCCAGCGCCTCTGATCACCTCGCATAACACTCACCACAAGGCTTGTCCTGAGTTCAATTTCCCACTTTTTTAAAAGAATTTCTTCTAATGCTCTATCAACATCAGATAAATATGCTTCAGCAAGAAATCCCAAATGCCCAGTATTAATTGTAAGGATTGGAACCTTAACTGGTGCAGTCTGACGAGCTGCAGAAAGAACCGTTCCATCACCACCTAATACAATGGCAAGAGACATTGAAGAATCAAACCCTTCAGGAACACATGAGCTATAACCAAGCGTTCTCATATGTTGATCAGGGTTAGCGAAACCAACCATCCCTCCTGAGCTACTAGCGCGTATTACCTCATAGCGTTCTTTTTCCAGTTTTTTCTGGATAGTTAAAGCAGTATCAACTGCGAGCTGCTTCCCATCATTAACGATCAGTCCTATACGCGGCACCGATCGATACACATAAACATCTCAATCATATTAATTCATACAAGGGTTTTTCTCTTAATTACTAAAAAATAACCTAAAAGATTCAATCTAGAACTGTTCAAGAAATCTAAGATCACTTGTATAAAGTTTTCTAATGTCATCAATACCATGCCTAACCATACAAAATCGTTCTACGCCAAGACCTGCTGCAAAACCTGTCCATCTCTCTGAATCAATGCCTAATTCTTCTAAAACTGCAGGATCAACCATTCCACATCCCATAACTTCAAGCCACCTGCCTCTCCATTGGACATCTACTTCTGCTGAAGGTTCAGTAAATGGAAAATAACTTGCTCTAAACCGCACAGGTAAATCACCAAAAAAAGATTTTAGGAACGCCATAACAGTTCCTCTTAAATGGCTAAAATCCAACCCTTCATCAATTGCAAGTACTTCTACCTGATGAAAAACAGGGGAATGAGTAGCATCTACTGCATCTCTTCTAAAAACTCTCCCAGGAGCAACAATTCTTACAGGAGGAGGGTTTTTCTCTAAACACCTTATTTGAACTGGAGAAGTATGTGTCCTAAGAAGCAAGTTATCACCGAGGTAGAAAGTATCTTGCATATCTCTAGCAGGATGATCTGGCGGGATATTTAAAGCCTCGAAATTATAAAAATCATTTTCTATCTCAGGCCCTTCCTTAACTTCGTACCCCAGACCACAAAATAAATCAATAATTTGATCAGTAGTACTAATCAAAGGATGTCTATGACCAAATGGAATACCTGATGGAGGCATCGTCACATCAATTTTTTCTTTAGATAACAATTCATCTAAAGCTTTATTTTTTAATCTTTTTAGCTTATTTGTCAGTAAATCTTGAAGTTGATTCTTCAATACATTTGCTCTTTGACCAATGACTGGACGATCAGAACTTTTAAGTCCTCCCATAGATCCAAGGATTCTTGACAATCTCCCTTTCTTGCCAAGTAAGGAAATCCTCAAATGCTCAAGAGCTTGTTCATCTAAAGCTTCCGAAATATCTTTTACAGCTTTTGTTTCTAACTGATCAAGTTCATCAGTAAGCTGTTTAAGAGATACAGTTTCACTCACGAGAAAAAGATATTGAATACAAACTTTAAACAGTTATAGGACCTAACTCCACTTAAAACCTTTTTCAATTAATGAAACCATTAAAAATTCTAATAAGTAACGATGATGGTGTTTTTGCTGATGGGATAAGAACATTAGCTGCTGCAGCTTCAAATCGTGGTCACAAGGTTTATGTTGTATGCCCTGATCAAGAGAGGTCAGCAACAGGTCACGGGCTAACATTGCAAGCTCCGATTAGAGCAGAAAAGGCAAATGAATTATTTGAGAATGGAGTAGAAGCTTGGGGATGTAATGGCACACCAGCTGACTGCGTAAAACTAGCCTTAAATGAGCTCCTAAAAGAAAAACCTGATCTTGTTTTATCAGGAGTAAATCATGGTCCAAACCTTGGAACAGATGTCTTTTGTTCTGGCACAGTTGCAGCAGCTCTTGAAGGAACCCTTGCAGGAATTCCTTCACTTGCTGCAAGCGTCACAAGTTTTCAATGGCGTGATTTCACTTTTGCTAGTCAACTAGCTCTTGATATTGCAGAAAATTCACTTGCTACATCATGGCCTACAAAATTACTGCTCAATTTAAACATCCCTGCATGCTTACCAAAGGAAATGGGAGCACTACAATGGACACGTCTTTCAATTCGACAATATGAGGAACAATTTAGTAAACGAATAGATCCAAGAGGGAATACCTACTATTGGATGGCAGGAGAAGCTGTAAAAGATCTTAATTCAGCAGGTGACGGTCCATCAGCATGGCCTAGTGATGTTGCTCAAATTGAATCAGCATCTCCTTCTATAACTCCTATACAACCAGATCTGTTTTGGAGAGGTGATATATCAGAATTACCTATCCTTACAAAAACATCATTTAAATCGATAAATCCTTTGAATTAACCAAAGAGAAAAAATCAATCCTATTAAATGGGCAAATAAAACTTGGGTATTACTTAAAACTGAAAGCATTTCTAAAGAGGTTATTGGGTAATTTTCCATTGATCTCATGCCTGCCCCAATTGATATTCCTGGAGCTTGCATTGAAGCTTGTACAAACAGAGCCCCTGCTAAAGATTGATAACCAATGGAAGAGAAAACCAATCCCAAAAGATCAACTATTAGACCTCTTTTTAATAATCGGCTAGTCTCGCCACGACTTGGTCGAGCAGAACTATTAATTGCTCTACCAGCACGAACTATCAACCATCCCTGCCAAAGGCTGTATAACAATAAAAGAAATGCAAAAGTGGTTAAAGACAATCCCGGTCCTAAACCCAATGCTCTTTCAGAATTTCTAGCCAAACTGCTTCCAACATTGTTAAAAAGCAAAACTCCAATAACAACGACTCCAAGGACTGTCTGGATCCAAAAGCGTATCCATCCCACTCGACGCATGCCTAAGGAAAGCAACGGAAAATCCGGCTGGTCTGGCATAAATAGGATTGCAAAGTTACTTCAAACTTGCCATCTAAATGAAATTTTTGCACGTAACTCTTGATTCCACTTTCTTCCCCAATTAATGCTCGCCTCCCTACAGCATTGGCACTAGGGAGTTTCGATGGTCTTCATGCAGGCCATAGGAGAGTAATTAAAGAAATTACAAATCATAGAGATGGGATCCCAACTATTGTTAGTTTTTGGCCTCATCCTAGAGAAGTTCTATATGGGGAGTCTCGTCTTCGACTAGACCTACCTTCCGAAAAATCTCTTTTATTAGAACCGTTAGGAATTAAGCAATTAGTTCTAGTTCCATTCGATAAAGACTTGGCGGCACTTCCTGCTGAACAATTTTTCAATCAAATACTTTTAGACAAGCTACAGGCTAAAAAAATTGCTGTGGGAGAAAATTTTCGTTTTGGTAAAAATCGTAAAGGCGATCCATTTGTTTTGCAAAGGCTTTGCGAAAAAGAAGGAATAGAACTTTCAATCGTCCCTATCCTAGAAGATAAATTAGGGAGAATGAGCAGCAGTCGTATTAGAGAAGCCCTAAAGGAAGGTGACTTACAAACAACTAAAAATCTCCTTGGGAGGGCTTATAACTTCCGAGGAGTAGTTATCCCTGGCAAAGGTATTGGCAGAAATATAGGTTGGCCTACTGCAAACCTTGAAGTTGATGGCAGAAAGTTTCTTCCAGCTCTAGGCGTATATGCAGCCTGGGCTAAGACAGGCTCTGAAGCAAAATTATTTCCAGCTGTTATGAATTTGGGACCGCAACCAACCGTTGACCCTGAATCACCTTCTGCAGTAGAAGTTCATTTCTTAAACGAAAAGATTGATCTACTAGGAGAAGAGGTAATTGTCGAACCTATTCAAAGGCTTAGAGGTCAAAAGAAATTTAAGAATCTTGAAGAGTTGTCTCAGCAGATTAGTTTTGATGCAAATCAAGCTCATTCAATATTGAATGAGCTATAACTTTTTAAGGGTAAGCATTTGACAGCCCCCAAACCACAAAAAAACCTATACCACCTAATAGCAAAACACCCCAAATGAGCACATTCATGGTGCTATCTAAATCACTTTTCTCCATGAATTGGGGTTTATGCGATCCTATACAGATTGGCACGAAATAAATGCCTGTCACCCCTAAACATGCACAACATGTTGCCCAGCTCATAGATGCCAACCTTGATAGAGCAAGAGAAGGCATAAGAGTCATTGAAGATTGGTGTAGGTTTGGATTAAAAAGAAAAGATTTAGTAGTAACTCTCAAGAATTTGAGGCAAGAGCTTGGCGCAAATCATAAAGATGCGTATAAACATGCAAGATCAACTCATTCAGACCCAGGAGCTGAATTAAGCCATCCATTTCAACAAAACAGAATTGCCCCCTTAAAAGTGGTTTGTGCGAACTGTGCTCGAGCTCAAGAAGCCTTAAGAGTAATAGAAGAGTTCTCTAGAGGCTCAAATAATCAACTATCAGTTATTTCATCAAAAATTCGTTATGAACTCTATTCAGTAGAACAAGAAATTCTAAAAGCCTCTAATAACAGTAGGCTTAAAGATATACTTCATAACTCTAAGCTCTGCCTTGTGACAGACTCTCAGCCAACCCTAATAAACACTGTTAATTGTGCACTTAAGGCAGGAATCACAATGGTGCAATATAGATCCAAAGAAAAGACTGATATAGAGAAGATTGCTCAAGCCAAAGAATTGGCAGCTATGTGCAAAAAGTACAACTCCCTGTTTATTGTTAACGACAGAATTGATTTAGCCATTGCTGTTGATGCAGATGGAGTTCACCTGGGTCAAGAAGATTTTCCTTTAGATGATGCGAAAAAGGTATTAGGAGAAGAGAAGATCTTAGGTGTCAGTACTCATTCAATTGAACAGGTGCAGCAAGCAGAAAGTGAGGGATGGGACTATATCGGGATAGGCCCGATTTTTAAAAGTAAATCTAAGCCCAATGCAAAACCTATTGGCCTAAATATCTTGGGAGAGGTATCAAAATCAACACACCTACCATGCTTCGCTATAGGTGGAATTAGTGAAAGGAATATAGCAGAAATACTGGCGACTGGAGCAAATCGCATAGCTATAATCAATGCCATCATGGGTGCAGAAGATGTTGCAGATGCATCTAGAAACTTATTAAACCAACTAAAATGAATATAACTATCAATGGAGAGTTGAAAACAATTGAGACCAACCCTAGTCTTACAACTTTAGATATGGTCATAAGCCAACTAGGTCATCATCCGCAATCAATTGTGGTTGAATTGAATGGAATCATTGTCAACCGAAAAAAGTGGCTCGAACATGAAGTAGAAGATGGAGACAAAGTTGAAATAGTAACGATCGTTGGTGGTGGTTAATTAAACTATGAATTCGCAACTCTTAGAATTTTCTTTTTGGGAAAACCCCAAATTTAAAAAGAGTTTATTTGCACTGCTTCTACCAATACTTGCTGCATCATTATTTTTCATTCAACCTACAAAGACATTTGCAGCAAATGGAGCAAGAATAGGTGGAAGCAACTTCAGTGCCCCTTCAATCCCTAGAACAAAAAGTTATAACAGCTTCAACTCGAGGGGCTATAGAAGTAATATCGGCTTACCATTCTTTATTCCAATATATGGTTTAGGAGGAGGCGCATTTGGTTTACTTTTACTGCTAGGAATTAGTGGCGTAATTGCCAATACGTTAAGAAACAATATCAATTCTCCAAGTTCTGAATCATTACTACAAAAGGAATCCCAGACTTCAACTTTAATTCAATTACAAATTGCTCTTCTATCTACCGCAAAAAATTTAAAAAGTACTCTTACTCAACTAGCGCAATCAGCAAATACAAGCGATGCACAAGGACTAAAAAAAGTATTAGAAGAAACCAGCCTTGCTATTTTACGATCATCAGAATTATGGGTATACGGAAATCTTGAATATGCACAAATTCCAATCAAGAATGTAGAAAATACATTCAATAAACTTTCCATCAATGAAAGAAGCAAGCTAAAAGGAGAATCTATTTCTAATTTCTCAGGAAAAATTGATGAAATATATTTCCCTGATGAACAAAAGAAGCCAGAAGAGCAAATCAATGAATTCATTGTTGTAACAATACTAATGGCATCAAACCAAACTCTTTCAATAAAAGATTCAAGTTCAAGTGAAGGGTTAAAAGATAGCCTGAAAAAAATTGGTTCAATAAGTAATTCTGACTTATTAGCATTAGAAATAATCTGGCAACCAGAGGGCGATGCAGAAATTCTTAGCCAAGAGGAGCTTGTTACTTCATACCCAAACCTGAAGCATTTATAAAGAAAATTGCCTTAAATCAAAATCTTTACAATTTCTTTCGCTAAAAACTCGCAATAACTACCAAATCAGGGCTTCAACACAATTACATTGTATTGAAGTTTTTTATTATTTAAGTGCCCTCACCTTCAACCCAGCCTGAGCCTCGCTCGATGAAGTGGGAGAGCAATGGTGAATTAGCTCAAAGAGACCTCTCTGAACTAGTAAATAAACTGCTTGATGTCGAATCACAAAGTAATGGGAGCGAACTCTCATGGTTAGGTACTAAATGTGACGAACAGGAATAATTAGTTGCTCTGGCTATTGCACTAAGACGATTTATAAACCATCTTGGATCATTCACACATAATCAAGAATGAATAGGAGATCAATCTTATGGGTTAATACTCCTGTCTTAACAGAAGCAATTGTGAGATACGAAGAAGGTAGATTGCCTAAACCTTTGAAACTATGGGTTGAAGAAATGCTTGATATAAATTCAAAAGAATGAAGAATATAAATTAAAAGTCTTTAAAATTATTATGCAACTTTTTAAGAGTTGATAATCCTTAGAGCTGCCATTGCCGCCCCATAACCATTATCAATATTAACAACCAATAATCCTGGCGCACAACTTGCAAGCATACCCTCCATTGCAGCTCTACCACCAAAACTAACCCCATAACCAATAGACACCGGAACTCCAATCACTGGCTGAGGAATCAAACCTGCCAAAACAGTTGGCAATGCACCTTCCATGCCTGCACAAGCTATAACCACCTTGGCTTCTTTAATTATCTCTAAATTTTCTAAAACTCTATGTAACCCAGCAACTCCTATATCAAGCAACAGTTCTGTTTTAATGCCATGTAAATTCAGAGCTAATTCTGCCTCTGTAGCTACCGATAAATCACTAGTCCCTCCACTGACGACTATTACCCTTCCCTTCGATTCATTAACTGGAAACCCTTTACCTAAAGTTAAACAACCAGAATCAGGATAAAACTTTGCTTTTTTGAAAAGCCCTAACAATGTCTCAGCTTTAACCAAATCAACCCTTGTTACTAAAGCGAATTGTCCAGAAGACTCAAATTCAGAAAGTATTTGAGCTATCTGTTCCGATGTTTTATGTTCGCCCCATATGGCCTCAACCATTCCTAATCTCTTTTGTCGATTAAAATCCAATCTCTTGTTCTTATTAGTCACTGAGGTAACAATTCACCTTCATATGTAATAGGAAATGGATTTCCAGAATCTTGACCTGTCAAATCTCTTGCAACATTTTCAAAAAGCTCTTGTACTTCACCTATCTCTGATTTAGGAATGCTCTTCCATCTCTCTCTAGTTGACCATCTAATTAACAATGTTGCTTCTTCTTTATGTCTATCCCACAAAAGTTGTCTGTCAAGAAAACCATCTTTCTGAGCCAACCATGGCTTCCATGTTTTTTCTTCCGCCATTAACCAAGCTCGCCTATTTTTAGAAGGAACGCTCAAACGTATTTGCTCAACAATGCAAGGCGCAGATTTTTTTATAGTTTTCATGGAAGCAGCATGAACAGCTTGAAAATTTATAAATAAAAACATTACTCCAAATAGCAAGCTTGTAACTAATAAAAAAAGGCTTTTTTTATTACTTTGAGCAGTCATTTCGTATCTACCCTGTTTAAAAGGGCCACTGCTTGACTACTAATGCCTTCTTCACGGCCTTCAGGTCCAAGTAACTCATTAGTAGTTGCCTTAATGCCAATACAGTCAAGGTCAAGGTCAATCCTTTGAGCAATATTTTCCTTCATCAAATCAATATGATTCTTCAACTTTGGTCTTTCTGCAATAACAACTGAATCAATATTAATCACTTTCCATCCTCTGATATCAAGAAGTTCTCTGACATTTTCTAAAAGAATCAAACTATTGGAATCTTTCCACTTAGGGTCATCTGGTGGAAAATATTTTCCAATATCTCCTAATGATAAAGCACCTAGAAGAGCATCCATAATCGAATGTACTAATACATCAGCATCACTATGCCCATCAAGACCTAGTCCATCAGGATGTTCAAGCTGAACTCCACCAATAATCAATGGCCTACCAGGAACTAAGCGGTGGATATCATATCCATTACCGATGCGAAGCTCTGAAGAATTACTAGTCATAGCAGTAAGGTTAGAATATCTAAAAACAATATGTAAAGGCAATTTATCTCAAGATGTCTCAATCCGATAAAAACATCAAATATTATCGTGAGCCTATTTATACAAAAAAGCATTATGGATCTATTACTAAGAAAAAATCAAAAAAACAAATAAAGATGAAAAGAGCTATTTTTACTATATTAATAGGGATCATAGGCATTATTGCTTTGATTAATATTGGTAAGTAGACGATCTATTTAAAATGAAAATATGATTTATCAGTGTCGAGATTGCATCTACGCTTATAAGCCAGAAAAAGGTGATCCTAAAAATGGAATTCCAGCTGGCACTTCATTTGAAGACTTGCCTGATACATGGGAATGCCCTATCTGCGGAGCAACTAAAAAAAGGTTTAGACGACAACAATAAAGTCAACCATCTTAGGTTGACTTGGCATTCACTGACATCAAATCACTTTCTTAAATTTTTTCTTTAAAGTTTTCCACCTCTAACTATTAAAGGAAAGTGTCTACAACTAATCATTTTCTTCCTCAGTAGATTGATCATTTTCAATCCAACGTCTATAAAGATCAGGGCGGCGCTTTTTCGTCCTCTCAATTCTTTTCTCCTGCCTCCATTTTGCGATTTCACCATGATCGCCACTCCTTAGGACTTGAGGCACTCGCATACCGCAAAACTCTGCCGGGCGTGTGTAATGGGGATGTTCAAGTAATAAATCTGAAAAGCTTTCTTCTATTAATGACTCAGCTGCACCAATAGCCCCAGGGAGCAATCGTATAACTCCATTAATAATTGTCATTGCTGCCAATTCACCTCCAGTTAAGACGAAATCTCCAACTGAGACCTCTTCATCTGCAAGAGTCCTAATGCGTTCATCAAAGCCTTCGTACTGACCACAAAGGAAAACTAATTGATCATTATTTTCAGACCATCTCAAAAGATCTTTTTGAGCAAGAACATTGCCTTGAGGTGTCATCATTAAAACTTTCCTTCTTTTGTAAGTAGGTATATTCTCAAAGGCAGTAAAAATTGGTTCGGGCTTAAGTACCATTCCAGCACCTCCCCCATATGGCTCATCATCTACTTTGTGATAGTTATCCTTAGTAAAGTCACGAGGGTTATGCAGATGTAATTCGGCTATTCCCTTATTTAAGGCTCTCCCAATCACACCAAGCTCAGTCATTGCTGAGAATGATTTTGGTAAAAGGCTTAATACATCAAATCGATATGAATTCATATCTTTTAATTACCCTCATAACCTAACTCTGACAACCTTGCTGGCTTACTACGCCAATCTGGTACAACCTTTACAAAAAGTTCAAGATACAAAGGTCCATCAATAACATTTCTCATTTGCAATCTTGCGCCTTTCCCTATCTTCTTCAACATAGAGCCTCCTTTACCAATTAAAATACCTTTTTGACTTTTTCGCTCAACAAATATTGTTGCCAAAACAGCAGTTTGTATTTTCTTTGATTGATTTTTTTTTACTAAAGGAACTTCTTCCAATCGATCAATAGTCACTGCAACACTATGAGGTACCTCTTCTCGCGTATGAATTAAAACCTGTTCCCTAATTAATTCACTTAACAAAACCTTCTCTGGCTGATCAGAAACAAAATCTGGGGGGTACAAATAAGGACCGATAGGTAAATGAGTTGATATGGCATCTATCAAAGCATCAAAACCATTTCCATTAATTGCAGAACAACAAAATACCGGCCATTCAGTTTTTTTAAATAATTCTTGGTATTCGCTTTCTCTTTTTTGGTATTGATCAGCAAGAACAAGATCCCACTTATTCAAAACAATTAAAACTGGTATCTTTTGAGACTCCAAAAGTTGAATCAAGAAAAGATCACCTCTCCCAGGGGGAAAACAACCTTCAAAAATAAGGACCACAACATCGACTTCCCCAAGAGTCCTTTTGGCGCTTTGAACTAAACGTTCACCTAATAAATGATGAGGTTTATGAATCCCAGGAGTATCTACAAAAACGATTTGCGTTTTAGAGGTTGTCAAAATAGCCCGAAGACGATTACGTGTAGTTTGTGCAACTGGTGAAGTAATAGAGACTTTTTTACCAACAAGTTGATTAACTAAAGTTGATTTGCCTACGTTTGGCCTTCCAATCAAAGCGACAAATCCTGATCGAAAACCCTTTTTAGTGGTCTCGAGTAAAGACATGAACTAGACCTATCTTTCTTATAGCCTGACTCTAAAAGCAAGATAAAGCCATGCAAAAACAAAATCCCAGTTTCGAAGAAGCTCTTAACGCAGCAGCTATATGGTGTGATGCATGGCAAAAAGAAGAACTTAGCGATGAAGTGCTTGCAGACAGAGTTGCAGAGCTTTTAGAGACAAAAATTGGGGCACGTGCTTTTTTTGTAATTAGCCTTTCAAGTAAAGCAGTGCTTATGGATAGGGTTCCTGAGGCTCTTCTTATTCAATTAAGGAATGCTGGGGAGCTTGTCGTAGACCTAACAGTGCGGAATTTAGCCATGAGTAGTGCAATGTCTTTACACCACGAAAGAAATAATGATTTTGACATGCAAGCAGGTTCAGAAAAAGTCAAACAAAGATGCATAGAGCTTTTAAGAAGCCTTGATCCAATATCAGTTAAAAAAAGGCTTGAACTTCTTTTATGGGCTATTGAAGGGAAAGGAAAAGATGTTGAGTTTCTAAATCGCTGGAATTATGACAATTCACAAAAAGCAGCCATAGCGGAAAGTATTTATTCAGTAGCTGAAAAATAAAAAAGGGTCAGGATTTAATCCCCACCCTTTTAATCAAAGCCTTTATTAATTAGGGTTTAATCTCTTCTTCCCCCTCCTTGTAAGGCAATCATTAAACGAAGAATAAAGACAAATAAATTTATATAGGTTAAATACATGCCAAGTGCACCAGCTAAATATTGTTCATCGTTATAACGGCGAGGCATAGTATAAAAGTCAACAAATGACATGCCTACAAAAAGAACTGTTCCAAAACCAGCAATCATCAACTCAAAAGAGCCCCCTCCAAACATATCTGGTGCGAAGAACCCTCCAATAAGTTGAATAACCATTGCAATTATTAGTCCGATAAGACCTAGTCCAACAACACCACTAAGAGCTTGACCAACACTATCGCTCATGCGACGTCCTGCATAAGAAGCAATAACAAAGGTAATTCCCGTTGCCAATGCTGCTGTCCCAACTGATCCAATCCCAACAGTACCAATAGCTATTGCAACAATTCCGCTAAGAGTAAAACCGGTCAAAAGGCTAAATCCTGTCAAAAGAGGCAATGCCTTGCTGTTATTAGCATTATTAGCTGCACTTGTTGCCATAAAGAAAAGCACTAGCTCTGCAATAAAAGCAACAATGGCAAGTGGTTGGAATAAAGATGGGTTAGTAGCTAACAAAGAAATACCACTTAATACTCCAAGAGCAGTAAGAACCATTCCTCCCCCTACATAGGGAAGAGCCTTGTTTACTACATTTGGCCCTACAATTGCGCCTGATTGCGCTTCACGTATGGCCTGTTGAAAATTACTACTTGCTGGCATAAGAGACCAGATAACTTATAAACCACTCTGCCAGAAAAAAAATAATTATGTGAAAAAAATAGTGCGGATGTCACTATCGTTTTTCTTTCTTTGCATAAGCATCAACAACTTTTTGCACAAGTTGGTGCCTAACAATATCTTTTGAAGTTAAACGACAAATAGAAATCCCATTAACACTCGCAAGAATATCTATAGCTTCAATCAAGCCACTCTGATGACCCTTAGGTAGATCAATTTGAGTAATATCTCCAGTTATCACCATCCTAGATCTTTCGCCAAGTCTTGTAAGGACCATTCTCATTTGAGCTGAAGTAGTGTTTTGGGCCTCATCAACTATTACAAAAGCATCTTCAAGTGTCCTCCCACGCATATAAGCCAATGGAGCCACTTCTATAACACCCTTTTCTAGCAAAGTGGATGTTTTTTCTAGGCCGAGCAAAGTATGAAGAGCATCGTAAAGAGGTCTCAAATAAGGGTCTACTTTTTGTTGAATATCCCCAGGTAAAAAACCTAAACTTTCCCCTGCTTCAACGGCTGGTCTGGTAAGAATAATTCTGTCAATATTTCGCTCTGTTAGCATTCGCACTGCCAATACAGTTGCCAAGAATGTTTTCCCAGTACCTGCAGGGCCTAATGCAAATGTAAGGTCATTATCTTGCATAGCCTCAAAATACGCCTTTTGTCTAAGTGTTCTTGGCCTTAATAGTTTCCCTCGCTGACTTCTAGCAAGAACATTGTCTCCTAATGAAGCATGGTCAGCTTTTCTTCCTGTATCAAGAGAAGTTAATGCTGCTTGAAGATCAACTGCTGAAACGAATTGTCCCTCTTGCCAAATAGGTCTGACAAGTTCAACCAAAGCTGCTGCTCTTTCAATTTGACTAGATAATCCAGTAATTTCTAATTTTAGTCCTCTTAGAACAAGAGAAGCTCCACTAAAAGCTCCCAACCGATGAAGAGTTTTCTGCCCAGCACCTGCTAATGCAATTGCTGCATCAGAATCAGGTAAATCAATTGAGAAGCATCCTGAGGTGACTGCTTCAGACATAAAGCTTTTTAAGCTGAAGCTTCACTTTCAGAGTCTGTTTCTGGTTCTGCAGACTTAGATTCTTGTTTCTTTTCATTTGACTTTTTAACCTTTTCATCTTTTGAAGCTTTTACCCTTTCAGCTTGTTGCTTAGCTTTACCAATGATTTCTGCAGCCCTTACAGTTTTTTCAATTAGCCCACCTTTTTCTAAAAGAGTTCTTACTGCATCTGTAGGCTGAGCTCCTTGGCTTAATCGCGACCTAATGGCTTCAGTATCAAGCCTTGTTTCTTTAGTTCTTGGATTATAAAAACCCAATTCCTGCAAAGGTCTGCCATCTCGACGAGAGGTACTATTACAAGCTACTAAACGAAAGCTAGCTTCTCTCTTCTTCCCAAACCTCTTCAGGCGGAGCTTGATCATCTTGAATTAGCTTTTAATGTTGAATGTGATTAAAGGCATGTTTAACACCTGCCAAACTATTATCTTAACTCTTTGAGGGTTCATAAGTCTCCAAAACCTTTCTTTTTCTTAGCAGGACGCTGACGTTTGATATTTTTTCCAGCTCTGCCTCCCATTTGACCACCTCCTATTCCTGGCATCCCTCCCATTCCTGGCATCCCTCCCATTCCTGGCATCCCTCCCATTCCTGGCATCCCTGCTCCGCTAGACATTTGTTTCATAAATCCGCGCATCCTTTGAAAATCTGACAAAACTTTATCCACATCAACAGTTTTATACCCACTCCCTGAAGCGACTCGATGACGCCTTGAAGGTTGCGCTGAAAGCAACTCTGGCTTACTCCTCTCATCAGGGGTCATAGAGGCAATCATTGCCTCAATCCTCTTTAATTGTTCTTCACCACTTTTAATCATTCCATCGTCAATTTTGTTCATTCCAGGAATCATTTTCATTAATCCTCCTAATGAGCCCATTCGTTTAATTAGCCTCATTTGTTTAACGAAATCTGAAAAATCAAAACTGGCCTCCTGAAACTTTCTTTGCATCTCTTCAGCATCTGCAAGCTCCACTTCTTTTTGGGCTTTTTCAACAAGTGTTAATACATCTCCCATTCCTAATATTCTGCTAGCCATCCTCTCAGGATGAAAAGGCTGCAGAGCTTCTACTTTTTCACCTGTACCAATAAATTTGATTGGCTGGCCACTGATCCTTCTAATAGAAAGGGCGGCCCCTCCTCTAGAGTCACCATCTAATTTAGTAAGAATCGCTCCGGTAATACCAACTTTTTCATGAAAAGCTCTAGTCAAATCAGCAGCTTCTTGACCAATCATTGAATCAACTACTAATAAGACTTCATCTGGCTCAACTGCTTTACGAATACGCACCATCTCATCCATCATTTGATTATCTATTTGCAATCTGCCCGCAGTATCTACCAATAAAGTGTCAAATCCTTCTGCGTTAGCCTTCTCAAGTCCCTTAATTGCTATTTCTTCAGGACTTGTTTCTTTCCCTAAATTAAAAACATCGACTCCTATCTGGCCGCCCAAAGTACTTAATTGCTCAATTGCAGCTGGTCTATAAATATCTGCAGCAACCATCAATGTTTTGCGTCCTTGATCTTTAAGATGCAAAGCCAATTTTGCCGTAGCAGTTGTTTTACCAGCGCCTTGAAGTCCTGCCATAAGTACAACAGTTGGCTTCTCTTTGGAATTAGCTAATGGCGAATTAGCTCCTCCCATAATTTCCACCAATTGTTGGTGGACAACTTCTACAAACTTTTGCCCGGGCTTTACGCCTCTAACCACTTCGGCCCCAAGAGCTTTCTCTCGAACTTCTTCTATAAAACCTTTTACTACAGACAAACTCACATCTGCCTCAAGTAGAGCACGCCTAACTTCTTTCAGCGCATCACTAACATTCTCTTCACTAATTTTGTTTTCCCCTCTAAATCCTTTGACTGCGTCTTCAAAGCGGGCTGAGAGTTCATCAAACATATCAATAAAAAAGGCAAATCAAAGTAATCACAGCTTTAAAATCTGTTATGACTATTAAACAATATTTAGGTTCCTCTTGAGAAATCAACCAATTGCCAAAGTTTCTTTTCTCTTCCTATTATATATTTTAATTTTAAAGAAGGAATAATTGTCTCTGATATCATCTCATCAGAGGAATTTAATCTTTGATCTCTATAAGAAATCTCAACTTTAACAGAGATTCTTTTTTCAGTTTGAGACTCAATTTCTAAATTTTTTATATAAGCATTAATGATTTGCCTTTCTCCCAAAGCTTTATCTTTCTCTCTCTGATCATTGACTATATTTACAAGAACAGGTCTAGCAACTATAGATAATTGTGAGTTTTTAACTCCAGATAAAATATCTGATTTACCCTTTAGCCAATAATTTATAAGCATTCTAATTTGTTGTTCAGATGGGCTTTTATCCTTTAAAGCAATAAATCTAATAGGCAATTCATAAGAAAATCCTTGATCAGATTCATTAATTTGCTCCTTATCGCTAGAAAGAATTTCTACGGTCTTTTCTAGGTTCTCACCAGAAACACTTACTAATGAATCTTCAACTTGATCATTAGAAAAACTTTCTATAGGCTTATCAATTGTCGAGCTTTTAATCTTTTCTTGATTAGACCTATTCCTGATTAAAAGCAAACCAATTGAAGTCCCGGACAAGAATAAAAATAAAATAACAAAACTAAATGAAATAAATTTAATTTCAGGAATTCTTAAAGGCACTGCAGGAGTCTTTAAAGAGCCAAAGAAGGTCCTTAATATGTCTTTATATTTTACAACTATCTCTTTAAAAGTTTCTCTATCTTCTGCTTCTTTACTCTTATCATCCTCTTCATCAAGTTTCTTACTGTCTTTATCAAAATCAAGAGAAAGTTCATCTACTTGAGTGAAGTCATTTTCAATTTTTACAGAAGGTTTTTCTGTTGAAATTCCTGAAAGGAAAGAAAAGCCTGCTTTAGCAAAACCCAATGCTCCTCCCCTTTCAATTTTTTCTATATATTCCTGAACATCTCTATCAGAAAACCAAGCTTCTAAATCTACTGGATGGCTATCAATATCTCTAAACCCTACTAAAACATCATTTTGCAGCCAATTCCTACAGTAATCGCAAAGCGCAGCAAGTTCCTCCCCAGGATAATTATTCAACCAATCTTTTAAGCCATTATCACTACAACTTCTAAAAGAAACCTTGGATTGTTGAACATCGCCAAGCAAAAGGTCAATACATCCAAGTAAAGGCTTCTGATCAAATCCTTCTAAATTCAAAGAGTTAAATTGCCGTCTGGCTTTTTGCAAGGCATCTGGCTTTCTCCAATAAAAACCTGATGCCACTAAAGAAAGAGCTCCTAGAAATCCTGCATCTGAAGAACCTCTTTTTTGCCAATCAATGAACAAATCAATTTGCTCTTGTACTGTAAGAAAGGTTCTTATTTGTTGAAAAAAGAGTTCAAAGTCATTTTGATTTAATTCAAAAGATGCATTAAGTTTTTTCGTACCTTCTAGTCCTCCCCTCTTGAGAACATAACTATCCAATAAATTCAAACCCTCTTCATGTGATTTTGGATTAGATAAATCTCTGCTTAATAAATCAAGAATTCTATAAGGCAATAATCCTTCTAAATCTCTTTCTAATATGTTGCGTTGTTCAGGAAGCTTTCCCATTCTCTGAAGCAACTGAATACCTTCTTGCAATATCTCTGAAGCATTTGCGTAATGTCTTAGTTCTTCCTCTTGAACTGCAGCATCTCTGCATGACAATGCTGCTAACAAAGTAAGGTCAGATTCCCTACCACTCCCAAGAGCTGGGGCCTGAGGGGGCCTCAAAGACTTCTTGGCAAGTCTAAACGCCTCAAAAGGTGCTCCTCCTTCCCATAAGAGGATTAGTCCTGCTACTTCACGATTAGTAGAGAATTCAAGTCCAACCGCCCCACTCAATAAGGCTGATTCATACTCCTGACGCATAACATTGTCACAAAGAAGATCAGCAGATCTCCGTAACAATTCGGAACGCTGGGCTATAACTTCAGGAGTAAATCCTTCATGAGGAATGCGATCCAATCTCAACTGAAAGAACCTAAGTACCTCCTCTGCATCAGCAGAGGGGCTGATTCCAAGCAAACGAAAATGGTCTATCGGGAGTTCCAAGCAACAATGAGCTATTAAAGAGAAACTCTAGGCATATGAAAGATCTCTGCACATTCTTCTTCCATTGAGCTTTAAAGTTGAAAAGGATTGAAAAAGATTGAAGTACAAAAAAATCTCATGTCAACAACCCAAAAAACAAATTTTCCTATGACACAAGGCTCGCATGCAGAACGCCTAAATCAACTCCCTCTAAGGGAATCAAGCAATCTCGATCGCGAAACTGCTCTAAAACTATTTAAGGACATGACCTTAGGTAGAAGATTTGAAGATAAATGCGCAGAAATGTATTACAGAGGAAAAATGTTTGGTTTTGTTCACCTTTATAACGGTCAAGAAGCTGTTAGTTCGGGTGTCATAGGCGCAATGAAGTTAAAGCATGATTGGTTTTGCAGTACTTACCGAGATCACGTGCATGCTCTAAGCGCAGGCGTTCCTGCGAAAGAAGTAATGAGCGAGCTATTTGGAAAAGAAACAGGCTGTAGCAAAGGCAGAGGTGGGTCAATGCATCTATTTTCAAAAGAGCATCATTTGCTAGGTGGATATGCATTTATAGGAGAGGGCATACCTGTGGCTCTTGGATCTGCTTTTACTAGTCGTTACAAAAAAGATGCTCTAAAAGACAAAGATAGTGATTCAGTAACTGCGGCATTCTTTGGAGATGGTACATGCAATAACGGTCAATTCTTTGAATGTTTGAATATGGCTCAGCTTTGGAAATTGCCAATTATTTTTGTAGTGGAAAACAATAAATGGGCCATAGGGATGGCTCATGATCGAGCTACTAGTGATCCAGAAATTTGGAGAAAGGCTGATGCTTTTGGGATGAAAGGAGAAGAAGTTGACGGAATGGATGTACTTGCAGTCAGAGAGGCTGCCTTAAGAGCAATTGAAAGAGCAAGAGCGGGAGAAGGGCCAACCCTCCTAGAATGCCTTACATATAGATTTAGAGGCCACTCTTTAGCCGATCCAGACGAACTAAGATCTGAAGAAGAAAAAGAATTTTGGGCAAAAAGAGATCCCATAAAAACTCTCGAGAAGATAATTCTAAGTAATGAATTAATTAGCAAGAATGAATTAAAGGCAATCGAGAAAGAAATCGATCAAGAGATAAATAAGGCAGTTGATTATGCGCTAAGTGCTAATGATCCTGATCCAAGTGAATTAACTAGATATATTTGGGCTGATTAACTCTTCAAAGATTTAGATAAATTTTAAATTCCGCTTGGAAGTTTTCTAGTTAGATTTCTAAGTTTTCTTAAAGATTTCAATTCAACTTGTCTTACTCGCTCTCGAGAGACCTGCAAAAGTCTTCCAATTTCAGCGAGGGTATGCCTTTCATTACCTTCTAGTCCAAATCTAAGTTTTAAAACATGCTGTTCCTGTTCACTTAAGTGAGTAAGCCAACGCCCAAGCTGTTCTTGGTGGATCCTTTGCTCAACCTTGTCTAAAGGTTCTTCTTGAGATCCATCTGCTATTAAATCTCCTAAGAAACTTCTACCATCATCACCATTTACAGGGGCATCTAAACTGCTAGTAGTAAGGGCTTGTCTCAAAATAGAATCAAGTTCCTCAACATCTATATCCATTGCTTCAGCAAGCTCAATTCTATTAGGCATTGCACCTAATTTATGAGCTAACTCAGAACTGATTTTTCTAATAGTGGCGAGTCTTTCACTCAAATGCACAGGTAATCTTATTGTTCTTGACTGGCATGCAATTGCACGAGTCATACTTTGACGAATCCACCAAAATGCATATGTTGAAAACTTATACCCTCTAGTCGGATCAAATTTCTCAACAGCTCTTTCAAGGCCAAGAGAACCTTCTTGTACAAGGTCTAAAAGCTCTAAACCTTTACCTTGATATTTTTTTGCGACACTAACGACCAATCGCAGATTGGCTTTCATCATTCTTTCTTTTGCTCGCCTACCAATTCTTATAAGTCTTCTCTGATGTGAGGTGAAATCTTTAGTCTTTTCATCAACTGTTCCATCTTCTGTTAAATCCATCATCAATTGAACTTGATTACCTAGCTCAATTTCCTCTGCAGGAGTTAAAAGGGGGACTCTTCCAATAGTTGATAAGTACCAACTAATTGGATCGCTGTTGCGACGTTTTTGTGATTCAGCTGACTTGGGCGCTGAGGAAACCATTTTCTCTACCCCAAATTTATTACTACTGACTTTCCTACGAAAATTGCAAAAGTGGCCAATGCTTCAAAAACCCTTCAGATTCTTGCTAGGAAACGTAAACATTTCTGGCAAAAAACCATCATTTGGAACATTTAAATGTGTCTTTGAAGACATTTGCCACTTTGAAGGTCCTTTACCAATTCGCCTAAAAAATTCGCAATCAAGCTTGCACTTGTCCCATAAGAACAATTTTTTGCTGCCAATGCATGAAGGAATGCACCAATTGCCAATGAATTACTACCAAGGTTTTTATCTCCAGAAAAACTCATAGCACCAAGACCTGCAACAAAACCAGCCAAAACATCCCCTAGTCCAATACGAGCCGAAAAACTAGAGGTTTCAGTTAATTGCCACTTTGCTCCTGATTCATCTGCAATCAAGCTATGGGCACCCTTCAACAAAATTACTGTTCTGCTTTTATGCGCAGCTAAAGACGAAGCCTCAAAAGGATCCATATTAATTAATTCAGGAAATAACCGATCAAATTCCTTTTTATGAGGGGTAATCCAAGTTGGTCCTTTGCGTTTTAACAACCATTGCCAACCTTGGTCTGCTTGAGCTAGTCGATTAATTCCATCTGCATCTAAAACTAATAAGCCCTTAAAGTCTGCCAACAGATTTTCTGATTCATACCATTTCTCATCAGAAAGACCCAAGCCAGGGCCAATTAACAATGAGTCAAATTGATCTAGTTTTTGCAAGCCCAATGAACTTCCTAGTAATGTCTTTCCCTTAGGACAAGTCTTTATAAAGCCACTAACTACAACTTCAGGTGTAACTTGCAATAAAGAGTCAGCGACCACTTCTGGAATAACAGTATTAATAGCGCCAACACCACTAGCCATAGCACCTTGCAAAGCCAAAATTGCAGCTCCACGATATTGTTCGCTTCCAGCCAATATAAGAACCCTTCCTCGCTGATATTTATTTAAATTAGATTTTAGACGAGGAAAAGGTAAAGAGAGTATGTCCATTGGAGCTAATTTTAAAGGGAAACCTTTAGACTCTGCATTTAGAAAATGTTGAGACAGCCCAATATCGATTCTTACCAATTTTCCTACATAAGGCAAAGCAATATCCTGCAAAAGTCCTTGCTTAAATAAGCCAACAGTTAAAGTAAAAGAAGCTGTCGCAACATAGTTACAAATAGGCCTCCCAGTATCTGAACAAATACCTGTAGGCACATCAAGACTTATCAATTTACCAGGCTGTTTTTGTTCTCTAGAATCTAAAAGATGCTGAATATTATTTGGGATTGGTCGAGTCTGACCAATCCCAAATAAAGCATCAATCCAAAGGTTGTTCTTCATTACATCTGGAGCTTTTTGCAATTGTTGAATACCAATCCAATTGCAATAGGCAAGATGCTTTTTCGTTAACTCTTTCTTATTTTGAAATGGACACCATAATGAAACCTCAACGCCAGCAAGGTAAAGCTCCCTTGCTAAAACAAGTCCATCGCCACCGTTATGCCCTGGTCCAACAAGAAAAACTACTCCTGAATTCAATAATTCAGGCTTTTCTAAAATCCAATCTCGCATTCCTAAACCAACTTTTTCCATCAATGCCTCAACTGGCATCCCTTTAGAAAAGATCTTCTCCTCAAACTCTTTCATCTGTGCAGATGTGACAATGAGGTGATTCTTATCTGCCTTAGGCCAAGTCAAAACTTCCTCGCGAATTACTCCACTATGGGGAAATAAGTGCACTAATGCCTATCACTTCTTACAAAAAAAATGATCAACAAAGAATGTCTTCTATCGGATATATAAAAGCTTTATCAGAGCTCAAAGAAAAGCATGGTCAGGGGAAGATTGCAGTGGGGCTATCTGGTGGAGTTGATAGCTCTTTAACAGCTGCACTTCTTGTAGAGGCAGGATGGGAAGTTCATGGCTTAACGTTATGGCTTATGAGTGGGAAAGGGTCCTGTTGCTCAGATGGATTAATAGATGCTGCTGGGATTTGTGAGCAGCTTAATATTCCTCACCATGTATTAGATGGGAGATCTAATTTCAACAAAGAAATTATTGAAAGCATTGTTAATGGATATAAGGATGGTATTACTCCTCTGCCTTGTTCAAAATGCAATCGCCTAGTTAAATTTTCACCAATGATCAACTGGGCAAAAAATAATCTTGCGGTTGAAAGAATCGCAACAGGTCATTACGCAAGAATTAAATATGCGGAATCCTCCTCAGGCAATGATTCTTCTCAGAGGCATCAACTTTTAAGAGGTATTGATTCAAATAAAGATCAAAGCTATTTCCTTTATGACCTCTCCCAAGATGTTCTTAGTAAAACAATCTTTCCACTTGGTGAACTTACAAAAACAGACACTCGTCATGAAGCAAATCAATATAAACTTAGAACTGCTAACAAGCCAGAAAGCCAGGACCTTTGCCTTGCTGAACATCATGGCTCAATGAAGGCATTTCTAGAAAATTATCTACCTCCAAAAAAAGGAAAAATTATCCATAAAAATGGTTTATTGCTTGGGGAGCATGAAGGGATTCAACATTTTACAGTTGGACAACGGAAAGGTTTAGGGGTCTCTTGGGAAGAGCCACTGCATGTCATAGCAATAGAAGCATCAGAAAACAAAGTTATAGTTGCGCCAAGATCTGAAGCAGGGCAATCACAATGTGAAGTAGGCGAAATTAATTGGGTTTCTATCCCAGCGCCAATTGAACCAATATTGTTAGAAGTTCAAGTTAGATATAGAAGCAAACCAATAATTGCAAGGCTAATACCAATTGAGCCACTTGAAAAAGATAAAAAGGCTCAAAGACCTAATAGATGTTTACTTGAATTCAAAGATGAACAATTTTCCATTTCTCCAGGCCAAGCAGCAGTTTTCTATTCAGGAGAAGTTGTTCTTGGAGGAGGAATTATTCAATCCAATAATAATCTCTAAAAAATCAATTCTTATCTTGAAAAGGGTATAGCTGAATGAAAGCAATGATCAAAAAACCAAGCAATGGTAATTCCCCATAATCAAGATAGCCAGTCCTCTCCTGAGAAAATTGCACTTCAACAATACTTATACCATCTCTAAAAGGGGGAAACACATTTGCAATTACACCATTATTTGCAATGAGTGCTGTAGGCCCAGTATTTGCTGCAATAACCAAATCTCTACCTGTTTCAATACTTCTCAACTGAGCCAAAGAAATAAACTGCTTCTGAAGAGACAATGGATATGGATCTAGATTTGCTATGGCTAAAATCCATTCTGCTCCTTGATTAATTGCCTCTGCCAAAGAATGTCCATCACTTAATTCATAACAAATTGCTCCAGCCAATGGCGGGCCTCCCCAGGAGAAGAATCTTGACCGATCTCCTGCTTCAAGTCCCCCTAAAGCAGATAGGCCATTAAAAGTAAATCCTAAATTTGGAACCCATTCTCCTAGAGGGACTAAGCGATGCTTATCCAAAGCAGTCGAAAAAGAAGTCTGATTTTTATCAAAGAAAAGTATTGAACTCCTTTGCCTTCCCTCAATCAAACGAAACCCTCCTGCAAGCAAAGGAATAGGAGCAGGAGAAATTAATGGCTGATTTATATTGATAGTTCCTTCAGGTGCAACCATTAACAAAGCACCCATTTCACTCCCTTTCTTTAAAGCTTCAATTAATAGTTTCGGAGTAAGAGAAATTTGTTGCGCAGAAAATTTTTCTCTTGTAGGGATTGCTGACTGCCAAAGGGCGATGGGCTTCTTATCAAAAGTTTTTTGCTTAAACAACAGAAACCATCCAAGACAATGAGCCAAGAAGATGGTTACTAAGCCAACCGAAAAAATCTTTTGCCAGCTTTTTCGCCTCTGAAAATAAAGAGTTGTTTGCAATATCCACCAAGCAATTAGAAATTGAACTATTACCAAGCCTCCTGATCCAAACCATCTAGCCAAACCAGCCAGCCACCTATCATTAGGTAACAAAGAATTACCAACTCCAATCCAAAACAAAGGAAGCTGTGCAAGAACGACCTCGGCAAGCCCCCATACTGACGACATAAACAAAGTATGAAAAAAGTTGGCTCTCAATGATTTCTTTTTTGCTTGCCCTAAAAAAGAAATTTGTCCAAGCCAGCACCACCCACCACAAAGGACACATCCAAGAAATCCACAAAGCAACCAAATTAAGATTGCGATAGGGAGACTAAGTAATTCCGGTACGCCAATCCAGGTCAAAGGATGCAATCCCAAAAGCCATGAGTGACTTATTAAGACTGCGACTCCTCCCCAAATAGAACCTGCTAAAGGGAAATTGCTAGCCGCCAAAAGGAATGCAAGTGAGAAAGGCATTAAAGCCCAACTCGGTTGAAGAAGAGAAGTTCCAGCAAGCAGTCCGCCAAAACCCCCTTGAATTAATGCACCAAATTTATTTTTCTTCAATGAATTAGCCACTTTCTACAAGATTAATAGCTAGTTTCTTCGCTTATAAATACAAAAAGGGTTCTCATAAGCGAATCTTCTGTAAGAATCTTTTATATCAACTAATAAATTCAGTGAAAGAGGTTCTAATTAGTTTTTCAATTTTTTTGTCATGCGTGATTTTGGCTATAGCCAGCCAAATCATTTCTCCTACTGAAGTTACAGCTTCAAGTATTAATTCAAGTGTTCAAGCTGATCTAAAAAGCTCAGCTAATAAAATCGCTGTGACAAAACCTTATGAGATTGATCCGAACGATCCAAATCCACTACTATTTGCGATGGCAAAGAGTGATCAAAAAACAGCCTCTAGTTCTCTTGGAGGCACAATTAATTCAGAAAATTCAATTATGACTGCTAGTGGCTTAAAAATTACTGACTTAATAATTGGCGATGGAGTTGAAGCAAGTGCCGGACAAACTGTCTCCGTTCACTACAAAGGAACTCTTGAAAATGGGAAAGAATTTGACAGTAGCTACGGAAGAGGGCCTTTTAGTTTTCCTCTAGGAGCAGGAAGAGTAATTAAAGGTTGGGATGAAGGCGTAGCTGGAATGAAGGTTGGTGGAAAGCGAAAATTGGTTATTCCACCTTCAATGGGTTATGGGAGTAGAGGCGCTGGAGGAGTAATTCCTCCTGATGCAACATTGATCTTTGAAGTTGAATTACTAAGTGTAACTTGATATTTAATTTTCAATTAAGAATTTAAATCACACTCAATTAGCCATAAAGCAAAGTAACCTATTCAAAAGATTTCATTTTTGCCAGATGTTGTTTTCGACTCTTTCTAGAATTCTTAAGAAGCTTCCAGCTAAAAAAGTTCATGCTCACTGCGATGGTCCTTGCGGGGTTTATGACCCTGCATCGGCAAGGGTATCAGCTGAGGCAGTTCTTTCTATGACTAAAAAGCTTCTTGCATTATCTCCAGAAGGTAATGATCCTGCATCCTTAGCTGCATACAACAACACCTTCTCTAGGTTTGTAGCCATCAAAGAAGAGCAGGCTCAAGAAACAAAGAAAGAGCTATTAATTCTTTGGACAGATTATTTTAAGCCTGAGCATTTATCCGCTTACCCTGATCTCCATGACACATTCTGGAAGGCAGCCAAGCTTTGTAGTGCATGTAAAGTAAACATTGACCAATCAAAAGCAGAACAATTAATGGAATCAGTAGAAAAGATTCATAATATGTTTTGGAAATCTAAAGGGCGTAATGATTCATGGGTTACAGCAAGTTAATACAAAATTCAAAATAAATAGACTTTTAATTGCATTATTATTAATTCCAATTGGTCTTCGAAAACACTGTCGTGTTTTTGGAGACTCTATGATTCCAACCCTTTATGAAGGGGACTTGCTAATTTACAAGCCTTTTGATCATAAGTTCAGTCAACTTAAAATAGGCGACTTAATAATTCTAAGCCTTCCAAATGAAGAAGATATTTTAATAGTAAAAAGAATCTTTAGTATTAAGCCTAATCTTATTGAAGTTAGAGGAGATAACGAGTCCGATAGCATTGATAGTAGAGAGTTTGGACCCATTAATTACAAACAAATCCAAGGGATTGTTCAACATATTGTTCCACAAAAAAATCGATTTTCGTCGTCTTAAAGAAGGAAACTTGAAGTCTTTTGTATCCAAAAGAAACCAGTTAAAACTGACAAGATACCTGTAAAGCGCATCACAATTGGTAAAACCTTTTGGCCTGATTTAAATGTTGCTAAAGATATAGTAATTGAAACAACTGCCATTGCAATTATAGACCCAAAAAGATAAGAGATCATATAAGCAAGCGCCCCTAATGTAGGTAATGCTAAAGCAGGAATAACAACTAAAAGATGTGTAGCACCTGCAAATCCATGTATCACACCTAAACTTGTAAAAGCATGCGAATGACGAAAATGTTTTTTATTACCTCTTAAATGCAGATGAAGGTGCTGATGTGTATTTTTTAAGCCATGTTTATGTTCATGGTTATGTATCTTCAAGCCTAAAGATGTTCTTATTGCTAAGAAACCTAAAATCAAAAGTATTACACCTACACAGAATTCAGCCAAGGATGACATCTTTTCAATATGTGCTAAATCTTTCAAGAAGATTGCTATTACTGATAAGAAAATTATCCCAGTCGAATGTCCAATACCCCAAGCCAAACCATTACGAAGTGCCAGGCTTGGCTTTTGAAAAGCAGTGGGAGCAATCGCAAGCAGATGGTCAGGTCCACCTATGACATGTATTGCTCCTGCAGTGAGGCCAGTAAGGATACTAATTAACATCTAAGGAACTAACTTAGGCCTCCTTGTGAGAGATTAAACTTGTAGTTTTTTTTGAAAAGGAGAAAGAAATTTAATTGTATTTGCATGATTAGGCTAATTCCCAATTAAATTTATTAATGCATTTTCAACATCATCTTCTCGCATCAAAGATTCTCCTACCAAAACTCCCTTGGCTCCATATTGCAAAACCATATCCAAATCCTTTCTATCAAACAAGCCAGATTCACTCACTATAAAAATATCTTCCAATATCAATTTTTCAGAGTATTTTCTCACTAAGGAATCTGTTGTTTTAATATCAATCTCAAAAGTTCGTAAATCACGATTATTTATTCCAATCAAAGGAAATCCGCCTAGGTCCAAAACTCTTTTTAATTCATCTAAATTGTGAACTTCAATCATAATTGTAAGTCCTAAGCTTATAGCAATCTTTCTCAAATAAATTAAGTCCTGATCAGAAAGAATTCCTGCTATAAGTAAAATTGCATCGGCACCTGCAGCACGAGCCTGATAAATCTGATATGGCTGAAGAATAAACTCCTTGCATAGAATTGGCAAATCAACTGCTTGCCTTACCTGAACAAGAACATCAAAGCCTCCTTGGAAAAAAGTTTTGTCTGTAAGAACTGATATACATGTTGCTCCTCCTTTCTCATAAGAATGCGCTATTTCAACGGGATCAAATTCTTCTCGAATAATTCCTTTGCTTGGACTTGCTTTTTTAACTTCGGCTATAACTGCTGGTAATCGAGGTTGACCTTTAAGAGCATCCAAAAAGTTTTTAGTGCTAGGCAAATCATTGATCTGTGATTGCAGATTTTCTAAAGGGACACGTTCTCTAGCAATATTTATCTCACGATCTTTCTCCCAAACAATCTTTTCTAAAATATTTCGAGGCTCAGCTTCAGCATGAGGGATAGCATACTCAAGGCTTGAAACTTGAACTTTTGGGTTTGGTGGACGCCGTCTAATCTCCATAGGACTAAAAATTATGTAGTGGAATGATTAACTACTTGCTGAGCAGCTTGTTTATAGGCAACCTCAACCACCTCGCTAAGCGTAGGGTGTGTATGAACTTCTAGAGCTAAGTCGCAAACAGATGAACGTCTAGCCAAAGCATTTGAAACCTCCTGTATCAAATCCGCAGCATGTAATCCATAGATATGAGCCCCAAGGACTTCTCCATTATCTTTGCGAAAAAGTAATTTCATAAGCCCATCGCTTTCTAATTCTGCCAATGCTTTGGAATTTGCTTTAAAGTAACTCCTTACAATACCCAGCTCAAAACCTTCTTTTTCTGACAAAGCCTTAGCATCATCTTGAGCTAATCCAACTGAGCTGATTTCGGGATGGGTAAACGTAGCCGCAGGAATACTTCGATAATCAATTTTTCGATCTTTCCCAAGAATATTGTCTACAGCAATCGTTCCTTGTGCAGCAGCAGTATGAGCCAACATCAATTTCCCAGTCACATCCCCAACAGCCCAAAGATTAGGAATGGGTTTATCGTTAGAAATAACTTGCATTGAATTATCTATAGGGATATAACCTCGATTGGTTTCTACTCCAACAGTATCTAAATTTAAATTTTTGCTAGTTGGGACTCTTCCAGTAGCCACAAGTACTGCATCAACCTCTAATTCTTCTATTAATTTTTTTGTTTTCATTTCAGACAATTCAATTCTTACCGGACAACCTGGCGTAATCCTGCTAGCAAGGACTCCTGACTTCGTATCAATATCACGAGCATCAATGAGATTTCTAGAAGCAATTTTCACAATGTCTACATCAAAAGTTGGCATTACTGTCTCCAATGCCTCTATCATCGTGACCTCACACCCAAGAGCTGTATAAATATCAGCAAATTCCAACCCTATATATCCGCTACCAATAATTGCGATCCACCTGGGAAGCCATTCTAAATTTATTGCATGATCACTAGTAAAAACAGTACGTCCATCAATCTCAATACCTGGTGGCACAAATGGATCCGAACCAGTTGCTATTATTACATTTTCAGCTGAGAAGATACGGTCAACCCCATCTTTCTGTCGTATGCCAACTTTTTGATGGCCTTCTAATCTGCCAATCCCCCGTATAATTTCAACACCAGATCGTTCAAGAGTTTTAGTTAAATTATTTCGAATATTAGAAACTAATTTAGTTGCATGATCAGCAATTTTCTGTCGTTCAAAACGAACAGGTGCAGAATGAATCCCCAAAGAAGAAAGATGATTAACATCTGCCAATTCTCTAACTTTGCCACTTGCTGCTAGCAAAGCTTTTGAAGGGACGCATCCTCTATTTACACAAGTTCCCCCCATATCTCTTGATTCAATAATTGCAACTTTCAAGCCATGTTCAGCCGCATGCTTCGCTGCATCAAAGCCGCCATAACCAGCGCCTATGACAATTAAATCAAAATCAAAATTGGCTTCACTCACGTTTTTAATCTATATAAGAGGTCATTTTGGCTCTTTGCCTTTCTAACAGTAGAGGAAGAGATGCAGATGCAACATTTAAAGACTCCACAGCTTTACTATGTGGCAAAGTAACACCACATGTGCAACAAGCCTGAATGATGGGATGCAAACCATTCCCTTCATTCCCTAATACTAAAACTGTCGGTCTCATCCAATCAAGTTCCCAATAAGGCATTATTTCGAAAGGAAGAGAAGAATTTGGAGAATATGCACCTATAACTTGAAAGCCATTTTGCACTGCAACTTTCAACTTCTGTGCTAATGCCTGCACAGCAAGGTCTTCTGAACAACCAAATCGATGAAAAGGTAATTGTAAAATAGCCCCTGAAGAGGCTCTTAAAGATTTTTGACTTAACGGGTCTGCTCCTAGGGCCAGCCATATCATTTCTATTTCTGCAGCAAGTGCATTGCGAAATATAGTTCCTAAATTTCCTGGGTCTTGCAATCGATCTAAAGCTAAAATATAATCTGGATTATTGTTTGATTCTGGAAGATCCTTAAAAGATATCAAACAAGCAACTCCATCTGGATTAATGGTTGTTAGAGATATCTCTAACACTTCTTTAGAGACCTTAATTAAATTAACTTGATTAGATAAAGAATTAATAATTTCATAGTTATTTCTTAGCCACTCCTCAGTTGCAATTACTTCTAAAGGCATCCTTCCTATTTTAATTATTTCTTGAAGCAAGTGAGTCCCTTCTAATAAGATCAAAGACGAATCTCTGCGTCCCTTAAGGGTGCATAATCTTTTTAAGCGCTGAACAATTGGATTGCGTCGGCTAGATATCAATGGCAAATTAGATATTTCTATTTAAAGACCCTCAGAATTCCATTTGTTCAATCACACTAACTCCTTTATGAAATACAATTTCCTCTTGTTCTATTTCTATCCCTTTAACTAAAGAAATCTTTCCTTCAAGCCCTTCTTTAGAAAGGCTCTCTAAAATCTGCTCTAATACTTTTTTTTCAACAAAGCTCTGATCAATACTTTCTGGAGTCAGCTTTTCCAAAAACTGTCCAACTTTCGAAGCGATTAACTCTGAAGAATTAGTAATTGTTAAACAAATCATGTGGTAAAAATGCAATTTTTGATCTTAATAAATCAGTGCGGATGGGGAGATTTGAACTCCCAAAGCACAAGGCCACATGTACCTGAAACATGCGCGTCTACCAATTCCGCCACACCCGCAAGGGGAAAACCCTGATCTATTAGAAATTAGTTCATTCCAGCAAAAAAAGGATCATTTTTTCTAATACCCTGTGCAAAATATTTCAAAATTAGATAACGAAAACCTTTTGCTTCCTAATATCTGATTATCTTGTTATCTTATTTCGATTATCTAGACGCTTTGAAAGATACTTGTCATTATGTATGCATACATGATTAGATTGAAGCATGCATAGTGTGGCTGCAATCAAAGACAATATTATTGCGCCATATTTAGAGGTTGGTGGGAGCTGTCGCCTGTATGGAGAAATCAAAATAAGTGGGGCGAAGAATTCGGCTTTAGTGCTTATGGCCGCTTCATTATTAACAGAAGACAAAATAGTTATAAAGAATATTCCTCAACTAACTGATATTGATGTGATGTCAGATCTCTTGCTTTCAGCAGGTGTATCTATTAACCGCAAATCCAATGTGATTGAGCTATGTGCTAAATCATTAAAGACATCAGAGCTACCCTATAACCTTGTTCACGCTTTAAGGGCAAGTTTTTTTTGCATTGGCCCACTACTTGCAAGAAATGGGAAAGTAAAGATCCCATTACCTGGTGGCTGTAGAATAGGAGCAAGGCCAATTGATGAACATATCTCAGGATTACAAGCATTAGGTGCAAAAGTCATTATTGAGGATGGCGTAGTTGAAGCAAAAATATCTAATGGTAGAAATAAGTTATTAGGATCACAGGTAAAATTAAACTGCAAAAGTGTTGGTGCGACTGAAACTATTCTCATGGCAGCAACTCTTGCTGAAGGAGAAACGATCATTGAAAATGCTGCTCAAGAGCCGGAAATTCAAGATCTTGCAAATATGCTTAATGCAATGGGTGCTCAAATCAATGGAGCCGGATCATCAAAAATCAGAATTAAAGGAGTTAGTAAATTAAATGGTTCAACTCATAATGTGATACCAGATCGCATCGAAGCAGGAACGTTTCTTATTGCCGCTGCGATTACTCGTTCTGAGCTATCCCTCTCACCAGTTATTCCAAGTCATTTAGAAGCTGTAATTAATAAACTTAAAGAATGTGGATGTGAAATTGAGATCAAAGGAGAGAAAATAAAAATAACTCCAAAGGGATCTATTAAAGCTGTTGATATCACAACAAGTCCTTTCCCTGGTTTTCCAACTGATTTACAAGCTCCTTTCATGGCACTTATGGCAACCGCAAAAGGAACAAGCAAAATCACTGAAAAAGTTTTTGAGAACCGAATGCAACATGTAGGAGAATTAAAAAGGATGGGAGGTTCAATTCAATTAAATGGTAATACTGCAATTATTAAAGGAATTACTCAATTAAGTGGTTCTTCTTTATCTGCAGGAGATTTACGGTCATCAGCCGCAATGATTATAGCTAGCCTTTCAGCTAAAGGTATAAGTATCATTCGAGGTCTTGAGCACTTAGATAGAGGCTATGAAAAGATTGAAACCAAGTTAAATCAGATTGGATGCAATATTATAAGAAAAGAGCCTAATATTTCTGTAAGAGAAGAAGTTCAGCAGGGAATAGAGCCTATTTCTTGTCACAACCCAAAAGTGGCTTAAGCTCAAATTTCTATCCCTGTCAGAAACTCTAATTAAGGGAGCGTGGTGGAATTGGTAGACGCACCGCACTCAAAATGCGGCACCTCCGGGTTTGTCGGTTCGAGTCCGACCGCTCCCATTTCTTTAATGGATACATATCAAAGAATTCCCTTAAAGTTAATTCAAGGGAAAGGAGTTTGGGTATGGGACGAAAAAGGCAAAAAATATCTTGATGCAGTAGCGGGAATAGCAACTTGTAGTCTTGGACATAGCGATAGAAGCTTAAGGAAGGCTTTATCAAGCCAATTGCAAAAAATTCAACATGTTTCCAATCTTTATGAGATACCAGAACAAGAAGATTTGGCTCAATGGTTAGTAAAAAAAAGCTGCGCAAGCAAGGTTTTCTTTTGTAATAGTGGTGCTGAAGCTAACGAAGCTGCTATCAAATTAGCCAGAAAATATGCTCATATTAAAAGAAATATTGAACGTCCTGTTATCCTCTGTGCTAAATCAAGTTTTCATGGCAGAACTCTTGCTGCATTAAGTGCTACTGGTCAGCCAAAATATCAAAAAGGATTTGAACCTCTTATAGAGGGTTTTGAATTTTTTGAATTTAATAATGAAAGTTCATTTAAAGAATTGCATAATTTAATTGAAATAAATGGCCCTAGGATTGCTGCAGTCTTAATAGAACCATTACAAGGCGAAGGTGGTATCTATCCAGGAGAAAAAATATTCTTTAAGTATTTAAGAGATATTTGTACTCAAAATAATATTCTTTTAATTTTTGATGAAGTCCAAACAGGAATGGGAAGAACTGGTAATTTGTGGGGATATGAATATTTAAATATTGAACCTGACGTTTTTACTATTGCAAAAGGTTTGGGAGGAGGTCATGCAATTGGCGCATTACTTGTTAAAGAATCAGCAAACATATTTCAGAAAGGTGATCATGCAAGCACATTTGGCGGTAATCCTTTTGCCTGCAAGGCTGGCATAACAGTCGCAAAAGAAATTGAAAGACGTAATTTAGTTAAAAACGCAAAAGAAAGAGGGAAACAATTAGAGCATGAACTATTAAAATTAATTAAACTTTTCCCAGAACATCTTAAAGAGATAAGGGGTCTTGGCCTTATACAAGGCCTAGTTATCAAAGAGAGGTCGACATTAAAGTCTCAAATAGTAGTTAATCAAGCTATAAATGAAGGCCTTCTTATTGTTCCAGCAGGAGAAAAAGTAATTAGGATGGTACCTCCATTAATAATTAATGAAAGGCAGATAAATACTTTAATAAAAAAGCTTAGAGTGACTTTGGAAAGAATATTGTAATTGAAAGATAAAAAATTACTAGAATTTACTAATTCAAATAATTTCTTACAGCTGTCTCCAAAAGATAGTATGGGTACTAATCTTAATTTAGAAAGAATAAGTAATGTATTAGATCTTATAAATAACCCTTGCAAAGAAATACCAGCAATTCAAGTAGTGGGAACAAATGGGAAAGGTTCTATAGCACGATTCTTAGAGTCCTGTCTGATTGAAGCTGGGATAAATGTAGGAGCAACAACTTCCCCACATCTTGTTAATTGGAATGAAAGAATTCGTGTAAATGGTAAGAATATTTCTAATAATGAATTTACAAATCACATTTTAAAAGTTCAGAACCTGTCGCAAGATTTATCGGAGTTTGAGCTTGTAATAACATGTGCACTTGACTATTTTTCAATCAAAAATGTAGAGTTAATAATATTAGAAGCAGGATTGGGAGGCAGGTTAGATGCTACAACTTCTCACCCAAAAAGGCCTTTAATTGCAATAGGAAGTATTGGATTAGATCATTGTGAATATCTAGGCGACAATATAGTTGCAATAACGAATGAAAAAGCTGCTGTTATTACAACTGGAAGTACAGTGATAAGTTCAAATCAAAATGAAAAAGTTTCAAGAATTCTTGAAGAAATAGCTTTTAAAAAAAAAGCGGTTCTTAAATGGGTAAAACCTTTACCAAAGTCTTGGGAATTAGGAATCCCAGGAGAAGTTCAAAGAAAAAATGCAGCAGTAGCAAAAGGAATTATTCAAGAATTAAAGAATCTTGGTTGGGAGCTTAATACCAGCCAGATTAAAAATGGATTAAAAAATGCAAAATGGCCAGCAAGACTACAAAGAATATATTGGAAAGGGAAGCCATTACTTTTGGATGGGGCTCATAACCCTCATGCAGCAAGTGAATTGGCAAAAGAAAGACTTTTGTGGAAAGAGAATGAAAAAGGAGTGCATTGGATTCTTGGAATTCAATCTCACAAAAAAGGGCCTGAAATAATTAGGTTGCTTGTTAAGAAGAACGATCATGCATGGATCATTCCTGTCCCAAATCAAAATTCTTGGTTGGCAAGTGAACTTTCAAAAAGCTGTCCTGATCTATCTAATCAATTACATCAAATCTCTAATGTAGAAGAAATCCTGGAAAGATTTATTAAAAGAGGGGAATGGCCAAAACCCTTCCCAATAATTGCAGGATCTCTTTTTTTATTTGAAAATTTTATGTCTAATGAATTTGATTAAATCCACCCTTTAAGCTTTCTCGGGTTTAGAAGTCCTTTTGGATCAAAATTTCTTTTAGCTTTTACTTGTTCAATATCAACTGTGCCAAGCCCTCCATCTTCAACAGTTATCACATGCGGATTAAAAATAAAAGCACCTATTTTTTTGAAATCAGAAATTAAATTATCTAAAGCTTCTTTATCTTTCCATCTTACTAAAGGCAAAGCTGCTATTCGTTGCTCACCCTGCTGTCTAACAGACTCTAAATGCCAAAGAATATTATCACCCCATTTGTTATTTATAAAATCTATTGCATCTAATTCAGGTTGTGGCAATAACATCTGAAGATAAGTCCAATTTGAATCTTTTGCTCTCATATGTAATGTCGTATGATTCCATGTAAGCTCTCTAAGACCATTAGAAGATTTCTCTTTTCCTAAGTTATTAAATATTACATTGTAATTAGAAGTAATTTTCCTAAGTGTATTAATTCCATCAGCAGAGACTAGTATTAAGATTCTATGTTTACCAGTAATATCACCACTCCAATTAGGAATATTTTCAATAATTCTTCTTTCCAATAGGCTACATAAATAAATATTGATTGCTGCTGAAGAACAACTCTTAATTAATGCAATGGCTTGTGAAAAGTCATCACAATCTATAGTAATTTCATGCCATTCCTCAAAAGGGGCTGTCGCAAGTGTTAAAGCAGTAATAATTCCATTTGTTCCATAAGCATGATTTATGGGTTCTGATGAGATCTCATCCAATTTGAGAAGTCTTGGTTTTTCTTCAACAGTCAAGATTTCCAACTCCTTTAAATGACCAGGGTCTCTCAAAAAGCCCCATCTTACTGACCCAATACCGCCAGATCCGCCAGAGATAAATCCACCTACAGAAGCATTCCTCCAGGTGCTTGGAATTAATCTGAGCTGCCTACCTTCATTTGCTAAGTAGCTATCTAAATTTCCAAGTAAACAACCAGGTTCAACGGTTACTTGGCCTGTTAAAGGGTCAAATTCTCTTATTTTCTTAAAAGAGTCCATAAGCATCACGGCCCCTCCTTCAATAGGAACACATTGACCATAATTTCCCGTTCCTGAGCCTCTTAAAGTCAAAGGAATTTCATATTTATAACAAGCTTCTGCTATCAAAGATATTGCTTTTATTGATTTTGGTCTTAACACAACATCTGCACAACATTGATGAAGTTTTTCAAAAAGAACAGGTGAATAGTTAAAGAAATCTCTTGAGAATCTTTTCTTTTCAGAAGGATGCTCAATGATTTCTAAATCTTGTAAAGAGTAAAGATCTTTTAGGAACTGATTGTAATTAGTTGCTTCAGTCATTTACAAGAGATCGTTTCTCCGTTTATCAACTTCGAAGAAATTTTCTTCTAAGAATTTACCTTTAATAATTATCTTCCTTTTAGGTTGAAGAAACAATGCTTCTGACCAAGTATTCGCTTCTAACAATATAAAATCAGCAGGAGAACCAATATCAATAGTCCCATCCCATTCAAGATCCATTATTCGTGAAGGTGCTGTTGTAAAAGGTGCAATTCCAAATCGATTCCATGGAGCCAACTGAGTAATAGGCATTGAAAAAGCCATCAACATTAGAGGATCAAAATCACCTCCTGGGAACCATGGGTCTTGGACATTATCTCCCCCAATCGCAACATTTACTCCTGCATTCTGCAACTGAGAGATTGGCGCAATTGATCTCTTAATAGTTCTAAAGCCTTTACTCCTTCCAAGAAGCCAAGCATTAGTTAAGGGAAGGGCAATCACATTTATTTGATGCTGAAGCAATTTATTGGAAAAATATTCCAATAGTCTTGGTTTTAAAAGCCCCAAACTACTTAAGTGGCTACAAGTTATCGGAACATCCAATTGCATAAGATCAAGGACATAAAGTAATTGCTTTAAGCCAGCACCAGGTTCTTGAGAACTTTCATCAATATGCAGATCTAAACCACAGCCCAATTCATTAGCAAGTCTGCACAAGTGTTGTAAATCATTCCTGACTTCTTCTTCTTTGAAAGGCGGAGTTAATACTCCTCCTAAACATTCACCTTCGCTAGCAACTTTCCTTGCCAACGAATTGCCTTCCTGAGTATTCCAATAATTCAAAGGGACCAAAGCGACTAACTCCAAATGAATTAATTCTTTCCATTCATCTTTCAAACCTAATAAAACTTGCCAAGTTTTATCAGCTGAAGTTCCCAAACTGTCCACATGACTTCTAAGTGCCCTAAATCCATTACGTACAGACAAGCTCAATGCTTTTTCTGCGCTCATGAGGACTGATTCCTTTGTCCTTAACTGAAGTTCTTTTAAGTTTGCTTCCAATGCACCTGCATAAGTTCCCGCAAGATTTGGAAAATTTTTCCAAGTAAAAGCCTTATCAATATGGGCATGTGACTCTACTAATCTCGGCAAAAGAATCTCTAAAGAATGATTATTAGGGTTTTCTATAGGTTCAATATTCGCAACAAAACCATCTTTCAAATTAATTTTTAGAGAACACAGTCCTTCTCCTGTAACATTTGCTCCTGCAATTCTTTCTCCGCAGCCTACCAAAGCCCTTGGTACTAGGACTTCAAGAGAAGAATTTTTTGAATCCTGCATTTTTGGGCGAATCATTGCAACTGAATTCAAGACGAATTGGTAAATTTATATATGTGCGGCGGGCGTCGCCAAGTGGTTAAGGCAGCGGCTTGTGGCGCCGCTATTCGGGGGTTCGAATCCCCTCGCTCGCCCTTATTAAAGATTTTATGAATTTAAAACCTTTTCCAAAATCAAAAGTTTCTTTGATACTAAACATCTTTGAAATTTTTAAGTTCCCTTTAAGGATGAAATAAAACGTGTTTTCAACCCAAGAGAGCCTAGTAAAACATAAATCAGATGATCTCATTTCAAGCAAAGGGAGGTATTGGATTACAACCTTTGGCTGCCAAATGAATAAAGCTGATTCCGAAAGAATGGCAGGTATTTTAGAAAACATGGGATATGAGCTAGCAGAGTCCGAACTAAATGCAGATATTGTGGTTTATAACACATGCACTATTCGAGACAACGCAGAACAAAAGGTGTACAGCTATCTAGGGAGGCAAGCTATTCGAAAAAGATCTTTACCAAATCTCAAACTTGTTGTAGCTGGTTGTGTTGCACAACAAGAAGGTGAATCTTTACTAAGAAGGGTTCCAGAAATTGACCTTGTAATGGGACCTCAGCATGCAAACAGATTGGAAACCTTGCTCAATAAAGTTGACACTGGCCAACAGGTAGTGGCAACAGAAAGTAATCAAATACTTGAAGATGTAACTACTGCAAGAAGAGAAAGCAATATTTGTGGATGGGTAAATGTCATATATGGATGCAATGAACGATGCACTTATTGCGTGGTTCCATCAGTAAGAGGGAAAGAACAATCTAGAAGTCCTGAAGTGATAAAAATGGAAATAAAAGAATTATCTACAAAAGGTTTTAAGGAAATAACTCTGCTAGGTCAAAATATTGATGCCTATGGGAGAGATTTACCAGGAATAACTAAAAATGGACGAAGAGAAAATACATTAACTGATCTCCTCTATCACATCCATGATGTTAAAGGAATTGAGAGAATTAGATTTGCAACAAGTCATCCTCGCTATTTCACATCTCGATTAATTGAGGCTTGCTTTGATTTGCCAAAAGTTTGCGAACACTTTCACATTCCATTTCAAAGTGGTGATGATGAAATACTTCAAAAGATGGGTAGAGGGTACAAAATTGACAAATATAAGAAAATTATTTCTCGCATTAGAGAGCTCATGCCAAATGCTTCTATCAGCGCAGATGTGATAGTTGCATTCCCTGGGGAAACTGATCAACAATATAAGCAAACTCTTAAAGTTGTTGAAGAGATTGGTTTTGACCAATTAAACACAGCAGCGTATTCTCCTAGGCCAAATACGCCAGCAGCATGTTGGCCAAATCAAATTCCTGAAGCGGTAAAGATCGATCGATTAAAAGAATTAAATGCCCTTGTAGATAAAACAGCTAGAAAAAGAAATGATAGATATAAAGGGAAAGTAGAAGAAATTCTTGCAGAAAGCATTAATCCAAAAGATGATCAACAACTAATGGGAAGAACACGGACTAATAGACTAACTTTCTTTTCTAAATCAAGGCCTAATCAAGAAGATTTCAAACCAGGTGATCTTGTGAAAGTGAAAATCAATGAAATTCGTTCTTTTTCCTTAAGTGGAATACCCTTATAAAAAATGGAAAGCCTGAAAACTTGTCTTAAAACTTCTACCTCATTTCAAAGCTAATATGAATAAATCTCTTACAAAGGTAGGTGTGGTTTTTGGCGGAGTATCTAGTGAACATAATGTGTCAATAAAGTCTGCAAAGACAATAGTTAGTGCATTAAGAGGAATATCTAATAAAAATAAATTCGAAGTGATTAATACATATATAGACAAGAAAGGGCGATGGTGGACTGGAGCAATAGCTGAAGAAGTACTAAATAAAGGTCTTTTAAAAGAATTAGAAGAAAGGTTTCAGGCTGATGATCCTATTGGGTTGAAAATTTTAAATAAAGATTTAGCTCTCGTAGACATTTGGTTCCCTGTATTACATGGTCCTAATGGAGAAGATGGCTCTATACAGGGATTATTTCAACTCACTGGAAAGCCTTTTGTTGGTTCAGGAATATTAGGTTCTGCAATTGGAATGGATAAAATTGCAATGAAAACAATCTTCACTTCAGTTGGGTTACCTCAAGCACCATATTTAGCTATTACAGATAATGACTTCTTAGACAAAGAAAAGCATGTTGAATTAATCACTCAAATTGAAAGTTCTCTTGGATACCCTTGTTTTATTAAACCAGCAAATTTAGGTTCATCCTTAGGGATAACAAAAGCTTATTCGAGCCAAGAAGCCTCCTTAGGCTTAAAATTAGCCGCTACTTTTGACAAAAGAATAGTTATTGAAAAAAGCATCAAGGGAAAAGAACTTGAATGTGCTGTACTTGGAAAAAAAAATTTGAAGGCTTCAACAGTTGGCGAAGTATCCTTTGGCTCTGATTGGTATGACTATGAAACAAAATATTCAACAGGCTTAAGTAAAGCATTGATACCAGCACCTATACCTGAAAAGATAGTCACAAAAGTCCAAGAATTATCCCTACTCGCATGTAAGGCAATATCTGCAGAAGGGCTAGCAAGAGTTGATTTTTTCTTTAATGAAAAAGAAAATCAACTTTGGGTTAATGAAATAAATACGCTGCCTGGCTTTACAAAGCAAAGTATGTATCCAATGTTATGGAAGGAATCAGGAATAAATCTCGATGAATTAGTGGCAATCTTGGTAGAAACAGCTAAAGAATGAATTAGCTTGATTTAAATAAGTCTTAGGAAATCTTTTTTGCCAAAACGATGATTCACGGCTTGCTCTGGTTTCCTTTATTAATTGCTTTTGTGCTTTTAGCAGCACTTGGATGGCTTGAAAGAAGGAGGCAAACTCTATTCCGCTCATGGGCGCAAGGTTCTGATTTGGCAAAGCTAGATAACTCTTGCGCAGCTAGGGTTAAAGACGGGTGTCTTGCTTGGAGCATGTTTGAAGCAGGGAAATTCAACGATAAAGAAAAGTTTGAGATCAAAGAATTGGAATTAGTTGAATTAATGGCACTTAGCTCAGGGGAGGCTCCTTTAACAAATGAAGCCCAAGGGCAATGTCGTCTAAGGCTCATTGGCTGTGGGAAAGAAGTGGATGTACCATTTGCAGATGCGGAAAAGGCTCGCCAATGGATGTCGCAACTAATGGAAACAGCTCGTTGCGACCTGTGAAATCTTCTGAAATAAAGAATGCAAATCATAGGACTATTCAATCTAATTTAATTAATTGCTGGAGGTTATTTATATACCTATCTTTAGGCGGAATAATAAGTATATTATTAATTAAAAATGGATGGGAAAAAGTAAATCAACAAATGATCCTTATCTCTGGAAATGATTATATAAGTAAAGATAAAATCCTCAATAGTATAGATATAGAGTTACCTTTAATAACTATTAATCCAAAGTATTTTGAATCAGTTTTACTACAAGATCTACCAATTAAAGCAGTAAAGATAAATAGAAGCATTCTTCCTCCAGGAATCCATATAGAGATTCTTGAGAGGATTCCAGTAGCTTATGCAACAAGAAATTCATTTGGGCGCAAGGAAAAGGGAATGATTGATTATGATGGTTATTGGATACCTAGCTTTGCATCGAATAATATCAATTTCAAAAAAGATAAAGCAGTAATTATTGATGGATGGGTTGAAAGTCATCAAAAAAGCATCGCTCATATCTTCCGTGAAAGGTATACCCTAGGAAGTCCTCTTCAAGAAATAATTATTAGCCCTAATGGAGAGATCAGTCTCTCGACTAAAGATTTCAAACTAATTCATTTAGGTTCCAATCAATACCTATTAAAGGAGCAAATAAATCTCTTGCCTTATTTAATAGATTCTTTGCCAGAAGAAATCAAAAATAGCAAGGAAATAACTATTGATATCAAAGATCCCACAAGGCCAAAACTGCTTACAAAGTGAGGCGCACTATCTTCTATGAAAAAAAAATCACAACGAATCACATAGTCAAGTAGCTTCAAATACCAAAAGTCAGTAAATTCTGATTTAACATGTATAGATAACTAGATTTTTTTGAAAAAGCCTACAGAACTCAATTCCTAGTTCATAATGCACAAAAATTCAACGTTTAAATCCTACAGATGGTTATAGGCATGGGAAACAACGTGAGCTCTAATCGAGCCGAAGAAATTCAACCAAGTCAAACGGCTCGAATTGAAGTAATTGGAGTAGGAGGTGGAGGCAGCAATGCTGTAAACCGAATGATTATTAGCGACCTTCGAGGAGTTGCTTATAGAGTCCTAAATACGGATGCTCAAGCATTGCTGCAATCCTCTGCTAAAAACAGGGTTCAACTTGGCCAAACCTTAACTAGAGGATTAGGAGCAGGAGGCAATCCAAGTATTGGACAAAAAGCTGCAGAAGAATCTAGAGCAGATCTTCAACAAGCCCTAGAAGGAGCCGATTTAGTCTTTATTGCAGCTGGGATGGGTGGAGGAACTGGAACTGGAGCAGCGCCAGTGGTAGCAGAAGTCGCGAAAGAGACTGGAGCTCTAACAGTAGGAATAGTTACCAAGCCATTCAGCTTTGAAGGCAGACGTAGAATGAGACAAGCTGACGAGGGTATACAAAAACTTGCTGAGAATGTTGATACATTAATCGTTATTCCTAACGATCGTCTTAAGGACGTAAATTCAGGAGCACCTCTTCAAGAAGCTTTTAGGAATGCTGATGATATTTTGAGGATGGGCGTTAAAGGGATTAGTGACATAATCACATGTCCGGGATTAGTAAATGTTGACTTTGCAGATGTTCGCTCAGTGATGACAGAAGCAGGAACATCTTTATTGGGCATTGGCTTAGGATCTGGACGTTCAAGAGCTGTTGAAGCTGCTCAAGCTGCCATTAATAGTCCTTTGTTAGAAGCAAGTCGAATAGATGGTGCCAAAGGATGCGTATTAAATATTACCGGAGGGAAAGATATGACTCTAGAAGACATGACTTCTGCATCAGAAGTGATCTCAGAGGTTGTAGACCCAGAAGCAAATATTATTGTTGGAGCAGTAATTGATGAAGAACTAGAAGGAGAGGTTCAAGTCACAGTTATTGCAACAGGCTTCAATGGTGTCCAACCCTATAATAATCAAAAATCTAATATTAAATTATCCCAACAAGCCATGTACCGCCAAAAAGGGAATAAAGAAGCTGGAGCAAGCATCCCAGAATTCCTAAGGCTTAGAAATATCAGAAAAGAGACTGACAATTAATTTCAAATATTTAGGTGACCCGGAATCCACGCCTGCTTCAAGCATCCCTTTTGGCTGCTACCTTCCGGTCCTGACCAGATTTAGGTGTTGAAGCCGCATGGGTCCGAGTCTCCTAGATTTTAGCAACATGATCCATTTAGCCCACAAGTGAGATGCTACCGAAGGAATTAATTCGTTTCAAAGAGCTTGGAAAACCAATTACAATTCTCACTGCATGGGACAGCATTTCATCAGCAATAGTTGAAGAAGCAGGTGCAGAGGTAATTCTTGTAGGAGATTCTTTAGCAATGTTTGTTCATGGACATGCCACAACATTGCCAATAACTCTGCAACAAATGCTGGATCACACTCAAGCGGTATGCAGAGGCTTTTCAAACTCTCTCAAAAAACAACCTTTAGTAATTTGTGATTTACCTTTTCTTAGCTATCAATGTGGTGAAGATAAAGCTGTTGAAGCAGCAGGTACTTTGCTAAAAAACTCTTGCGCTTCAGGAGTAAAGCTTGAAGGAGCTGAACCTGAAACTATAAAAGTGATAGAACGTTTAATAAGAATGGGTATTCCTGTAATGGGTCACCTTGGTCTTACTCCTCAATCGGTTCATAATCTTGGATATCGTCGACAAGCTGAAGATGAACTTTCTCAAGAACAAATATTAAAACAATCAATTCAAATACAAAACGCAGGATGTTTTGCAATTGTTTTAGAACATGTGCCAGATATTCTGGCTGGAAAAGTACAAAAACAACTAAGAATCCCAGTAATAGGTATAGGTGCCGGAACTCAATGTGATGGGCAAATAAGAGTAACTGCTGATTTGCTTGGATTAACAAATTCTCAGCCTCCATTTTGCAAGCCATTAATAAAAACTCGAGAATTGTGTGTCAATGCGCTCAAGGATTGGGTAAGGCAACAGCATCTTTAGGCAAAGAATCCCACCATAAGATCATCTCAACAAGTATTTGATTGCTTAGATCCATCCCTTCAGGATCACTTAAGCAAAACCTTTCACCTCTAAATCTAATCAATCCCTCTTTTATAAATTTTTCCCATCTGTTTATTAATTGATTTAAAAAAATTGTTTTCTGTTGTTTATCCCATCCACAATTATTCGCCAATTCTTGAAAATCAACTCCCTCTCGCCTTCTTAGTCCTGTTAGCAGCAATTCATCCATTTCTATTGGAGCTCGATTTTTAAATAACAACGATGCATCCAATCCTTGCTTCTCTTGTTTCTTAAGCCAATTTATATATTCACTACTTCTTCGAGGTCGATTCAATCTTGTCCCCCATGGGCAGCTAGTTGCGCCTTGTCCAAAACCCCACCATCCTGCACCACTCCAATAAACCCTATTATGTCGAGAAGCATGACCAGGCAATGCAAAGTTTGAAATTTCATACCTAGAAAAACCTGCTTCCTTAAGAATTCTAGAAGTCATCCTCGATATATCTGCAGCAGTATCATGGTTGGGCAAATTCAATTCTCCTCTTCTAAGTTTCCAATCAAAAACAGTGCCATCTTCTATTGATAAATCATATACAGAAAGATGAGGAGCAAAAGTGTCAATAGCCTGTTGAAGTTGATTCTTCCAAGATTCAATCTTCTGATCAGGTAAATTTTGAATTAGATCTAAACTCCAACTAACAAGTTTTCCTTCCTTAAAAATTTGACTAATCCAGTCACAAGATTCTTTTAATTGAGTAAAAGTATGCCTTCTTCCAATTTTTTTTAAAACTTCATTATCAAAACTTTGTGCTCCTAGGCTTAATCTATTAATTCCAGCAGACAAATATTCTAAAAGATCTTTTTGATTAAAACTAGCAGGATCAATTTCTAAAGAAATTTCTGCACCATGCTGAAAGCCAAAGTTTTTTTTAAGATGAGAGAGTAATTCAAAAATTTGGTCTGGGGTTAAAAGAGAAGGAGTGCCGCCTCCTATATATAAAGTTGCCAAAGGTGGTCCTTCCGGCGTTATTTCAATCTCCTTAAAAAGGAGTTTTAAATATGACTTAATTGATGAACTACCTGGTCCATAATCACCTCTCGCTTTATCCCCCAAAGGGACTACTGGAAAGTCACAATAGAAACATCTCCTATGACAAAAAGGAATATGTATGTAAGCACTTCTTGGGGAATTCACAGCTTGTGTTGTAGAGCAGTGGCAAAGGTATTCAGAACTTCCTTAGCCATCTCCTTGCATTTGGAGCATGCTTAATGAATATATTAATGAATAAAGAAGGAGGTCCCAAATTTTAATCTCATGGTGGATCCACTAATTCTGATCCTATTTCTAATTACTGGAGCTGCAAGTGGCTGGCTTGGAGCAGATTTCTTGCCATCTACCATGCTGGAAGGAGTTACCAATCTTGAAGGTTTAAAAGTTGTACTCGCAGGTTTTGGTTCTTTATTAGGTTTATTAATCGGCCTCTTGTTCCAACAATTAAGGACAAGGCTTACACAACAAATCCGAAGCACTCCAACCGATTTACTTGTAAGCAGATCCATTGGGCTAATACTTGGTCTTTTAGTTGCGAACCTACTTTTGGCACCAATACTTTTACTTCCTTTACCTAATGAAATCTTTTTCATAAAGCCTCTAATTGCAGTTCTTAGCAATATTGTTTTTGGGGTTTTGGGGTATAGCCTTGCAGAAGTTCATGGAAGAACATTTCTTAGGCTGTTTAACCCAAACAGTACAGAAGCACTTCTCATCTCAGAAGGAATACTTACACCAGCCACAGCCAAGATTCTTGATACAAGCGTAATTATTGATGGTCGAATTAAAGCCTTGCTGAAATGTGCTCTTATCGAAGGACAAGTAATTGTCGCTCAAAGTGTTATAGAAGAACTTCAGACATTATCTGACTCAAGTAATACTGAAAAACGTTCTAAAGGTAGAAGAGGTTTAAAACTATTAAATGAATTAAGAAAAAGCTATAAAAAGAAGCTGGTACTTAATAGCACAAAATATGAAGGAGACGGAACTGACGAAAAGCTCTTAAAGCTTACTGAAGATACTGGAGGAACTCTTATAACGGCAGACTTTAATCTTTCTCAGGTAGCACAAGTCAAGAATTTAAATGTTTTAAATCTAAGTGATTTAATAATCGCATTAAGACCAGAAGTTCAACCAGGAGAAGAGCTTAATTTGAAGATTGTTAGAGAAGGAAAAGAAGAGAATCAAGGTATCGCTTACCTCGATGATGGAACTATGGTTGTAATTGAAGGAGCAAAAGAACTAATAGGAGAGAGATTAAACGTTATCGTCACAGGGGCCTTACAAACGCCAACTGGAAGAATGATTTTTGGCAAATTTGAAAAAAATAATACTCCTACAACTAAATCTGAACAAACAAATCGCTCTTCTGGCTAGTCCTAGCTAGTCTAGATTTCTATATAAACTAATTTAATTTGACGGCATCCGCTCCCTATTACGGAGATTCAACTGTTCTCCGAACTCCACCACCCGACTTGCCTTCTCTGCTGCTAAAAGAAAGAATTGTTTATCTTGGCCTTCCTCTTTTCTCTGATGATGATGCCAAAAGACAACTTGGTATTGACGTTACAGAATTAATTGTTGCTCAGTTGCTATATCTAGAGTTTGATAATCCTGAGAAACCCGTTTATTTCTATATAAATTCCACAGGCACAAGTTGGTATACAGGAGATGCTATTGGCTTCGAAACCGAGGCGTTTGCTATATGCGACACCATTAGCTATATCAAGCCACCTGTTCATACAATATGCATAGGTCAAGCCATGGGAACAGCTGCAGTTATCCTTTCAGCCGGCTCCAAAGGGCACCGAGCTGCTCTGCCTCATGCATCTATCGTTCTACATCAACCAAGGAGCGGAGCTCAAGGGCAAGCAACAGATATTCAAATCAGAGCAAAAGAAGTTATTCACAACAAACAAGCAATGCTAGAAATACTCTCAAAAAATACTGGCCGGACTATTGAGCAATTGACCAAGGATTCTGATCGAATGAGTTATCTAAATCCAAATCAAGCTGTTGATTATGGACTTATAGATAGAGTTTTAAAAAGTAGAAAAGATTTACCCAGTTCACATCAAATTTCTTAAGACTAAGAATTACCAATGTCACCTTGAATTAACTCTCTAATTAAAAACATTCTTTTTTTATCAACAAACCCATTTTATTATCATGCCTATTGGTACTCCCAGCGTTCCTTATAGACTTCCAGGCAGTCAATTTGAACGTTGGGTAGATATTTATACCAGACTTGGTGCAGAAAGAATTTTATTTCTTGGCCAAGAAGTAACAGACGCTGTTGCAAATAGTCTGGTTGCTCAAATGCTTTATCTTGACTCTGAAGATAGTGCTAAACCTATTTATCTATATATAAATAGTCCTGGGGGCTCAGTAACTGCAGGATTAGCAATTTATGACACCATGAAATACGTCAAGAGTGATGTGGTAACAATTTGCGTAGGTTTAGCTGCTTCAATGGGTGCATTCCTTTTATCAGCGGGGACAAAGAATAAACGTCTTGCTTTGCCTCACAGTAGGATCATGATTCATCAACCTCTTGGCGGCACCTCCCAGAGACAGGCAAGCGATATTGAAATAGAAGCAAACGAAATACTCCGAATTAAAGAAATGCTAAATCGTTCAATGGCTGATATGACAGGCCAGAGCTATGAAAAAATTGAAAAAGATACTGACAGGGACTACTTCTTAAGTGCTAAGCAAGCAAAAGAATATGGACTAATTGATAAAGTTATTTCTCACCCAAATGAAGCTTAAGTTCTAAGCTGACTCTTAGAATTAGCTTTAGAGATCCTTTTCAAGAGAGTTGAAAACTTTCGTAAGGTCTGCCCTAATACAAAACTGAAACCAAAAACTAATGGCCCAACTTTTTTACGATTCAGATGCTGACCTTACTTTGCTAAAGGACAAAACCGTCGCAATTATTGGCTATGGATCTCAAGGACATGCTCATGCCTTAAACCTTAAGGATAGTGGTATTGAAGTTGTTGTTGGACTATATGAAGGGAGCAGATCATCTGGCAAAGCAATTGCAGATGGATTGGAAGTATTCAGTGTGGCAGAAGCTTCTGCAAAAGCAGACTGGATTATGGTCCTTTTGCCCGATGAATTTCAAAAAGATGTTTACCACAAAGAAATTTCACCTCACCTAAAGCCTGGAAAGATCTTAAGCTTTGCTCATGGCTTCAACATTCGGTTTGGATTAATAGAACCTCCTGCTTTTGTTGATGTTGTAATGATTGCCCCTAAAGGTCCAGGGCATACTGTGCGGTGGGAGTTTCAAAATGGTCAAGGCGTTCCAGCACTTTTTGCTATAGAACAAGATGCAAGTGGTAAAGCAAGAGATTTAGCAATGGCTTATGCAAAAGGCATAGGGGGTACAAGAGCAGGAATTCTTGAAACTAATTTCAAAGAAGAAACGGAAACTGATTTATTTGGGGAACAAGCAGTGTTATGCGGAGGGTTATCAGCACTCGTAAAAGCTGGCTTCGAAACACTTGTAGAAGCTGGATATCAACCAGAACTTGCTTATTTTGAATGCCTTCATGAAGTAAAGCTAATTGTTGATCTAATGGTTAAAGGAGGCTTAACAGCTATGAGAGATTCAATTTCAAATACAGCTGAATATGGAGATTATGTTTCTGGTCCAAGACTGATCACATCAGAAACAAAAGATGAGATGAGAAGAATTTTATCTGATATACAAGATGGAAGTTTTGCAAAGAACTTTGTCGCTGAATGTGAAGCAAATAAACCATTAATGAAGAAATATCGATCTGAAGATGCAGCTCTACCTATAGAAAAAGTTGGTAAAAGCCTTAGATCAATGTTTAGCTGGCTTAAAACAGACTAAAGATTTCTTCTTTTCTATTACTAGGAGCAGTCTTCTTTGATTTAATCATTGGAGACCCAGAACAAATGACTCATCCAGTACAGCTGATGGGTTATTTAATCAATTTCCTAAAGAAAGCTATATTTTTATTATCAAAAGAAACACCCCTATATCTAAGAATTGGTGGTTTTTTTCTAACGGTAATTGTAATTTCAATATCTGGCCTCAGTGGATGGATGATAGAACAACTAGTCAACAAACTTTCTTCTTTACCAATTATTTTTAATTATTTTATTTTAGCTATTGCATTATCAAGCACACTTGCATATAAAAGCCTAAATATCAGCGCACTTAAAGTTCTTAATTGCTTAGACAATGACTTTCCAGGTAAGAGTCTTGAAAAAGCCCGCAAAGAATTACGCAAAATTGTGGGAAGGGATGTTGAGAATCTAAATGAAGATGACATCCTTAGAGCAGTAGCTGAAACAGCAAGTGAAAACTCAGTTGATGGTGTTTTTGCACCTCTTTTTTGGATTTTTATAGGATCAATTTGTTGGCAAATATCCCCTTCATGGCCAGGGCCATTAGCCTTTGCATTAGTTTTTAAAGCAAGTAGTACATTGGACTCAATGGTTGGCTATAGAAGAAGTAACTTTAAATGGCTAGGAACAGCCAGTGCAAGATTGGATGATTGTTTAACATTTATCCCTTGCAGATTAGTAGTAATAACTCTTCCTTTGGTATTAAAAAATTGGCTAATAGCTCCTCAAATCATAAGAAATGTTTTGAAAGAAGGGAGAAAAGATATTTCACCTAATTCAGGATTATCAGAAGCGATATTTGCACATTGTGCAGATATCAGATTAGGAGGTAGTAATTTATATGATAAAGAGGTAATTGAGAAGCCTATACTCTCTAAAGATTCACCTAAACCAACAATAAAAAGCATTAGAAAATTATTAGGTTTTTCTCTAAAGCTGGAATTAGTGTGGGCATTATTTTTTACTATTATAATTTATTTAATATAAGGAATAGTTTTAAACACTAGACTAAAGTGGATTAAAAATAGTTTCAAATAATTGATTATCTAAGACAAATAAATATAAAAAACCACAAGCAAATGACAATAAGGTTAAATACCTAACATATCCAATTGCTCGATTAAGTTTATAGTAGGAGAGTAAGCTAATAGAAAAGAAAGTCACCCCAATAGCTATTAAAATAATAGATGAGTAATCTTCTAAAGAAAATTTAGCAATAAAATCAAATGTCCCAATTTTTAGATGCAAACTAAATAGTTCGCCCGACAAGTGCTTTAAATACAAAATAATGCTAAGCAGCGTCGACAATCCAATAGAATTAATTATTAAAAAAGATACTGGCTTTGAAAGCCTATTCATTGTCCTATTAAAACTGACGAGTAAAATCCCAATTAAAGACGCCCCAACCAAAGGAAATGCTGGAATTAGCCATGCTAAATCTAAGAAAGAATTCATTAGCTTACTTTTTTAGAATTACTACTTAAACCTCCTTAAAGAGCTCTATTGCTCCAAAGAATGCAAACATCATAAATATAACATCAAAAGTAATTTGGGAAATACTATTCATTCAATTCGACAGCTTAATAAAGCATTAGCAATAAAAAGTTATAATGAGGAGAGAATTAGATATAAAGAAGTCAGTTGCAAAAGGGTAACAGGTTTATATATCTCTCCGTAAAACAAACTTTATCATTATTAAAATGATTAAATAGCAACTATTCTATAGAATGCATTTTTACCTCTCACTTATTCTAATTATTTTTATTATTTCTGTGATTGGCTACAGGCTTTACATATACGAAAAATGTTCCCTTCAAAGAAAATCAATGAGAATGGTCAAGAAACGAAGAAAAAATACTTCTCAAAGGAAGCTAGTCAAATAAAATAATTAAGTAGATAAATCGAGAATTAGCAATGGCAGAGCAACTGAATCAAAGTTTAAAGAGTAATGATTCAACGGTTCTAAAAGGTGAAGATTCATCAATTACCGATGAAAACAAATCATATGAACAAAGAGATGCAAAATGGATTAATAATCAAGATGAAGCAGTAGAACAAGTATTTGGTTTCAATGAAAACTCTGAACTAGTTAATGGCAGGGCAGCAATGATAGGTTTTTTCATGTTGGTTCTTACAGAACTTATTTTTCACGGAGCACCTGTTACTCATAGTATTTTTGCCATTAATTAACGGAATCGAATCGATTTAATTCATTTGCAAAAGCTATAATATTGTTTGACTTAATGAAACCATGCAGAAACAAGATTGGCTTGGAATTGCTTATGTATCCTTATGGGTGATTATTTGGGGATCAGTAGGCTCAATAATTGACCTCCCATTATTAGAGAAAAATATCTATCTTGCTGGCTCTTTGGGGCAGGTCGCTACATTCTCATTAACGGGAATAATTTCATCTATTATTGCTATTAAACTATTCCCTACATTTATAAAGAGGATAAATAGTGATTAATTATAATGCATAGATATTCAATAAAATTTAATATTTGTATCTCTCCAAAACATTTGCTGGCAAGCCATTTATCCCTTCTTTATAAAGGATCCATTGCCTAGTCTCAAGGTCATGATCACAACCAACCTTAGAATCTTCTGAGTAATTAATATATATTTCTGAATGGCAATTCTGATCTGCCTCAAAAGCTGATTGGTATCTATTGGAAAAATGAAATATTGCAAATACTATGGATAAAACACAAATAAATATTATAGAAATAATAGCGAATGTTTTCATTTAAAGAAACCATATCCTCAAAATATATCTCTTATCCTACAAAATACTTTTCAGAAATTTATCAATTTAACTGTTTATCAAGATTGATTTACTTTTCAATATCACAAGAAAGGTCACATTCAGTAAGCTCAGGGCCTTCCAGTCTTGCAAGAATTC
>CACPKH010000005.1 GCA_902634515.1 uncultured Prochlorococcus sp. | reverse complement strand
GGAAAAGTTAAAAAGAGATTAAGAATAGAAAGTGAGTTTAGTCCAAGCCCTTCTGAAACTATGTATCTGATTTCAAAGAGATATATTCAAGCTAATAATCTATTAATCAAATTTAAAAATGACAGTCTAGATCAAAGTAATTTATTAATTGAGTCACTTAAAAATAGATCTGTTGACAACTCGATAATGATTAAACTTGAGGGGGATCATCTAACTCCTGCTAGCATAGGTTTAAGGAAAGCTCTTCTTGGCAATTTATATGAGAATGATCTCAAAAATAAAAGTATAGATCTTCTACTTAAAACTATTAGTGATTACTTATTAAGAAACTAAGATGAAAAAACAAAGTTATGAATGGACTGAGTCCACAAAGTCATTAATAAAGGAGCTTCATGCTGAGCTTAGTATAAATAACAATGATTGGCATAGATTGAAAAATAGTTCAGACAGGAGAGCAGCAGAACTTCTTATTTCGGCAATCTCACAAATCTCTGAGGGTGGAGATAAAGAATATGTAATTTCACTAACTAAACAAGCATTAAAATGGATTAACAATGAAGTTAAAGACCCTGGCTGCCCATCTCATTAATTAATTAATTTCTCTTACAGGCTACTTGAATTCTATTCCCTCTATTACTCCATCTAACATCATCAAAACATTGATGAATCAAAAACAATCCTCTGCCATTTTCTGCATCTATTTTTTTTGGCAATGCGGAGACCCTTTCCTTTACTGGCATCCCTTTACCTTGATCTTGAATCTGCCAAACAAACCAATTTGGGGTAATTATTCTTCGAACTCTTAAACCCTTATTGAAATCACTTTCATTTCCATGAACAACTGCATTCACCAAAGCTTCATGAAGTCCCAATTGAATCAGTTCTATGTTTTCCGCATCCCGAAAAACTGGTTCAAGTAGCAATCTTTCAAGCGGAACAAGCTTGAGGGTAGAAGGAAGATAAAAATCAGCCCATCGAAATGTCCGCACTAGAACTGGTGGGTTAAAGAAAGTTTGGAACGATTTAGAAAATTAACTTTAAAGCTAATTTGAACAAAGACAGCTTCTTAAAAGAATTAACCATCCTCTATTTAACTTTAGTTTGCGTTTAAGACTTAAGCTCTATCCTACCTTTGACTGCTTGATGATTTAACAATGCATCCATAAGTCTTACTCCTCGAAGCTGGTTTACTAACGGCATATGTCCTTCAGGAGCCTCCAAAGACCAATTGAAGGAGTTTGGGTACCTTGTCCATATACCTTCTTGCTTCCAGCCAATTCTTGGCCAAAGCATGTCATACCTTCCATTCAAAGAATCGAGAAGACGAGCCTGAATAGAAAAACCGAATCTTCCTTGCGAATAAGCAATCCAAAGGCGATCTAAAGTCTCTAAATCAGTTGTTGCAATTGAATTTACTTCGCTAAAAAAAACATATCCCCTTTTCACAGCATCTAAACCAGCAAGTTCTCTCAAGCAACTACTAGTTATTCGATCAGCATTCTCAAATTTCTCTTCAAGAAGACTTTTTTGCAATAAGGCATAATCCAAACCTTTTTCAGAAGCGACTGAGAACCAACCCACTGGTTTAGAGGCAAGCAGCTTTTTTAGATATTCAGGATGTTTTCTATTGAATACTTGCAAAATCCAACCAACTGACCAATTGTCTCCTGCAGGATCAAAATCATCTAAAAGCGTTGGTCCTATATCCAAAAGCTCATTAGACCTTTCCTCAACTAATTGGATTAGTCTTCGTCTTTGTCTTAAAGAACCCATTGAGAATTGTTTAATGAGATCTTTAATAGGGATGATGTTTGAATCAGATTTTTCTAAAGGCATGATTGCATCCGCTCTTTATCTATAAGTAAGCTTTGGTCTACTATGTCAGGCATTGGAATTCCACCTTCATGTTCCTTGGAAAGTTTTCGCAATGAAAACGGTCCATTAATTGATATTCGTAGTCCAGGAGAATTCCAACAGGGTCATTGGCCTGGTGCAACTAACATACCTTTATTTAATGATAAGGAAAGAGAATTAGTAGGCACCTCTTACAAAAGAGAAGGTAGAAACAAAGCTATTATCTTAGGTCTACAAATTACAAAAAAGAAACTTCCAGAATTAAAAAATGCTTTAGAAAGCAAGGCCTCTAAATCTAAAAACTCATTTCTAAGAATTTATTGTTGGAGAGGAGGATTACGCTCTTCGAGTATCGGTTGGTTAGCAACCTTTTTGAAGATTAAAACAATCCTTCTTAAAGGTGGTTACAAAACCTACAGAAAATGGTCACTTAGCCAATTCAACCAAGAATGGCCATTACGAATAATTGGTGGGAAAACAGGCTCAGGAAAGACTGCATTGCTTTTATCATTAAAAGAACAAGGAGTCTCAGTTATTGATCTAGAAGGAATTGCTAATCATAGAGGAAGCAGTTTTGGAGGAATAGGATTCCCAGAACAGCCAACATCAGAACACTTTGAGAATACAATTGCAGAGGAACTCAATGTATGCAAAAGCAATGCTGCTAAAGGCATCTGGTTAGAAGATGAAAGTATTAATTTAGGTAAATGCCGAATCCCCAAGGATCTCTTTAATCAAATGAGAATTGCTCCAATGCTGGAAATTATTAGAAATAAAAAAGAAAGAGTTCTAGCATTAGTAAAAGAATATGGACAGTATGAGGGAAAACATCTTGAGGAAGCGACCTCACGAATAAGTAAACGTTTAGGTCCTCAAAGGACAGCTTCTGCTTTACAAGCTATTCAAAGGAAAGATTTTGAAGGAGCATGCATCGTAATGCTTGAGTATTACGATAAGTGTTATGAATTTTCTCTTGAGAAGGTAGAAAATAAATCCCAAATAGATATTTCTGGCATGAATAATCAATCAGCAGCCAAAAAATTAATTAAGATTGGTCAAGTTTATTAAAAATAGAATTTCTTATTTTTAATAAACTTTGCAATAACATCAAATTAAAGTCGAATAAACAATGAGCAAATCAACTAGCGAAGCAGTAATTCAATTCTTTGAAGGAGTTAATGAGCCTGTTGTCCCAGAAATTCGTTTAACAAGAAGTAGAGACGGAAAGACAGGTCAAGCAAATTTTAATTTCGAACAGCCTCAGGCATTAACTGTAGACAAGATGGGAGAAATCACTGGAATGACAATGTTAGACAAAGAAGGCGCCCTTAAGACCAGAGATATTAAAGCTCGTTTCCTTAATGGTGTTCCAAGTGGTATTGAAGCTACATATACTTGGAAATCAGAGGAAGATTTTCAAAGGTTCATGAGATTTGCAGAGCGTTATGCCAAATTGAATGGCCTTGGTTATACACAAACATAAATTAATTGAAATTTTCACACTGGCTATCACTTATAGCTCTTATCACTTCAATCTTTCTTTTTTGGAGCCTTAGGAGTGTAATTATAGTAATCTTTGCGGGCATCGTGCTCGCCATGGCGCTATGCACTCTTGTGGGAAAAATAAAGCAGGTTTTAGGAATACCAAGAAGGATTGCATTCTTAATTGCTATAACAGGTGTTTTATTAATATTAGTAGTTTCAATGATAATAGTGATACCACAATTCACAAAAGAATTTCAAGAGTTAATAATTGATTTACCAAATGCTGCAAGAGCTCTTTTAGAAATTACTAGTAGAAATATAAACAAATTTTCTGAACTTATTTATGGTGCAGAAGGGACGAATATTCTCAAAGAAAATATTCTTCAAAACAATATTAGTGCTCTGCCTGATGGAGTTACACTTGCAAATGGAATAACAGATAGTATTAAAAGACTTTTAAACATAGCGGGTAATCTTGGGCTAGGAATTGTTCAGTTAATCTTTGTATTTTCAATAGGAATAATGATCTCAGTTCAACCAAATGCTTACAAAGAAGCTTTAATTCTACTTGTTCCATCATCTTATCGAAGGAGAGCTAGGTCAATTCTTCTTAAATGTGGAGATGCTCTTAGCAACTGGATGCTAGGAGTTCTTATTAGCTCATCATTCGTGGCAATCTTAGCAGGATTATGCTTATACGTGCTTGGTATTAAGTTGGTTTTTGCTAATGCACTTATTGCTGGGGTACTAAATATTATTCCTAACATAGGGCCAACTATTAGCACTATTTTCCCTATATCAGTTGCATTGCTGGATGCTCCTTGGAAATCATTAGCAGTATTAGTTGCTTATATAATTATTCAGAATTTAGAAAGCTATATAATTACACCTTCAATAATGCAACATCAAGTAAAGCTACTTCCGGCTCTAACACTTACTTCACAATTTATTTTTACTGTTGTTTTTGGCCCAATAGGCTTACTACTTTCTTTACCTTTAACTGTAATCCTAAAAATACTAATAAAAGAAGTACTGATTCATGATTTTCTGGATCAAAAAATATCTGTGCTTAAATAAGCATAATTCTTAAATTAATTAAAAGTTACTATTTTTAAATCTATTAGATAATGCATGCCTAAGTATATATATTGGAGTTAAAGTTAATGCGGCAAATGATATTGGATGATTACGTAATGCAAAAAGCAAAGAAATCAAAGTTAAATGATCAAATAGCAATCTTAATTCGAACCTAAGATCCCATAAGGAATAAAGCACTACAAATAAAGGAATAAGGTAAAATCGTAAAAGTCTATTGGTTTTAATCATTTACTCCTTAAATAAGAATATTTATTATTAATTTAATGCTCTATTTTTATACTAAGCAATGAAGGTGCCAAGGCTATGCTAGACCAGCTGCCAACAATGACTCCAATCGCCAAAGCAATTGCAAACCAATATAAAGTGCTCCCTCCAAAAAATATCAATGCTGCCAACGGTAATAAGGTCGTTCCACTAGTATATAAAGTTCTTGAGAGAGTAGCTGAAACAGCCAGGTCAATTCGTTGGGTAGGTGTTAATGATTCATCCAAAGTGTTAAGTTCACGAATTCTATCAAAAACGACTACTGTATCGTTTACTGAATAGCCAGAAATTGTTAGCAAGGCAACTGCAAAAAGGCTGTTGATTTCTAAATTATTTATCAGACCAAGCCAAGAAAAAACTCCACAAACTATTATCAAATCATGAAACAATGCGACTATAGCGAGAAGAGAGAATCGCCTATCAAATCTATAGCTAATATAAATAGCAATACCAGAAAAGGCAGCTAATAAAGAAAACAAGCTGCTACGAAGCAGTCTAGAACCTAAAGATGGTCCAATTGTATCTATAGACTGACTTCCAGGCTCAAAAGGACCAGCTATTGGCTCCAAGGTTGTTATAACATCTTTAGCTTGTTTCGCTGACAAGAAAGGCAGCCTAATAACTAGTGTTTTTGAAGAGTCAAGAGCTTGTATACGTACTCCAGAAAAATTTATCTTTTTTGAGAATTCTTCCTTTCCAATCGATAGCTTCTCTAAAGAATCACTAACTTGAACAGTAGATACCTTTGTACATTGATTATCACATAGCCTCTCAAGTTTTATCTGTGTTCCACCTGTAAAATCGAGGCCTGGACGAAGTGGAAACCCTATAGATGGATTAAGCCAAGAAGTTATAAGTCCTATAAGGCTAATTACAATAGCCAAAGTAGAGACGATCCAAATTCTATATCTATTTCGACATAGATTAATAATCAAATTAGGCTTAGAAAGTCTTGAAGAATAACTCACAAGATTGTATTAAGAAGATGGAGTTGGAATTTGGGAAATGGGCAAGAAGTTAACAGGTCTCCTTAAAGATTTATAGCTCATAAGAAACTTAAGAAGGACTCGCGTACAAGAAAGAGCTGTAAACAAGCTAATTACAACTCCAATACCTAAAGTTGCAGCAAAACCTTTAACGAATCCAGTCCCAAGATAAAATAGAGCTATACAACTGATAAGGGTTGTGATGTGTCCATCAATAATTGAAGAGAATGCCTGAGAAAATCCATTTTCAATAGAACGAATCAATGTATTACCCCCTCGTAACTCATCCTTAATTCTCTCAAAAATCAAAACATTTGCATCTACAGCCATACCAATGCTCAAAATGAATCCTGCAATACCAGGAAGGGTCAATGTTACTGGTACAAGAGCATACATAGATATATTAAAAAGTGAATATGCACTTAAAGCTATTACTGCGACAAATCCTGGCAAACGATAAAGAATCACCATTACAACGGCAACTAACAGCAAGCCAGAAAGAGCCGCAATGAGGCTGCGACGAATATTTTCTACTCCTAATGTTGGACCAATTGTTTTCACTTGAACAATTTCAACCGGCAAAGGGAGTGCTCCTCCTCTCAATTGAACTTCAAGCTCTCTAGCAGAATCTGCAGAAAAGTTTCCACTAATCGTAGCTGCACCTCCTGTAATACCAGCAATCCTAAATTGCTCCCCAACACTTGCTTCACTAATTGATTCTCCATCAAGAATAATTCCAAGCAATCGATCTGTACCAGCAATAGACTTTGTTAGCTGGGCAAATCTATCTCCGCCAATTTGATTAAAAGTCAATGTCACCTCCCAACTTGAGAGATTCTGCTCTTGGCGGCGACCTGCGCTAACCAAATCTTTTCCAGTGAGACTAGATGGCTCAAAGAGGCTCACTATTTGCTGATTGATCTTTTTATTTATTTGCTCTAGCTGTTCCTTTTCGCTGCCTTTAATATCAGACAAATTAAGGGCAGACTTTAAAGCCTGTAGTCGATCTTTATCAATTAGACTCTTAGAATTCTCCAATTGATCATTTTCAGAAAGAGGCTCTTTTGAATTCAAAGCATTTCTTACCTCAGACCTAAGACTTTGGAGACTCTTCATCAAATCTTTTGTCCCGGGCTTCTGAGCTCGAAACTCTAAAAGAGCTGTCTTACCAAGTACTCTTGCTGCCTTTGAAGGTTCTTGCTCTCCAGGCAGTTCAAGAATCAATTGATTAGTTCCTATCGTCTGCAAAGTTGACTCTGCAACGCCCAAGTTATTAACTCTTCGATCCAAAACGGCCTTAACAGCCTCAACCTGTTCTGAGCTTATCTCCTTAAAATCATCAACAGGCTTAACCTCTAATGTAAGCTGACTTCCACCTCTAAGATCCAGTCCTAATTGAAAAGGTAAATTTATGCATATAGATAAAGCCGCAATTACTAAAGCCAAGAGGAATGCGAACCAACCTTGTTGACGAAACATCTATCAAATCCTCTTAGACATCATTTCCTCTGCAGTTTCAACTATCTGATGAGGCTGAATAATTGTTAAATTCTCCAGTTTTCCATTGTAAGGAGTAGGAATATCTTGGCTAGAAAGTCTGACAGGTCTTGCATCCAATTCATCAAAGCAATTTTCATTAATAAGCGCAATCAACTCTGCACCAATACCTCCAGTTTTCATGCATTCTTCAACAATGATTACTCTATGAGTTTTCTTAATAGACTTAGAAATAGTTTCTAAATCAAAAGGCTTAAGACTTATTAAATCTATCAATTCAGCATCAATTTGCTTTCCTTTTAATTGATCTATTGCCTTCAGGCAATGATGTCTCATCCTTGAATATGTAAGTATGGTTATATCCTTACCTTCTTTAACAAGGTCTGCTTGGTCAAGCGCACAAACATAGTCTCCCTGAGGGATTTCCTCACTTAAATTATAAAGAAGTACATGTTCAAAGAATAAGACCGGATTATTATCTCTAATTGCCGCTTTCATCAATCCTTTTGCATTCGTAGGAGTGCTACAAGCAATAATCTTTATCCCAGGAACAGCATGAAAGTAAGCCTCTAATCTTTGACTATGTTCCGCGCCAAGCTGACGTCCAACTCCTCCTGGCCCTCTGACAACAGTAGGAATAGTAAAATTACCTCCACTTGTATATCTGAGCATCCCCATATTGTTTGATATTTGATTAAAAGCCAATAATAAAAACCCCATATTCATCCCTTCAACGATCGGACGCAAACCTGTCATGGCAGCACCCACAGCCATCCCAGTAAAACTATTCTCTGCAATGGGAGTATCAAGAACTCTTAATTCACCATATTTCTCATAAAGATCTTTTGTGACCTTATAAGAACCTCCATATTGACCTACATCCTCACCCATAACACAAACATGAGGATCTCTAGCCATCTCCTCATCAATAGCTTCTCGAAGTGCATTAAAAAGAAGTGTACCTGCCACAGTTTTACTTTGAGGGATACAGAACAAGCCTGCTTTATTTATGCCAAGCTATAACAAAGTGGGGCAAATTAACCGCCTTCGGCAAATGTAGAAAGAATCAAAACTGAAAGAAGCATCCCAGGGCTTAGCAAAAGAACTAATAATCCAAGATCATGAACTGTCATGATTTCCCCCTCCTTTAATCCAACTAAAAAAGCACATTGATTAAAGACTAATCAACTTGAACTCCCTTGGCAGCAAATAAACTGCGAATAAATACAATCGTCAATCCTATCCCAATAAAAAGGAAGGTAAATGTTGCTAGAAAAGTCATTCCAATAACTAATGTTTTAAACCCTGAAGCAATGCTTGTAGCAATTGAAGAAGAATACTCTAAAGAATGTGTACTGAAATAAATCACAACCTTTTCACTCAATATGAAAGAAATCCATCCGAGAAGCAAGCTTGTCAAAGCACCAGACAAAAAACTTAAAGGGCCCTTTTTAGCAGTCTCTTTTATTTCTACAGTAGTTTCATTCGAAATGCCTCTTTCACTCGAAGTCACTGATTTATTTGGTTGGGATGAATTCTCTTTAGTATTAGACAATTTAAGAAAGAACCTCTTTAGATTGAAAACTGCAGCACCATGCTTTTAATCCATATTTTTTAAGATTACCCTTATTTTGATCTAACGCAGATTTGGCTGCTTTGTAATCAGAGAACAAGGCAAAACAACTTGGTCCAGAGCCACTCATAGCTATTGAAAGAGATCCTTCCAAAGAAGAGAGAAACTTTAAACCATTTCTAACAGCCGGTATTGCAGGAGCAATAACATTTTGCAAATCATTTCTCAAAGTTGGAGGGTTTAATTGATTTATTGAATCCAACCAAGACGATTCTCTAAGCAATTGGCGCCTCTTTTGAAAATCAGATTCATTAGTTAAATACTTATTGAAATTAATCTGCTTATACCTGGAATAAGCCCATGGAGTTGAAACTTCTACTAATGGATCTTTTACAAGTACTACTGCCATATCCTCAGGAGATTTCTGTAAAGGCTCGAGAATCTCTCCCCTACCAAAACATAATTGAATACCACCTGATATACAAAATGGTACGTCTGAGCCAAGTTCTGAAGAGATTACTTCCAGCTCTTTAGACGTAAAGTCAAGTTCCCACAAGGAGTTTAATCCACACAATGTTGCAGCAGCATCACTAGATCCGCCAGCCAGACCCGCCCCGATAGGGATGTTCTTGATTAGATGAATTGAAGCACCTAGTTCTATCCTCTCTGATCTGCTACGAATCAACCTTGCTGCTTTCATAATTAAATTATCATCGCCCATACTTAAATTTGGATCATTTGAACTAAGAACTATTTCGGAATCACTTCTGCGCTTGATAAAAATATGATCAACAAGATCAATGCTTTGCATAACCATTGCTAATTCATGAAAACCATCCCCCCGAAGTCCTAGAACTTCTAAATGCAAGTTGATCTTTGCAGGAGCAAAAACCTTTAAAGATTCTTCCGAAGTATTAATTGATTTATTCATAAAATATTTTAGAGAAGGATAATGGCTAAGTTTTTACTCCATGGCCTTAGCTAAATTGACCCACATAATAGGAGATAATTCTTGAGGTCTTTGATCTAGACTAATACCAAGCGCTTTAGTAAGTGATTCCAACTCAGGCAAAGGTTTAATCCCTACCAAAGTGTTCTTTAGTTTTTTTCTTCTAGCTAAGAAGGCTTTTTTTAATAAAACATCAACTTTTTTCTCTATATTTAAATCTTGGCGTTCATCGAGCGTCAATGGTTCAATAACAACTACTTTTGAATTCACTTTAGGCGATGGCTTAAAACATTTAGGGGGAACATCGCATACGCCCATACTATTAGCCAATAACTTAAGTCTTATGCTCATTGCACTAAAGTTACTATTTCCCGGTTGTGCAGTAATCCTATCCGCAACTTCTTTTTGCATCAAAAGTACCAATTTTTGATAAGTTATTTCTGGAGCAGTCCCAAGTTTTCCAAGCAATTTCTCCAGCAAAGGGCTAGTAATGTTATATGGAATGTTTGCAACTACTTTATTCAAAGGGACGCCATCAAAAGGATTAATAACAACAGAAAGGAAATCTCCTTCTTGTAGAGAAAACTTTGTCCGTTCAAAAAAGCGATTTTTCAATCCATTAACTAAATTTCTATCTAATTCAATTGCATGAATTAACTCTGCTTGCGAGTTAAGCAACTTCTCTGTAAGAGCTCCTCTACCAGGCCCAATCTCTAGAATTCGATCAGAGGGTTTAATATCTGCCGCCTTAACAATCTTTGCTAAAACAGTTTGATCTATTAACCAATGCTGGCCGAAACGCTTTCTAGGAGTTTGTTTTGAGAGAAGCATCTATTAAATGGCTCCTGATAAAACAATCAAATTTCTTAAACAAGTATCTTGATAAGGCAAATTAATCAACATTATCTTATTCTTTAATTACTCTAATAAATTTCCTGGGATGAGTCTATGAGACAAATGAAGAAATTATTTTTCATCCCCCTCTTATTAGTTCTTTCAGGATGTCCATCTACACATGATCCTCATAGCCACAGTATTTGGATAAAATGTGAAGAAAGCAAAGACTCATTAAATTTAACACCTGAAAATTTTATAATTGAATTCACAATCACTCATGATTCTGATCATCAACATCAAGGGACGAATCGTTTAAAAATAAAGGAGGAAGAAATTTCAAAAACAATTTTATGGAGGAACGAGATCCCCTATGCCGCTACTCCATATTTTTCAATCTTAGAGATTGCATTACATATCAATGAACAGCAGCCTTCACCATTAGCCTCTAGGAACATTCAATATCATATAAATAGGAGTAATTTAGATTTTGGTTATACCTATACTAGATCAGATGTTAAAACAAGCTTAGCCTCAAATACTGGAGGCATTAAAACATTAAAGGCTGGCAAATGTAGACATATATCTAGACCTGAAGAGAGTCATTCACTTTAATCTAAGAAACTCTTTCACATTCATTTTTTTACATTCTTATCCAAATGGCTTTTAATTCTAAGGACCTTAAGAAATTAGACGAATTTAGAAAGGATCTTCCAAAATCATCAAGAAAGATCAATGCGCCTATAAATCATGACAAAAAAAACAACCATATTCTCCATCCGATAGAGACTGAAGAAAATCCAGAAAAACTTTTTAAAGAGATTATAAAAGCGAGTACCAATGGAGAAGTGCCTTCACATCTTCTAAAGCGTTTAAAAGAACTTGAAAATAAACAATTAGTCGACAATATTAACCCTGACGATATTCATGGCATCAAGGTTAATTCAACAACAACAAATAACAAAGATTCTTTTCAGTCAGATCTTTATACTTCATTTCAAATGTTGCTTCTAGAAGAAGAGTAAATCAAAGGATTACTGGAAATGCTTAATCCTTCTCGCTGGCGAATAATTGCAATAGGGAAAGTTCGTAAGCTTTGGATACAAGATGGCTTAAATCTCTACCTAAGGAGGCTCCCTGGCTTAACTATTACCGAATTACGCGATTGTGGAATCAAGAAAGAAACTCAAGCAATTAATAAAGCCATTGAAAATAATGAATTACCAGTAACTCTTAGTGAGGATGGTGAACTCTTGACATCTTTTTCTTTTTCCCAAAATTTACAAAAGCTTGGTTCCAATAAAGTTGCCTTCATAATTGGTGGTCCTAATGGGTTAAGCGCTGAAATTAAAAGCATGGCTTCTTTGAACATCAGCCTTTCGCCTTTGACATTCCCTCACGATATAGCCCGACTTTTGCTTACTGAGCAACTGTATCGCGCAGATACCATCGCCAAGGGAAGTCCTTATCATCGAGAGTAGAAGCTTCTAACAATTACAGGAGCACAACACAGCAAGGCCGTGAGTGGTACATTAGTACCACTATGCATCCTTATTGTGTGTCTCTCTAGAGTGCCAATGCCTTTCAGTGCTTTCCCGTCAAAGCAATCGGTTCTTTTGGCAAGCGTGCCGATTGTCGCAGGTTTTCCTTCTCCTGCTGATGACTACCTCGATATGGGAATTGATCTCAATGAACATCTAATTCAGCGTCCAGCAAGTACATTCTTTTTAAGAGTTGAAGGTGACTCTATGACTAATGCAGGCATTCAAAATGGAGATTTATTAATCGTCGATCGCAGCCTAAATCCACAGCCTGGATGCATAGTAGTCGCAGCATTAGATGGTGCTTTTACCTTAAAAAGGCTAGTGCATCATAAAGGAGTATTATTCCTAGAAGCAGAAAACCCCAAATATCCACCAATAGACCTACGTCATTACGAAGATATACATATATGGGGTGTCGCCATATATTCCATTCATACCATAACTCGCAGACGACGCTGATTCTTACTCATGACTACGGTACTAATTGACGGCAATAATTTCTATGCCTCATGCGAGCAGGCTATGGACCCTGCCCTCAGAGAAAGGCCTCTCGTGATCCTATCCAATAATGATGGATGCGTTATAGCGCGTAATTCAAAAGCCAAGTCTCTTAAAATCTCAATGGGACAGCCTTTGTTCAAAATACGTGGGACCTTAGAGTCTCTTGGAGTAGAAATACGTAGCTCAAACTACGCACTATATGGAGATATGAGCAGACGTTTCATGACTCTCCTCAAGGATCACTGCGAAGAGTTAGAGATATACTCAATCGACGAAGCCTTTGCAAAGGTAAAGCGCCCTGCAAGCAAAGACCTACATCTTTGGGCAAAGAATTTACGTACACTCGTATATCAAAGCTTAGGATTGCCAATTGCAATAGGGATTGGTACAAATAAAACCCAAGCAAAGATCGCGAATCACCTAGCAAAAACAATTGCTCATCATGCAGGGTTATTTGATTTCGAAGTTGTACACAATTCAGAGTATTGGCTCGAACTAATAGCTATCGAGAATATATGGGGTATTGGGCCTAAGCTCGCTCATTGGTGTCGAATGAAAGGAATTAAGAATGCTCTGCAACTACGAGACATGCCAAGCAGTCAGCTAAAAGCTAAATGCGGTGTTGTAGGGTTACGTCTACAAAGTGAGTTAAAAGGGATCTCATGTCTTCCTATTATAACAAAGCAAAAGAAAAAAAAAGAGACTTGTGTTAGCAAAAGCTTTAAGCATTCAATAACATCTTTAAATCATTTGAAGCAGGCTATAGCAACATATACTGTGCTCGCAAGTGAGAAGCTGCGAAAACAGCAACAATTTGCGGGTACTATAACCGTATTTATACGAACCAGCTCATTTACACCCTCCTTCTATAGCCAGAGTGCAACAGAGCGACTAAATATGCATACCAATGATACTTCTATTCTTTTAGCAACATCTCTTCGATTAGCAGAGAAAGTATTTCAACCAAATCACTTACTAAGAAAAGCAGGTGTGATAATGCAAGATCTTATCAATAATGACTATCTTCAATTACACCTACTTCAAAAATACAGTTGCGAAAAAGAATCTCGAAGAGAGCGACTCATGCAAACGATCGATAAGCTAAATAAGCGTTACGGGCGCAACACAGTGACATGGGCTACATGCGGATTAAACCCTAAATGGTCAATGAGAAGAGATTATTTGAGTGCTGCTGCAACAACACAACTTACACAGATACCTATAGCCAAGGCATAGGATTTACTTAGTCATGTAGAATCTAGTAACCTTGCAAATAACTCTAAAGTAGCAGAGTCTATTAGCTACTAAGCCTAGAGATCACCTAATTAATATGGAATTCCTTTTATTTTTAAACTCACAAGAAAAAGAAATTCTCAAGTTAATCAATCAGGCAGGTTACACAGTGGAAGAAAATACACCTTTATGCCTTATAGGGAAGAAGTTTTTTGGATTTTTAAAAAATGAGCAGAAGAAAGTTGTTATATGTACCAAAAATGCAATGGAATATGGAGGTTATAACTTTATAAAAAGCAATTCTGATGAGAACTTTAAAACTGGATTAATGATAAGACGAGCCTTAAGGCATGAATCAGTACATGTTGCACAAGAATGCAATGATGGCAAGCTTTTAGGTCTAGTTAAAAATAAAAAGATAAAGATAAGTGATCAAAAAATCAATGCACTTAGAGGATCTAATCTCTTAACAGGTAATTTTAAGAAAGAGTACGAAGCTTATTTAATTGAAGATCAACCTCGAAGAGTCATATCCGTACTAAAGAAATATTGCTTTTAAATTAGAGATTAACTCTCAAACTGAAAGTGTTTCCTTATCATTCGATATTGCACAACGTTGTTTATCTAAAAACAGAATGTGTTTGCGTTCACTGTAATACAACTCTTGAAACTTTAGAGCATCAGTATTGAGTTCCTCAAACATATCCTCTATTCGTTTTTCCATCTCAAATGAAGCCTCTGGTTTTTGTTGTTCTTGTTCAATAAGTGCAGCGATACATGTTTCCAATGTTTCAAGCCTTTGTCCACTCCAAGCCTCGATTAAATGACTACAACGTTTCAGGGACTTCTGACGTTCTAAGACTGCCAAGGCTCCTCGCAGTTGGAGATTTGGCTTTGCCATTGAAACCATTTGCACTTCTCCAGGTTCCAAAAGAGTGCTAAGGCGAGAAGAAAGTAGCGTGTTATTTTCAATAAGGAATTGATCTAGGAGCAATTGAGATATCTCTATTTCAGATAACTCCTCTCCAGGAGATTCACCTCTACAAATAGATTCCAACAAGGAAGCTCCTATATTTCTCCCTTCTAATTCATTAATAGATGCCCATAATAAGCGATGATGATGTAATGCAAAATCCTCTAATTCTCTTTCCCTTAGTTCTCTACGAATAGTTGCTCGAAAACTAGGACAATGCAAATAAAGTCTAAGGACATCTCCCTCGCTCCGTTCTCTCAAGGTCGCTTCACCAGGCTTTTCAAGCCGTTCAGACCGACCATGCCAACGTTGTCCCTTTACTTGATTGCGAAGATCATCCTCCAATTGAAGAGCCAACCTAGCCTGGCCACCACTTAAGCGCTCGGCAACTTTTTGGAGGTAATGAGTACGAAGAGCCGACTGAGGCAACTTACCTAGTAATTGAACCAATCCACTAACAGCAAGTTGAAAATGATCAGCTTTGCTAAGGTCTAAACCGTGAAAGACTTGATCTATTTGCCAATCAATCCAAAGAGGTGCTTCATCTAAAAGAGCTTTATATTCAATTGAAGAATAAGATTTCATATATTCATCAGGATCCTTCCCTGAAGGTAAATGCAGAACCCTTAATTCCAACTGTCCTTGCATAGCAAGGTGTTCAACCTCTCCTATTGCTCTAGTGGCCGCACGAACTCCTGCTTTATCAGCATCAAAATTGAGAACTATTCTCTTGCTATCACTACATCTACATAATTGTGTTATTTGATGACTACTAAGAGTTGTACCTAAAGAAGCAACTGAATTAGTTATTCCAGCTGAATGTAAAGCAATAACATCAAAGTATCCTTCCACAACAATAGCCCTATCATTTCTGCGAATTGAATTTGATGCCTTGTCTAAACCGAAAAGATGTTTTCCTTTCTCAAAGACTTCTGTCTCTGGGGAGTTTAAATATTTTGGGTCTGATCCATCAAGCGTTCGCCCCCCAAAGCCAATAACTCTACTTTGTCTATCTTTTATCGGTATAATAAGCCGATTACGGAACCTATCGTAAAAACCATTACCTCCTTTTCTAGGAATAATAAGTCCTGCTTCTTCAAGTAAATCGGTTGAAATATTCTCAACCGATTTAAGATATCTCAGAAGTTCATCCCATCCCTTAGGGGCAAACCCTAATTCGAATTCTTGTATAAGAGTTTCATTAAACCCACGATCTTTTACTAAATAATTAAAGGCACCCTGACCTTCAGCCGTAAGCAATTGATCACGAAACCATCCATTCGCCAGGCCAAGGACTTTATATAAGTTATCTCTACGGGAAAGCTTTTGACGAAGACGCTCTTGTTGTGGCCCTTCAATAGTCTCAACAGGGAGCTGATATTTTCTAGCTAAATCAAGAACTACATCAACAAAACTCTGTCGCTGGAATTCCATAAGGAATTTAATGGAATTTCCTCCTGCGCCACAAGAAAAGCAGTAATAAAATTGTTTAGCAGGAGAAACTGCCATTGAAGGCCTACTGTCATCATGAAATGGACAGATGCCAACATATTCCTTACCTTTTTTCTTTAAGACAACATGCTCTCCGACAACATCAACTATGTCCGCTCTTTCTTTAACGGCATCTATCGTTCGTGGGTGGATGCGAGGATTTCCCATTAGATTATTGTGATGGTCATCTAGAAATTCGTCTAATTAATTACCTAATTTTTTAACTTAAAACTTATCAAGAAATGAACTTCAGAGCCTGGAGGGAAACCCATGAAAATGAAATCCAAGGTTTTAAAAGTTTAATCACAAGTTCTCTAGCCTTTAGCCTTATGACGGTTTGCGTCAAAAAATTAGGAGGGCGTTTACCAATAGCTGAATTAATAATGGCAAGAGCCCTAATTAGCCTTGTTATAACAAGAGTAATGATTAGCAAAGTTGGAATATCTCCATGGGGAAAGAATAAAAAATTACTTCTAACAAGAGGTTTAGTAGGAACTGGAGCATTATTTTGTATATTTAAAGCTCTGAATTATTTGTCATTATCGACTGCAACAGTCATTCAATACACTTACCCAACTTTCACCGCTCTACTAGGTTTTTTCATACTACGTGAGAAATTAAAAAGAAGAATTGTTGTATCTGTAATCCTTGGATGGATTGGAGTAAAGCTTGTAGTACAACCAATAATTGTGAATGGGAATGAAATAAACTTCCCATTATTTGCAATCATTATCGCCTTAATTGGTGCAATCCTTACAGCTCTTGCATATGTAATAGTAAGAAAACTTTCTCAAACTGAAGATTCAATAGTAATTGTTCATTATTTCCCTCTTGTTGCAGTTCCAATAAGTCTTCCTTTCCTAATAAACAATGCTGTTATGCCAAGAGGTTTTGAATGGATTTGGATTTTAGGAATTGGTATATTTACGCAACTTGGGCAACTATCTATAACAAAAGGCCTCAGCCTTTTGCCAGCTGGCCATGCAACCTCAATAAATTACACACAAGTTCTATTTGGGACTCTATGGGGCGCAATCTTTTTCTCTGAGAATCTTACGATCTATATTTTGGCAGGTTCTATATGTGTATTTGGAGCAACATTAATTAGCTTAAGCGCAAAACTAGACTTAGATTTATCTGTAAGATTAGGCAAAGCTTCAAAAATATGAAAATCTTCCTTGCCTTAATTTTCTCTATGAGCATTGGCTCTAATGTTCTAGGAGATGAATATCAAAGAGGTTTCTCAAGGTCTAGAACTTGCACAAGCAATGAATACCGAGAAGAATATGTGCCAGGGACTAGAGAGTCGCCAGGATATGTAAAAAGTTGGACAGAAATAGTAGAAGTCCCTTGTAAAAGAAGAATTCGCCGCTCGCATACAACAACTTTAGGACCTACTCATACAGAAATACCTTCTTTACCAAATGATGATATTGACCAGAATGACTGTAAAGAAGGTTCGATTATTGGAGCTCTTTTAGGAGCGGGATTAACAATGTCTGGGACTAGAGGCAAAGATAGGTGGTGGGCAGTGCCAGCAGGAGGGGCTGCAGGGGCAATGATTGGCTGTCAAATTGATGGAGGTTGATTTAAAGACTTTCTTATTTTCAAGGATTGACTTCACTAATGATTGGCTGGATTAAAGGAGAAAAGGTACAGATATGGGAGCAAACTAATCGGACTGGGTTAGTTATTAACTGCTATGGAATTGGCTATGAAGTACAGCTATTACAAAGGGACCTAAAAGATACTGATTCTTTAACTGATATCACACTTTGGATTCACCAACTAACAAGGGAGGAAGGCAATTTTTTATATGGCTTCATTGAGAAAGGAGACAGAGACTTATTTAGAGTATTAATTAGCGTTAGCGGTATTGGGCCTCAACTTGCAATCTCACTTCTTGAAGGGAATAGTGCTAGCAAGCTTATTACAGCGATATTAAATAAAGATATTGCAACACTTACCGAGTCTCCAGGAGTAGGGAAAAGAACAGGAGAGAGACTAATTATTGAACTACAAAACAAACTTTCTCATATACCTCAAATAATTAAACCTAATTCAAATTTATTTGAGAAAGACCTAATAAATGAAATTAAAACTGCTCTAAGAAATCTTGAATACAAAGACCAAGAAATAAATATAGCCCTTAACACTCTTGTCGAGACCTATTCCTCAAAGGTTAGTCAGTCTTCCAGAGTCGAAAGTCTTGCTGACTTTGAGATTCTCTTCAAAGAAGTACTAATGTTATTAAGTCAAAAAAATGTCTAGAAAGGAACTTGAGGAGTTAGATTAAGGCATCAAACGTAAAGTGATTTTTAAAAGTCAAAACATGGCTCTCAATACCCAAGAAAAGCAGGAACTTATCAACGATCATCAGACCCATGCTACTGATACTGGTTCTGCAGAAGTTCAAGTGGCGATGTTAACCAAAAGAATTGCCAAATTAAGCGATCATTTACAGCAAAATAATCACGACTTCTCTTCGAGACAAGGCTTATTGAAAATGATTGGTCAAAGAAAAAGATTACTAAACTATGTTAAAGACAAAAGTGAAAAGCGTTACAATGACTTGATTAGCAAGCTAAACATAAGAGGATAGTAATCCTTCTTATAAAGACCTTGCTGCATGACTGAAGATAAAAAAGAAAAACAATCTCAGAATAATTCTTTTTTAAATGAGGATATAAAAAAAGCTACAGTTATCCCTGCAAAGAAAAACAAGAAGTCAAAACGAGATCCATATATTCCTAAAGAAGTAGCCAATAGAATGGTTAGAAGAGTTGTTTTTACAACCGGTTTACCAACTTTTTCTGGAATGGGTGTTTTTGTAATTAGTTATTTACTAATAACAAAAGGCATAGCTGATGTTGCACCAGCATTAACACTTACTATATCAGCATTATGCTTCTTAATTGGGTTAATAGGATTAAGTTATGGGATACTTTCTGCAAGTTGGGATACCAATCCAGGGACTATTCTGGGATTTGAAAATATTCGACCAAATATTGAAAGGATGCGTGACGCTTTCAAAACGAAAGCACCTTCAAGAGATATTAAAAAGACTTAGCTAACAAGTCTGTCACTGCAACTTGCTTTAAAGGAAATGTTTCTCAATGATTCAACTGTTTGATAAGGGTCCTTAACACAAAACTGATGACCTAAGCGAATATATTTAACACTTTCTCCATCCCTTATAACAACAACAACAGGAACTTTTACCCCAAAGTCATCTCTAGCAGGTCGGTTACTATATAAGCATTCTCTAAGGCGATATTGATGATCAATACTATTTATTTGATCAGGCAATAAGTCGACCAAAACAAACCTCATTTCATCTATTAATCTACAATCCTCCACAATTAATTGAACACGATCATCTCTTCGATCTACTGACGCCCAAAAAAGAAGGCGAGATTCAGATAGCAAGTGATCGGACAACCTTGCATATGATTTAGGGAACACAACAGCTTCACAAGAACTAGTCAAATCCTCAATTTGAAGAATAGCCATTCGATCTCCCTTACGAGTGGTTACTACTCGGATATTATTAATCATTGCAATTACACTTACTTTTGACTTATCTTTTTGTGCCTCTAAATTTTCCAAATCAATAGGAGCAATAAGTTTTGCAGGCTCAGCAAGCTGTTTCAGCGGGTGATCAGATAAATAAAAACCTAATAATTCTTTTTCAAGTCGAAGTTTTTCTGTTGGAGAATAGTCATCTATTGGAGAAGCTTTAGGCAAAGAGCTAATTTTATTTTGGTTGCCAATTCCTGAAGAATCTGTTTTACCAATATCAAACAAATTTCCTTGTCCACTAATGCGGTCTCGCGCACGGGAAGCAGCCCATTCAAGAGTTAAATCAAGGTCTGCTATTAATTGAGCTCTATTTGCATTCCTTTCAAAAATGTCTAATGCTCCACAATGAATCAAAGATTCAAGTCCTCTTCTATTAAGAACATTCGCAGGTAATCGATCACAAAGTTCTGCTAAAGAACTAAAAGCTCCGTCCTCCTCTCGAGATTTAATTAATTGAGTAATTGCTCCCTCGCCAAGGTTCCTAACAGCAGATAAGCCAAATAGAATCTTGTTATCACTAGGAGTAAAATCTATGCCTGAGGAATTTACATTGGGTGGAATCACCTCAATTCCCATTGAATTGCAATTTGCTATATAACGTTGAATTTTGTCCGTAGATCCTGCATTTACAGTCAACAATGCAGCCATATAAGCTACTGGATAGTGAGCTTTTAGATATGCAGTTTGATAGGTAACTGCTCCATAAGCTGTTGAATGACTCTTGTTAAAACAATATTCTGCAAAAAGCACCATTTGCTCAAACAAGTCATTTGCAATTTTTGAGTCAACACCTTTTTTACTTGCACCTTCTAAAAACAAATTACGATGTTTTTGCATCTCAGAAACTTTCTTCTTACCCATTGCACGCCTTAATAAATCCGCTTGACCTAATGAATAGCCTGCAAGATCTTGAGCAATCTTCATTATCTGTTCTTGATAAATCATAATGCCATAGGTTTCTCCTAAAATTGAACTTAAGGAAGAATGTGGAAAGTCAATTCTTTCACGTCCATGTTTACGATTAATAAACTTTGGGATAAGTCCCGCATCTAATGGCCCAGGCCTATAAAGAGCCAAAATGGAAGAGATATCTTCTAATGAAGATGGTTTTAAATCTCTAACTATTTGCCTCATTCCACTTGATTCAAGCTGAAATATCCCTTCAAGATCTCCTCTAGACAAAAGATCATATGTTTTATCATCATTCATAGATAACTTATCAACATTAACTTTCATACCTATAGATTTTTCTACAAGGTTGATAGTTTTCTCTATCATCGTGAGATTCTTAAGACCTAAAAAATCCATCTTCAATAACCCTAAGGATTCAATATCTTCCATAAAATATTGAGTAATAATTTGGCCATCATTATTTCTTTGAAGTGGAACTAAATCATCTAAGGATTCAGAGGCTATAACAACACCAGCAGCATGAACACCAAATGTCTTATTTGTACCCTCAATTCTTATTGCCATATCAATCCATCTTTTAACCAATGGATCTTTTTGATATTTGTCTCTAAAGTCAGTATTAGGTGAATCTTTACTTATCATTTTAGATAACTTTGCTGGCTTACCTCTAACAACAGGTATTAACTTTGCTAGTCGATCGGCATCTCCATAAGGGATATCAAGCACCCTTGCTACATCTTTTAAAACCGCCTTAGATGTCATCCTGTTAAAGGTAATTATTTGCGCAACTTTATCTTGACCATATCTTTTAGTGACATAATCAATAACCTCTCCTCTTCTCTCAATACAGAAATCTGTATCTATATCAGGCATAGATTTACGTTCAGGATTTAAGAACCTCTCAAACAAAAGTCCATTTGAAACTGGATCGATATTTGTAATTCCTAAAGAGAATGCGACTAAAGAGCCTGCTGCTGATCCCCTACCTGGGCCAACAGGTATGCCATTTTGTCTTGCAAAACGAATATAATCCCAAACAACTAGAAAATAGGCAGGAAAACCCATTTGATTAATGATATCTATTTCTAGATTTAATCTTTCAATGTAATGACTTTCTATTTTATCTTCGTTATTAACTTCTAATCTTTCCATTAAACCTTTTCTTGCAACCTCTTTTAAATAACCAATTGAGGTACTCCCTTCTGGAACGGGGAAGTCAGGCATCTTATAAGTTCCTAAAATATTATATTCCTCAACTTTCTCTGCGACTTTTGATGTATTTAAGATTGCTTCTTCAATTATTTCTTTAGGCAAGTGATCATTAAATAGTTTTTTCATTTCTTCTTCTGATTTCAAATATTCTGTTCCCGTATATCTCAATCTTTTCTCTTCACTTATCAACTTACCTGTCAAAACACATAACAATGCATCATGAGCTTCTACATCATCCTTAGTAAGATAGTGTGCATCATTTGTTGCTATTAGTTTAATTTCTAACTCCTTAGCAATACGAACAATTTCTGAATTGACAATGCGATCTTCTATAGATCCATGATCTTGAATCTCTAAGTAAAAATCATCTTCAAAAATATCCTTATACCACCTAGCAACTTCTCTAGCTACATCGAGACGCCCACGAAGAATTGCTTGCGGAATTTCGCCTCCAAGACATGCTGTGGAAACAATCAAGCCCTCACTATGCTCCCTAAGCAAGTTTTTATCTATACAAGCTCTTGAGAAAATTCCTCTTCCCCTCATTCCTTCTAAATGACTTACAGAAGTTAACTTGACAAGATTTTTATACCCCTTCTGATTCTTAGCCAAAATTACCAAATGATATCTGCGCTCTTTCTTTGGTTGTGGATCATCTATGGATCCATTGATGACATACATTTCATTTCCAATAATCGGTTTTATCCCAGACGCATTGCACAATTTCAAAAGTTCTATTGCTCCATACATAACACCATGATCAGTCAAAGCTAAGGCTGGAAAACCAAGCTCCTTAGCCCTAGCAACCATAAGCTCTAGCTGGCTCGCACCATCTAAAAGACTGTAATCACTATGATTGTGTAATGGGACAAAAGCCATAAGGAGAGTCTATGGCATCACACAAGATAAAGCGTGTCTTCTAAAAGAAAACACAACATATAGTGTACAAAAGTTAACTTCGGATAAAGTCACCTTCTGGATGTTTATTCATTACATTTGCCTCTTGTTCATAGTGATAAGCAACTTGCAGCAAACGTGATTCTTCTAAAACGTTTCCAATCAATTGCAGTCCTATAGGAAGGCCTAAATGATCAAACCCACAAGGCAAAGAGATTGCTGGGAGTCCTGCTAAATTGGCTGGAATTGTCAACAAATCTGATAAATACATTGCCAATGGATCATCATCATGAGCACCTGAATGAAATGCAGTAGTAGGAGATGTAGGTGTCAAAAGTAAATCAACTTTCTTAAAAGCATTTTTAAAATCTCGAGAAATAAGTGTCCTCACTTTCTGAGCTTTTTTGTAATAAGCATCAAAATATCCTGCTGACAAAGCATACGTTCCTATTAAAATTCTTCGCTGAACTTCATTTCCAAACCCTTTCGCTCTAGTTATAGCAGTCATAGATGCCAGACTTTCTTCGCCTTCATACCGGAAACCATACTTAACTCCATCATATCTAGCCAAATTAGCTGAAGCTTCTGAAGGGGCAATCACATAGTAAGTTTCTATTCCATCATTGAATCGAGGGCAAGATAGTTCAATTATTTCAGCTCCTAATGATTCCAATTTCTTTGCTGCGTTTAAAACAGATTCTTTTACTTCTTTGTTTAAACCTTCCTGGTGAAAGCACTCTTTAATTAACCCAATCCGCAAACCTTGAATTGGCTTTGTAAACAACTCAGAGAAATCAGGCAATGGAGAATCTAAACATGTTGAGTCTTTAGGATCCTTACCTGCTATTACTTGAAGGATTTCTGCCGCATCAGAAACGCATGAAGTGAAGGGACCCACCTGATCTAAAGAACTTGCAAATGCTACTAAACCCCATCTGCTAACTCGGCCATAAGTTGGCTTCATGCCAACAACACCACAAAAAGATGCAGGTTGTCTAATAGAACCTCCAGTATCCGAACCTAAAGCAGCTACACATAACCCAGCAGCAACAGCTGCAGCGCTACCTCCAGAACTACCACCAGGGACTCTCTTAATATTCCACGGATTCAATGTGGCCCCAAATGCTGAAGTCTCCGTAGAACTTCCCATGGCGAATTCATCTAGATTTGTTTTTCCGACAAGGAGTCCGCCCGCTTCCCAAAGCCTTTTAGTTACGGTTGACTCATAAGGCGCCACAAAATTCTCAAGCATCTTGCTAGAGCAAGTGGTTTTTATTCCTTTTGTACAAAGGTTGTCTTTTATAGCTATAGGTATTCCCGCCAAAGACGGAAGTGATTCTCCAGAAGCTCTAGCTTCATCTATTTTCTTTGCTGTTGCTCTAGCCTTCTCCTCATTAACAAGCAAAAAAGCATGAAGCTTTTGATCTATTTTTTTTATTCTTGAGATGTGCTCATCAACTAATTCTAAAGAAGATAATTCACCTTGAATCAGTTTTTGACGCCATTCGGCGATAGCCATTATTTAGTGAGGGTATTTCTTATGACGCTATCAGTTGCGTGCGCAAAAAAGTTAAATAGTTAGTGGCTCTGCTTTTCTGGTACGTAAAAGCATGTGCTCAATATCTTTAGAACCTTCTAAATTTAAGTCTTCGATAAACATTGGAAGCCTGCTGTGCAGGCTATTCTTAGTTAAAAAAGGTCCAAACCAATATGTAATTCCAGAGTCACGTGTTTCTATCCTGGCCCACCAAGCCAAACCAATGATATTGCAAATATTTCGTAATGGCCTAACTGGACTCATAAGAAGAAAATAATAATCTAGTTTTTATTTTAATGAAAAAAATAAATTTTTCCAGGGCAAAATAAACCAAATTTTTTAACCTAAGAAGCAATTCTTTTTTACATGAATTTCAATGATTGTTATCTACCTAATTATTCTTAGATACTTTTGCACGAATTAATTTTGGAGATGGAGCATTGCCTGAGATTCCACTCATCCAACTTTTTCTGGCAACTTCGTAGAGAAAAATCGAAGTGGCTACGGAGGCATTCAAACTTGATGTAACACCTCGAAGAGGTATTCGAATTAGTTGATCGCAATATCTTCTAGTTAAAAGAGATAATCCTTTACCTTCAGATCCTATGACTACCACCAAGGGTCCTTTCATATCAAATTCATTTAATGTTTCACTCCCTTCCTCTGCAAGGCCAACAACCAAATAGCCAACTTTCTTTAATGCTTCTAAAGACCTATTTAAATTAACTACTCTTGCTACTGGCAAATGCTCTAGTGCTCCTGCCGCAACTTTTGCTACTGAACCAGTTAAACCGGCGCTCCTCCTTTGAGGGAGGATAAGCCCATGAGCTCCTAATGCTTCTGCAGATCTAACAATTGCTCCCAAATTATGAGGATCAGTAAGACCATCAAGGGCTAGCAAAACAGGGTTTTCATCTAATGATTGACATCCCTCAATTAATGTTTCCAAATCAAACGTTTCAGATGCTGCTGTTTGCAGAGCAATACCTTGATGCACTCCTCCATTTGTCAGATGGCCTAATCTTGCCCAAGACACCTCTTCAACTAAAACACCTACGGACTTTGCATCTCTAAGAAGTTGAAGGAATCGTTGCGAGCTCCTTAATTCAGCCGTGCACCAAATGCGATGAAGAGGTCTACCTGATTCGAGTATTGCCTGAGTGGCATGCCTTCCCCAAAAAATATCTTTTACTTGGCTATCGCTTTCAAAATGATTCTTCTGCTGTTGTAATTTATCCCTATTCTCTTTCCATAAATTTTCTTTAGGAGAGTTTTCAAAAGAAGTTCTCCTAGATCGCTCAATCCTCCTATCACTAGGGTCTTCGTAACTTCTTCTAAAGGAATATGAAGAATCCGATTCCCTCAGCAGTTCGTTTTTAGTTCTCTTTTTTAAGTCCCTAGAATCTGGTCTGGGTTTTGACCTGGAGGAATTCCTACGATTATTACTTCCCATTGAAGATTCTTTTAAAGAAGATTCATATTCTTTGCCTCTTCGCCCTCCTTTAGAAGCCTTGCCCTGAAGAGAACTATCTTCTTGATTTCTTCTACTATATCCATTCCTATCATTCCTATTTCCTCTTCTTTTATTCCCCGATAATGAAGGGCGAGAAGAATCATTTTTATTGTGTTCTCTTGGTCTCATTTTGTTAATTCATTGTTGATTAGAATCTGTTTCTAACAAATCCAATATTTGCGCAAGGCGTTGAGGATTCTTTAAAAACAGCCATCCAATTAGTGTCTCAAATCCAGTTGCCTTTGCATAAGTGGCTACATCCAGTTTACGAGATCCTCTACCGACTTTATTCCTTCCTTTTTTAACCAACTGCTTTTCTAAATCTGTCAAAATTAACTCTAATTTATTAAGAGCATTCGCTTGAGCTTCTGCTTTTACTTTTAAGACTACTGAACTATGAATATCCTTCAATCGAGCAGGCTTTTGGCAAAAAAGTAATCTCTGATGGACTTCCCATATAGCGTCCCCTAACCATGCCAACTGCAAAGGAGTTAATTCCTCAGGGCATCCAGAAGGAGATAATTTTCTAATCCAATCAGTCAAGCTGCGAGTTTATTTAATGCAGTATCCAAATCTGGCACCAAATGCAGAAACTCCTCGAGCCTAACAAGCTTAATAGTTTGAATGACTCTTGGATTGCCTACAACTACAAATGACCTTTTTGACTTCTTGAATTGTTTTGCTGAGTGCACCATCGCACCAAGACCAGACGAATCTATAAAATCAATCTTCGTAAGGTCAATTACCATAGGTAGTTTGTTTGCACTAAAAACATCATTCACAAAATCTGTAAACTGCTTCTCTGAATAAGCATCAAGCTGTCCGGTGAAATAGAAAATCAAACAACCTTTTCGTCGTTCAAATCCTCCACGCAGAGAGACTGTCAATCGCTGGAGATCTTTTATGGGTTTAATCCTCCTTGTACTTCTCCAAGAAAGTGTAGTTATCAAAAAGCAACTCAACCATTCTTCAACGTCGTTCTGACATTAGTGCAACAAAATGAGAAAAATGATGATCTGCATCATGAGGGCCAGGACTAGCTTCAGGATGATACTGGACTCCAAAAACTGATCTATTGATCATTTTAAAAGCTGCAACAGTTTGGTCATTCAAATTCAAATGTGTTATTTCAACGATTTTTGGATTCAAAGATGAAGCTTCTAATGCAAATCCATGGTTCTGACTAGTAATCTCGATTTGCCCGGTCTTACCACATGGATGATTTAATCCACGGTGGCCATATGGAAGTTTAAAAGTTTTACCTCCAAGAGCTAGTCCAAGGATTTGATGGCCCAAGCATATTCCAAATATAGGGATCTCTGTTTCACTAATAAGTCGTTTTGCCAACGTAATGCCTTGTTCAACAGCAGCAGGATCACCTGGACCATTGGACAGAAAAACTCCATCAGGAGATAAGTCCTCGAGTTCTTCAAAATTGACATCTACTGGAAAAACTTCTACTTCACATCCATGAGATACAAATCTATTCAAAATTGACCTTTTAATACCAAAGTCAATAGCTGCTACTTTTAAACATTTTGAAGGTAAAGGTTTTAACCTTTTATCAAAATCAACTGCTGTTGTCTTATCCCATTTATATGCTTTGGATGTAGACACTTCACTTGCCAAATTAAGACCTTCCATAGATGGAAAATCTTTTAAATTCTCCAATAATTGATCAGGGGTATATTTAGAATTAGAACAGATGGCAGCATTCATTGTTCCAAACTCTCTGAGATGTCTTACAAGAGCTCTAGTGTCTAAATCATAAATGCCAACAACTTTCTCTTTTTCCAACCAATTGTTTAAATTCTCTGTCAAGCGCCAATTACTTGGTTTGTGAGTAATATTCCTTGCAATAACACCTTTTAGATAAGGTTTTTCAGCTTCTTGATCATTAGGATTTACTCCTGTATTACCTAACTCTGGGTAAGTAAATATCACCAACTGTCCATGATAACTTGGATCAGTCATTACCTCTTGATAGCCAGTAATTCCAGTATTAAAAACTATCTCTCCATATACAGTTCCTCTTAATCCAAAAGATTTTCCCTGAAGGAAAGTACCGTCAGACAAAACTAAGATTGCTAAATTATTTGGTGAAGAAGTCATAAAAAAATTCTTTTAATCAATAATTCCTGGTTCCAAAATTTGCTTTAACTCTTGTAACTTGTTCCAAGCATATTCATTTTCTAAAGAATAAAGGGCCTTTTCTACTCCTTTCTTTAAGTTGTTTTCTATTCCAAAAGCCCACAAAACCAAAGCAGTATTAAGAGCAACAACTTCACGTTGAGGTTTTGACCCTTTTCCTTTAAGTACTGAAATCAAAATTTCTTTATTTTTCTCAAGGTCTCCTCCTTTAAGTTCATTATTTGAAGCATTAGAAAGGCCTAGATCAGTTATATCAATCTCTGAAGCAACAATATGATTGTTTTCAATAAAACGAACCTTGTTGATCCCCTCAAGGGATGCTTCATCTAAGCCTCCTGAACCATGAACTACTACTGCTTTTTTTAAGCCTATATTTTGAAGAGCTTCAGCCATTGGATCTAACAATGTTGGCTGAGCAACGCCTAGAACTTGAGTATTTGGTCTAAAAGGATTAACTAATGGTCCAAGTAAATTAAATACAGTTCTAATTCCCAAACTTTTTCTCAGTGGTGCCAAGTTTATCAATGAAGAATGCCAAACAGGTGCAAATAAAAATGTCACATTTGCTTTATTTAATGCTTCAAGTACTAATTCAAGAGATGCATCTAACTTGATACCTAAGCTTTCAAGTACATCAGCAGATCCAACTTTCCCGCTTGCACTTCTATTTCCATGCTTTGCAACAGTTGCCCCTAAGGAGGCTGCTACGAAAGCCACTGCAGTTGAGATGTTGAATGTATCAGCACCATCTCCTCCGGTACCGCAAGTATCTATCAAGTCAATTTCAGGCACTGAGAAAGGAAATTTACATGCGTTTCTTAGGACCTTAGCCATAGTGGCTAGTTCTAATCCTGTTACACCTTTTGCTCTTAAAGCTGCTAAAAAAGCTCCTGTCTGAACTGGAACCAAGTCTTCAGACAACCAAGCCTCCATAAGTGATTGAGCCTCCAAGCTATTGAGGTCAGAACCTTCTAGAAGCTTTTCAAGACTTCTTGGCCAAGCAGAAAAAGAATTAGACATAGCATCTAGTAAAAAACCCGGGTGCGTCGCACTCCGGGCCAGATGATGAGGACTTTCCCAATATCCCTTAAAAATCGTCTTCTGACGAGTTCATTTAAAAAACTTTTGTGATTTATGTATTTTCATTTTCAGTGGTATCAAAGCCTGAACCAACAACTTCATCTTTGTGATCACCTGGCCTATATCCATTTGCCCATATTTCTCGAACCTTAGAATTCAATTCCTCTCTTGAGATACCCCAAAAATTTAGAAGCTTAGACAAATCTGTTTTAATATCATTTGCTCCAGGAAACTCCTGATATCTAATAAAAAGTCGAGCCAATTCAATCAAGTCTGAGCTGGATGGCAATTCCTTCGCTAGTAAACGATCAATTATTCCACGATCATTTGAGTAAAGAGGGTGATTCTGATCTTGCATAAACTTTAAAAACTCATCAAAAAAATCAAAATAATCACAACTGTAAGCTTCAACCATTAAGTTTGAACACAGAGTATACGAGTCATGGCTGTTCTTAGACTTGATCTAATTAAAAAATATTTAAGGCCTCATCGCAAAGCCTTGGCGATAGGAGCGGCAAGTCTTGTAGTAGTAAATCTTCTAAGCGTAGTTATACCAATGGAAGTAAGCCGAATAGTTGATTCATTGCAAGAAGGGTTCACCTTTAAAGACGTTTTAAAGCAATCAGGCTTGATAGTTGTTCTGGCAACATCAATGGGTTTAGTTAGGTTAATTTCAAGGCAGCTTGTATTTGGAGTAGGTCGTCAAGTAGAAGTTGATTTAAGGCAGCGATTGTTTGATCATATGCTTATTCAAGATCCTGCATGGGTTCAAGAAATCGGGAGTGGGGAAGTTATCAGTAGGGCTACAAGTGATGTAGAGAACATAAGACGATTACTAGGTTTTGCAATTCTTAGCCTTACAAATACATTACTGGCTTATTCGTTAACTATCCCTGCGATGGTTGCCATAGATCCAGTTCTAACACTTGTCTCAATATCTCTATATCCAGTGATGCTTGGAACTGTAGGATTGTTTGGCGGGAGAATGGTTCGCCAAAGAAAAAGGCAGCAACAAGCGCTCTCACGTTTAAGTGAACTTATTCAAGAAGACCTCTCAGGAATAAGCGCAATAAAAATATATGGTCAAGAGAATGCAGAACAGAAAGCATTCGCTGAATTAAATGATAACTATAAAGACTCTGCAATCAGTCTTGCAAGAACCACGAGTACTTTATTCCCTCTATTACAAGGAATATCCTCTATATCATTACTCTTATTAATAGCCCTTGGGAGTGGCCTCCTAGAGAATGATTCTATTACTATTGGAGGTTTAATCGCACTAATTCTTTATGTTGAAAGACTTGTTTTCCCTACAGCTCTTTTAGGATTTACTTTAAATACATTTCAAATAGGACAAGTAAGTCTTGAACGTGTAGAACAATTACTTAATAAACAGCCTAATGTAATAAACTCATCAACAAGTACAAAACCAAATAAACCTATCCTTGGGAAATTAGAAGCAAAGGGGTTAACTTTTTCCTATGAAAATAGCACTAGAAAAGTTCTTAATAATCTTAGTTTCTCTATTGAGCCAGGAGAAATAGTTGCGATTGTAGGACCTGTTGGTTGCGGGAAAACGACCCTAGCAAGAGCAATTGGCAGAATGGTTGATGTTCCTAAAAAACAACTTTTCTTAGATGGTTTTGATATTGTTAACCTTCGACTAGAAGATCTTCGCAAGAACATTGCTTTAGTACCTCAAGAAGGATATTTATTCACAACTACTCTTTCAGAAAATATTAAATATGGTGATCCACTAGCAACAGACCAGCAAGTAGAAGATTCAGCTATTCAAGCTAGATTGATTGATGATATTAAAGGATTCCCAGATGGTTTCAATACACTCGTTGGAGAGCGTGGAATTACATTAAGTGGTGGTCAACGCCAACGGACTGCTCTCGGGAGAGCGTTATTAGTAAGTTCAAAAATTATTGTCCTAGACGATGCTTTAGCTAGTGTTGACAATAAGACAGCTGCATCAATACTTAAATCAATCAAGAATCAAACCAAAAGAACAATTGTGATGATTAGTCATCAGCTCTCTGCTGCAGCTGCATGTGACAGAATCATGGTTTTAGATCAAGGTAAACTAGTTCAAGAAGGGACTCACAAAGATTTAATAGAGATCAATGGGATTTATAAAAACTTGTGGGATAGAGAGCAAGCTGTAGAAAAAATAAGTTAGTCAATATGGCTTTGACAAATTCAATTGCAAAAGGCATCTCATGGGGTGAAGGCAGGATAAGGAGATTCTAGAAAAACATTAAAGTTCATCACTGAAATTGCAGGTATTAATAACAAAAGAAGGTGAACTCTTTAATTTGTAATTGACAAAGATCAAATGAGCGAATGACTTCAGCTACTAAGTACAACATCAAATGCAATCTTACTTTTGGGGATATTTATATTCAAATTCTCGCTTGGATGGCTGTTATTTTCATAAGTTTGGCCGGAGGGCTAGGTTTAATGGGATCCTCAAGACCAATATTTGCCCTAATAGGCGTAGGTTTAATTTTAGTACTGAGCCTACCTTTTCTATTATTTGCATTTGTCACTACATTGCTAAATAATATTCAAATTAATCCAGAAGTAGAGAGTTAATCTTTAAAAAATAATCATTTATGTTAAATCATTTGCTAACTAATTTCTTCAAAAAAGAAGATTATTCATCATCTAAAAAATTGAATCACATCATTCTAAATACGCGATTAGACGAGCCGCTTCTTGAAGACGAGCAAGAAATTATTTTTGGTTGCGGATGTTTTTGGGGAGCAGAAAAATGTTTTTGGAAATTACCAGGTGTCAAGACGACTGCAGTGGGCTATGCAGGTGGACAAAGCGCTAATCCCTCTTACCAGCAAATATGTACAGGAAGGACACAACATGCAGAGGTGGTAAGAGTTACATGGAATATCAATAAAATTGATGCAAGTGATCTATTAAAAATGTTTTGGGAATGTCATGACCCTACACAGGGTAATAGGCAAGGAAATGATACCGGTAGTCAATATAGATCTGTAATCTATACCTTTAGTTCAGAACATAAAGAATTAGCATTTGCAAGCAAGGAATATTACCAAGAACTTCTTAACCAAAAGGGCTTAGGAGAAATTACTACTGAGATAAAGGAGAATATTAACTTCTATTTTGCAGAAGATTATCATCAGCAATATTTAGCCAAGCCCGGGAGCAGACCTTATTGCTCTGCTATGCCAACAAATACTCCACTTGGGGATTTTAAAGGAGCAAACTATAAACTTGATAAAGGAGTTTGGTTAAATTTTGACTGGAATATTACTCATTGTATTCTAAGAAGTAATAATGAAGTTATTAAAGCTAACTAAAAGGAATAATTATGAAAGATACTCTACCTGACAAAACAATAATATTAATAATACTATGTACTATTCTACTTGTCTTTAGCTTTATTTTTTTATTTAAGCCTACAAATTATCAGATAGAACCTTCTATTCAATGGAAAGATTCTTCAATGACAAATATGCAAGAAATTAATTCTTAAGGTAAATATAATCATATCTAATGTTAATTACATGGCTTAAACAAAAAAAGGAGGTTAGCAAAAAAAGGAATCTACAAAACCTAGAGATTGTTCCTATTCCTAAGGCTACTATGAGGTTATATGCAATACTTGCTGTAATTTTAATATTAATTCCAGAATGGATAGCTGAATTGACTATTACTTTAGAGAATATATTTTCTCAAATAAGTCTTCCAAAAAGGGGTCTAAAATGGGAGGAAGATATTGAATTAAGGCTGGCAAAAATGACATTTAAAGAATTAAGGCTTCTTGCCGAAGATCTAGCCATCAAAAATTACTCTAGAGATACGAAGCAAATGCTATTTATAAGATTACTTAAAAAGTTAAATAAATGATCCAATGCATTAGAAAGATTTTATTTTATACTTGCTTATGTTAAGTTAATATTACGGGACGTAGCGCAGTTTGGTAGCGCACCACTTTGGGGTAGTGGGGGTCGTGGGTTCAAATCCCGCCGTTCCGATTAAGATAATATATTCGTTATTAAAAAATCGTTTTAGATTATTAATTATATTTATAGCATAATTAAATCATCAAAAACAGTTTAGAGAGGCGTTAAAGAATACTTTCTTATTTCAAATCCTTACCAAAACTCTTTCCAGCCATTAAATATTATAAACCAATTTTTTTAAGACAAAATGGTCCAAAGAAATTATATTCATCAATTAAAAGTTACCTAAAGACCTTTATTTTATTTCTTAAGGAAGAAGGAGCCGAGAAATTTAACAAATAACAAAGCGATTTTTGTTATTTACCAATGCGGTTAATAGCCGCGCGAGACTTAGAAAGAATTTCTCCCTGCAAAGGAACAAAACCTAATTCAGCTGCTTTATTTTGATAGGCATCACTCAAAAGAGTATTTAACACGCCGCGAATAGCTTTGGCTTTTCTGCCATTACCTTTTTCATAAGCCAATATCCAAGTAAGAGTCGCTATTGGATAAGCACCCTTGATTGTTGGATTTGGATTTCTGCCGGCAAGATTGGAATCCAACTGGATTCCATTCAGAGCTTTAGCCCCACTCTCAGCTGAGGGTTCTACAAACTCACCAGAAAGGTTCTCAAGTAAAGCTGCCTTAATGTTGCCTTTGATATATGACTGGTTTACATACCCAATAGCACCGGGTGTATTGCGAATCACTCCCGCAACGCCAGCATTACCCTTACCTCCTACTCCAGCTGGCCACTTAACTGATTTACCTGTTCCTAGTGTCCAAGTTTTTGAAAAGGCTTGCATTGAACTTGTAAATGCCTTGGTAGTCCCTGAGCCATCAGAACGGTGGGCCCAAGTCAACTTACCGGCTGGACAGCCAAGATCCTCCCAGTCTTTAATTATTCCCATTGCGACTTGAACTGCTTGCTCTTGAGTAAGTTTTAAATCACAGTTGTAGTTGTAGCCAAAGGCAATAGTCCCTCCAATCATAGGAATTTGAACAAGCCCACGAGAAACTTTAGCCATATCATTAACTTTCATCGGATCATCAGATGCTCCGAAGTTCACAGTTTGATCTATAAAAGCCTTGCGGCCTGAACCTGAACCAACCGCTTGATAGTTAACTCTTGGCCCACCAGACTTTGCCAAATCTGAGAACCAACGTGTATATATTTTCGCAGGGAAAGATGCGCCTGCTCCGCTTAAACGAATGGCTGCCTTAACATGAATACCTGCACCAAGAGCCAGTACGGAATAGAGAAGGAAGGCCTTCTTTGCGAAGGTCATAAAAAAGCCATGAATTTACTCACCTCCATCTTTATAGCATCTAGTGATTAATTTGAAAGTATGCTTTATTCAACAAGGTGAAGCATGTAGACGTTTAAACGATTAAAAGCTCTTCTCAGAATACAAAAGGATTTACGTTATCAATTAATAAGTCATGCAGTTATTTTTAAGTACAAATCTCTATAGCAAAAAAAGAAAAAGCAAGTTTTATTTTAAATGCACGAGTTTAAAACTTCCCAGATATCTATACTGGGGAGTTTTTTATTATCAAAACCTGAGAAGTTAATAAATAAAGACTTATTCATCCTTATTTTCCAATGCTGATCTGACAAGTTGTATAGAACTAATGCCCACACCAAGAAAAACAAAAGCACTAATAGCAATAAGAATATAAACAGTCGACAAAGGAAGATCTAACTCTCCAAATTTTACACTGGATAGAATCTGAACTGAGAAAATATTAATCATATCTAAGATAATAAATACCACCAACCTAACATTAACGAGCCAAATAGGACTCGGTACCACACAAAAATGATTGTGGAGTTACTCCTTAAAAATCTCATAAGAAAGTCAATTGACAACCAAGAAGTGATGATTGCAGAAAGGACTCCTACCATTAATGGTATAAAACCTCCAACGTATTCCGCTTTTACAGCTGCCTTGAGTTCTACTAGTGCTGAAAGTGTTATTGCAGGTATGCCAAGAAGAAAGCAATACTTAGCAGCAGAAGCTCTTTCCATACCTCCTAGCAATGCAGCGGTAATTGTTATTCCAGAGCGAGAAACTCCTGGGATAAGAGCAAGTGCTTGAGCCAAGCCAATCTTAGCGCCATCTAAAATACTCATATCCATCAAAGTTTTTCTTCTAGAACCATATTTCTCAGCGTAAGCAAGTAATAAACCCATAAAAATTGAAACCAATCCAATTGAAGGTATTGATCTAACAAAAGAAGTCTCATAATCAATCCAAAAGTTCTTTACAAGAAAGCCAACTAAAACAATTGGAGCGGTACCAATAATTATTGAACTTGCCAAAATTGATTTAGGACTAAAGTAATTCCTTTTTAAAAGAACTCCTAAGATCGCTTTAAATACCTTTTGCAGATCACTCCAAAAATAAAATATCACTGCTATAACGCTTCCAATTTGAATAAAAGCAGTTGTAGCTAATCCAGGATCTCCCCAACCAACAATGACTGATATTGCTTTTAAATGTGCTGTGCTACTTATAGGTAAGAATTCAGTGATTCCCTGAACAATCCCTAAAACAAATAGCCTCCAACATTCTTCTAAATGTAAAGTGGCATAATTCATAGTATTTAAGGGCTCATAGTTCATATATAAATTCCTTTCCTTGGTAAATTAAGCATAATTAACTGTAGGCTTAAAAGCAGTAAATCAAATAAACAGATCTTCTATATGAAAGGCAAACTTAAAAGGTGCTTTTTGTTGTTAGCAACATCACTAGTAGCCATCTTATCAACTGGGATTGAGGTGAAAGCGAGTTATTGGCTAGTTATAGGTAGTTATCGACAAGCGCCAGGCTCTCGTCCAGAAGTAAGTGGAATAACTAGTCCATCCTTATATGCTATACCAATGGATACATTGGAACTTTGCCAACAAGCAGGAAAAAAAATACTTACAGAAATATATAAGCCAGTATGGCAATTTGATAGCAAGTGGACATGTATATATAATGGAGATAAATACGCTAAATAGTTAATAGAAAGATTTAAAAAGCTGTATATAGACTCTAAAAATTAGAATATCTATTTAAAAGCTAGCGTTTGACATCGTGGGCGCATCCATCACCATCATATTTTTCACTGTTGTAGTACCCATTTCTAGTGCCAAAATAAGCTGTTGCACATACAAATGGTATTGAAGCCCAAACCAAAATGCTAGCTAAATCCATATTGGTAAAGAAAAATCTCCTGAGTAAAAGCCTTTCGAGCTAATTCTATATTGAACAATCATATTGTGCAAAATTTTATTATAAGTTTAATTTATAAAAAATTGGCTCTATTCCAAACTTAATGATCAATAGTGAAATGCTAATCCAGCTTATAAGAAGAGTTAAATATAGTGTAAATCCACGAAATATAGGCTGAAAAAAGTCCTTACCTCCTATATCTTTTAGCATTAACTTGCAATCCAAAACCTGTGGTTTAGTTAATCTAAAATAATCAGATTGAGGAATACGAACATCAGAATACCTAATGTGAAGTTTTCTGCATATCTGCTCTGGGCTTTCTGTCTTTAAATAAGCAATAAGCTCACCTGGCATAAGCGATTGTTTTAATTGTTCCAAATTTGATGAAAACCCAATATTATATATATCCTTATTTTGAAAAAGATAAACATAAGATTTCATATTTAAATGATTGTTCAATGAAATTATATTTATGTTATTAAAGAAAATCAAGAAAGCATCAGAATTTTCAAATTACTTATCAGTCTATGTAATGTATTAACTAAAAAGTAAAGGAAAAGATACTCTGCACAACCAAAATGTTTTTTACAATTGGGTATTAGATCAAGGTTAAGTGGCAAGGCTTAATAAGCTAAGCGGCCAATGGCTGATCTCCTTTTTTATCAATGACTCTAAGCCTCTCCTCAAGCTTAGGTCCATAAAACTCATTCCCCCATATCTCAACACTAGAGCCTTCAGGGGCTTGAAAAGATAATGATTCCATAGGGAATATAACACGTTCAAAAAAAAACTGATTTGGACCAATACATCTAAGCACAACCATTTGATGGCTTTGGTTTTGGTAAGAAAAGTCGACCATAAAATTAATTTGTCTTAGTTATTTAAACTTTTAACTAAATTCATAGCTGTATTAAAAGTAACTAAAATCCAAAGAACTATTAATTAAAAAAAACTCTAAATATTTGATTAGAAAAACTAAAAATTAATCTCATCCTCTTTATTACCAACCCATAGAATCTTACGAGATTGGTTAATCTTTACAACCACATTACTTTCAAGATTCATTAATGAGTATTGAGGGATTGCAGCTTGAATCATTCTTACAAAAGATGCTAGAGATTTTCCTCTCAAAGAGCTTCCTCTTAATTTATACATTTCATTTTCTTGCTCAATCTTCCATTTAGATGTTGAATGAAAATCAATAGGCTTTATATGCCATAATCTCAGGATTTGATCCCAAATAGGCAAATATTCCTTTAAAGACTTTTGTACCTTTTCTCTATAACTTGATTCGATATTTGACAAATAAGGTTCTAATTTATCAAGAGCTGCATTTTGATTTATAGATTTAGTCATTGGCGAGCATCCTAAGAACCAGCCTTCAATAACAAGAACTCTTGGATTTGAAATTTTCCATCCAGAACGATCACCAAGGCCATTTCGCAATGCCTTATCAAACTGAGGAGCTTTAAGGATTCCTGTTGCACGCCATTTCTCAAGTGTTTCTTGCAAAAGATCAATTGAATGGCTACCTGGAAGTCCTCTAGGAACATCCCAAGGATTCCCAAACATTGCATGATCTAATTCCTTGCCAGGTAAATAAAAATCATCCAATGAAATCACATTTACTGGCCAATTTAATTCTTTGGTTGAGGCTTCCAACCATTTTCCAAGACTTGATTTACCACAACCCGGTAATGCAGAAATTCCCAAAAGAATCAGTTCTTCTTTTTTAGAAATAAACCTTTTAATCTCTGTTAAGAAAGGAAATCCTAAGCCCCAAATCCAATCTTTTTTTGTAGAGCTAGACCAATAAGATAAAGCCAGCTTATCTCCTCCTTGTTTTTGCCAATAATTAAACCAATCATTAAATTCAAACCCAAGCTCTCTCAAGAGTGATTCAAAATTATTTTCAGGAAAAATAATCTCTTTATTCAATAAGCTTGGCCAGAGAAAAGCTTTGTTGATATCCTTTTTTGTATTATCTAATAGATCGTCCATAAATAATTCTCACTATAATGAGTCAATTATGCTCTTTAAAGCTGCAGCCCAACCTTTAGCATGCGCATGCGGTGCTAATAAGTAATTACCATTTTCTATGGCATCTAAGAAACAAGAATTAGGGCCTTTTGGCCCAGGTACGACAATAGCCTGATCTGCTATTTCCAATAGTGGAATATCATTTTGGGAATCTCCAAGAGCAACTATTAGTACATCAGGTTGGTTCAAAAACTTCTTAAGCTCAATTACTGCTTTGCCTTTGTGACTACCTTCCCCAAGGAGATGGCTCATTCTATTGCCTCTATAAATAGTGGTTTGATATTCTTCTGCAAGCTCTAATAGTTTTCCTGCATATCTATCAGGTGGTGTGAGAAAGGGAACACTCCATTCTCTTGCAGTGGCTCTAGGAATAGCATTATCTTTAAGACCAGTCAATGATTTAATTTCCGTAAAAGAAAGGTCATTAAGTGCTCTTAATTTATATCCAAGGTCTTCAGATATTAAATCCAATTTTGGCCTTAGTTCTTTAAAACTCTTCCCTAAAATGATATTCCATTCATGAGAGAGATCCTCAGCATCTCCATAGATAGCACCTCCATTCTCAACAATAAAGGGGTCGTTTAGACAAATTTCTTTTCTTAGCAATCGAACTTCTTGAGCTGTTTTACTTGTGCATAGAATAACAGGTATGCCTAGTTTCTTTAATAAGTTCAATGTATCAAATGCAGGCGATAAATCATAATTATGATCCATCAATGTTCCGTCTATATCAGTAACAATCCAAATCTGTTTCTTATTATTCATTTGTTTTTCTCTGATTTTGTTAGCCAATGAACTGAATAAGGTTCTAAATCAATTCTATTTTTAGATATCTCGGAATCAGTAAGACATTCCTTCCAAAAATAAACTGAATCATCTTTTAAATTCAAACCATCAATAATTGAAAAGCATAGTTTTGAATTAGTCATATTATGCAAAGCCCATAAAGTCTTATCTCCTTCGCCTCTGCGAATAATAACAAGATCACTTCTACCTTTGCTTAAACAAGACATAGGTTGGTCTGGATGAAAAGCCTCTATTGACTTTCTAACTTTCATTGCTTTCTTTATAGACTTCAGATTTCTACTTGCTGAAGAATGTGGGTCTTGCAATTTCAAAGTTAATGTATTTGCATCGAATTTTTCTCTATTAAGATCTCTCCTTTGTCCAGTCTTACTAAAGCATTTCAAGTCATTTTCTGAAGCCATCAAAGCTTGTAAGTAAAAAGCTGGAATACCTTTTAAAGACATTATAAAAATTTGGCTCAACAAAAAGCGATCAATTTGATAAAGGGAGGGATTACGTCCACCATCAGCCATTGCACTCCACCAGCTAATGTTCAATTCATATGGGTTTTCCTCTCCATCTGGCATCTTTCTATGACTGACTAGACCACCACGATGTTCACAAGAAACAAGTAAGCTTCGTAGTCTTTTGGTATCCATTAATCCTTCTAATGCCCTAAGGCCAACTCCATCATGAGAAGCAGTAAAATTCAAAAAACCAGTATTTGGAGGCAGATCAGGCCAATTATTAAGCCATTCATTTAATAAATCCGCTTTATTAGAAAGTAAACATTCAAGTAAAAGAGGGGGTAAAGGAAAATTATATGCAAGATGAGCTTCATCTCCTGAATTGAGATATGAAATATTCTCTTTTTCTGGAACATTAGTTTCTGTTATTAAAACGCCTAGGTTGTTAAGTCTTTTTAGTTGAATTCTTAAAGACCTAACAATATTATGAACTTCTTCTAGATGTAAGCATGTAGTTTTAGATTCTTTCCATATAAAACCGACAGCATCTAATCTAAACCAACTTATTCCATATTTCATATAAATAATTATTAATTTAAGGAATTCTACTAATATAGTTGGCTCCTTCCAATTAAGATCTATCTGATCAGGCCCAAATGTTGTCCATACTTCTTTCTTTCCTTTAATTGTTGAAAGGCTAGTAAACAAAGAACTATTCCTTGCTCTTGTTACATTATCCCAATTTCCATTAGGTTCTGGGGTTAGTATATAATTACACTCAGGCTCTTTTGATTGAATATATTTCTTAACCCATGGGTGAGATGATGAAACATGATTTAGGACCAAATCTGCCATTAGTAAATAATCTTTAGAAATAGCATTTAGGTCTTCCCATCCACCAAATCTTGCATCTATTTCTTCATAGCTTGATACCGCAAATCCACCATCACTTGTTGAACATAGAAACGGTAGAATATGAATAATAGATACAAGATTGCCAATATAATTATCAATTAATTGCTTAAGCGTAACAAGACTGGGCTCCCCATCCCTTTGAATACTGTCTGCATAGGTGATTAAAATTGCACTAGAAGAATTCCAAAGTTCTCTCGAAAGACTTCTATTTGGATCTCCAATACCATTATTGGTATCCATAATCTGCAACAATTGTGACCACAGAGAATTGATTTCTTCGTCAGAGTGGTCGGTGTAGATTTCTTTGAGAAGCTTCCTAAGTTTCTCCAAAATAGGTTCAGCCCCTGTCAAATTGTATTTGGACATACTATTCGCAGGATCTACCCGTTAACTACCTAATTCTGTTGCGCTTATAACCAAATGGACTTTCAACAGGGTTTGATAACAACAATTCATGAATATGGGGTTAAAGGAGATTCTCTCATCGACCTAAAGAAAGGGCTTGAGAGAAGGCCCACTGCTTTATTGATACCATGTCTTTTTGAAGAATTTAAAAGACCTGCTTTAAAGCTAATTAGAGAGGTTATAAAAGATTTGCGAGGTCTTAATCAACTGGTTATAGCCCTTTCTGCGAAATCAAAAAGTGAAGTTTTTGAGGCAAAAGATTTTTTTGCCTCAATGCCTTTTCCTGTTCATGTTCAATGGACAAATAGCCCATCAGTCATTGAACTCCTGAAAAGTCAAGAAAAGAATGGACTTCATCTTGTGGGGACCCCTGGGAAGGGATGGGCAGTATGGCAAGGAATTGGAGTAGCAATGAGGTCTGCGGAAGTAGTAGCCCTTTTTGACGCCGATATAAGGACATTTAGCCCTTCATATCCATCCAGGATGCTTCAACCTTTATTGGACCCTTCTCATGGAATATCATATGTAAAAGCCTTTTATAGTCGTCTATCCCTTGAAACAAATGCGCTTCAAGGAAGATCTACAAGATTATTTGTAGGGCCATTGTTAACCTCTCTCGAGCAACTTGTTGGTCAAGGTCCTTTCCTTCAATATTTGCAAGCTTTTAGATACCCATTAGCAGGAGAATTTGCTTTCACTAAAGATCTAGGAATGAATCTCAGAATTCCTTGCGATTGGGGCTTAGAGATAGGACTATTGTCCGAAGTCTATAAAAACGTGAGGATCTCAAGGATCGCTCAAGTAGATCTTGGGATTTTTGATCATAAGCATAAAGAGATAGGGGCATCCCCTAATGAAGGACTTCAAAAGATGTGTATAGAGATTCTTTCAAGCGTTTTAAGAGGTCTAATGGAACATCAAGCAGAAACTCTTACAGAAGGTCAGTTATCAAATCTTGAGGTCCTATATCGTCGAGTAGGGCAAGATAGGGTCAAACAATTTGGATTAGATTCTGCCGTCAACCAGATCCCGTATGACAGGCATGAAGAAGAATTATCCGTTCAAAAATTTGCATCAATCCTAAAGCCAGCTGTTTTGAGTTTTCTTGATTCTCCTGTGACGCAACAATTACCTTGCTGGGCAAGAGTCCTCGCATGCGAAGAAAAGCTTCAAGATGATTTAGCAAATGCAGGTATTTCTCAAACTTCCTAATAAGAAAATTGTCCTCATTAGACAATGCAAAAAAAATAAAGACGAGATTAATTTGGTTACGATTATTAAAAAACTGCTCCATGAACACAGCTTTAACTGGCTGTTCTAACCAAATGTAAATAAAAAGACACTAAAAAACGTGTTTTTGATGTATTAATAGCACTGTTTACTAAATGCCATGATCTCTTTAACCTTTGCTTCTCTACTAGGCACTCCAGCTCCCTCAGCAGCTTTTCTCGGAATAGGTGCAATCGCCCTTTTAGCCGTTATGGGTGTATTAGTTGGACCTGACTATGATCAAATGAATTATCCAGCGAAGAAGGACTAGTAGAAAATCATTTAATTAACTTTCAGATGGGTGCGATCAAAAATGACCGTACCCATTTTTTTGCCCATTCATAAAGATTATTTCTAGAGATGAAAAAGATTTTCTAAGTCTCTTCCAAAAAAATTGAGGATAGAGTCGTACGAATCTTGCAATTCTTCAAAAGGCTTTTTCAAATAGATTGCTATTAGCTTTATGCAGCTTCTTTTCTTTTTAGATCACGATGCTGTTCTTCTAAATCCTGCAAAAGTGCGGTTGTAATTCGTTCATTACCTTTAGCATTTAATAACTCCAAAGCTTTTGCAATAAAGTTAATTTCATCTTTGTCCATAAAACTCCAACTATTTAATTGTTTTTTGTCTTAGACATTGCTTGTTATAAGGATAAAAAATGTACTTATCAAGTTCGGTTCACTGCACTGCATCAAAGCAGGTTCTCATAGAAAATTATTTCTGTTTGCTGACAAAATTGGAAGAGTTGATAATTGGATTAAATCTGGATGTTTTTGCAAATAAATAATCCTTGAAGCAGATTAACCTCATTAAATCGACTTAAAAGTTTCCCCTAATGAATAGTTTTTAGTTACTGTGGCGCAATTGAAAAATGTTAGCTATGAATACAAAAAGATTATTATAATTCAATGAAAGTACTAAACCTACAAAGAGATTGGCCATTCTTGATGAAATTACTTGGGAAGGAGATTCAAAGCTCTAAGCATATAAATCAATCAAAGCATTCTAAAAATTTTAAGGCATCAGGCAAATCTACTGATTCATTTACCTCACTCATTCTTAAGGGAGGTTTCTGGCTTTCTTGAAAGCCTGGTCTATTGAATTTAATTAATATTTTCAAAATCTTAATACTAAATTATTTTTATTTAGCCTTTATCTATACAAAATAGAAAAAATCACATTTGATCTTATGCAATTTTATGTTGTCACATGCGTAGTTCCTTCAGAAACTCAAGATGAAGGTTATACAGCATTTATTAAATACTTAGAAGATGGTGCTGAAATGGATAAATTTGATGGCTTCGAACTAATTGCAAGACTTCATATGCCTGAATCAGGTGAAATTTGCATAATTTGCAAAGCGTCAGGTACTAAAGCTCTTTTCAAGCATTTCATGTTTTGGCGTTCAGCATTTGGTTGTGAGTTCCTATATAGGCCTGCAATGACTTGTTCTGAGATGGCTGAAATGCAAAAATTACATAATCAAGCATTGGAAGAGAAGGGCTTTTGATAGGACTAAACAATCCTCTACCTTTGCTTCCCCAAGTTAATACATTTATAGGATAATTCTTCTGAACCTTTTAACTTGAAATTAAAATACAATCAAAATCTACTACAAATAAATAAAGCCAAAACAATGGATGCAAAAGAAATATCTTTTTATTATTTATTCTTTTAGCTTGCATTGACACTGAAAGATATGAGCCTCTTATAGTAATTAGATTTTTTTTTGGTCTAGAATCTTGAGAAGTAAGGGTTATTCCTTTAGAAGGTAATTCCAATGAACAGCTTAAGTCAAATTGATTTAGGGTCAACAATTTTATCAATTGCTTTGGCCGCTGGATTCGTAGCATTTGCAGTACTTGTTTTCCGTCTTGTAACAATTGGAATAACTAAAATATTTAGAGCCCTAAAGGTAAATGCCTATATGGGCGAGAAAGAGAGCAGCGGAAACAAGAAAGGGTTTTAAGGAGTCAAAGAATAGATGTTCTTAAATCATTACTTGAACGCGTCAGATTTAATGAGTACAAATTACGGTAAGATTTCTAAATAATTGCATTTAAATTTTGAAGGAAATAGAACAAATCGGAGATCTTATAGATATTGACTCAACTGTCGCAATAGATATTGAACGTATTCAGGACAATATCTCAATAGACTTACAGCAAAAACTTCAAATCAATTCAAATGCAAAAGTTTTAGGTTATAAAATCACTGATGGAACAGACATAGGTTTCTTTTTAGAGCTTAGCGATGGTTCTAAAAGGTGGTTTTTTAGTAATGAAATCATTTCTGTTAACAATAATATTGTTCAATCGAATAAAGTGTCTAATAAGAAAAGTCAATTCAATCAAGTAATCTATTCAGGGAATGAATTGTCTTATGTTATCAATCCAATCAATTTCGTAAAATGGTTGATCAATGTAACTAGTGATGTTTTTTAATAGCTCCTTATATTTTCTTTAAATTAAAAAGTTAATCCTAATAAAAAGTGATCTCTATAGATTCAAAGCTTTTATATAAATAGAAATTTATTGTTAAAAACACTAGATTAATAAAAAAGATGTTTCATTTTAGACAATTTGGTTTTCATTTTCTGGATTTTTGCTAGTAATGATGAAGAAACCAAATGTTTATGTCATTTAATTACCTAGTCATTCCAATAATAGGTGTTCTACTATGTCCATATACCATCATATATATTTTAAACAGCTTAAAAGAAGGTAAATTTAGTAGGGCTTCTTGAATTTTTAGCTGCCCGAATTAATTAAGCTTGAAAAGAATATAACTAGTTTTTTTCTGCAATTAATTTAAAAGAAATTTGTTAATTTAATTTATGATGTATTAAAGCCTTTTAGCAATAAAAAGATGCTCTAGAGAGTTAATACATAATACTTCTAATTAAATAATTTCGCCTTTTAAAAGAATTTAATGCTAATAGAAGAACTCTTTTTAAATCTAGCACTTGCACTAATAGCAATTTGTGCGAACATTCTTTCTGCCTTTTCAGGAGGTGGAGCTGGATTAATTCAATTGCCTGCATTAATTTTATTAGGGCTTCCATTTGCAAAAGCTCTAGCAACTCACAAATTGGCAAGTATTGCTTTAGGAATAGGAGCAAGTATTAGACATGCTAAAGAAAAGAGCTTGGAGCCTTATCTTGTTTTTCTAATACTTATATGCGGATTACCTGGAGTATTGATTGGGGCAAGTTTAGTTATTTATATCCAAAGCAAGATTGCCACATTTTCCTTAGGTATTCTTACCCTATCTCTTGGTTTATACTCTTCAAACAAGTCTCCGCTAAAAACAAAGAGCTACAAATTACAATCAAAATATTTAAACAGGGTTTTAGGATGTTTAGTTTTATTCATACTTGGGTTTCTTAATGGATCATTAAGTTCAGGCACTGGTCTATTTGTAACAATTTGGCTAGTTGAATGGTTTGGACTTTCTTATTCAAGAGCAATTAGTTACACACTCGTATTGGTTGGGATTTTTTGGAATGGGACAGGTGCTCTAGTACTTGGAATGAATGGAGAAGTTCAATGGAACTGGTTACCAGTTTTAATAGGTGGCTCATTACTTGGTGGCTACTTTGGTGCTCATCTTTCGTTAAGCAAAGGAGAAGCTCTAGTGAAGAAAGCCTTTGAGATTGTTTCTATAGGAATGGGATTATCCCTAATCACAAAGATATTTTTCTGATGACATCAAACAAACAGAGCTCTGTAAATATCTTTTTAACCACAATCCCTAACTATCTTAGAAATTGAATAAAAATGCAATGGGCATTAAAACCGATTGCATTTTCTTATCAGGACAGCAATTATATGAATATCTAACTCGGAGGCACCAACTTGGTAGACACTCCACCTGAGTACTTAATAGAAGCAGTCTGACTTCTGGCTCCTGCTCCAACAGTCTCAATTCAAAGTAGGCAATGCGTCTGATGCGACAAGGATCAATGATTTAGGTGCGTCACATCAGTCGTTTCTCTTCCGCATCGTTATAGGTGCCCTTAAAAGAGATCAGCCCAACACCTAGAAACATGGCCCCAGGTGCCTTAACCCAGAAGCTTCAAATTATCCATAAAAAGAAGGAGCCTTAAGGCTCCTTCTTTTTATGGTGTAAGTTTTTAAATTCAAGAAAAACGATAATATTTAATAAAAGCTATTATTAACTTTTCAGAACGTGTTGTTCCGAAGCTCAAAAAAAACTTATTCAATTCAAAGAGTTGATCAATATCAAAATGAGAACTCAATTACAGCTTTGATTGAAAGAGTTAAATATTTAGAACTGCAAATTGCAGAAGTGAACAAAGCAATACTTGAAGCTCAAGTGGTAAGAATCCGTTCATTATTTTCCAAAGAAAAGAATTTTCTTATTGGAATTCAAAAAAGAATGGTCGAATCAAACGTAGAAAGGTCAATGAAATGGCACCTTTATAGACTCTCTGAGCTTAAAAAAGAACAAAGAGATGTTCAATATAAAATAGACCTCTTCACAGGTCAAATATGGCCTAAGAGAATGGCTGGTTTAATTAGACTCCTTCTATATATGATTTCAACTCTAATAGTGTTAGCCATCTTAATAATGGGTATTTTCGCTGCAATTTACTTGATACCAATAATTGGAATAATTATTTTTACTTTTATAATATTTAATAGATTAAGTAATCGAGTCAAATAAAGAATGAAAGCTTGAATATTATTCTAAATAGATTTTATTTATAAAATAATTTAAATAGGCAAAATTATTCATGCATATGTACTTTATTCAATGCTGAGGACTCAGTATTTGGAGAGTGGCTTTCTGCTAATTTTTTAAGTGAGCTAGATCCACAAATTGCAGTTAAGGCAATTATTGTCAAAGAAATAGTGCTAATAAACTGAAGAACTATTGGCAGGTGAGCATTAACTCTTTCTCTTAATGATGTCATAGGAAATTAAAATTAAAGTTCGATTATAAAGGTAATAGGCCACTCTAAAGAGGCTTGCCTGAAATTATCTGATGAACTGCAGGTACAGTTCTATATAAGACATAGAGAACTATAACCATGAGGTTACCTCCTACAACAAGAGCTCCTGTAATAAAGTTTTGTCTGCTCGAGGTGTAATCCCATTTGGGTTGGTCGTTTTCAGGTTGTGGATTTGTCATCGTTTTTAGTATCTCTATAGAATTAGCACTGATTAAAAGAAATAGGCACTACATAATAAAAAATATCTTTTATTGTGACAAGTGGACCTGTTTTTGATTCCTAAATGAAAGTACCAATCCCAAGAAAGATGTTAAAGGAAGACAGCCCTGAAGAGCCTGCTAAAAAGTCAAACCTACTTATCATCGCTGGGATTGCATTGAGCATAAGCTCTATAGGGTTACTAATATTTGTGATCTCAGCCAAGATAACCAATCTTATTTAAATTCTGTAGTGCTTTTAAGGAGAAAAGCACTCTCAACTTAAACAAATCCCAAGATTGAAGTTCCCAAAGAAACTTTATAAATACTTATAGCTTAATTGATCTGATTTGAGACTAAGTAAATACAAAAAAAAATATTAGATAAAAACTCTTTCTATAAGCTTAGATTCTATTCAAAAGTCATGAGGCAAAAGATTCAATTTTCAGAGAGTCGTCTCAAGTGTTGTTAACCCCTACTTGAAAAATTGGAAGAAACAAGTGATCTTTAAGAAGAATATTTTCTAGAAATTAAATGCTTGTTTTACTTTCCTTTATATTTCTTGTTGCAATTGGAATTGCTATTCTACTAGTTTTCAATAAAAGCAAGGAGGCTGATGATATTAAAGCTGTTCTAAAAGAAATGCTTATTAACCTGAAAGGTTTATTTATTAATCTAAAAGATCTCACAGTTTTGCTAATAAGTTTGATTCAAAAAAGCATTCAAGAGGAGTCTGAGACAAAAGAAGTTGATGAAGTTAGAGGACCTGTTCAGCAAACACAAGAAACAGAAATAAAAACACCTCAAGATATTTCTAAAAAACCTTCCCATGAAGAAAACAAAACTGAAATCCTCAATATTGAGAATAGTCAAAGCGAAGACATAGCTCAAAATGAAACTTTTGAGCCAAAAGATGAAGCCCCTAAAAAAGAAGAAATTCCAACTGACCAAGGAATAGTCAATGGAACTATTGAGATTGATTCATTGACTGAATTGAATCAACAAGAAGTCTCTTCTGAGAATGAATCGCAAGAGGTCGTTTCTGAAATATCAAATAAAGATGAAGATATTGCTTCCTAATAAGCCATCAGCATGATGCTTATAAAAGTCATCTAATAGCTACAAAAGGATTTTTGATGGAAAAATCAGTAAAAAAAGATTTGATTGCATATTCATCAGGATGGGTTTCTGCATTATTAAATTTCTTCCCAGGTTTAGGTGTTGGTTATATTTACCAACGTAGATGGAGAGCCTACTGGGTTACGACTATTGTTTCATCACTATGGTTGATTATAGGTTTTTACAATCAATTAGGAATAGACCCATCGGATCCAATACAACCTAATAATGATCTGACCTCATTATTAGGTTTGTTCTTAATAGCTTCTATTACAGCCTTTGAAGCATGGTTTACTGCAAGTAAAGCGAAACAAGATTCCTTGCAAAACTTGGATAGTAGAAATACTTAAGTCATTTGTCTTATAGACAACTTATAAGTTTTCGATTAGAAATTAATTAGAGCCTAAAGGCATTTGCAAGAAAAAGCCTTAAGGCTTAGGGGGGCAATAGAAGAAAAAATGCCCCCCTCCGTATTTACTAAGGAGGTTTACTATGATCAACATAGAGCAACTTATCCCAGTAGTTATTGGCAGTGGCCTAGCATGGTTTGTTTTAGTAGGTCTACGTGAATTACTAAAAGAGACGTCAGTAGCTTTTAATAAAAAATCTGCTGCTTAAAATCAAACTCAAGAGTTCTGTAGAACGATTAGATATTCCTATTAAATGCAAAGAAGTATAAAAAAATAAGTTGAATACTTGTTATAGCTTTCGTAAAATTTTCTAAATAGAAGTTTCTTCCATTAATAAGGCCAGGGCTGCTTCTAGCTCGTCCTCATTCTCAAATCCAAGAACTTCAAAAGGTTCGGTCCCTAAAGAGAAAGAATAAGCTTCAGTTAGATTAATCATTAAGAAATGGATTTATTTTAAAGTAATTAATTATTACCTTCTTGGTTTGAAAAATCTGGGTATTAAAACAACTAATCTGTAGAAACTTATTGGAAGTAAAAAGAATAGAAGTTCTAAGAGTCATAATTCAAGCATGCAATTCTATTTGGGCGTGAAGCACACTCATTAGACCAGAAATCTTTATTTTGAGTGTTTTTTGTTTCATATCTAACCTTACCAAGAGCAATAGGAGCCAAACCTATTGAGTCTCCATAATAATTAGTTGAAGCTGCTAGCATTCTCCAAAATAATGGTTTAAGCATTTTAGAAAGCCTTTTTAAACTTAAACCAAGAAAGCGTATTTGATTAGAGGAAGCAATGTGAATGATTACTCAATTTTCAATCCTTTTATATAGAAAATATAAAATTTAAGCTTCGTTGGCAAAATCCTTTCAAATAAAAAAAACTTTTATTCTTAATTTCTTCGCGAAAAGGCTATCAATCTATTAAATTAGTAATTAATAATATTGTATTACTTTTATGGCCAAAGGAGAAACTGAAGGTGGAATGGTTCAAGGGCTTCTTGCTATAGCAGTCTCAGTGGTTTTTGCAGCATTAACAGGAATACTTATACTACATTTCATTCCAGGCAACCCTTTTTAATTTTAAATCTAATTCTATACAAACAAACTATAGCCTAATAAATATTAGAGGTAAGTCACTAAACAAGGCTAAAAATAATATTTTTAGCCTTGTTTAGTGTTAGTTCAAAGTAAAAATATAATATATTTTATTCTGCAGATTCAAATGAACGTAATAATCTAAAGGCTTTTCTAATAACCAATGTTGCTCCATAAACACCAAGTCCCAAAGGAAGAATAATTAGAGGGTTGGGACTTACTTCAGAGTATTTCTTAACCCCTTCTGCATAGTCATATCCATTACATGGAGAAAGAAACATAATACCTCCAAATATCAATGCCCACCCTACAATGCTAAGTATTCCATCTCTAGTTCTTCCTTCATAAAAACGATCTAAGCCTAATCCCCATCCAAAAACAAGCAAAGCAAGACGAGTTAGTGATTTTTTTTCCTCTTTAACAAGCATAGTCCTAAGATAAAATCATATAATTCTCATGAACTATAAAGGTATAAGCAATGATCTGTGAGTTTCTTTGTACTAATTCAATATTTAAAAAATATTATGCTTTAAACCTTTCCCATATAAATTCTTAAACAAATAAAGCATGAAATAAATGATTAAAGATTCATCTAAACTTAAGAATGGTCAAATGCTCAAGGTAGATCTAAGCAAAATTAGAGATAGGATGCCCAAGTCAATTTGGTCAAACCTTGAAAAGGCTCCTATTGGGAAACTGGTTGGTTTCAAGATGGTTGATGGGAATCAATTTGGCCTTGTTCTTGAATTAGATACTGGTATTACCCAATGGTTCTTCGAGGAAGAATTATCTGAATTAGAAGAATATTAGCATTTTCAAAAAGAACTAAGCTCCTTTAATAACCATGCAGGTCTATCTTTTTTTTGCTTTTTCCAAAGCAAACTCAGGAGGGCTTCTATAGCTTCTTTTTTCCTTGGGAGCTTACAACTTAAGCTTTTCTTGACTTGTAAAGAATTCATAATCAACCATCTACTAATTCTTTTCTAAAGCAAATCAGGAAATTTTGTAATTAGTAAAAACCCCTAAATTTAAGAAATCCCCGAATCTAATTGCCTTTTAATACTAAGTCTTTGTTTTTCTAAAAGAATATTTAACGTTATAAGGCCTCTAAAGGGAGGAACTTAATTAATCAAACTTGTCTAGAAATGCCTAAAATAATTAAGAATCCAACTCTCAATTAAAATAATTTCCCTATTTTAGGTTTCTTTGAAAAGAAAAGAATACTTAGCTAATGTTAAATACCAGTTGATAAAGATTATGGATTTGGAGCATGCTAAAGCTCATTGCAAAGATCGGAATTGGCAATGGACATTAGATCTTATAAACAAAGTACAACAAGAAATGAAGACTTTGGAATCAGAGAATAAAAAGCTTAAGGAGCAATTAAATGCTCAACGCTTATATAACTCATGCAATTTTTAATGATCTTGTCCCTTCTGGCTAAAGCGCCTTGAATTGACAAGGGTTATTGAATTTTTATCTTTTCTGAGGAATGCTGCTTAAGCATTTTGCTTGTTGCTCTATTTGAAATCAAAAGAAAAAGTTTAATTCATATCTAAATACTCTCAGTTAGAAAATTTTCTAATTATTCTCTTCTTTCACCCTGTGAGTACAAGGTCCAAATGGCTCAAAAAATTTCGATTATTTTAAATCAAATTCCTAATGGCACAAGGGATTTATTAGAGTTTATTTTTCTTTGTGGGATAGGGTTTACAGCTGGATCATTAGGATTGATCTAAATCCACTTAAAGAAAACCCAGGTGGAATAAGGTCAACGAAATACGAAGATTTCTGCAAAATCCTTTATGAGTGCTCAGTAAGTTTGTATGCTCCCTGAGTTATCAATATGAAGTCTTAGGAATTCATGGCTTTTCTCTCATTCGCAACATTTGGTATTGGTTCTGCTCCATCAGCTGCTGCAGCTGGGGTTGTATCTGTAATTCTTTTTGCAATTGTAGGTGCAATTGCAGGCCCTAATCTTGAAAAGTTTGATGTAGAGGACAGAAAATAAAGAACTTTTCTTCCTGCTTAAATTTAATAAAATAGTAACCGGGATCCTTCTCTGTATCTATTTTATTAGATTTAATCAAAAGACTTTTCTGATCAACAGGATTTATTTTTCAGAACTAAGTCCATAAAGATATTAGCCAAATATCCCTAAGAAGGTATTAGGCTTGTATTCTCATGGGTTGAAGCCAATTCCTCAATAAGTTAAAGGGAGAGAAAATCTAATCCACATTTTATGCATTAACTCATTTGCTATACGCCTTGAGTGGAATTGTTCAGCTCTATAGAGGGAAACGACTTAAAAATTAGTTTTTTGAATTAACTTCAGGATTAAAAAAAGATAGCTTGAAAAGTGGACAAGCTCTTAGATATAAATAATTGAAAGGTTATCAAAATGACTACTGCTTTAGATCTTTCAAGTTGCGAACCAGCTAATTATTTATGGTCTGATCTCTTAGAAAAATTTGGCATAGAAAAAGCCAATCAAATCATCAAGCAAGCCATTGATTTGAAAAATATGCAAGGCAAGGAAGGAACATTGCCAGTTTTATTTGTAAACACAGGAGGAGTAGCTCTCACATCCTTTGAATTATTAAAACTTCAAACTGGATTAAATCTAAATGGAGAGAATAAGGTCCTTCTTTACTGCCCTAAAGATCAATCCTTCCAAGTCCTTCATGAAGTAAAAATCAAATCCCCTTAATATTGGATTCAATAACCAAGCCATAGCAGTAGTTCTTCTACATTCCTAGCCTCTAATTTAATAGGATCTCGATCATATGGATCTTCTAATACTTCATCAAACGTATGTCCATGATTTGCGAGAAGCTTCCCAGCCTGCTCTTCACTAAGGCAACCATTCTCATCGCATATTTCTATCAAAGATTCTTCATCTCGCCTATAACTTAAGCTATTCTCAACTTCTCTAAGAAAATCAGCCTGATGAAGCATGGTTTTCAAACTTGTACTACCTGAAGATAGGGTAAGTCATAAGAATTTCACAGTCACACAAAAAGATTATTTATATTTGAAGAATTATTTTAGGTATCACGGAATTTTCAACCTTGTTTTAATGACTTCTGCCGTTGCTAGTAATAATTTTATTTATACGCTTCGTAGCAATATGAATAATCCCCTAAAAAATAAACAGCTAGTAAACCTTTTCATACTTCCCTTTTCATGGTAATAGTTTTTCTGCTATAGCTACTAATAGATCGTCCAGAAATTCATCATGCCTGTAGCAAAATTACAATCCAAAACAAAATTCTCTAGTCAGGCCGCATTTGCAACTAGCAAGTTAATTCAAAACTTAGGGTCAAATGTAGAACAGTACAAATTTCGAGGGAACCTAAGAGATGTTCATGGAAGAGATTAAGAAGTCTTGTTCAGTTTTTATGACTTTTATTGCTTAATCAAAACAACGAAAGAAAGTTTGAGATAATTTAAAGATATGAACGGTTTTGAGAAGACCTATTACAAAAATGTCTAGTTAAGACAAAGACTTATCAAAAGCATGATTTATATACATCATTTAGAAACGATGAAAAAATAGTTCTTTACAGGCTGGTTTTCAAGAAAAGTACTTTTGAGCAAATATTCCAAGGATTGCGGCTGTTTCCCCTTCCCCTTAACAAAGTTCTTGCTTGTAGAACTTTTTAAGTATAAAAATACAATGTCTATTCAACTGTACTTGAAGGTTCCATGAGCATGAATGAGATCAACTGCCCAGAATGCGGAAAGGTATTCAAGGTTAACGAATCTAGGTACGCAGATCTGTTAAAACAAGTAAAAAATGGTGAGTTCCAAAAAGAGCTAACAGAAAGACTTGAGTTCGCTGAAAAAGATAAGCTCAAATCCATAGAACTTGCAAAGCAAAGTCTTCAAATAGAAATGCAAGAGTCAGAAAAAGAAAAAGATACCAAGATAGAAAGATTGCAATCAAAGGTTAATGCTGCCGAATTAGAAAAAGAGCTAGCAATTTCTGAAGCAAAGAAATCTGCCGAGAAAGAACGCGATGATATCTTTTTCAAGTTACAACAATTACAAGAGAGCACTGAGGTGTCTCAAAGGTTAGCCATTACTGAGGCAATTTTTGAATTACAAAAGGAAAGCGAATCACTAAAAATCAAGCTTGAAAAAGCTTCACTTGAGAAACAGCTAGCAGAAAGCTCTTTGAAAGAAAAATATGAAATTCAAATTAAAGATCGGGATGATGCTATCGCAAGGCTGAGGGACATGAAGCTAAGATTATCAACAAAGATGATTGGGGAATCTCTAGAAAAACATTGTGAGAATGAATTCAATCGAATCCGATCTACAGCTTTCCCACTTTCCTATTTTGAAAAAGATAATGATATTAGTACTGGTAGCAAGGGCGACTACATTTTTCGTGATCTAGATAGCAATGGGAGTGAAATAGTTTCAATTATGTTTGAGATGAAGAATGAAAATCAAGCTACTTCTACAAAGAAAAGAAACGAAGATTTCTTAAAAGAGTTAGACAAAGACAGACAAGAGAAAGGATGCGAATATGCAGTCTTGGTTTCATTACTTGAACTAGATAGTGACTTCTATAACTCAGGAATTGTCGACGTATCACATCGATATCCCAAAATGTATGTAGTTCGACCACAATGCTTCCTTCCAATAATTACTCTTCTTCGCAATGCTGCAATGAAATCAATGGAATATAAATCAGAGCTTGCTGTAATAAAGTCACAAAAAATAGATATCACACACTTCGAAGAAGACCTAGAAATCTTCAAAACTGCATTTAGCAAGAACTATGATCTTGCATCTAGAAGATTCGAAACAGCTATACACGAAATTGATAAATCAATAGATCACCTACAAAAAACCAAAGATGCTTTACTCGGAGCAGATAGGAATCTGAGATTGGCCAATGACAAGGCTCAAGAAGTTACTGTTAAAAAACTAACTAGGAACAACCCTACTATGGCAGCAAAATTTCAAAAACAAAAAGATTCACGTGCTGCTTAGTAATAAGAGAGCAAGCTAAGCACGTTTTATGTCGCTATAAATATTTATGTGGTGAACAAAAATCTTTTTTCATATGTCCCAAGAACCTAAAGAACACTATTGGAAAGATCTATTGGCATATATATATATAGCCTCTGTAGTTCTCGCAACTATAATTTGGATTAAAGGATTCTTTCCTTTGTAATTTAATAAAGCGCTCCATAAGAAGGCAACTTCAACTAACGCAAGAAAAGCCTTATAGAGAAATAGGTCTAAAGGTACGGGTGCTTTTTGTACTATTAACAATTGGGATATCAAGTTTATAGTTTCTTCGGTCAAGTCAATTATATTATCTAAATTAATAAATGGATGAAGATAATTTCACAACATAGAGGAATTTAAGATTACGACTACTTGTTATCAGACTTGTAAAAATCAATCCCTAATTCATGTAAGACCCTAATTATTCTTTTATAAAGAGTTAAAAGCTAGTCGCTAAGAAGCAGAATTACTTCTTTTGAACTCAAGTATATGTTTGCTATTATCTATAAACCTGTGAATATATAAGAAAAGATTGAATCAACAATGGACTCTCTAGTCAAAAAGTGGGAAGCCCTTAGTGAAAGTAATCAACTACTTTTTAAAAAGAGTCTTATCGCTGGAGTAGGACTTTATGTCATACTTCTTGCAATACATGACCTCATGCCATATGCAATCATTGGAGCTTCAGGCTTTTACTTATATAAACTAATAAAGCAGAACTGACTACAGCAATCGACCCTAGTCATAATATAGGAATATGACTATAAAAACTAAAGAAGATATTCTTCTTTTTAAGATTTATTAGTAGCATCGAATTAGTTAAGCAATATACTAACTTGTTGCTTCTTGAAAAATAAAAATTTCTCACATCAGACCCATAGCAATGATGCCATAAGCCAAAAGGCCACATCCAACTAAACATACATTGAACACTCCCATCCCAACAGCGCCTAAGGTTACAACTCCCATCGAAACAACTCCAATGGCTACTACTCCCATCGGAACAATTCCAATGGCTATGATTCCTCTAGGCGCAATTCCAAAAGAAATTAATTTTGAGCTCGCTGCAGAGCCATCTTTGGAGGGAATTATCTCGGACATTTGATGTAAGACAAGACTTTGATTAGTTATAACGATTATCAGTTGAGTTGTCTTCCCTCTTTAATATGAGTTCTAAAGAGAAATAAAAATACTTTTGATTCTCTAAAGAAGGCTTTGCAATACTTTTTGATTGGATTTCTTTCTTAGCTCTAAAATAATCAACAGGAGAAGAGTCGTAAAAGTGATTGTTTTGTGAATTACAAAAGAATGTCCCTCTAAGAAAATGATAATTTCATTTCTTAGAAAAGTGTAAAGTAAAGATAAGCGGCTTTTGATGTTTTTTTATCTAAATTGACTTACTAAAAAATGAACAAGAAAAGATATAACTACAAAGACTTCATTTATGATATTGCTTATATTGCAATATTAGTTGGTGTAGTCCTTTTGTTAATTGGTTCATTCCCGGCTCTATTGGGGAAATCACTTGCTCTCTTCAATCAAATATTAAATTAAACTTTCCTTGCTCCCATAAAAATTTTCTAGATATCTGTCTTTTGAAGTCAACAAAAGGCTAGAAATATAAGTTTCTCAACTTTTAGAAATTTTAATAAAAAAGAAAAAAAACGAGCGTTAACTACAATTATATAGTCAAAAAAGGGTCAAATTAATCAACAATATATCCAGAGAGTTAAGCTTCATTTTTGTCATAAAAGGTGTATTAACACCTTTATGTCTCTAGATTAAAAAATAAAAGGAGTCAAAAGAATGACCTTATTAATTAAACAGCAACAAACAGTGCCAGCTTTAAGGCTAAAAGAATTATGCAAAGCCTCAACTTTTTTAGTTATGTCAATAGTTTTAATAGCATCAACGTTTTTTTTGTTGCCAACTGATGCTAAAGCTCTTTCTCCAGAAGCCAATGGAGACAACCCTCTTCAAATAGTTATTGAAAAATCTGATGATAATTCAAGCCTGAAGATTGACGAGATGGCAGAAAGCCCAATCGATGAAAGCAGAACCAATAATTATCCTGACTTAGGAGATGACCAGGTTTTTCCCTTTGCTGCAGGTTTAGATTCTTATTAATGAAATTACAAGAAAGTTATTTAATTCAAAAAAAAATGATAGCAGGTAATTAAATAATAAAATGTTTCTAAATAACTCTTTTAGCTCCTTACTAAGTTATAGAGATAAATATTTTGCAAAAAATACCAAAAAAAAATTATTTGAAAACATTCAAATATGAACTACTTTATTCCTAGCTCCCTTAAATTAGGCGATGCAAATACAACTACGTTATATGTCTTATGGTCAATGATAATCTTTCTTGTAGTTCTTATATGTGGGATAGGCTTTGCATTCTTTCAACAGCTAAAGAGGCCTCAGTCATATTCAAATAAAAAACAGGTTAAAAATAACGCAAGCAAATCAAAAGGTTTCTAAAGTTGTATTTGATTCTACAAAGTACTTACTCATTTTTACTATTAATCAGATAGCTTATTTGCTAAAATATATTTTAGCCTTTGTATTAATTACATTCACGAAGAAAATCAAGAAATATTAAATAAATAGACTGATTAAAAGAAATCAATTTTTCATGAATCCCTTGGGTGGTCGCATCCTAATCCGGCCATGGCACGCAAGTACTGGCTTTCTTTTGGCTCCTCTCCAGTTGGTTGGGATAATTATGTGTTATCTTCTATTTATCTCAGTAGAGATAAAGCTAGAGATAGACCTCTCAAGCAGAAGTGATATTGGTCTAGTCCAATTCATTAAAAGAAACTAACCTAAGGAGTCTTAATGACTAAAAAACAACTTAATAGGGAATATGCGAAAGTCATGCTTGAAGCTGAAGAAGCATTGGGTCGCAAAGAAGCTATAAGCCTTTTCAAAAAGGCACATTCAATCAAGAAAAAGTTATATCAATATGAAGATGATTACCCTCTCATTCATAATGGTTAGACCTATTCCCAAGGCATAGTAAACAGTGATCTATTAAAAGACTAATTGGCTAAATTCAAAGAGTTTCAAGTTCATTAAATGAATAGCATCACAAAAATTTCAGTAACTGGCTTACCTGCAATGGTTGGCATTGGTATTGCATGGATTGGATTTCGCTTAATAAAAAACGAAAAGAACATTGCTAAAAGAAAAATGGAACTAGAACTTCAACTAGGGAATAAATCTTTCAAAGGGGTTTAAAGACAGTCACTAAAAAGGCTAGCTACTTTGAGCTAGCCCTAAAAAATAAAAGCCTAACGTTAGACAAAGGATTTATTAAGCAAATAGAACAGACACCACTGCTCCAACAGCAACAACTAATCCACCCCACTTAATTACTGGCTGATCCTTATCATAAGTAGATGAAACTAGGATGGCTGCCAAAAGGATGTCAGTAAGGTTTTCGTTATTCATGTGAATTAATCCAAAAAGTATTCAATGTTACTGTTCACAAATAGCAGGAGTTTCTTGGGCAGTCCATTAAATATTAAGAATGCAACTAAATTTAAAGATCAACTAAACTTTTCGATTTTAAAAGATCTCAAAAAAATCCTGAGAGACTAGTCATTAATTATCAAATCAACCTTGAACCCTAAAATCAGCCATGTCCTTTGCAGGAAATTTAAATAAGCTTAAAAAAGTAAAAGTCTTGCACCAGAAAAAATAAAACCATGGCTAGGTCTCTTATTATCAATTTCTTCTAATAGGGCTTAAGGAAAATATTTACTTTTGCCCCACCCAATTCTTTAGATGAAGAGAATTCAATCTCGCCGCCATTATCATCTATTACTCTCCTAACAATCATTAAACCAAGTCCCATTCCACCTGTATTAGATTTAATTCTTTTCCTTCCATCAGGGATGGATACAGAGTCAAACCCCGATCCAGTATCTTCTATCTCGCACACAACATAACCCAACATAAACCCAGCATTTATTCGAATAACTCCATGCTCTCCTGCAGCTTTACTAGCATTAGAAAGTAAATTCCTTATAGCTGCCTGTAACTGGATTTGCCCAGAACTAACTTTAGGTAATTCTTTTTTGATTAAGACCGAAAGATCTTGATCAAGTCGATCAAAATCTGATCGAAGTTGAGCAGATGCCATTGCAATCGCATCTGCTAAATCAGCCTCATTAGTATCGCGGATTCCAGCCAATGTTAGGTCTTGAATTGATCTAGTATTAACTACTACAGCATTTAATTCTTGAAGACTTTTTTCTGCCTCATTCGTTATATCTTTATTAAAGGGAAACTCTTTATTTTCAATATTTAAGCTTTTCTTATGCCATGTAACAATATTTTCAAGTCTTAATCTTAATCGAATTAATGGCTGTCCAATTTCATGGATCACTGCTCCTGCTGCATCTCCCGCCAATCGAGAGCGCATCAAAAGTTTTTCTTGCTCTAGATATTTGCCAGAGATTTGTAAAATAAATCCCAAAACACCAAGAGCAACAACAATCCAAGCAAAGGTATATAAAAGTCTTAAGTCTTGAATGGGCTCTAACATTTGAGGTGTTATATCAATGCGCTCTAATAGGATTCTTTCTATGAATGTCCCCGTAAACAGCAATACAATCATTGCTAAAAGTGGTCTAAGCAGATAAGTCCGTCGTTCTAGCCAATAGGGTCTTTTGAATGGCAATAGCAACAAAAGCAAAGGTAATAACAGCAAGGAGCCAAGAGAGTCTCCAAGCCACCAGAAGAACGCGCCATTAACGTAATCTGAATCAAGAAGTTCGAAATTTAAAATCTTCAAATTGACTGGATTAGCAATTTTATAGAACAAAAATGTTGCTGCTGCTGGCCAATTTCCTAAAGGCCCAATAATCAAGAGAAAGGTTATTAGTTTAGGAATTCGCGTTAAAGGGTCAGTTAAAAGATTCTTACGGATGAGCATCCATCGAACAAACCCTGCTTGGGCTGAAGCTGCAATAGCCACCGGGATCATAAATGGTTCAAAAGAAAAACCTGCATTGGGGTCAAAAGCTGTTCCAAGAAAATTTCCAATTGCTAAACCAGGCAGAGCTATCCAACCATGAGATATCAATAATGCATTAGCTAATCCAGATGCTGGCCATAAGGTTATAGCTGTCGATTGCCAAGCAAAAGCTTCTTTAGCCAAAAATGCAAGTAAAAAATATGCTGATATTGCAACTAAATTAATAGAAATTAAATCAACAAATTTTTTCAATTTATAATTGATCAGCATTTTATGAAACATTAGGTAGGTTCCTTGAAAGAGTTACCAAGGCAGAACCTTTAACTCCTAATTTTCGTGTAATTTGCCGCCTATGTGTCTGAGCTGTAGAGAAACTAATATTCAATTGCTTTGAAATTTGGGCAGTATCTAGGCCTTCTCCAATAAGTCTTAAAAACTCTAATTGTCTTGGAGTAAGAGCATTTAAATCAGGAAGATCCCTATCTAAGCTCCTACAAACATCCCAAACTGCTTCCCGCAAAGGAGCCAATCCATCTGCCTTATTAAGTAATGCATGGATATTTTTTAATAGGTCTGCAGGCAAAGCAAATTGATCAGCTTGAGCTGTAAGTATTATTATTTTTGCTTTTAAATTATCTCGAACAAACTCCTGGGCTAATTCAACACCTGAACCATCTGGAAGGCGAAGATCAAGCAAAAGCCAATCGGGTATTTTCTGAGAAATTAAATATCGAGCTTTTTCAAGAGAAGATGCCTTCCTTACTCTTCTCTCAGGAACATTGATCTGATTAGAAACCTCTTGAGTCAAAAAATCCAAAAGGATTAGATCATCTTCAACTATCAAGACATCAAGCAATGCCAAAATAACTTTCTAAATAAAAGAATAATTGAAAACATAAAAGCCTGCAAAACATTAAGGAGACATAAAAGTTTTACATAAGGGCCAAGTCGCTTGATATAAATAAATAAGGGGACTACCCATTTATGGGTAGATTGTTGGGTGTTTTCTCAATGTCTTTATAAAGTATGGCTTACTTCCGCTACCTAAGTAATTTAGATAATGACTGCTTATTTACAAGCTTTGAAAGCCTCTTAGAGAAAGCTGGCCTAAATATCTCAAAGGAATTCAGCAGTCATGCCCAGATCTTCGCTGAGGAACCTATTCAAGCAGTTAATTACCAATCTAAAGTTAAAGTCATAATTTCATGGACTAATAAAAGCATTCGAGAATGTTCAATTGAAGTCAGAAGTGATGAACCTTATCTCCAAAAAAATACTTCCTGCGAAAAGCTTGCTATTCAACTACAAAACCTCATTCCACCAAAACCATCTTCAAATCAATCTGACAAGACGATTACATAATAATTTTCACTATTAAAAGTTAAAAGAAAATTAAGTTAAATCTACCTATTAGATATTTCTTCCTTCTAATTTCCAAAAAGTAAAGTTTTTTATGAGTGACTAGAATATATTGATTACTCAAAAGGAAGAGACTTAAATGATTCTTAAATCTGAAAGAGACTCTAACCCCTTAAAGAATTTAACAAGCGAAGAAATCGCAGACCTTGGAAAAACAATTGATGCCTTGGATAAAGAAGAGGCTAGGATAAAAAAAGAAGACCTAGAAGAGAAAAAGAGAGAAGAATTTGCTAGGAAGCCATTTAAAAAAGCAAGGAGATCACCACCTTTGGAGATTATTAATAGATCCTTATTTTTTGTTTTCTTAGGTAGTTTTGTTTTTTCATTCTTTTCAATCTTTGCAATAAGTCAATGGTGGTTTTTACTTTATTTAATTAGTGCATTCTCTTGTATTTTATATACCCCAAACAGAAAGGCAATTAAAGAACTACTTGATGCATGGCCCAACCTCGAGAATCTGCTTACATCTAAAAGGAATTAATACAGTACAATCTCCAAAAAAACAAGATAAACCTAGATTCTAAAAAATGAAAGTCTCTCAACTTCTAAAAAGGAAACATAATCGACATATAGTTTCTCTTTTGATAAATATAGTCTTTATTATCTTTTGGCTGAAACTTAACACTCCTGTTTTAGGACCCGCTCCTGTTACTAAACTTTGGATCGGAATCTATGCCTTTGTTATTGGAGAAGTAAATCCATTTTCCCCCTTACTTAATTTAATCCATCAATTAGTACGTTTTATACCAATTTTGATTGTTACCAGATGGATCTGGTGGGGTCGACAAAAGAAAAAGCTATAAAGCTGATAATTAAAATTTAAATCAAAAAATCTAATACAACAGTTCATAAGATAATCACTTCAATTAGATAGCATCTTTTTGCTTAAGAAGCCTTGAAGCTGAATTCTTTCTAACTGGACCCAAATAACTTATGACAACCCTCCTTGTTTTATGACATTAATAGCTATTGGTGCAATGCATATTCCTGCGACAATAGCTGTAATGACTATCCGGGCAACAGGCAATATCTTTTCAGGCTTCATAGGTTCTACTACTCCCTCTTGGCTTTTTTCGGTGCCTTCGCTACTAAAAACTCTTGTGAAGAATTTATCTTTAAGTGCCATTAATCATTTGTCCTATTCTATAAAGATATCCCATTAAGGGAGTCAATCAAATAAGGAAGCGATAAAAATACTTTCAAAAAGTAATCAAAAAAAATCCTCCTTATAAGGAGGAAGCCTTCATCTATAAGCAGGACAATCCCCATCACCCAGCTTAACAATAAGTATAATAAGCATGCCTAGCGCAAACATGAGTACTATTTCTTATTTGAAACACTATCTATGGTGTTTCATGTATTTCTTGTCATAGTTTATGAGGCCAATTAAATATTTCAGTCATGTCAAAAGAAGCCTTTCAAGGACTAGGAGCAATTTGTTCAAAGAATCTATATTGCTTTCAAAAAGCTTTTAAGAATCTCTTTAAGTATCAATAGCAGAAAGAAAAAAGCTTTCGGCCTAGAGGCTTTGAAAAAGATAATGGCATTCCTTTAACCCATCTTTGTCAAGACAAAAAGTATCCCTTTTGAAAGAACCCATCCAATAAACAAACACAAGACAACTGTTTTTAAAAGATCCATTTAATTTTCAAGGGTGAACATAAAAAGCATAAGAAAACTATTGCAAGAATTACGTCAGGAGCTTAGACAAAAGTCAAAAAGTTATTTTTTACAAGCGCAAGTTAATTTTCCTTATCTAAAAGAGGGCAAAGGAATGTCTTGAAAATCAATTTAACCGATGATCTATTAATGAAAGTATTTAGAGCTGTTAAAGGTAAAAAAACAAAATATGCCTTATCTAAACAAAAAGCTAAAGCTAATGAATTCTGGCAAAATGAATTTATTAAATCTGCACGAGCAATCCGTTCTATGGGAGAAGCTAAAAGAAGAAAAGAAAAGGGGTTGACTCCAAAGAATCCCAAGAAGTCAAAAATAACCTCAAAATCCCCTGGGTTTTTAAGCAAGTACCCAAGGCTGCCTTTATATTTTGGAGTACTATTTGCTATATATTTAATTTTTGATTGGATCAAATTAAATTCGGCAGGTTAAAAGGTATCACACTCAAAAGCATTCTCTTATTAAACAGAACCACTCTAAGAAATAAGAGGGAACTCCCATTGTGAATAAATACAATGAGACCTATGGCCTAAATCTTAAGCAATAAAATCTTTAACGTATAAAACTAGGAATTCTCATTTTTCAGCCATACGGCAAGTCCCCCTCCTCTACCTCTTGCTGAAAGCCAGTTACAATTTTTTGCCTTTGCAATCAAAGAAAAAAAAGGTCTGTTTTTTTCTTCTGGTATATCAAGAGATCTAGTAAACAAAATTCTAGAGCCTGCTTTAAATTCTATATGTTTAAAAAAGAAAATTAATAACGGTTGATTTCCTTTTAAATAGCCACCCCCTGAAAATCGAATTGAGAATAATCCAAATTGAATAGAATTGCTAATAGAAAAATTCTTAGAGTCATCTTCTTTCAGCTCTAAAGTTGCCGAGAAAAAACGAAGTAATGAGCTTGCGATTAAATCTTCATTATCTGATGCAGGCTTCCATACGGAGACAAATTTCCACAAGCCAATCAAGCACTCAGATTCAATTCCAGAACCTTCTAATTTAGCCTGTTTCTCCAATGCCAAGAGTTGCTGTTGAGTAGGAAGCTCTATAGGAGTCTGATCTAAGAATCCATTATTATTAAAACTTTGCAAAAAAGAAGCTTTGCCTTTTCTTCTTTGAAAGATAAACAACAAAGGAAACCCTACAAGTATCAAAGTTAAATCAATCAGTAAAAATTTGATTAGGTTCATTCCTTAGAAAAAAAATCTTGTCCCCTAAAAAGGGATCTCATTGAAAAGCCCTACTAGGCTTAGGTTTTCAATCCTGAATCCTTTCTTGAAGTAAGGATAGGTAGGTTTAATTATTTAAAAGGCATTAACTTTTAAAAAATGATTCTAATATTGAACGAAATTGAGTCACAATATTCTTTAACGGCTGATCCATTTAAACAATGCATTCATTAAATCTTTTCGCAATGTATGGCCAACCTGGCATTCCATGGGATTTCTTTCTACTAACTTTCTTTCATGCTTTGTTCGTAATCCCAGTTCACATAGTACTTTTCCGATGGAGAGCTAAGGAAGGTTTTACAAGTTTCTATGCAAAGGATATTTACCCAGCAATAGTAAAAAAATAATTTCAGCTTCAATTAGCTTTTTTAGATAAAACTTCCTTCTAATCTAATTAGGACATACAAAGCCCAGCTGGATTGATGCAAGTAAACGTTGCTTATCTTGCATTAAATTCAGCCAACTACCATGTCTATTAAACTAGATCTTATTTAGTGATTGATTTAATCTTAATCTCTATATAGTCATCATTTGATCTTGTACTTCTGGGCTATGTTCGGTTACAAATAAATAATGTTGCAACCATCCGTAAGAAATAACCACAAATAAGAAACTTGCAAAGAGCTAATAAATTTGAACCCTGAAAGATGATTTGCTAATAGCTAAGCTGTAAAGAATTCGAATTAAATTTAAGCCAACAAAAAATCGATGATGGGAAGAGAAGATAAAAAGGTATAGATTCTATTGATTTCTTTTTCTTAAAAAGGGTTTTCAGACTTAGAGAATCAAATGGAATGAATATTTGAAGAAAACTAAGCAATATGTTTTCAATATTTAGCTTTCATCATTTGGATAAAAGCTCCAAATGATTATTCCTATAGAAATAGCAATTCCAGTCAATCCAACCCATCCCCAAAACTTATTTTCAATAAACAAATCAGTCAACATTGATTTTTCTTGGTACTTAGCTTCCATTTGGTTTTGCAAAGTATCTACTACTAAAAAAAGAAAGCGTTTCATTTGGAAGACCTTTTTATTCCAAGCATTTCTACCATTTTGCCAGTAAAAACAAAGTATCTAATAATCTCTAATAATCTTTCTTTAAAAGGTTTTAAACCAAGCTTAATAAGCCTATCTACTTATCCATAAGGTGAGGCAATTTCAGTTTCTTTCATACCAAGGGTCTTCTATCTCCAAAGATTTTCCTGCAATTTCATTGAGTTTTCTCTTCACAGCAAGATCTTTCCATTCGCACCACATGTCATTAATCATTAGTGCCTGACTCTGACTAGTCGCTCCTTCTTCAAGAAGTTTAATTTTGAAAGGCTTTAGATTAGGCTTCCATTTTTTGAATTCCTCTTTCCAGTTCTCATCATTCATACTGAAACAATTTATCCTTCACTAATAATCCTTGAAATACCCTCTAAAGCAAGCTTTCTTAGCTATACCAAACCAAAACAATCCTTTTACTAAAAACTAGCCCTCAAAGTTTAGGAGGTAATGCTGATGGCAAAGATGTATCCAATCGATAAGCTATTGGTAACAATCAAAGAGACCTCTTATGAATAACCCCCTTAGCAAAATCAGCAATGAAGAGAGAAACGAAGCGATAGATGATTATTTTGAGTGCACAACTTATTGTTCAATTAACGAAAATCATGATGATTGCCTAGCAATCTGCATGGAAAGGTATCTCAAAGGGAATTACTTTTAAACACATTTAATTAGTTTAAAAGATCTGATGAAAACTCAAATTAGGCATAGAAGCTATGCCAACTTCGATTGTCAACTTATAAGGCAAAGCATTTGAGAATTGCTAACTGGGAAATGATGCTGTGTCCTCTTAGTAGATTCTTTACCTAAAACAACTAAATTGATCATCCAATCTCTTCTAAGACAAAAGTAAAAGTAGATAAATAGGATATCTATGCCTATGGGTTTCCTCGACCTTTTAGTTGTAGTAACCGAAGTAAGTGATATTTACCGTAAAGATTAATTCGGTTTATATCCTCATTACTTTTTACAAATCAGTTCAAACTAGTTGTGTTCACATACAGAACATCATGCATACATCATTAATCGAAACTTTCTTTGCCGACTCTTTCTTTGCCGACTCTTTCTTTTCTCCAACGAGAACTGTTTATGTTGTTTCCGATAGTCAACTAAAAGAGCTTAGGCATAATCGCCAACAAGATGAATTGAGAAACCTGGCGGCTTCACGCAAGAGGCTTGAGAAGACCTATCACTCACAAATTAAACACATTAATGAGCGTGAGAAAGAAATTCAAGCAGATCTAAAAGCGTTAAAGCTAACAGAGGAAAAAACTAAAAAAGTTTCTGAAAAAGATGGAGGATCTTCTATTGATTCTTAATCCTTTTAATTGATCGAGTGATGAAAATCACTAAGGACATGAATAAGGGGGACATAACAAGCCCCCCTTATTCTTATGAGTATTTAAATAACTAAAAATATTAATCATTAAATAAAAAGCACTTCATTAAGGTGAAGAAGCCTAATCTCTAATTAATGATGCTAAATAGATCTTGTTGAGGAATTAACTATGAATCGACTCCAGCTTAGATTTATCTGGCCCATTGCTCTAATTGTTATTACGTTTTTCGCAATAATGATCGGATTAATTGGAGGTCTTATAGATCCAACATCACTGATGATTTAAAAGATGCTTATCTGGCTACTTCATAAAGAAGAAAGGAGCTATTGACAATGCGACTCCTGAAACAACCAAGAGAATAGCCAATGGATATTTAGGCTTTAAGTCTGTATTTGGTTCACTCATTTTTTTCTTAAGCTAATTGGGGAAAGTCTTTGTAATTGAATTTTCAAGCGATGCACCTTCTATATCATCGGAACCTTCTAAAGAGTTCCATCCAGATGCCATCTCTTCTTTCATGCACTCTGTTGGATAAGAAATAACATTTTTAGCAGTTAAGCCTGCTCCAATTGAAATCAATGCAATTACAAATATCCATCTAGATCTGTCACTGGCTAAAAAGTTCTTCATAAACTAATAATCTCAAATGCACGAACCAATCATTAGGATATATTTTTTATAAACCTTTTAGAGAGTAGCGATTACCAAACTTAAACCTCATGCGTAGAGAGTTTCTAATCATACCTAGCTTTGTTCTTTCTTAATAAAAGAGAGCATTTCTATTTTCGATCAACTAAATGTCTTTTAAGTAGCTAGAAAGCATAATATGCATAACTCTTTGAATACGATGACAGAAAAAAAAGAAAGTAAAAGCTTTCTAAAAAAATTTGGCAAATGGGCGCCAATTATAGGAGGGGCTTGGATAGTTCTAAATATTATTGCGCCCCTAGCTTTATTGCGTATCCCAGCAGTTCAGGAATACTTAGTAGCACTAGGCAACAAGCTACCATTTAATATTCCAGGGCTTGGATAGATGAATATAGAAATTCGTTGTTTTCACAGGACTAGCATGCATCTATTATTTCAAGAACTTTATGCTTGGCTTAAATTCTTCGGATCTTTCAATTAGTTTGCTCTTCTCAATAGTAAACATTTCTCATCTTTAATTATCCACTTAATCTTCATCTTCAAGATTCACGACTCGAAGATTCAATCCAATCCATATAAAGATACCTCCAATTAAAGGTGCCCAAAGTTGCCACTGGTTCAGATCATGAGACTGAAAGAATTCCATTAATCTTTTCTTGTATGAATTGAACCAAATTGCTTCAACATCCATTGATAAATATAGAACTTCTGAGTCTTATTAAAGATAAGAGGCTCATTCCTTTTATTCCTGACAATTTGCAATACAAAATAAGATTGAAGACATAGGAAAGCAATCAAAAGGGAAAGTAGGCTAATCATCCATCTAATCTATCTGCATACCTTCTAAAAAATTCAGCTATAACCTTCGGAGAGATATCTCCATGATACTCATTTCATAAATCAAAGAACTTATTCAGAAGCGGTTTTCAAGCTTGAGTTTTGGCTCTCCGAAAGCGACAACCCACGAATTAGATAGAAATGGTTTACATTTCTTAACACAGATTATAACTTTCCTTGGCAATTGGCTCTCTCTCCTATGCTTGTCCCTCATCGAAACGATTTAACACTTTCTGAGAATCTTACTTCTAAAACCCCTAAGCCTGTCATTGCAGTCACTATGGCTACGAGTAGGCAAGGCTTTGCTGTGGTAAATCATTTGTCAAAGACTGATATGTTTCACATTCGTGCAATTACTCGCTCGCCTATTAGTAAGCGTTCAAAGGAGTTGGCCAATTTGCCTAATGTAGAGGTAATCAAAGGAGATTTACTAGAACCTGAAAGTTTAGAAAGGTGCTTCTCAGAAGTTTACGGAATATTTGGCAATACCACTCCTACCAAAGGCTGGATTCTGGGCCGTGGAAGTATGGTTCGTGAATATGAAATAATGCAAGGCCGAATTTTAGTAGATGTAGTTAAAAAGATGTCTAGGCTAGGAACCTTAAAACACTTTGTTTTTAGTTCAGTTTGCAAACCTAAAGATCCTCTAAACAATGAACCGGCCCCTGGACATTTTTCTAGTAAATGGTGTATTGAAGAATACATTTTGCTTAATGGTCTAAAAGATATTTCCACCATTCTCCGCCCTGTAAGCTACTTCGAGAATTTC
>CACPKH010000004.1 GCA_902634515.1 uncultured Prochlorococcus sp. | reverse complement strand
ATATGTTCTTTCTTTATTCTAGTTGGTGACTTAAGAAGGCTCTCAAGAAAACTAATATCTAAATATCTCTCTGCGATTGATGCCCAAGAACTTATTTTTCTTTCAATATTTTTCAACTCATGTGCTGGAGCTAATCCTAAATATTTGCTAGGTAAACATAACTCTTTCGATTTAGGTAAGCAGCCAAGAACTCTTATATTTATCTTTCCAAGCGCTTCAGTTAATAACTCCTTGTGCCTATTAGTATTGACCTTGTTTAATACAACTCCTGCTATCTTTAATTTATCATCTAGTTCTTTAAAACCTTTAACTAAAGCAGCAATTGAAGCTCCTTGCCCTTTTGCATCAACAATTAGGACTATTGGTAAATTAAGTAATTTTGAAATCTGAGCAGTACTTCCATGATGTGAACTTCCTAATCCGTCAAATAAACCCATTACTCCCTCAACTAAACAGAGATCAGATATTGGAGCATGGCTGAAGAAACATTGCTCTACCCACTCTTTTCCACAAAGTATAAGATCGAGATTTCTACATGGTTTTTTAGAGATTAGAGTTAATTGCTGAGGGTCTAAGTAATCAGGCCCAACCTTGAAAGATTGAAAACTTATATTTTTACATCTCGCCCATGAAGCAAGTAGAAGACTTAAAAGAGTTTTACCACTCCCGCTTGAAGGAGCTGCTATTACGCAAGCCATTTTGCTTATTGATTTTAATTCTTGACCTCTTTAGAGGCCGTAATCATATTTAGTAATTTTGATGCTAGTGGAGAGGCATTAGCTAATAACGGGCTTGTAGAGCCTCTGCTTGTTGAGAGTAGTCGAGCAACATCCATCTCTGAAGAATTATTTTGGATTGGGACAACTTCTTCTATAAGCTCCTTACTTGCCATACCTCCGGCCTCTAATCGCATACATTCTCCTGACTCAGATGCAAGTATTACACAAACATCGTTTTTAGGAGATGTTCCGGTTTTAGAAATCAACCTTAAGCCAATTATTTGTCCTGGATGAATACTTGGCTTACCTACTGGTAGTGGCATTAACCGAAAAGTAACTTTTTTGTTATCACTGCGAATAAACTCTGTTTTTACTCCACCAGAATCTTGCTTGAGTGTATTTGTCATTTTCCAATTAAGTCTGTCTGCCAACCAAGCGACAAGTAACAAGCCTTGAACTGGATTATCACCCTCAATATCAATATCTACATTTATTAGATCATTTAAAATAGTTCTTCTATGAGGTGGATCAAAGACCATTGCTAAAGTTTCTCTCCAGGTTCTTAGCCTTAACCAATTAAGGTCATTTACAGTTTGTTCATTTTCAATACTTTTTTGCAGTAAGGATAAACATTTAGAGGGTTCTCCTAGAGCTGTATCAATAATTAGTCTTCTAATAGGTAAAGCAACCATTTCAAAAATTTCTGGATTTTCATCTATAGATCCATTCCACCAAAGCCATGAAGGTAAATCTTCAGGTATCAACTCTTCAACCATTTTTAAGTTGCTTTTGATTGAATCAATACCACCTCGAAGAACAATTACATCTCCACAAGCAGAATTCCCTCCATCTTCAGGTAAAGGACAATATGCTGCTACAAGTGTTTCAAGCTGATTTTTCTTCTCAATGGTAGGAGCAAGAGTTATTAGCCTCCTTGGCTGAAGTTGGCTTATTGAAGAATCAATATGCTGGCCTCTTAAGTCTTCATGTTTGGTAGTTATCTTTTTATTTTCTAAGGAAGCTGAAACTTTTTGATCCAAAGGAGCAGTGCAATGAGGCAGCTCTTTTTCTAAAACAATTTCTCTCGCTGCTTCGATAACTTCTTCTCTTTGATTTCCAATTATTGGTCCAGTAATTTTGCCAACGCTTATTAACTGTTGTTCAATCCATGCAGGTTGCCAAACAAGTAGACAGAAAGTATTTGCACCTTTGTTATCACTCTCTTCGTTATTCCATAGCTGCTTTAAATAACTTGGTATTTCAGTGGCAGGTAATTGAAGGGGAGTTTGAAGGGTAAGTTGAGGAGACATTTCTAACTTTGAGTGTTTTATTGAGAAATTACTAGGGCCTACGCCAAAGTAAATTATCTTTAGCTAAAAGAGAATCAGCTTCGGCAGGCCCCCAAGTGCGAGATTCATATGGATAAATAGGCAGTTGCCATGGACTATCTTCTATCAATTCCAATAAGGGTGTGTACAACCTCCAAGCCGCTTCAACTTCATCACTTCTTGTAAAAAGCGTTGGGTCGCCAAGCATTGCATCTGCCAAGAGTCTTACATAGCCATCGTCAAAAGGTTCTCCAAATGACTCGTCATAAGAAAATTCCATTTCAACTGGTCTACTTCTCATACCTGAACCTGGGGATTTGACATCAAACCGAAATTCCGCCCCTTCATTCGGTTGGATTCTTAGCACTAATTGATTTGATGTTGGACTCCCTCCGGCTGCGTCAAAGAGATGAACTGGAGCTTCACGAAAGTTCAGAACAACTTCACTTACTCTTTTTGCTAGCCTTTTGCCTGTTCGTACATAAAAGGGAACTCCTTGCCATCTCCAGTTATTCACGAATAGTTTCATTGCGACAAAAGTCTCAGTTGTGCTATTTGGGTTTACACCAGGTTCTTCTCTATAACTGAGTAATGGATTTGCTTGATTCCCTCCTTCTTTATATTGACCTCTTACACAGCATTCCCAGGGTTCCAATTCATTAGCAAGATGAGCAGCTTGTAATACCTTTGCCTTTTCGTTCCTAATGGACTCTGGATCAAAATGTCCAGGCGGTTCCATTGCAGTAATTGCAAGCATTTGAGTCAAGTGATTCTGTACCATATCTCTTAATGCTCCTGAGCCTTCGTAATAACCTGCTCGATCTTCAACTCCAACTGTTTCTGCTGAAGTTATTTGAACGTTAGAAATGTAGTTTCTATTCCATATCGGCTCAAAAATTGAGTTTGCAAACCTCAACACAAGAATATTTTGAACAGTTTCTTTCCCTAAATAGTGATCTATACGAAAAATCTGACTTTCAATAGCACAACTTTGAACAACTTTATTTAATTGTTGAGCGCTACTATAGTCACGACCAAAAGGCTTCTCAATAACAATTCTGTTTCGCTTTGGATCATTTAATAAGCCGGCCTCTGAAAGCGCTTTACAACCGCTTGCATAAAATTTAGGAGCTACTGATAAATAAAAGGTTCTGTTGCCATGAGTTGCCTTTAATTGATCAATAGCTTCTAATCTTTTGCCAAGTTTGAAAACATCCTGAGACTTTTGGAGATCTACAGGTTCGTAAAATAGATATGAAGAAAATATTTCCCATTCAGTTTTGTTTTGTTTTATTTGTTCAGTTAAGGCTGTAGACATTCTTCTACGAAATTCTTCATTGCTCCATGACCTTCTGGCACAGCCAACAACAGCAAACTCACTAGGCAATCGTCTTTGTTTGAAAAGCTCAAAAAGAGCAGGGATAAGCTTTCTTTGAGTTAAATCTCCACTTGCTCCAAATATTACTAAACATTGTGGAGGTATAACTCTTTCTTGTCTAAGGCCAATTCTTAGAGGATTTGTGCAAGTAATATCCATTTGAAAAACTTTATAACAGTTAGTTATAAAAACTGCTTTTTAAATTCAAATTGTTTATTTAGATAACGCTATCTTTTGTTGTCAGATCACCAAAAACAATTGATCTCAAATGTTTGCTTCTTAAGAAAAATTTATAAGTTTTATATTAATAAGTTTCCACATGCCATCTGCCTTCTTTTTTAAGTTGAGGCCTTAGCTCTGACCAATTCAACCCTTTAGTGGAAGCTGCTTTACTCATGGCTTCATCAATCCCTGGCTCCATACCTTTTAAACCACATAAATAAATATGAGTTTTTGGATTTTCAATTAAGGCAAAAATTTCTTCAGCATGTTCAAGAACTTTATCTTGAATGTACATTCTGCCTCCCTTGGTGTTCTTTTGTTCGCGGCTAATTGCTTTTGTATATCTCATATTTTCAGGGAATTTGGATTTATATCTTTCGAAATCATCGTCATAAAGCAGATTTGCAGTTTTTGGAGCTCCCATGAATAACCATGCTTTACCTTTGAAGCTCCAATTGTTTTTTTCCCTTTCAGTAGGTTCGAACATTCTCCGGAGATAGGCTCTCATTGGAGCAATACCGGTACCAGTGGCAAGCATAATTATATTTGCATCTTCCTGATCGGGAAGGAGCATTTCCTTCCCTACAGGACCAGTGATTTTTACTTTCTCGCCAGGAGAAATGTTGCAAAGATAGGTCGAGCAAACACCATCTATAGTTTCTCCATCTTTTTCGTATTGAAGTTGTCTTACGCATAAAGAAACTGTATTGCCTTTGAAATTATCTCCATGCCTAGTACTTGCTATTGAATAAAGCCTGATTTTATGTGGTTTGCCTTTTGCATCCTCGCCAGCAGGAATAATTCCAATACTTTGACCTTCTACATATTTCAGAAGAGGATCTCCCCCAGAAAGATCAAATGTGATGTGATTAACTCTTCCTATCGCTCCATCGCTTAAGAGTGAATAGTTTTCTGTAACTTTTCCTAGGAAAGGAGTTTTTGGTCTATAGGTGTTGACTGGAACATTTGAATGATCAGGCTTCTTAATTGTTTTTGCAAGAGAAGGCTTGCTTAAAGGCTCTTTTATCTGAGCACTAGACTTTTTAGTTTGTTTATTCGGATTGGTTTTATTGAGGATAAATTTTTGAATAAACCCAAAGATACCAACAATGATTGGGATATGAGCCAGACCACCGGCTAGAACTTGTGCTTCCGAGTAAGCCATTAAAGATTAAAAACAGAACAGGAGAATACCAATAGATCGACTTTATCTGCTGAATTATTCAATTCCATAGTTCACGTTTTGAGATTGGCACAATTCAGAATTCTTTTAAGTTCCACTTTTGGCGTTTTTTATGTATTCTTCCATAGATTTAAAACCTTAAAATTAGTTTGATTAGTTCTCAAGCAATTAATACTAAGAAAGAACCTTTGCTTGAGGCTACCCGTCAAGGAATGCCAGATAGAGAAAGGACTATCGAGCAAACCATGGAGGTATTACCTAAAGGTACTAGAAGGTTAGCTGCTCAGTTAAGAACTCCGATAAGTTTCGAAGCTTTATGGGCTGTACTTACTAATTATGAAAAGCTGAATGATTTCATACCTAATCTAGATAAAAGTGATGTTGAACATCGTGAAGGGAATCAAATCACTCTTAAACAAGTTGGATCTCAGCAATTCTTAGGATTCAAATTTTCTGCAGAAGTTCGTTTGAAATTAATCGAATTTAAAAATGAGGGTCTTTTGAGATTTACCTTGCTTAAAGGAGATTTTAGACGTTTTGAAGGATCGTGGACAATCTCAAATCTTCCAAATGAGTATGGGTGCTCTCTTGTGTATGAGTTAACTGTCCAAGGTTGTTTAGGAATGCCAGTTTCTTTAATAGAAAACCGACTTAGAGATGATCTGACAAACAATCTTTTAGCTGTTGAAAAGGCAGCATTCGATTATTTAACCGATCTAAATTAGGTTTTTGATGATATTAGTACCCCCAAGGGGATTCGAACCCCTGTCGCCTCCGTGAAAGGGAGGTGTCCTAGGCCTCTAGACGATGGGGGCGAGGCCGTGAACATTTTACTAAATGATCACATGTGAAAGTTACGGGCCCGGTTAGCCCTGCGTCAAGCTTTCTTATGGCTTGTCATTACCATTCCACACAGGAACGGTGAAATAAAAGCATGATCCTTTGCCTGGTTCTGAGATAACCCAAATCTTGCCACCATGTACTTCTACAATGCGTCTACATACCGATAGCCCTATCCCAAAACCGTCAGTCTCATTAGATGTTTGGGGTAAACGAACACGGTCTAGAAATATTCGCTCTTGTTCTTCTTCAGGAATACCAGGCCCTCGATCACAGATGCTTACTTGAACCCATTGATTGGTTCTATGTAACATTCTTATTGAAATACTTTCTCCATTTTTTGAGAATTTAAGAGCATTTTCCATAAGATTTAATATGACTTGCCTCATCCTTCCTACATCTGCATAAACGTATGGAAGGTCTGAGGGGATGTCCGTCTGAATTCCAACTCCTCTTTTAAGCCAAGATTTCTCTAGTTCTAGGATCGCTTCTGCAGAAAGAGTCGCGAGGTTAACTTTTTGGGGATTAAAGAGTGCCTCCCATTTGGTGCTGCCAACTTCCAAAAGATCTTTTGAGAGGACTTCAATCTCTTCAAGACGTCTTTTGATAACTTCTTGAAATTTTTGTGAGTCTATTTGCCCAAGTTTTTGACTTTGCAAAGCTAAAACTGCTGCTGCTAAAGGAGTTCTTAGCTCATGAGCTACCATCCTTAAAACTCTTTCTTGTGATTCAACTCTTTTAGAGAGAGTTTCATTCTCTTGCCTCAAAAGTAATAAATCATCTTCAAGAAGTAATTCTTGCCTTGTTTGACCTCCTTCAAATTCTGGTGTCCTTAGATTTAAATCAATTCCACTAATTAGGCCTTCTTGTTCCCACCTGGGCATCCAATTCCTAATTTGTTCAAATATGCTGCTTCCAGCAAATATTTGTTTTGGTTTTGGTTCTACCTTGACAAGTGCAGGTATAGCTACGAGCCTATGTAACTCTAATAACTCAGGCTGTTCTGATGGATCAGAGAATTGAAGTGATACGTCAAAACCACAATCTTCTAATTCAATGTAATTAATAAGAGACCGTAAATCCTCCCTTGAGAGATGTTGGCGATTAGCCACTAGAAGAAGCTTAAGCTTTCTTCTCTCATTTTTGTTTTCCCCACTCAAAATCTAGTTAATAGTCTATTTGTATATATTAATTGAATATGTGCAATTTTAAAAGAAGACTTTTATATAAATGAAAGAATTATTATTTAAATTAGGTCGATAAACTTATTTCATTTCTTAATTCACCATTCCATTAATAAGTTTGTATTAATTCAAATCTTTATCTATTCTTTGGGAAAATATTTATTTTTAGTATTTGACTGTTAAATAATCATCTCATCTTCAAATCTTTTTTAGATTTATCAATTATTTTTTTTCTTTGAAGAGTATTAGGACTTTGCTGCTTATAAGGGATTCACCAAAATGAATATTCTTTTGCATTAATACTCTATATTGTTTGAATTGAACAAGAGGTTAAATTTTGCTCGTAAGAAAACCTTCCCTGATTTTTAAAAAGCTCATCCCAGGACTTGCATTTCTATTCCCAGTTATATTTCTTGGAATATTCGAAAAGCCTTCTTTCTCAGAGCAGAAAGATCCTGCAAACAAAGATGATGTGTTTCTCTATAGAGGTATTGGAGGTACTTTTATTTGTAATTCACTTTCTGCAGGTATTGAATTCCCTAAGGCTGCAGGAATTGCTTCAGCAACTTATGTGCAGGTCCTTGAAGGTAAGCATGGTGGAGTTGTAACAGATGTCAGTAGTGAAAAACTTCCAAGGGAAACCCTGTTTAGAGGAGCTGAGTTTCAGGTTGTAACTGCAGCGATTCAGTTTTGTCCTGATAGAGTTCCAGAAGAAGTTAAGAAAAAAGTAGCTAAAGCTCTTGAAGAAACTAGCGAAAAGAATAAATCTACAAAGAAAAAGAAAAAGAAAAAGAAAAGATAAGTCTGAGTTATCTAAACATTGAGCTTACAGAGCTTTCTTCATGAATACGCCATATTGCTTCACCAAGCATATTTGCAACTGAAAGCACTTTTAATTGAGGGAAATGATTAGCTTCATTGACAGGAATACTATTAGTTACAACAACTTGTTCAAAAAGACCTTCACTTGACAATCTTTCATAAGCAGGAGGAGAGAAAACTGCGTGAGAAGCACAGGCAATAACTCGTTTTGCGCCTTCTTTACGCAATAGTTTGGCACCAGCACAAATTGTCCCTCCAGTGTCAATCATGTCATCTATAAGTATGGCTGTTTTGTTAGTTACCTCACCAATAACAGTTAAGCTTTCTGCGACATTATGAGCTGATCTCCTTTTGTCAATAATTGCAAGAGGTGAATCTTTCATTTGCTTTGCAAATGCTCTTGCTCTTGCCACTCCTCCTACATCAGGAGAGACGACAACTATTTCATCGAGTTTTTTCGTTGATAGATAATCAACTAGAACTGGTGACCCATAAATATGGTCACAAGGAATATCAAAATATCCTTGAATTTGTGCTGAATGAAGGTCCATGGCAAGAACCCTATCAACCCCTGAACTTACAAGCAGATTCGCAGTTAGCTTTGCTGTTATTGATTCACGTCCAGCTGTCTTTCTATCCGCTCTTGCATATCCATAATAAGGAATAACAGCAGTAATTTGTCTTGCTGAAGCTCTTTTACAAGCATCAACCATAATCATCAGCTCCATAAGACTGTCGTTAACTGGAGCACAAGTAGGTTGAATTAGGAATACATCACACCCTCTAATTGACTGTTGTATTTGGATATAAAGCTCGCCATCTGCAAATCTTTTTGAAACAAGCGGTACGTTCTCTATGCCGATATAGGAAGCTATTTCGTTCGCAAGTGCTGGGTTGGAAGTGCCACTGATTAACCTCAGCCTTCTTGTGTCATGGCTAATTTCTTGTTGTTGCGTATTTGCTGCGGTTAAAAAAGTTGTCACGGTCGCCGCAATCAATATCCTTATATATAGATGTTAATGCTCATACCTCCACTATCCAAGCTTATTAATAATCAAGAAATGTTCTGATCATGGATTTCTACATGCCTTTCCTTGTCGCTATTGGAAATTTACCTGATGAATCGATGTCAAAGATATCAAAAGTTTTATCTACTAATTGGGGAGGGAGCCTTTTGAAGATTTCTTCCAAACAGTCTCCAAATGAAACTATTAGCTTACTGCCTTCTCAAGGTGGACTGGTCCAGATTGATGGAGATCTCGCGATGATGCATCCTTCAGGAGGTACATGGTTGGAAGCTTTAGGTGCTTGGAAAATACCTGTAATTTTAATTGTCTTATCTAATCCATCTGGAGAGGTGCCTGGGATAGCTGCATCTTATGTGGCTTTATGCAAACAATTATCAGTTCCTTTAATAGGCATTGTCCAAATAGGAGAGCCATGGAAAGCTGCGGAAAGAAAATTAGATGGATTACCTTGGTGTGGCTGCATACCTTTGGATTTATTAACCAATAATTCAGAATCTTCTTCAATTCATAAATTAGAAAATTTAGTTAGAAGATTGAAATTGCAATTTAAATATATTTAGAAATATTCCTGAGAATATTTAAGTCAATAATGGCATAAGAATTTTTTAAATTAATTTTTCTATTTATATACTCCAAACTTATTTCATTAGAAGGTGAAATATAGATTGATTTGGGCAAGACTCTGTTAATTATTCTAGATGTTATCCAAGCACTAATAAGGCTTAAGGCTATTATATGAATTATCCTTCCTGGATATTTCCACATATTCTGATAGATTATACTTATATAATATTCTACTTAAGAATCTTAAAAATAAATATATAAGCATATCGTTTTTTCTAATGAATAAAATATCTTCTAATGCCAACCGTTTTAGCGGAGTCTTATTGCATCCTTCATCATTGCCGAATGAGTATTTGAATGGTGGTTTTGGTCAAGAATCTAGAGATTGGTTAAAGCTTTTGGCTGAGAATGGAATTAAGGTTTGGCAGTTTTTACCTCTCTCTCCGACTGACTCAACAGGTTCTCCTTATAGTTCTCCATCAAGCTTTGCTATCAATCCACATTTTCTTGATGTTAAAGACCTTGTTAGAGATGGGTTTCTAACATTTGACCAAAGTATTAAATTACCTGGTTTTGGTTTTAAAGATAAGAATTTATCTGATCGGTTTGAGATTTCTGAATTAAGAAGTAGAAAGCTTGGGCAAGCTTTGAGAGAATCTTGGAATAAACAATCATTAAAAATTCATTCTGAATTTACTAATTGGTTTAATAAGCAATTTTGGATAGAAGATCATGCTCTTTTCATGCTGATTCGTTATGAGCATAACCAGCTCCCATGGTGGGAATGGCCCTCTAATTTCTCTTCTTATAATAAGTCTGATTTAACAGCATATAAAAATCAAAAAAAAGAACTTTTATTGGAGCAGTATTTATTACAATGGCATTTATCTCGTCAATGGAGTTTGCTAAGAAAACTTGCTAAGGAGCTTGGTGTTTTATTGTTTGGCGATTTACCTTTTTATGTTTCTAGAGATAGTGCGGATGTGTGGAGTAACAGGTCATTATTCTCTGTTTTATCTAATGGAGAAATTTATCAACAAAGTGGAGTACCGCCTGATTATTTTTCTCAAACTGGTCAGTTATGGGGCAATCCTGTTTACAGATGGAGGCGTCATCAATTTAGTAAATATAGATGGTGGAAAAGTAGATTCGCTAAACAATTTGAGCAAGTTGATTTATTGCGAATAGATCACTTCAGAGCTTTCAATGCATTATGGAAAGTACCAGGCAAAGACAATACAGCACAAAATGGTTTTTGGGCTCCTTCTCCTGGCTTAAAACTTCTTGCCTTATTAAAAAAGAAGCATGGTGGTAAATTGCCTTTAGTAGCAGAAGATCTAGGGGTTATTACAAAACAAGTTGAGAACTTGCGAGATTACTTTAATTTTCCAGGAATGAAAATTCTACAATTTGCTTTTGATGGTAATTTAGACAATCCTTACTTGCCTCAGAACATTAAAGATTATAAGTCAGTTGTTTACACAGGAACACATGACAATCCCACTACAAAAAGTTGGTGGGAAGGTCTTAATGATGATACAAGAAGCAAGGTCCTTGAAATGTCAAAAGGTAATCAAGAAGAACCCTCTTGGAAACTTATCGACATTGGACTTTCAACTAAAGCATGTTTATTTATTGCTCCTATCCAGGATATACTTTGCCTTGACAATAGAGCTCGTTTTAATACACCCGGAACAGTTGGTTCAAATTGGACCTGGAGGATTGACAAAATTGATGATTGGTTAAAAGAATCTATAAGTAGGTATGGAGATCTAGCAAGAAACTATGGAAGAGACTCTCATGACATATATACTTTAATTAGATCTTAAGTTATTGAGATATAGGAGCTAATAAATATCAAACTTAGAAGATTATTCGGTATTTCTTTTGGTATTAATCTTTATACTATTGGCTTTATATAATTTATTCAGAATCTCTTCAGTAATTATTGGCATATTGGTTTGACTATTCTGTATAGAGAGGTATCTTTGCTGTCTGTTGATTAAAAGAAGACTAACTAATAAAAGAATAAAATAAATAAATGTACCTTGCCAGCTGGAAAATATATTTATATTTCCTGGAGTTAATATATTATTATTTTTTGTATTTATCTTTGTACTATCATTCTTTATAAAGCATTTTAAGCTGCCTTCTTTCAGCATTAGCTCTTTTTCTAGTGTAATTAACATCTTTGATAAATATGCCTCTTCTGGTAATTGCTCTTCCCATCCATTTTCTATTGCTTCAATTACAGCAACCGAAATCCTTGTTTTGTTTGAAAGTGATGTTCTTGTAATTCCTGACAACTCTCTTCTTTCTTTTACTACTTTACCGATAACTGTAAGGTCATCTTTTATAAGTAGCGTATCTTCTTTACTTTTGAAGAAATTTCTATTAAATATATTCTTATTCATATCGTTTTAATATTTTTACTGAAGTCATTTAATATTGGCAACCATTCTTCTTCGTTTAATTCTCTCCATTTACCTTCTTTTAGATTAATAATCTTGATATTTGCAATAGATATTCTTTTCAGATCGATTACGTTATAACCAAATTTAGATGCAACTTTTTGAATCTGTATATTCCTACCTTCTGAAATATTAATTTCTAATAGACTTTTTTCATTCTTTGTTTCTATTAGTTTTATTTTTGCAGGAAGTGTCTTTTTACCTTCAATCTCAACACCTAGGGAGCACTTGGGAAGCTCTATAGAAGTTTGCGTAGAATTTACCCAAACTGAATAAGTTTTAATATGTTTATATTTTTGATGATTTAGCTTGAGGGGTAATTCGCCATTATTAGTAAGTAAGATTGCTCCTCTACTTTCAAAGTCAAATCTTCCTATTGGGTACATACCTATCCTAAGATTTTCAGGCAAGAAGTTTAAGACTATTCCTACCAAATTGATCATAGCAGCTACTAATCACTCCAGGAGGCTTGTTTAAAAGGATAACTCTTTTAGGAAATTTTTTTTTAATAGATAACTATTTACTGTAATACTATCTATAGCTGGATCAGCTTTATCCCCAATACTTGCTGTAATACCATTTATAAACACTTTGTTCTGCATGATTAGCTTCTCTGCTTTTCTTCTGGAGCATATTCCAGCTTCTGAGATAATTTTCTGTACTCTATCTTTAGACATTTTTCTTGAAACTAGGTCGTGAAGACTGGATCACTTCCTAAGTCTGATCTTTTAAATTTCTTTAACAAAAGATTCATTAGTCTTTTAATATCATCAATATTAAGCCTGTCATTATTAATTAAAGATAGTAATAACTTTTTCCTAACAGATGTTCCTCTTGAGCTGATAAGTAATATTAAGCTATCCCTCGCTACTGGCAAAAGTTCTTTAGAAGGCCTCTGCGAATCTTGAATTAAAATATCTATCAAGCTTTCTAACCTTTCAATTTGAAGTTGATTATCTCTATCAAATATTATATCCATTAATATTTCGACCATTTGATCACTCTGATCAGTTAAAAGTCTTTTTGCAATGTATGGATAAGCGAAATTAATTATTTTAAATGATGGATCTAACTTTAAAGCAAGTCCTTCTTGACTAACTACAGCTCTTATAATAAGAGCAAATCTTGAAGGAACTCGAAATGGGTATTTAAACATTAATTCTGAGAATTTATCAGTAACACTCTTTAAATTAAATGAACCTACTTCTTTAGTTAATACATCTCCTAGAATAGTTTCAAGAACAGGAGCAATTTTATCAAGATTTTCGTCTTTATTTAAGAAACCTAGTTTCTGAAAATCCCTTGCTAGTAAATAGAATTCTTTATTTATTAAATGTACGATAGCAGCTGTAAGTGTTATTCTATCCTTCTCTGATATTGTATCCATCATTCCAAAATCTACATAGGCTAGTCTGCCTATGGTTTCCTCTTCACTTTTCATTGCGAACATATTCCCTGGATGGGGGTCAGCATGAAAGTATCCAAACTCTAAGAGTTGTTGAATGCCGCTAATTACAGCTGTTCTTATGATTGATGTAGGATTTATATTATTATTTTCTAATTCTTCTTTATTCTGTATTTTTATACCATCAATCCAACTTGTAGTTATTATTTTACCAGAGGATAACATTTGTTCAACATTTGGTACATCTATAGAAGGATTCATGTTAAATAGGTCTGAAAATTTCTCTGCATTTTCGGCTTCTTTCTTATAATCAATTTCTTTAAATAAGCTAATTCCAAACTCGTCTATAATTTCTCCTAATCCAAACCCTAGGTTTAGTGGAAGTATAGGTCCTGTTAAAACACATAATAATCTTATTATTACTAGATCTCTTCTAATAATAAATTCAAGGTTAGGTCTTTGTATTTTGACTGCTACCCAGTTACCATTTTGGAGTTGAGCCTTGTAAACTATACCTAGACTTGCAGAAGCTATAGGTTTACTTGGAAAGTATTTAAATATTTGTTCAGGAGCTGAACCTAATTCATCTTTAATAATATTTTTAGCTTGATCGTGATCAAAAGTTGGCAGATTATCTTGTAATTTTGTAAGTTCTTCCAACCACTCCTTGCTAATAAGATCTGGCCTTGTAGACAAGGCTTGCCCAATTTTTATAAAGCAGGGTCCTAATTTTGCTAGTTTTATAAATAGATCTTCTGCTACCTTCTTTTGTTTTGAAGCATCTTGGCCAAGGCTACCTAGTATAAATTTAAAAATAAATAAAATTACAGAATAAGCTATTTCTAAAACCCTAGGTATCAATATCCAAGGGCGAAAGAAAAGCCAAATAAAATCTAGTTTAGAGTCATATAACATTTCAAAAGTATCTTGGTTTTTTGTAGGTAATCCCTTAATGATTTTAATAGTATAAGTCTCAGGCTTAATTCAAATAGTTTAAATCACTCTCTACCTATGAGGCTATCCTCCTTTCTTATAAAAAAAAGAGGAAAGAACCTCTTTTTCCCAGCTCATGGGAGAGGATTGGCTTTACCCAAGGAATTAAAAAGTCTTTTAAGAAGGCGTCCGGGAATTTGGGACTTGCCCGAGTTGCCTGACCTTGGAGATGGTATCTCTGGCAGTGGTTTAATTTCTCTAAGCCAGAAAGAGATTGCTTCTCAATTTGGAGTAGACAGATGCTGGTATGGAGTTAACGGAGCCACTGGTTTGTTACAAGCAGGCGTACTTGCGATAGCAAAACCTGGACAAAATATATTGATGCCTAGAAATGTACATCGAAGCATTATTAATGCATGCATTTTTGGAGGTATCAATCCGGTTTTTTTTGATTTGCCTTTTTTGGCAGACAGAGGACACTTTTACCCTCCCGATTCTCTTTGGTTGGAAAGTGTTTTAAATAAAGTCGACTCTGCTTCAATTGATTTATCTGCTGTCGTTTTGGTCAACCCTACCTATCACGGGTATTCCTCAGATTTAAAGCCTCTAGTAAAGCGTATTCATAAAGACAAATTGCCAGTTTTAATTGATGAAGCTCATGGAGCACATTTCTTTAATTGCTTGGATAGTTCTTTGCCAAGTTCTGGTATAAAAGTTGGTGCAGATATTGTTGTACATTCTCTACATAAGTCTTCAGTTGGCCTTTCTCAAACTGCAGTCCTTTGGTCTCAAGGAAATTTAGTAGATCCTAAGAAAATTGAAAGAAGTCTTACATGGCTTCAAACCAGCAGTCCTAACTCTTTACTTCTTTCTTCTTGTGAATCAAGTATCAAAGAGTGGAGTACTAATTTTGGACAACGTAAATTAATTAACACTTTAGATTTAGCAAGAGAAACTTTTGAAGATCTCACAAGAAGTGGAATCCCTTTGTTAAAAACTCAAGACCCACTCAAGCTTGTTTTGCATACTTCATCAAAAGGTATAAGTGGCTTTGATGCCGATAATTGGTTTTATAGAAAACAACTAATTGCAGAGTTGCCTGAGCCAGGAACGCTTACATTTTGTATGGGTTTTTCTTCTCAGAAAGGTTTAGTCAAAGACATGAAAAATAAATGGTTCGAACTCCTTGATTCAGATATTAATAAAAGCTTGAAACCATTTTTTCAATCCCCTCAATATCCATTGGTTTCTACCCTAAAAACTTCATGCTCATTTGCTTCTACATCTAAATCACATAAAGTTTTGATTAAGGATGCTATTGGATTAATCTCTGCAGAGATGATTTGTCCTTATCCACCTGGTATTCCAATTTTGATTCCTGGTGAAGAATTAGGAAAAAAATTAATAGATTGGATGCTTGTCCAAAAAAGGCTTTGGCCTAATCAGGTGCCTGCCCAAATAAATGTTTTACTCTAATGCTTTTTGGATTCTTCAGTAAAAGAATTTTAAGTGGATTGATTGCAGGTGTATTTGGATTGATAGTCGTATTCCGAGGCGGATGGTGGCTTACTTTTGCTATAGGAGCAATTGTTCACCTTGCCTTGCTTGAATTCTTTAGAATGGCAGAGTTTAAAGGGATTAGACCAGCAACAAAAACTACTCTAGTTGCTTGTCAACTTCTTTTAATTACAACTCAATTGGAAAGTTCTGGTGGATTGTCAGGAGACATATCAGCAGCTGTTTTACCTGTATCAGGAGCAGCTATTTGTTGTTGGTTACTTTTACAACCAGTTACTGGTTCAATAGCAGATATCGCAGCTTCAATTTTCGGCCTTTTTTACCTTGGTTATTTGCCTAGTCATTGGATAAAGTTGCGAAACTTTTCTGACCTTAATTTATCTGTCAATTTGCAATCAATTGCAGAAGATCCTTCTGGAATGATTAACTTCGGATTCAAAATAACCTTGGCCACATGTTTAATGATTGTCGCGAGTGATATAGGAGCTTATTTCTTTGGGAAAATTCTTGGCAAACATCCACTTTCACCAATATCTCCCTCTAAAACAATCGAAGGTGCTATTGGGGGGTTCTTGTCAGCGATAGCTATTGGAATGATTTCTGGTGTTCTTTTTCAATGGAAGACTGGGTTGCTAATAGGAGGAATTCTTGGAGTCCTAATATCTTTATTCGCTTTGGTTGGAGACCTTACAGAATCAATGATGAAAAGGGATGCTGGTTTGAAAGACTCAGGGAATGTATTGCCTGGTCATGGAGGAATATTAGATAGAATCGATAGCTTTCTTTTTGCTCCGGCAATTGTTTATTACTCAGTATTATTATTGATGCCATTGATTAGTAATTAATATAGAATTATATTGTCACAACTGAACTAAATTCTATACTTATAAAATCTTTATCTATATTCAAATCATGTATAGATATTGATTCGTCTTTAGGTAAATAGGTTTTTATAGATTGTCCTTCATTCTCTATAAATATCTTATCTTTTTCTATGTATAATAAAAGTGAAATAGTAGTAGATTTATTGAATTCAGACAAGTAACTTATGCATAAAATATTTTCTTTAAAAATAATAGATTTAACTTTATGCTTTATTGATTTCTCATTTATAAGCTCATAAAAAATACAACACCATTTTTCATTATTAAGTATTTGGATTAGATCATTGGGTGTAAAGTCTAGATGACCTGATATTTTAAAACCATCATTAAGAGTTAATTCTGGCACTGTATTCCTAACTCTAATTTTTGCTTTTAGTAAAGTAGTCTTTATCTTCAATTTGCTAATGCATATTCCTTTGTATATAAGCTTATAAGCAGAAAAGCTTATATTATTTACTTTTCCCTTTACAAGGTCATATATAGAAGTATTGACGTCAAGAGTTAAACTTTCTATTGATTTACATTGGGCTTTTATCCATATACTTAATGCAATTTCAATTAATGATTTCATCCTTTTAGTCTTTATAGACCTTATTATAATTACTTATTTACTGTTCAAGCCAATATTTAAAAACTTTTTCAGGCTGGTCTAAATGAGGCAGGTGTCCACATTCGCTAATCTCCTCGTGTCTACAATTTAATATTTTTTTCGAAGCACTTATCTCTTTATTGCTTAATATTCTATCCTCTTTCCCCCATAGTGCCTTCATGGTTTGTTCTGGTTGAGGATAACCACAATTTGCGATTCCCCCTGAACGAGCAAATGCTTCTAATGAGTTGCTCCATCCAGGAACATTTAAATGTATGGAAGCTATTTGCTCTTCTTCAGATGTTATGCCTTTGCTTGGGTCCGCAAAAGATTGTTGACATAATATCTTCCTAACAATCTTATTCCTTAAAAAAAATACTCCTAAAATATCAAAAGGCTTTGCGATTTTCTTAGGTTCCCCTACTACTCCAGCTGGTGATAATAATAGCAATTTATTAATTCGAGAAACATTTTTCCTTGCTAGTTCAAGCCCAATACCTCCACCCATTGACGCTCCAATCAAACCAAATTCTTTAATATCAGGGAACAAATCCATTACTTTATTTAAGTGGTAAATAATCATTTCTAATCCATATTTTGAATTACTATGTCTTGGTGTAAATCCAAACCCGTATAAATCTGGAATGATTAATTTGTGATCACTCTTTAAAAAAGTTGCTAATCTTCTAAACTCAAGAAAACAACTATCAAAGCCATGTAGAAGAATTATAGGTGGACCTTCTCCCATAACCACAACTGGGTATAGATCATTAATATCTTTCGATAAACCATCTAAGTTTTCCCAGCGAACATATTTTGCTAGTTCTCTCGCCTCTGGATCTAGCAATTCATCCCTTGTTTGGTTGAGGATATCTTTTGCTGAATAATTGTAGGGACTGTCTTTTTTCAAATTAATGAGATTTCTTTATTCTTTTGATCTAATACCTGTTGATTCTCTTTGTTAGTTTCTATTATTGAAGACATAAGAATATCACTGTCTATTTTGAAAGGTAAGTTATAAATTTCTGACCCCTCTCTACATGCAAATTGACATGCCCTATATAAGTCTTCCTTGTTTAGATTCTGTAGCCCCAATGATTTAAAAGTAATAGGAAGGTTTATTTCTTTTAGTAATTTCACTAATTGCAATCTTGATTGGGATGCCAATTTGTTTTTGGAATTTTTTTCTTCTAGTTGGAGTTGAACAAGAATTCCAAAGCCTACAAGCTCGCCATGAAGAGCTTTTTGATCAAATTTGAGCTGAGTCAGTCCATTATGTAATGCATGTGCAGCCGCGGTTCTGCATTTTCTTCCACCAATTCCTCCAATTAAACCAGCGGTTAGACCACAGCCCTCTGCAACTCTGATCCAGGAATTGCTATTAGTATTCATTAGCGCTTTGGATCCATCCAGGAGCAATTGATCTCGTAAAACCCTTGCCATTTGAACAGCTTGTTGAACTAGTCCGTCAGTTGAACCTTGACTGCTTATAGACGCTTCATACCACTTAGCAAGTGCATCTGCGATTCCACTGGCAAGTGTTCTCTTTGGAGCAGAGCTTATTAATTTATGATCGAATATCAAAAGCTTTGGACATGTTTTTAGCTCTGCATCTTTAATAAATTGACCTTCACAAGAGTAGATATTTGACAATGCTGTCCAGCCAGCACAGGTTGCTGCGCTAAGAGGGATGGTAATACAAGGGGCATCAATTCTTTCTCCTAAAAGCTTTCCGGCGTCAAGAACTTTTCCACCACCACTTGCAATTATTCCATCACAATTTTGTTCTTTGAAAATTTCAGTAATCTTTACAAGACTATTCTGGCAACAATCTTTTTCTAACTCAGCAAAAGTCGGCTCTAATCCAATTTCTAAAAGATCTTTAAAAAGGTTTTCCCTTATGTATCTAGTTGAATTACTGCGACCAAGTAATAATGGACGTTTGCAGATTGAATAAATTAGATCCTTACCTTCTTCCCAAGCATTACTTCCTCTAATTACTCTTTCTGGCGAAATTAAATGCTGGTTTAGTTCTCTTCCCATATATCTTAATTATAATTAACTTTTTAGTTGTCTATAATCCTGCACTAGCAAGTTCTTTGTTTATTTTATCTCCCTCTATATGTCTAACTATTACCTTTTGATTTTCATCAATATCTACTTGAGCATTGTCACCATCTTTGATCCTTCCTGATAATACTTCTTCTGCAAGACTATCTTCTAATAGCCTCATAACGGCTCTTCTTAAAGGTCTCGCTCCATATGAAGGGTTATAGCCCTCTTCCACAAGTCTTTCTTTAAACGATTCAGATACAGTTAATGTAATACCTTTGTCTTTAATCCTAAGGAAAACTTCTTTAAGCATAATTTCTGCTATATCTTTTACTTCACCTTTAGTCAATTGACGGAATACTATTATTTCATCTAGTCTATTTAAAAACTCTGGTCTAAAATATTGTTTTAACTCTTCATTTACTAGTGACTTGATTCTGTTATATTGGCTGTCTTCAATACTATCTCCTGAGAACTCAAACCCTAAACCTCCACCTCCTTTTTCTATAACTTTTGATCCGATATTTGAAGTCATAATAATTAGAGTATTTTTAAAATCTACCGTTCTTCCTTTGGAGTCAGTTAATCGGCCTTCTTCGAGCAGTTGTAAAAGAAGATTAAAAACATCTGGGTGAGCCTTTTCTATTTCGTCAAATAGAACAACAGTGTATGGCCTCCTCCTTACAGCTTCAGTTAATTGACCACCTTCATTAAACCCTACATATCCAGGAGGAGATCCTATTAATTTGCTAACTGTATGTCGTTCCATAAATTCAGACATATCTAGCCTAATCATTGCTTCTTCACTTCCAAAGAAATAAGCCGCCAAGGCTTTAGTTAACTCTGTCTTTCCAACTCCAGTTGGACCTGAGAATATAAAACTTGCTATGGGACGATTCGGATTTTTTAGACCAACTCTTGCTCTCCTAATTGCTTTTGATACAGACCTAACTGCCTCATCCTGGCCAATAAGTCTTTGGTGTAAAGTCTCTTCCATATTTAATAATTTGACTGACTCACTTTCAGTAAGTTTCTGAACTGGAACACCAGTCCATGAAGCTACTATATGTGCTATATCGTCTTCATTTACTATAGGTGTATTAACCTTATCGTTGCTAATACTGCTTGGCACTTTATTCTCTTTGTCTTTTGAATCTTGATTATCTTTTTCTATTTTCTCAAGACTGTTACCTTGTTTGACATTATCTAAAATCGTGCGAATTTGATTTCTTAAATCAACCTCTTTTTCTCTTAACTCGCCAGCTTTAGTAAAGTCTTGGTCTCTTACAGCTTCTTCTTTATCCTTCTGAACTTTTCTTAGTTCTTTATCAACTTCTTTGGCTTCTTCAGGCAGCTTGGAATTTAAAAGCCTGACTCTACTACCGGCTTCATCTATTAGGTCTATTGCTTTGTCAGGAAGAAATCTATCGGAAATATACCTATCTCCTAAATTTGCTGCTGCGTCTAATGCATCATCCGTAATTTTTAATCTGTGATGTTGTTCATATCTTTCTCTTAATCCTTTTAAAATTTCAATTGTATCTTCAATTGAAGGTTCACCAATCATTACAGGTTGAAATCTTCTTTCTAATGCAGCATCCCTTTCAATATGTTTGCGATACTCATCAAGTGTTGTAGCTCCAATACATTGAAGTTCACCCCTCGCCAAGGCTGGCTTAAGGATATTTGCTGCATCTATCGCTCCTTCTGCGGCACCTGCTCCAATCAATGTATGAACTTCATCTATTACAAGTATTACATTGCCTGCTGATTTAATTTCTTCCATTATTTTCTTTAATCTTTCCTCAAATTCACCTCGATATTTCGTTCCTGCAACTAGAAGACCAATATCTAGAGTTAAGACTCTTTTCTCCTCCAATATATCTGGTATGTCCCCTTGTTGAATGCGTTGTGCAAGTCCTTCAGCTATTGCAGTCTTTCCTACTCCCGGTTCACCAATCAATACAGGATTATTCTTTGTTCTTCTCCCAAGAATTTGAATAACTCTATCTATTTCATCATGTCTTCCTACAACGGGGTCTAACTTTGATTCACTAGCTAGTTTTGTGAGATTTGTACCAAACTCATCAAGCGTTGCAGTTTTAACTGAACTTTTACCTCCGCCTCCTCCCCCAGCTGTTACCTCTGCCGTCTCTCCAAGCATTCTTATTACTTGAGTCCTTACTTTAGTAAGGTCTACCCCTAGATTCTCTAGAACTCTTGCTGCTACACCTTCTCCTTCGCGAATAAGACCTAGCAAAAGGTGCTCTGTTCCTATGTAGTTGTGACCAAGTTGTCTTGCTTCTTCAAGAGAAAGTTCTAAAACTCTTTTAGCTCTTGGTGTAAATGGGATTTCTACTGCCACAAAACCGGAACCTCTTCCAATTATCTTTTCAACCTCAATTCTTGAATCTTTAAGATTTACTCCCATGGACTTGAGGACTTTTGCGGCGACACCTGTTCCTTCACCTATTAATCCTAAAAGGATTTGCTCTGTTCCTACAAAATTATGGCCTAGGCGACGAGCCTCTTCTTGTGCCAGCATTATCACTTTGATTGCCTTTTCAGTAAACCTCTCGAACATTTTCTAGGGCCGACTTGTATTACTAACTAATTTATCAGGATAAAGAAAAGAATGTGCTTTAACAGATCTGTCGTATATACCGTAAAAGACCCTATTGGCTTTTCCCGTAATTCATTTCAGGCTTTTCGTGAGATCTAAAGATTTTCTTTCAATTATTTTTGATTAGATTTTGTTCATATAAATCAAATAATTGTTGAGAGAATTAGAGCATCACTGCCATCTTTGTAATAGCTTTTTCTTCTGTTAACTTGCTTGAATGAAAGCCTTTTGTATAAGTTTATGGCCGCAATATTTTTGTGACTTACCTCTAGGATTGCATTATTAGCATTAAGCCCTTTTGCTTGGATCAGTAAATACGAAACTATTTTCTTGCCAAGACCTTGCCTTTGGGAATTTGGATGAACAGCCACAAAAGTTATCTCTAGTTGATCTAAGGCAATAGAACCACATGCCAAAGCAATGATCTTTGACGCTTTTTTTATAGCAACACAAAGCCTGGAAGAGGAATTAAGTTCAAACTCCCATTGAGATTTGTTCCAAAATCCTTGAAGTGACAGTTTGTCTAGTTCTAGGCATTGATTTAAATTTTCTCTGCTTAATGAAATTACTTCAGTCGTATGGAAATAGTTTTCTTGGTTGAAGTTTTTTTTTGTCACATGAATGATTAAAGTTATTAGTTATAGAAATAATAAAATCCAAGCCGCTTAAATTCACAGCAAAATCTGACCATGACTATTGCAAGACCTTTTGATTTTATTCAAGATAAAGCAAGTCCCAATAGGAATATTTTCCCAATTACAGCAGAAATTGACCAAAACGGAAGATTGAAGGTTGGTGGTTGTTTACTTAGCTCCTTGGCCCAGCAATATGGGACTCCTTTATATGTGCTTGATGAATCGACTTTTAGGCAATCCTGTAAGGCTTATAAAGATGCTTTAAATAATTATTATAATGGTGAATCATTGGTTTTGTATGCATCTAAAGCAAACAGTTCACTAGCTATTACTAGTCTCGCTAAGTCAGAAGGTATTGGAATTGATGTTGTATCAGAAGGGGAATTGATTACCGCACTTAAGGTGGGAATGCCAACTGAAAAGATCTTTTTTCATGGTAACAATAAATCTTATAGAGAATTACTTTTTGCATACAATAATGAAGTCAATATTGTCTTGGATAACCAACACGATATTGATCTATTAGGTAAAATTATTCAGCCTGGGAATAAGCCTGCAAAACTAATGTTAAGGTTTACGCCGGGCATAGAGTGTCATACACATGAATACATAAGGACAGGTCATCTTGATAGTAAGTTTGGATTTGACCTGGATAGACTTGAAGATACATTAATTCAATTAAAGCAATATAGTTGGGCAAATTTAACAGGTTTGCATGCTCATATAGGCTCACAAATATTTGAATTGGCTCCACATATAGATTTGGCAGAAGTTTTAGCAGATGCACTGAAAAAGGCTTTAGGTATTGGTCATCCTATAAGTGATTTAAATGTTGGAGGAGGACTTGGTATTAAATATATTTCTTCAGATGATCCACCTTCAATAAATAATTGGGTAGAAGCCGTCTCTAATTCTCTAGAAGATTCATGTAAAAGAAGAAGTCTTAATTTGCCACGACTTTTATGCGAGCCTGGTAGATCAATTGTTGCCCCAGCTGGTCTAACCCTTTATAGAATAGGATCTCGCAAAGAAATACCAGGTATAAGAACATATATCTCAGTTGATGGGGGTATGAGTGATAACCCTCGTCCAATTACGTATGAATCAGCTTATACAGCTTGCCTTGTAGATAAACCTTTATCTGAGCCTCAAGAAACTATTACTATTGCTGGCAAACATTGCGAATCAGGTGATGTTTTATTAAAAGATTATCAATTACCGTCATTCTCGAGTGGTGATATTTTATCCATTTGTGGCACAGGAGCTTATAACGCTTCGATGAGCTCTAATTACAACAGAATTCCTAAACCCGCTACCGTTTTGGTTGGCAGTGGCAAATCTGAATTGATTCAAAAAAGAGAATTACCTGAAGATCTATTGCGATATGACATGCTCCCAGATCGCTTTATTGCAGAAGGGTAGGTACATTTAACATAGATGGGCTGATTGAGTGATTTCTTGGTGGTTAAATAATTGGCCTTTTTTGCTCGATTTACTGTTGGCATTTTGTCTTGGAATCTTACTTTTTTCAAGGGTTAAAGAGCCAAGAACACTTTGGCTGCTTAGAGGATATTTATTTTTAGTTTCACTAGCTTGGTTTGTTAAACGGTTTGCAAATCTTCCAATTACTTCTGAATTAGTGGGAGGATTAGTTTTAGTTTGCTCTTTGTCCTTATCAATTTTATGGCAAGGAGAATTAAGACGGTTGATGGAACTTCTTGGCACTGGTCGCTTAGCTGTTCTAATTGGTAATACTCAAAAAGAATTTCAATCAAATGCTAATACAGTTTCTTATTTAACTGAAGCAGCAGGAAAATTATCTCAAAATAGACGAGGAGCTTTGATAGTACTTGATATGGGCAGTGATCTGCGCCCCGAGGATTTCCTTTATCCAGGTATTCCTATTGATGCTCAAGTTTCTACTGAATTGATATTAAATCTTTTTGCAGCAGACACACCTCTGCATGATGGTGCACTTTTGCTGAAAGGGAATAGGATAATCTCTGCTGGAGTTATTTTACCTTTGTCTAGGCAAGGGATTAGCCGCTATGGCACAAGGCACTTGGCAGCTTTAGGAATTACTGAACGTTTTGATAGGTGTATTTGTGTTGTTGTATCTGAAGAGACAGGAACTTTATCTCTTGCTAGCCAAGGCCGACTTGAAAGACCTATAACTAGCAGTAGATTATTGGATTTACTAAAGGAGTTCTCTAGTTCATCAACCGTTAAAGTGGTTTCTAAGCCCTCCAATGTGCCAACTTCTTCGGAAAATCTCTCAACCTCGATTTCAGTTAAGGACAATTTGCAATGACGAAGTCTTCGTCAATCACACCTCAAGAAAAACGTCTCACTTTTTCTTTTCCGAAGGAATTAGATCCCCTTCGGATACCAGAACATATTGCTGTAATCATGGATGGTAATGGTCGTTGGGCAAAGGCAAAGGGACTACCACGAGCAATGGGTCATACAGCAGGAGTTGATGCATTAAAGACAACTTTGAAATTATGCAGTAATTGGGGAGTAGGGGCTTTGACGGTATATGCCTTTTCTACAGAAAATTGGTCTAGACCTGGAGAGGAAGTTGGTTTTTTAATGACTCTTTTTAAAAGAGTTTTAAAAAGAGAGTTAGAATCTTTGAAACTACAAAAGGTAAGAATAAGTTTTTTAGGAGACTTAGAAAAACTTTCCAGTGAATTGCAGGATTTAATACTTGAAGCCACAACTCTCACAGCAAAGAACACAGGTATTAATTTTAATGTCTGTACAAATTATGGAGGAAGGAGAGAATTAGTAAAAGCAGCTCAAAGACTTGCATTAAGGTCAGTCAATGGCGAGATAGATCCTGCATTGATAGATGAAAATGTCTTTGCTGCTGAGCTTTCTACAGCTAATGAAGTTGATCCTGATCTTCTAATTAGGACTAGTGGAGAAAGACGAATTAGCAATTTCTTGCTTTGGCAATTGGCTTATTCGGAGATTTATATTACAGAAACTTTATGGCCTGATTTTGATGAGAATGCCTTAATAAAAGCACTTTTGGATTACCAATCTAGATGTCGTAGATTTGGAGGCTTAAAACATGTCTCGAAAGACAAGAGGAATTTAGAAATTTGATTATGACTTTAATTGATTTAAAACCTGAATTATCAAAGCAAATTCATTCAAAACATGATTGGTCTTTGCCTGAAATAAAGTCACTTTTAGAAAAATCTTTAATGGATCTTTTATGGGAAGCCCAAATCGTTCACAGAAAAGCTAATCCAGGTTATAAAGTACAACTTTCCTCACTACTTAGTGTTAAAACAGGTGGTTGCCAAGAAGATTGTGCTTATTGTCCTCAATCAATACATAGCTCTAGTGATGTAAGTGCTAAGCCTGATCATCTTGAGGTTGACCAGGTGCTATCTCAAGCAAAAGCAGCTAAGGATTCTGGTGCTGATAGATTTTGCATGGGATGGGCATGGCGTGAAATCAGAGATGGTCACCATTTTGATTCAATGTTAAAAATGGTTAGAGGAGTTAGGGAATTAGGATTAGAGGCATGTGTTACAGCAGGAATGCTTACTGATGCACAGGCATTTCGTTTGGCTGAAGCTGGGTTAACTGCTTATAACCATAATCTTGATACAAGCCCGGAGAATTATGATCAAATAATTTCAACTAGAACATTTCAAGAGCGAATTGAGACTTTAGAAAGAGTGCGCTCGGCGGGTATTGCTGTTTGTTGTGGAGGAATAATTGGGATGGGTGAATCAATTAAAGACAGAGCTTCTTTACTTCAAGTCTTAGCCAACATGAACCCTCATCCTGAAAGTGTTCCAATAAATGCATTGGTTGCTGTTGAAGGGACTCCTTTAGAGAATCTTTCTGCAGTAGATCCTATGGAAATGGTCAGGATGGTTGCTACAGCAAGAATATTGATGCCTTTTAGTAGGGTTAGACTTAGTGCTGGGCGGGAACAATTGGGTGAGGAGGCTCAGATATTATGTTTTCTTGCTGGTGCGGATTCAATCTTTTATGGAGACTCTTTATTAACTACTGCTAATCCAGCCATTTCTGCTGATAGAGCATTACTGGCCAAAGCAGGTGTTAAGGTTAATTGGGATTTATATGAGAGATAGTAATAACAAATGCAATGTCTATTTACAGGTAGCTGCTTTTTATTGCTTTAACCAATTAGAAGATGATGTATTAAACTCTTTACCAATTGATCTTATAAACCTTGCAAAAGAACTAGATGTAAGGGGTAGTATTTTAGTCGCACATGAAGGGATTAACGGAACAATTTGTGGTTCAAAAGAAGGTATAGCTAGTATGCTCAATAAATTGAAGGAAATCGTTGATCAATGTGATTTTGAAGTTAAGTTTAGTTGGACTAGAAAGCAAGCATTCAGAAAGTTTAAATCTCGAATAAAGGAAGAAATCGTAACTATGGGTGTTGCTGATATTAATCCTTCAAAATTGTCGGGAAATTATGTTGAACCAAAGGATTGGAATAATCTTCTTGATGATCCAAATACATTAGTAATTGATACTCGTAATGAATATGAAGTTTCTGTTGGCACATTTTCTGGTTCAGTTAATCCTCATACAGATATTTTTCGTGACTTTCCAACATGGGTTGACCAACACTTGAAAACACTTGTGAAAGGTGACAAGACAAAGAAAATAGCAATGTTCTGCACAGGAGGAATTCGTTGTGAGAAAGCAACCTCGTATTTATTAAATGAAGGTTTTTCTGAGGTACATCATTTACATGGTGGAATACTTCGTTATCTAGAAGAAGTCCCAGAGGAGGAAAGCCTTTGGGAAGGGGAATGTTTTGTCTTTGATCAAAGAGTTGCACTAAATCATAAACTTGACCCTGGCATCCATAAACTTTGCTATGCATGTGGAATGCCTTTGTCGCCTATTGATCGGGACAAGCCCGAATATATTTCTGGCATTCAATGCCACTATTGCGCAAGTCAATTTTCTGATGAAGATAGAGCTCGCTTTGCCGAAAGGCAAAAACATATACATAATTTGGCCAGACGTCTACCAGGAAATACTATTTGGCCTAGCGCATGACTATTAGTCGATTGGCTAAATTAGAGGAACAAGCCTCTATAGAGGGGTACTTGTTAAGGATTCAGGTAAGAAGGCCTCTTAATTTATGGACATTAAGGTTGGTTGTTGGAAGTCAAACCGACTCTACAAAGATAAAACTCTTAGGTGAAATGAAGGCCTGGGCATATCCAGGTATAAATGGATTACAACTTGACACAATGCAGGTAAGGACAGGTTCCCCTCATTGCATAGGGCACTTGATTTGGGCAGCCACAATGTCATGGGCAATTGAGACAACACCATGTAGACAAGCAAGATTATTAGCCATTTATGATGAGGATTCTCAACATAAAAAATTGATTCGCTATTTTCAAATGCGAGGTTTTCAAGTCATTAAGGAAGTTGGTGCTTCACCCATTGACTTACCATTAAGACTTGTTTGGGGTGGTGCAGGAGCCTTAATGACAGCAGATTGTGAGGCTGTATTTGCGGCTAGTCTAAGTCGTTGGGAAAAGTGTTTAGACGGGTAAAGGGTTCTTAGAATTATCCATTTTCTGCATGATAACTACTTCTTATTAGAGGACCACTGCTAACTTTCGCAAAACCTATGTCAATAGCTATTTCTGCAAACTCTTTAAATTCCTTAGGATGCCAGTATTTCTGAACCGGTATGTGTGCAAGTGAGGGACGTAAGTATTGTCCAATGGTTAAATGTTGACAACCAACTTTTCTCAGGTCTTTAAGAGTTTCAATTATTTCATTATAATCTTCACCAAGGCCAAGCATTAGTCCAGATTTTGTTGGAATATCCGGAGCAATCTCTCTTGATGCTTTTAATAAACTTAATGAGTGCTGATACGTAGCTCCTCTTCGAACGATTCTTTGCAACCTTTCAACTGTTTCTAGGTTGTGGTTAAAACATATTGGTTTAGCCGATAAAACAGTTTTAAGACGATTCTTTTGAAGCTCAATTGCTTTTATAGAATCTCTACTACCACCCCAGAAGTCAGGGGTAAGTATTTCTATTTTTATATTTGGAATTAATTTTCTAATGGCACAGATAGCATCGGTAAAGAGACTGGCTCCATGATCTTGTAAATCATCTCTTGCTACAGAAGTAAGGACTACGTAATTAAGTTCTAATTCTTTTACTGCATTTGCTACTCGAATGGCTTCGTTCGAATCCTTTTGTAAAACAGGGATACCTTTATCTACTTGGCAAAAGGAACAACTCCTAGTGCAAATTGAGCCACCGAGCAAGAATGTTGCAGTCCCAGAGGCATAGCATTCACCACGGTTGGGACAACGCCCTTCTTCACAAATTGTGTGCAATCTATTTGCTTTAACTAATTTTTGTACTTTCTCAATTTGAGATACTCTTCCAATTACAGGCTTTATCCAGGAAGGAAGACGCTCCTTAGGCATAACTTTACTAAACTTTGTTTGTCTATCTTTGGTAGGCATTTAAACTAACCTCTTAGATGTCTCTCCGTCCCTCAAGGGCACGAGCAAGAGTTATTTCATCAGCATATTCAAGTTCACTACCTACTGGTAGGCCATAAGCTATTCGAGTAACTTTTGCAAAGACCTTTAATAATTTTGCTAGATAAAGACTTGTTGTATCTCCTTCAACACTTGGTGTCAGAGCAAGAATGACTTCCTTGATTTCTTCATTGCTTACTCTTTCTATCAAGCTTGAAATGTTTAACAATTCTGGTCCTATTCCATCCATTGGAGAAATTAATCCACCTAGAACATGATAAACACCTTTATATTCTCTAGTTCTTTCTAAAGCTAATAAGTCTCTCGAATCAGCCACAACGCAAATCAAGTCCTTTTCTCTGTTTTGATTGCAACAAATCTCGCATTCTGTGTTTGCCGTTAGATGGAAACATTTTTTACATTGACCAACTTGGTTCCTTGCATTGAGTAATGCATTTGAAAAATTTTTGATTTTATCCTCTGGTTGTCTTAGTAAATGTAATGCAAGCCTTTGCGCTGTTTTAGGACCAATTCCAGGTAGTTGTTCAAATTGGTCAATTAGATTTGCCAGTGGTCTTGTAAAGCCGCTCAGTGTTCTTTTGCAGACTAATAGTGTTCTAGCAGTGTTTTCACTTAAATGTTCATTTTGGTTGGTCTTTTGCAGATGATTCCTGTCATAGTCAGAATATAAAAGTGTGCAAATTTTCAATGAAAGAACTTGCTAAGTTTTGCTTTAGGTTTTTAGGACCTGTCTTGCTCATTCTTGCTTTGAGCGCTTGCAGCTCTGGCCTTACTGCTGGGTTAGAGGCCTTCCAAACATCAGATGGTCGTTATGGATTCTTTTATCCAACTGGTTGGACACGGGTTGCAGTTACTGGAGGTCCTGAAGTTGTATTTCATGATGTCATTAATAGTGATGAAACACTTAGTCTTGTGATTTCTGATATTTCTAATAGCTCAACTCAACTAGAGACGCTAGGTAGCCCTTTGGAAGTTGGCGGTGAATTAATTAATAAGGTCATAGCACCTGCAGGTGGAGATAGACAAGCGGAACTAGTTGATGCAAGCAAAAGAGAAATAAATGGAAAAACTTTTTATGACATTGAATATTCGATACATTTACCTGATAGAGACCGACATGAACTTGCAGCTGTTGCAATTGATGGAAACTCGTTATTAACTCTTGCTGTAAGTACTAACGAAGAAAGATGGCCTAGGGTTAAGGATTTATTTGAAAGAGTTGTTTCTTCCTTTACTATTATATATTGATAAGCCATTACATATCTTTTGAACTAAATACTTTTAATTTAATTACTTATATCCAGCCTGAACATTCCAGAGATCATAATAAATTCCTCTCTGCTTTAATAAAGAGTCATGGTCGCCAGTTTCTACAATAGAACCTTTTTCTAACACTATTATCTTATTTGCATTCTTCACGGTACTTAGCCTATGAGCTATCACAAGAGTTGTTCTGTTAGATGTGATTCTTGCGAGAGATCGTTGAATTGCAGCTTCAGTTTCATTATCAACTGAAGCTGTTGCTTCATCTAAAATAAGTATTGGAGCATCTTTTAGGATTGCTCTTGCTAATGCAATCCTTTGGCATTGACCACATGATAACCTTTGCCCACGTTCACCAACAATAGTTTCATAATCTTCAGGCAAGTTTTCAATAAATTCTTTGGATTCTGATAATTCAGCAGCTCTTTTTATTTGATTTATTGTTGCTCTTTCATTGCCATAAGAAATGTTTTCCCGGATAGTTCCATGGAAGAGATATACCTCTTGACTAACTAAAGCTATTGCCTTACGTAAATCATTTAAATCAAGTTGATCAATTTTTATTCCATCAAGTTCAATATTTCCATTATTTATTGAATATAATCTTAGAATCAGCTTGACTATGGTGCTTTTCCCAGATCCTGTTGCACCAACAATTCCAATTGTATGCCCAGGTTCTATTTCTAAATTGAAGTTCTTTAATAGCTCTGGTCTGTTTTGGTAGCTAAAACTTACATTCTTAAAGCTAATCTTTCCTTTTATTTTTACATTCGATAGCCGTATCGATCCTCCTGAGATCTTAATAGGTGTATCAATTAAATCTAATACTCTATTTGTAGAAGCCATTGAACGTTGATATTCATCAAGCACATGACCAAGGGTCGTTAAAGGCCAAAGAAGTCTTTGAGTTATAAAAACCAAGAAACTATATGTTCCTATTGCTAGAGTTCCATTCCAAGCCTTAAGACCTCCTACTATTAATATTGATAGGAAAGCAAAAAGTATTGCAAATCTAATTAAAGGAATAAAAGCCGCAGATAATTTTATTGCCTTTCTATTGCTTTTCTGATAAGAAATACTATCTGATCTGAGCCTTTCTAATTCCCATGCTTCTGTAGCAAAGCTTTTTATCGTTAACATTCCTCCAAGATTATTATTCAATCTTGATGCAATGTCACCTGCCTTTTCTCGTACATCTTTGTATTTAGGTGCTAATTTTTTTTGAAATCTTATAGAACCAATAAATATCACTGGAATTGGTATAAAAGCAAAAATGGCGACTCCAGGAGAAATATATGCCATAGCAAAACCTACAATTAAGACCGTTACAAGCAACTGAAGTATTTGGTTCGCACCTTGATCTAAAAACCGTTCTAGTTGATTTATATCATCATTTAATATTGACATCAGTCGACCAGAATTATCATTTTCAAAGAATGATTGCTCTAGTCTTTGGAGATGGCTATATGCTTTTACACGTAGATTATGTTGTGTGCTTTGCGCTAGGTTTCTCCATAATAATCCATAAAGATATTCAAATAATGATTCTGCACTCCAAATAATAAAAGATACAATTGCTAAAAATACAATTTGGTTTGGAACACTATTGATTCCAAGTCCACCTAGCCATGAGTTGCTTTCTCTTACCACAACATCTACTGATAATCCGATTAATACTGGAGGAGCGAGATCAAATAGTTTGTTGATTATTGAACATAGTGCAGCACATATAATTAAGGAGCGTTGTTTTTTTTGACTTGCTATAAGCCTTTTTAAAGCATTAGAATTTTGATTTGCTTTTTTAGACATATTTAATGTTATTTAAATATTAAACCTCTTTGAGGTTTCTTCCCTACAAATCGATTGAGCAGATTCGATATCCAATCCAGTTGAAATCTTTTTCATGAAACAATCGCAAGCAAACTTGCCCATAGTAAAAGGAGGAGTCTTTCCAGCCAAGGTCATTTCTGCCATAAAACCTTTAAGACAGATCTTAGTTATCAGGCTCTCAATTTCTTCACTCCTTACTTGATTTGATGATGTTCCAAAAATTCCACCCATTAAAATTATACTTATTATTTTTAAAATAACTTTTTTCATAATGTATCTTCCCTATTAATTGCTTAGAGTTATATTTAATTCTTTATTCATTACTTTAACTCTTTTAAGGTTGTGAAATATATTTGTTGGCATTCCTTTTGGTAGATCAACCAAACTGTGGTCTTCAAAGATTTGAATACGACCTATCATTTTCCCTTTTAAACCACTTTCATTTGCAATTGCACCTACGATATTTCCTGGTTTTACATGATCTTTATGGCCAACATCCAATCTGTAACGTTGTTTATCTTTTTCTGGTGACCTTGAATCGAAAGAATTCCTTCGCCTAGATCTGCTTCTGTCATCATAACGTTCATTCCTTCGACGAAAAGTGTCTTGTTTAGTTAGCCAGCTTTCATCTTCATTGATTAATAGCTGTGATTTACCAGTAGCAAGTTTCAATGCATTCATGGCAACTTGTCTGGGACTCATTTCAAATTCTGTTTCCAATTCATCAACTAATTTGCTAAGGATTGAACTTTCCTTATCATCATCTTTTTTATTTTCTGTTTCAGAAGCAAGCTCTGTTTTTAACTTTTCTATCCGAAATTGATTAATAAATTCGTTATTGGGGACTTCCATTTTTTCTATTTTTTGGCCAACTACTCTTTCTAAGTTATTTAAGTAAGATTTTTCTCTAGGGCTTACGAAAAGTATCGCTTCTCCATTCCTACCAGCTCTACCAGTTCTTCCAATTCTATGAACATATGCCTCAGTATCAAATGGCATATCGTAGTTAATTACAAGCTCGATTCTTTCTACATCTAGTCCTCTGGCGGCGACATCTGTAGCTACTAAAATATCAATACCTCCAAGTTTTAATCTTTCAATTGTTCTCTCTCTTAAATTCTGGGGAACATCACCATTAAGCACTGCTACATTATGATTTGCAGCTTCTAATGCTTCTGCAAGTCTTTGTGTAATTACTTTGGTTCTAGCGAAAATTATCACGGCTTCTTTAGCACTTATTTCTAAAACTCTTTTTAATGCAGCAAGTTTATAGCTGTTTTGTATAGTTATATATTTTTGCCTAATTAATTGGGCATCTTTTTTCTTTGCCTTTATAGTTATCTCTGCTGGATTATGTAGATATCTTTTAGATAATCGTCTAATCTCTGACGGCATAGTTGCAGAAAACAATATCATTTGCTTTTCTTCTGGTAGTTGCTCAAGAATCCATTCAATATCATCAATAAAACCCATTCTAAGCATTTCGTCAGCTTCATCTAAAACTAGAGTCTGTAATTCTTTTTGAAGCAAAGTACTTTGTCGCATATGGTCCATCACTCGGCCAGGAGTTCCTACAACTACATCAACACCTCTTTTCAGTGCATTTATTTGAGAACGAAAGTCTGAACCTCCATACACAGCTAAGATTTTTATTCCCTGATGACCCTCTGCATATGCATTAAATGAATCAGCAACTTGCAAAGCAAGTTCTCTAGTTGGTGTAAGGACAAGAACTTGAGGACGACCATTTGTTGGGCTTATTCTTTCAAGAATTGGTAAAGCAAATGCTGCTGTTTTGCCTGTACCTGTTTGAGCTTGACCTAGCAAGTCTCTTCCTAGCATTAATTCTGGTATGGCTTCTTTTTGTATTGGAGTAGGTTCTTTATAGCCTTTCTTTTCAAGTGTTCTTATTAACCCATCACTAAATCCAAAGGAACTGAAGCCTTCTTGAGAGTGTAATTCTGTATTTAAGGCAGATAGCTTTTCATCTCCTTCAGAGTAGTTATCTGTTGATGAAATTTCTGTTGATTTGATGTCCTCCGTATTCTCTAAACGAGTGGAATCAACATTTGACTTTACTGTTGTCATTTAATTAGATTGTCTGCCTTAGATTTCCTAAAATTCAGGCAGACAACCTCCAATTCGGTATATGACCGTACCTTGTTGACAGGCCTTTTTAAAGGATATGATTAATTTACCATTTCATTAGTCTACTTACAAAACTTTTTTGTTTTAATCTTTAATATGTTCAGCTAACAATACATCCAAAGTTTCTTTTGCTCTTGTTATACCTGTATAAAGCAGTCTTTTCTCATAATCATTATTTGTATTTTCTTTTATATCTTTAGTATCCAATTGGTTTGGCCATAACATAATGACATGCTTGGATTCACTCCCTTGGGCTTTATGAATCGTCATGGCAAATGCTGCATCGTAGAGCTTAAGTCTTGCTGGATGTATTAGCTTTGGAACTTGTGCGTGACTATCATCTATGACTCTAAATAATAGATATCGATATTCGCCTTCACCAACTGTTACTCCAATATCTCCATTTGCTATTCCAAGTTCTGGTTGATTTGACCCACATATGACAGGTACACCTTCTGGCCAAAGGGAAACATCTTCTGATAATAAACTACCTAATATAGTCTTATTAACATGTTCGACACTCCAATAACCATATTTTCTTGGACATAAAACCAGTAGTTCTTCTAAACAAGAAAAGAGCTCCTCAGATGTATGAACCATTTGGCACTCTTCTTCTTTGTTGATTAAGGAATATGTTTTTATTGATATCCTTTTAGCAATTTCCCTTATTTTTTTATGATGTTCATTAATTTTATTTGTTATGCGACTTGGCATTAGGTCCTTGCTAGATATTTGTAAAGTGACATTTGATGATGTCTTGAAACTTTTTAATTTTTCCCAATATGAATCCATACCTCTAGTATTTAATAGCTTTGCCAAGAGTGCTAAATCCCCACGGTTTCGATAGACTTTGGTTAAATTTATTGTTGATTTAGCAAAATCTTGACTTACATTACTTTCTTGATTTAGGTAGTGCCATATAGCACCACTACCGACGGGAGGTAATTGATTGAAATCGCCTACAAGAATCAGTTGGCTATCATGAGGTAAGGCTTCTACTAATCCTTCCATTAGTGTTAGATCAACCATTGACATCTCATCAACAACTAAAAGATCTAGTTGTAATGGATTTGAAGAGTTTCTCAAGAAACCGCTATCTTTAGCCTGCAACCATTTATGCAGAGTTAAACAAGTTACTTTTGAGAGTTTATCCCTATCTTTGTCACAGAGATCTTTTACGGCTTGTTGCAATGAGTCCTGCAGTCTTCTTGTCGCTTTACCTGTAGGTGCACCGAGTCCAATCTTCAAGGATGGTCTTGAGGAGAGCGCTTTAACCAGCATTTGAGCAACAGTACTAGTTTTTCCAGTTCCAGGTCCACCTGACAATAGAATTAAGCTCTGATTAGAAACCTTTTCAACAGCCAACAGTTGCTCTTTGTTTAATCTTGAGGATATAGAATCTTTGATTTTTTCGTTGCTTTGAATATTTTTAATTGAAGTATTAGGCTTTTGATATGTTTTTTTTATTAACACGTCTAGAACTTCTTTCATTTGAAGATGCCAGCGTCTCCAACTCAGAAGATTGTTCTCTAAAACGATTGGAGCATTCTTTTTGTTTAACCACCCACTTTCTAATAATGCTTTGTGATGAGCCATAGGCCAACCTTGCTGTTTTATTTCACTAGGAGCATTCGAATCATTGTTAAAATTTAAATATATTTCACCTCTAGAAAGACAGCCAATAAGTGCATTAACAATATCTTCAATGTATTCATATGAAGCATTGGTTGGGAAACTTCTGATTAAAGTCTCAGTTAGAGCTTCCCCTAATGTTGTATGTATTCGATTTTTATTTGATTTTTTCATACAGATCCACTACTAATAAGTTGATCTAATTTGAGTACGATATCTATAGGCGCTTTTTCTGTTATTGAACCAGGTAAATTTTTCTCGTGAGAGTTGCTTATAATTTCTTTTTCAGTGGGCATTCCTCGCAAAAAGAGATATTTGTAACCTCCTAAATGTACTTTGGGAGAATAGCCAGGCAACCTCCAGCGTAGGAATCTATGAAGTGCAACTAAATATAAATAAGCTTGTAAAGGATAGTGGTGATGGATCATTTCTGATTGCATTTTGCTTTGATTATAATTAAACGGTCCGCAAGAAGGTACTGAACCTTCTTCAGCCGGCTCCCCTAGCCAATTACTTTTCCAATCAACTACCCACCAACTTGCTTTTTTAATATCATCTTGATTTGGCAAGACTAAATCAATGGACCCAGTAAGAAACCCATGGCTACATATATTCAGATTAGCTATCTTTTTATAGTAGTTGTTTAAGTAATGCTCTTTTGGAATACGTTGAAGTATTCTCGATATATCTACTGCTCTAACTTTATTTTCTGCATTAGATAAAGAGAGATCAAAATGTAGTTCACTAATTCTATTGTGAAATTTGACTTCACTTAATTTTTTGTATTTAAAATTCTGCCCCAGTGGCATAGTAAATACTCTATTTAGACCATCCTTTACATTATCCAAAAGACTTTGATCAATATCATTCTTTCGCAATTCCTCAGATATTATTAGAGTAGTATTTTTATCATGAATAGGAAGTGAGAAATCTATTCTTTCTAGTATTCTGTGAAGGCAGTCTCCAGCGAGAGGACCTTTTGGAAATCTTTCAAGAGGGTTTGATTTAGACCAGTTATTTGATTGAGAGCTGTCCAGGAGAATCTCTGATGTTTCATTTGTATTAGTTTTGGTAATATAACTTTCCTTCTGATCTATATCTCTACCTTCTTCGATTGACTCAGGATTTACAAACATATTATTTTTATCAACTATATTAGATGTCCAAGATGAATAACTAAACCTACCCCAATAAATATCTAAACTCCTTTTTAGTATAGGACCTATAGTTAAATTTTTAGTTTGCTGTCTGTTGATGAAATAGCCATTTAATTTATTAGCATCGATAGAACGTAAACTTGCATTGATATTGTTCCTATCAAACCACTCTTGAATCTTTTCAATCGACAGGTCATTGTTTTTAACGGTTTCACAATGTGGGCCGAAAAGAAAAGTCCTAAGAGGATTGCTTTCTTGATGTGTTGCATTACACCAGAAAATTATTAAATGTTTTTGGGCACGGGTTATAGCCACATAAGCTAATCTTTCGGCTTCTTGTATTGATTCATTTATCGCATTTCTTATGACCTTTACACCTGGGCCCCAATTTACATTTTGTGATAGCAACCATCTTTGATCACTTTCTAACCTCCATAATGGTCCTTTTGGCAATGGAGGTGCTTGCCATAGGTAGGGACAAATGACAACTTTAAATTGTAACCCCTTACTACGGTGAACCGTTATGATGTTTATAGCTTTTTCTGCCATATCGCTATTTGGATGTCTCTCATCAGGAATATTCTCTCTAGGCAGTTGACGTTCCTGCTGAAACCATCTAGAAGCCCCTTTCGCATCTAAGTCATTAATATGAATAACTTCTTCAACAAGTTGAGCACATTGCAAAAGGTCATTAAGAACTCTGGGTTGGTTTGCCAGCTTTGCAAAGGATTTACTATCTAATAATTCAGATAAACAACCAATCAAGCCTGTCTGTTTTAGATTTTTAGACCAGTTCCTGAACTTTTGGATTAAAAGGTCAATTGAGTCATTTTGTTCATTTTTACTTAGCTTTTCTATTTCCCAATTTAAGAGAGCTGAACATGATAATGCCTTAATATTGTATATTGACGTTGGATTGGAGAGACAAATTAATAGCTTTTGTAAAAGATAGGCACCTTCGGTATTGAAAACATCTCCTTTATTAATTAGACGTGTTGCTAGGCCTGCTTCTGAAAGCGTTTTCCTTATCTTTTCTACTTGATTATGACTTCTAACAATAATGCATATATCTTCTAGCTCTAATCCTTTTTTATGAATTGAAAGTAATTCAAGAATGGAGTTGGCTACAGCTTTAGGTATCTTTCTTTCAAAATAACTTTTTGAATAACTTCTACTCTCATTTGAATTTCTATGTTCATTTTGTAAGGTTAAGACTTCAAGAGGAGGATCTTGATGACTTAATGGTTGAAGATTAGAACCGGGAAATAAATTAGGAATCTTTAAATTAGAATTTATTAGACCTGGCTTCATCAGTTTATTTAAGGTATTGATTAAAGGAATTGTTGTCCTGTAATTTGTCAATAATGAGTCGCACCTTTCAGCTTCGGCTTTAGCTTGTAGATAAGTATTTAAGTCTCCTCCTCTAAATTTGTAGATAGCTTGTTTTGGATCACCAACGATTATCAATAGATTCCTTGGGTGCTTAGCAAAAGCTTCTTTAAAGATTCTCCACTGCACAGGATCAGTGTCTTGGAATTCATCTATTAATGCAACACGATAATCTAGGCTGACTTTTTGTAGTAATGACTTAGACGATGTCACTTCATTGTGCTTAGGGTCTAATACTTTTAGTTGTTCGCTATAACTAATCAATCCGCTTTGCTTTCTTCTCTCTCTTAGAGCTTTTAGCGTCCAACATAATGAATATTCTAATACAAACTCTGAAGGCTTATCCCATAAATCAGCTATGGCTTGTTGAAGTTCTGAGTCGATAGATTTATATTCATCCATGTTATTACGTCTAAGAACCTCCGACATCTTCTGAGGATGGAAATATTCTTTGATGAGACTTTGAGCTCTAATCTCTTCATAGAATGGACCACAACTTTGAGTCGTTTTATAATTTACATTTAAATCATTGACCCATTCATTTAGCTCCAGGTATCTGTCTCTTCTAGGTTTAGGACTAAATGGTTTGGTATCATTTTTGCCTAGCTCTCTTAGAGATAGTGCTAGACCTTTTAAGTCCTTATTTAAATTTATTCCACCTTTCTTCCAAAGGTCAGTAAAATCTTCCCAACATCTTTTCTTGCAATTATTGAATTGGGAAGATAGAGACTTAGAAATATCGAAATTAGCTTGATCTATTATAAAATTAAGGCTTGGATCATTATCTATTTCTACAAGGTAATTGACTAATTTGTCTAAGGTAATGCCTGCGAGGTAGATACCTTTTAAGTCAGAAGGATGTAAGCTTAATATTTGACTTTTCCAGTAATCATGGACTATAGACTTTACTATTTCAAAATTCTCGTCGTCTGTTGTCGCTTGAATGTCTAAGGGACTCCCTATGTCCAGAGCTTCTCTAGTTAATATTCGATTGCAGAAACCGTGTATAGTTGTTATATCAGCATTGTCAATAGATGATAATGCCTTCAGAAGAAGATTAGCCCATCGTTCTTGTTTTAATTTATTATCACTAATTTTATGTAGCCATTCTATTAAAACATTATCTATTCCCATCTCTTCATAATTAGTCGTCGCTCTTTCAATCCCATTTAATGCTTGAGTTATTCTTTCGCTAATTCTTGACTTGATTTCTGAGGAAGTAGCCTTAGTGAAACTTACAACAAGTATCTGATCGATAGGATATTCTTTTTCTGTTAAGAGCCTTAATACTAAATGGGCCAATGTAAATGTTTTTCCGGTCCCTGCACTGGCTTCGATTAAACGTACACCTGGCTCTAAGGGATAATTGTTAGGAGCAAATTCAATAATTGTTTTCTTCACTTATTAATTAACAGTTTTGATTGTAATACCTGACACATCTATTCTCTCCAATCAAAAAAGGGAATACCTTTTACAATTGCTGGAGTGTTTTGCATATAGACTTTGTAATCAACGTATATGAGCTTTAGTCTTCTCTCCTCTGAGTGAGCTTTTCCTATTAATATTAGAGATAAAAGGATTAATAATATAAGATGAAGTATACTAAATAGATATAAATTTATACCTATAGAAATCATTATTAATGAAAAGTATAGAGGGTGTCTTAGGCGTTTATAAATCTTGTTTTTCACTAGGGATGCGTTCTGCTTAGGTTCTGGTAGAGGAGAAAGATTATTTCCTAATGCAATTAATGAGTTTATACTTATATATATCCCAGAAATTATTATAATGGAAGCTAATATTTTTAATGTTAATTGAAGATATAATCCTAATTCTAAATTGTATGGTATGGGAGGATAAAGATGTCCCGATAATAGTAATAATTGAGATGTTAACCACCATTCACCATTCTTGTTTGTTTTTAGACCCTTCCATGAGAATCCCCAATCTGAGAAAACAGATTTTAATTTGCTTATTGTATGAACGATTTTGTTTGATTTCATTTTCATAGTGTAGATGTGATTATCTTGTTTTAAGACACTTTAATAATGGATGATAGAGAGTGTTAATACATTCATTAAAGGCCTCATTCTCTAGAAATAAGTCAGAGTCGCAACTTTCCCCAAAACATATTCTCATCCCATCTTCTTTACGCTCGCCTTCTCTTTGATATAGACCTTCCCATGATTGCTTAAAAACTTCTTTTGCATTTGATTGATTCATTATTGATGCCTTTGCAAATAACCAGCCACTTTTAGGAGGAACAGGCCAACACTCTTCTAAGCCTTTTTGAACAAGTTTCTTTATATCACTAATAATCTCTTTTGAATCATTCCTAGTAATTTTATTCCATGTATAGGCTATGTGATAATTATTTGTTTTAAGACTTGAATCGTTTCTAGAAATCAGAACTGTTTCTTTTGGTGCTTCGTGGAAGGCACAAAGTTGAAGGTGACTTAGCCATGCCCGCATAATGCTAGAAGATTTTGATTTAGCAACGTCTATTACTAAGGCATATTCCTTTGTAATATATATATCCCTGATTTCATTGTCTACATAAAGTAGTTCTTTATGAATAGGACCTAGGTCGGATATTAGCTTTGAAAGACTTTCCCATCTATTCTTTAAGATTTCTACTTCTAAGACTCCTGCTGATTGAGGAGGAAATATGCCTTGCCCAAGATATTCTTCTTTCCAATTGATTTTTCCTAAATCTTTAATTTCATTATTCTTCTTTAGAAGAAGACCTTTTTTTTCTTCAAATTTCTCAGCTAAAAGTTGATATCTTTTAAGTTCATTTAATTTCAGTGATTCAATATCATAAATTTGCCGAAACCACTCTTTAGAGGAAAGTTGTTTGCTCTCTAACCAAAATATTTGAGGTGCAACCAACCAATCTTTTAATTGTTCATGGGATATATGTTGATCTTTTGTATGAAATGTATTACTCCATTTTAAAGGGAATGCTAGTCCAGTGAATTTTGTTTTTGCTTCGTTTCTAATTGATAGACTTGCCTTTAAATCTCTTTTATTGCAACTTAACGCTGAGTTGTAGTCGTCCTCAATGAAATTCTTCTCATTTAATGGGCTACATGGTGCTGCTCGTAAAGTTCCTTGCATATCATTATCTTCTAATTCATTTTCTAAATATTCAAGCCATTGTTGAATAGGGGCTGATGGCTCTAATCTCTCACCAGTCTTGCTATTCTTACTATTCCATGTGATTAGCAAATATTTTCGCGCTGACATCAAAGCTTCCAAAAGTACATACCGATCTCTATTACTGGTATTTGGATCTCCTAAAAGATAACTATTGTTTAAAAGATTAAATCCAGTCCTTTTTTGCTTTCTTGGAAAAATTGCTCCATCAAGTCCCATTAGAATAATTGCTTTATGGGGGATTGCTCTCATTGGCTCTAAAGCACTAATCGTGATATTTCCACTACGATGCCCAAAACGCCCACTCTCTTTTGTGAGAAAATTTTCAAGTATCTCACTTACAACACCAGGCTCTATCTTAAGGATACAATTTCCAGCTAATTGTTCCCATTCATCTAGAGCTGATACAAGTTGTTTATACTCCCATGACAAATCATACTCAATAGAGAAATGAGATCTGACAATTTCTTTCAATGTTTGTACCCACTCTGTACATAAACGTGAATAGCTAAGCTCATTTAAATTATTTGCGATACGTGATAGTAATACCCACCATTTCGTCAACTCATTAAACGTTATTCCAGCTGTAAAGGGAGCTATCCCACCAGGAGCAATCCCAGGTTCAGTAGGAATTGATATACCTAATAACCATCTTTCTAAACACCATCGAAGGCTATGCTCTTCGCCTTGACTAAGGATGGAGCTCCCTACACCTCTTCGGAAGCCTGTCTCTTGTAGGCAATTTGTAATTTTATCAATATCATCTGTAGTTAGCTTATATTGCTTTTGAATCAATGTCCTTGATATAAGGAGATCAAGGTTCCGAGATGTTAACTGTGTATTCGCAATATTCATAAGCTCTATAAGCCATTTTATCAGGCCTGATTTTTCCTGTTGAGTTCTATCTGTTATTTTCCATGGAAGCTTTATATTGGATCCTATTTGATAGTTAAATATTGAAGGGACTAATGGAGCAAAACTCTCAATCTGAGGTGTCATGATTAGTATATCTCTGGGCTGTAGTGATACGTCTTTTGCCATCCACTGAATTATTTGATCTCTTATTATTTCTAATTCTCTTTTTTGACCTGGACATTCAATAAAGGTCAATGAATTATCTGAAAATACTTTGGTAAATTTGTTTTGGTTCTCATCATGAACTAATCTTTCTTGCAATTGTTCTAACAGAGTAGGTTTGACGAAATTGTTTTTTGCAATTTTAGCTGGCATAGCAAATAAATCTTCTTCTGATGATTTCCCTAATTGATATTCTCCGCTCCCTTCAAGTAATTGTTCAAAGTCTGATCCAGTACGTCCAAGAATTGTTTCTAGTCTAGAGGATTTATACATCGAATTCTCTTCTTTACTGTTAAGGAAATTGCTATTGATCTCTATTCTTTTTTGTGCGTGTCTTTGCCAAAGGTCTTTACATGGAGTTAGAAGAAAGATGTTTATTTCAATAGCACAAGAAAGGGATTGTAGTAATTCGACTTGGATTGGTGCAAGGCTGTTTATACCAAAAATATTTATTTGTGATGGCAATCTGTTTTTAGGAATGTCCCCATTCTTTAGCTTTTTAACTACATCTCTAACTTGTAGACTAAAGGGTTGATAATTTATTTTATTTCTTAATAACTGTAGCAATTTAGGTTGCCATATGATTTGTTCCTGAACATTTTCTTTTTCAAACCGTTTCTTTTTACCTGCGCTCACCCACCATTGATAAATTAGCTGAGGTCTATATAAATCATATTCATCAAGTGTATTAGCAATTGATTTTGCGAGTTGCCATTTGTTGGTATCAAGTTCATTATGAAATGAGTTTTGAACTCTTAACCATTCTTTTAAGGAATTAGCTTCTTTCTCTTTTAATAGTTCTGGCATAAGCTCAATGATGTGCCATGTCAATTCATTGCTTCTCCAAGGGTCGTTTGAAGTAATATCTAATTCGAGAAATATTTGCGTAATTTTCCTCAGATATGCACCAGGAAATGGAAATTTAACGAGAGCATTTATTCCATTTACATTTGCAATTTCCTCCCCTAGCCAACGGCTTATTGGCCATGAATTAACAATAATGTCGACATTCTCAAAAAGTTTTGGCGGGCATATTCGAAGTTGTTCTGAAAGAACCTTCGCCAACCATTCGGCTCTATTACTACGATAAATTGTGAGCAATGTTATACCTTAGGTTTTTCCCATTTCAGTTGATAGGGATTAGCTATATCAAATCTTATTCTTTTTATATGAGACATATTTAAATTTTCACGATATATCAAGAAGTTAAATCATTAGAAGCCTGTAAAGATTTCCTTACGCGGTGTTCTTATTAGTGCTTTCATTTCTTTTACAGCTTCTAAAAGACCTACTGCAAGAGCTCGAGAAACTATCGTATGACCAATATTTAGCTCCTCGATTTCTTTGATTGATGCTATTGCTTCAACATTTTGATAAGTCAAACCATGTCCTGCATTTACAAGTAAACCCAAGTTTTTAGATCTTGCGGCTCCCTCTTTTATTTTCGCTAGTTCCAAACCTACATTGTCTTCTTTAGCAATTGCGTAACAACCTGTGTGAAGTTCAACCCACTTTGCTCCTATATCAGATGAAGCGTTTATTTGACCTGGCTCTGAATCAATAAAGAGACTCGTTGGTATTCCTTTTGAGTGTAATTTCTTTATGCTATCGGCAAGTTTTGCTTGGTTCATCTTGACATCCAACCCACCTTCTGTTGTTACTTCTTCTCTTCTCTCAGGAACGAGTGTAACCATATGTGGTCTTATTTGAAGTGCTATTTCAATCATTTCTTTTGTAGCTGCCATTTCAAGGTTTAGTCGAGTATGAATTGTTTCTTTTAATAGTCTTAGATCTCTATCTTGGATATGGCGTCTATCTTCTCTTAGATGGACTGTAATTCCATCAGCCCCCCCTAATTCAGCAAGAAATGCCATTTGCACTGGGTCAGGCTCTGTTGTCCTCCTAGCCTCTCTCACATTGGCAATGTGATCAATGTTTACTCCAAGGCGTATCATAGAAAGAATTACTTACATCTAATTTTATTAATGGATTTAGTAAAGACTAAAAAAAATCATTTTGATGACTTAACTGCCAATATATTTAATATGTGAAATCTATTAATAATTAATTTCAAAAAAACAAATTATTTTTTTCATTCTTGTCCTTGGTTAAACGCGAAACAAATTTATGTCTTGGAGTTGACTCTTTTTGGAGCAAACTCGCAATGGTATGCACTCAAGATATTGTCCTGCATAATTATTTTAAAAACCTGATTGTTCTTGGTGAAAGCTTTCTGCCTTTGGATGGGCCCTTAGTCTTAGCTCCAACCCATAGATCTAGATGGGACGCATTAATGATTCCAATGGCTGCTGGTAGGCGCATCACCAAAAGAGATTGTAGATTTATGGTAACTGTCTCAGAAATGAAAGGATTGCAGGGTTGGTTTTTGACTCGTTTAGGATGCTTTCCTATTGATCAGTTAAAACCTTCTTTAACTTCTTTACGATATTCAGTTGATTTATTGATTGACCAACAACAATTGGTTGTATTCCCTGAAGGAAGAATTAATAGAAGTGGTAAGCCAATCAAAATTGAGCCTGGATTAGCTCGTTTATCTCAACTTGCATTTAGGAGAGGTGTTGATGTTCGAGTTGTACCGATAGGAATTGCCTATAGTACAGTTCTTCCTAAACCATTTGGTTCAGCAGCAATTTGCTTTAAAAAGCCAATAAATATTTCTGAACTTGGCAAACAAGCCGCCTCTGAATTTAATTCCAAACTTTGTAAAGAAATGGATGCGGCTGAGCAAGCGGCCCTTCATGCCGTAGGGCGTATTAGTTAAAAGTTTAAAGTTAGAATAAATTTATTTTGAAATAGATGAAATTACGTTTGACTTTGTCAGCTTCTGCAATAGCTGCCGGTCTGATCTTTTCTTGTCTTCCATCTTTAGCTGAAAAAGCTTCTTCTTCTAGCTTCAAGGTTTTAGCCAGTGAGGAGTCTGGTTTTAATGTAATGACTGTCGAATTCCATATTCAGAAGGGAGAAGAATACTTTTTAAAGAATGATCTAGCTAGAGCTGAGGAAGAATTTATTACAGCTAGGAAAATGTCCCTTGCCTTATTAAGTTTTTATAGAGATATAGCTAATTCTTTCAAAGGCTTAGATGTTCGCATTCCTCGAGAAATGAATGGAAAGAATAGACAAGCAATTGAGTCCTTGGCTAAGGCTAATTTAAGACTTGCTTCTGTTTATAGAAAGAAACAAGAATCAGGTACTGCTGTTCCTTTATTGGTCGAAGCTTTAAAAATCATGACTCCAGCAAAACCTGAGGGCCAAGAAGCTTATCAAGCACTTATTGAACTAGGATTTGTTGAAACTTCTTATAGAGGTGCAAAAAGATAACTTAATGATTACAGTCCAGTTTAAATTTGAAATTTATCTAGTATGAGCAAGGTTTAAATTCATGGCTCATCTTAGTAATGTAGTTGCTTCAATTAAAAAGGCTCTTCCTGACGCTGAAGTGAAAATTGAAGACTTGAGTGGAGCAGGTGATCATTTGCAAGTAAATGTTATTTCCTCTTCATTCAAGGGCCTAACAAGGATTCAACAGCATCAATTGGTTTATGGAGCACTACAAAAAGAGTTGGCGAATGAAGCTATTCATGCTTTGGCCTTAAACACTTCAATTCCTTCTTAAAAATTCGATCTTTTTGTTATGGATTCAGACACTCGTTCAAAAATTGAGGTTTTAATTAATTCTCATCCAGTTTTAGTTTTCATGAAGGGAACAAAACTTATGCCTCAATGTGGTTTTTCAAACAATGTCGTCCAAATCCTCAATGCATTAGGAATTAGCTTTGAAACATTTGATGTTCTTTCTGATATGGAAGTAAGGCAAGGCATTAAAGAATTTTCAAATTGGCCTACTATTCCTCAGGTTTACGTAAAAGGTGAATTTATAGGTGGTTCAGATATCTTGATTGAAATGTATAACTCTGGAGAACTTAAAGAAAAACTTGAAATTGCTTTAGCTTCTTAAACCTAATTGCTTTTTTCATAGAAAAGATCATTTATATCTCCTCTTGGACTTATGAAGCTTGATGGATCCAGAATCCATCGATCCAAAAGAATTTCAAGTTTTTGCTGATCTCTTATGTTTAATTTGCTGCTTTTTCTTAGTGCATGCATATAGCCATCTACGTATATTTTTAATTCTGATGGGCTATGGTATCTGCTGATCAGTTCTTGGCATGCATCACATACCGACTGGAAATGCTTTATAGCTTCTGGATCTTCAAAGGTTTGTGATGTCATGTTCTGCGAAGAATGGCTAGGTATTTTTTACATCTAGCCCCTGAATTAGTTATTTTATAGGAGCTTTGTTCTGGCTTGTGACATCATCTTCAGATCTTATTCCAATTGATCAAAGCTCTCAAGCCTTGTCTAGTGAGTTTTCCCTTCAATCAACTTCAGAAAGTCCTGCAAAAGTACTTGTTGTTGAGCCTCATCCTACTTTGCGTACTGTTTTAGTTCAAAGGCTCAGACAGGATGGACATCTTGCAGCAGCAGTAGGCTCTTCAGAAGATGCAATTGATTTGTGTAGAGATCAATCTCCTGATTTGCTTGTTAGTGCAGAACTTCTTGAGAAAGCATCTGCTTTAAATTTATCTCAGCAATTAGGTTGTCCTGTAATTATTCTTACTGCTAGGACTGGAGTTGAACCATTAGTAGGCCTTTTAGATGAAGGTGCAGATGATGTTTTAAGAAAACCTTTTGGACTGGAAGAGCTTGCGGCTAGATGCAGAACTCTTCTTAAAAGAGGTCGAGTAGGACTTCAAGAAAGAGTAAGTGTTGGACCTTTAGAAGTTCATCTTTTGCTTCGCCAAGTAACACTGAGAGAAAAGCCTGTTGAGTTAAGCCCTAGAGAATTTGCGCTTTTATGTGCTTTGTTGATGCCACCTGGCATGGTTCGCAGTAGACATGAACTCCTAAGAATGGCATGGCCTCCTTTCAGTGGAGGACCAAGATCTGTAGACACACAAGTTCTGACTTTGCGAAGAAAGCTTGAGCAAGCTGGTCTTGGAGATGGTGGAGGTATTACAACCGTAAGGCAACAAGGTTATCGTTTTAGTTTAGATACTTTGCCCTCTTAATTTTTTTCATAACTTTATTGCTTTAATTGACAATAATTGCATCGTTTTTGAGTTCCAGCTTGATCTCCTTTTTTTTATAAAATTCATTTGTTAAAAGAGCCTTTGCTATAGGTGTTTCTAGTTCATTTTGAATGGTTCTTTTAAGAGGCCTTGCTCCATAACTTGGATCATATCCTTTCTCTAATATCCAACTTATTATTTCATCGCTTATTTTTATATATAAGGATTTTTCTTCTATCCTCTTTTTAATTCTTTCTATTTGTATCTTCACAATTTTAGTTAAGTCTTCTTTGCTTAAACTCTGGAAGATTATTGATTCATCAAGCCTATTGATAAATTCTGGCTTAAAATGACTTTTTAAGGATTGATTTACTATGCTTTCAAGTTGTATGTGAGAATTGCAATTATTAGAAGCTTCTACAATAGATTCACTTCCTATATTACTTGTTAATATTATAATTGTGTTTGTAAAATTTACTGTTTTCCCTTGACTATCTGTTAAGCGACCTTCATCAAGTATTTGAAGCATTAAGTTAAATATATCTGAATGTGCCTTTTCTATTTCATCAAAAAGCAATACGGCATATGGCCTTCTTCTTACAGCCTCAGATAGCTGACCTCCAGCTTCATGTCCCACATAACCTGGAGGAGCTCCGATTAAACGGCTAATTGAATGTTTCTCCATATATTCTGACATGTCTATCCTTATCATTGCTTTTTCGCTGTCAAATAGCTCATAGGCCAAAGACTTGGAAAGTTCTGTTTTTCCTACTCCAGTTGGCCCTAAAAATAAGAAAGAGGCTATTGGCTTATTAGGATCACTTAGACCTGTTCTTGAACGTTGAATGGCTTCAGAAATAGATTTAACGGCTTTATCTTGCCCGACGACCTTTTTATTAAGTTCAGATTCTAGATTTGCTAATTTGTGGATTTCTGACTCAGTTAATTTACTTACAGGAATTGTTGTCCATTTAGAAATTACTTCAGCAATATCATTCTCAGTAACTTCTTCCCTAAGTAATGATTTCTCATTCTTATTACTTTCTGAAATCAACTTTTCTTCTTTTTCTTTAAGCTTTTTATTTAATGCGGATAAATCACCATATTCAAGTTCTGCAGCTCTGTTTAGATCATAGTCTCTTTTAGCTTGTTCAATTTGTAATTGGACTTTTTCAATATCCTCTTTTATTAAGGAGACCTCATTTATAGATAATTTCTCATTTTCCCATTGTTCTGTAAGAACTTCTTGCTTTCTTATTAATTGATTAAGCTCCTCTTCGATTCTATTTAAACGATCTCTTGTAATTTGATCAGACTCGTTTTGAAGAGACAGTTTCTCCATTTGAAGTTTAATAATTATACGATCAATCTTGTCTACTTCTTGTGGCTTAGAGGTCACTTCTATTTTTAATTTAGATGCTGATTCGTCTATAAGGTCTATAGCTTTATCAGGCAGAAATCTGTCTGAAATATATCTATCGCTTAATGAAGCAGCGGCCACTAGTGCACTATCAGCAATACGAACACCATGATGGACTTCGTATCTTTCTTTTAAACCACGTAGAATTGATATTGTGTCTTCGACTGAAGGTTGATTAATAAGAACCTGTTGAAATCTTCTTTCTAATGCAGCATCTTTTTCAAAATGTTGTCTGTGTTCATTTATTGTTGTAGCACCAATGCACCTGAGTTCTCCCCTTGCGAGCATTGGCTTTAGAAGATTACTCGCATCCATTGCACCCCCAGCCGCACCAGCTCCAACAACTGTGTGTATTTCATCTATAAAAAGAACTATCTGACCATTTGATGTAGTTACCTCTTTTAGAACTGCTTTAAGCCTTTCTTCGAACTCTCCTCTATATTTAGCACCCGCAATTAAAGCTCCAATGTCTAATGCTATTAATTGACGCTTTTGAAGAGCTGTTGGAACGTCACCATTAACTATTCTTTGAGCCAAACCTTCTACTATTGCAGTTTTGCCAACCCCAGGTTCACCTATTAAGACTGGATTGTTTTTAGTCCTTCTACTTAAGATTTGAATTGTCCTACGAATTTCATCATCTCTACCAACTACTGGATCAAGTTGCCCATCTCGTGCAGCAGATGTGAGATCTCTTCCATATTTACTAAGGCATTCGTATTTATCTTCTGGATTCTGATCTTCCACTTTTTGATTTCCGCGTACTTTCATGATGACAGAATGTAATTTCTTTTCATCTATACCTTCTTCAGAAAAGATTCTTTTGCAGCATCTATTATCTTTTGACAGGCCTAGCAACAAGTGTTCTGTTGAAATAAAGTCATCTTTATAGCTTTTCCTCGATTGTTCTGAATGATCTAAAACTTTACTTAAAGATTGACCAATAAATACAGCATCTGGTTTAGATGAGAGTTTTGCTTGACTAGAAAGAAATTTCTGAGTTGATACTCTTAAGTTTTTAATTGAAGATTTGGTTTGGTCAATGATATTAGTGGTAAGTTCACTTTCTTTTAGTAAAAATAAAAGAAGGTGCTCGCTTTCTATATATTGATTGTCGTTGTTAATAGTAATATCTTGAGACTTTAGAATAGCCGTCCAGGCTTTCTCTGTAAATTCTTCAGGAGTAGGTTGGTTCATTATTTCACTTATTTAATGTAATTATCTTTTAGCTAATCTTTTTTTTTAGTGTATAAACCGAATTGTTTGTGGACGGTAAACTTGTCTATGTTCGGTATTTACCAAAGGGAAATCCAAAACTATCTTTTGATTGGGTCGATTTTGCTTTCTTTAAACCATTGATTGATTCTTTCTTCTATTGAATTTTTTGTAAGATCATTATTTGTAATTTGATAACCATATTTTTTTGCTATACAAATAAGCATCAAATTATTTTGACATTCTTTTATCTCTTTTCTCAAACTTAAGCTGTGTTCTATTGCAAAAATAAAGTCGGACAAATCTTCTAATGACATAATCTATTATTGTAAAAAATAGATATTGATATTTTATGTATATTTCAGAAAATATCAACAACAAAAAAAGAGGGCCTTATTTTTATAAGGCCCTCTCTTTTTGCTGTTTTATTGCCCTTTAGTTAACTACAACCTTGCCAACCATTCCAGCTCCTCTATGAGGTTCACAGTAATAATCATATGTACCTGCTGCTGAAAATGTTTCTTCCCATGATTCTCCAGGAGCGAAAGCAAGGTCTGGATGGCTCAATTCATCATGACCTTCAAAAACTGCGTTGTGTGGAGCGAGTTTGTTATTTACAAACTTGACTGAATCACCAGCAGAAATATTTACTGTGCTTGGCTCAAATGCAAGCATCCCTGCATCTGTTCCTAATTTAACTTCAACCGTTTTTGCCTGAACAGAAGTTACTCCAAAAGCAAAAACCATTAACAAAGCAAAGGTTGCAGCTAAGAATGATCTAATGATTGATGGCATTTAATCTTGTAAAGCTTTTATTATATTACCTGGTTTAATGATTTTTTACCTCTTGGCAGCTCAGAATCTAAAAGAATCTCATTAAGTGTTTTGGCATGGCTTGTCCCTCCAATGGTTTCTGGACTTGTAACAGGATCATGTACAAAATGTCTCTGCTTAATGCTGAACAAATCCCATTTGTTTATTTTTATTGGAAGGAACTTTATCAATGCTTGAATAAGCCAGCCCCATAATGGGAAAGATGGCGTTTTCCTCATTCCTCTCCATTTTAATAGAATTTCAATTGCTTGATCAATCGAAATAGCAGGTTGGCCAAGTACAAGTTTTTCTATTCCGCTTTGTTCTTTATGAAATTTTGGAATATTAGTTGATGTGATTATCTTTCCACAAATGAATGCAATATCTGCTGCATGAATAAAGTGAAATCTTGAATATGCTTTAAACCATCTAGCAAGCCATAACCATTTTGTTGCTTCTCCTAGTCCTTCAGTGAGGTAACTAGTAGGGAAAAGACCATTGCCATTATATTTACCTCCAAATACAAGTGTTGGGAATACAGCAACAATTTTTTCTGATAATGGATGTTTTTCTAATTCTTCCAAACAAATTGCTTTTGTTTGTATGTACTCTGTTCCAAAATATTTTGCTTCAGGTAATGGGTCAAGATTTTTGTTTAATACACTTGCAGTAGAGAAATATATAATTCTTTCTAAGACTAAGGGATTTAATAAAGAAAATAACTCCTTTACTGCAATTATATTTACTTGATTAGCTCTTTGGGGATCACCCCAAGCTGTAGCAGTATGTATTACATGGGTGATATTGAATAAATCTTTGGTGAATTTAGCAGCTTCTCTTAAATCACCAACTAAAAGATTAACTCTTGGATCACTTTTATTTATAGATTTAAGCTTTAAAGGATCTCTCAAAAGTAAATAAAGATCTACATCTGAGTTTTCAATTAGCCAATTAGAAGTGTATTGACCTACACAACCACTTGCTCCTGTTATAAGTACTTTTTTCTTGGTCAAATTTACTAAATTAATTCAGAAACATTTTTGCCGACTTCAAAGAAAACTCTTGCATTCTCTTCTGGTGTGCCAGGAAGTATTCCATGACCAAGATTAAGAATATGCTTGCGGCCTTTTGCTTTTACAACTGTATCTATAATTCGATTTTTTATACATTCATGGCTTCCAAAAAGTAATCCTGGATCAACATTTCCTTGTATCCCGATTGAATCAGGCAGGCGAGCACATCCTTCTGCCATATCAACTGTCCAATCAAGAGAAACTATATCTACTCCAGTTTTAGCCATTCTTTCTAAAACTCCAGCGCTTCCAGATATGTAAAGAATAATAGGTGTATTTGGATGGGATTCTTTAAGGAGATCAACAACTTTCTTTTGGTATGGTGCAGCAAAAGTATCGTAGTCAGCAGGGCTTAACTGCCCAGCCCATGAGTCAAACATTTGAACCACCTGAGCTCCGGAGTCAATTTGATACTTGAGGTAAGTTGCAATTGACTTTGCAAAATGATCTAGTAATTCGTGCAAAATCTCAGGCTCTTGAAAAGCCATCGCTTTGATGACAGCGTAATTCTTGCTGCTTTTACCTTCTACTACATATGCCGCTAGTGTCCATGGAGCACCTACAAAGCCAAGAACTGCTGCTTTGTTCCCAACACTCTCTCTTAACCTTCCAAGCACTTCTCCGACAAAGGGAAGACTTTCAGTTGGATTTAAATGCTTTAGGGATTTAATTTGGTTGATAGATCTTATAGGGTCTTGTATTAGTGGTCCTTTGCTTTCGACAATGTCAAAGTCAATACCCATCCCTGGAAGTGGAGTGAGAATATCTGAAAAAAGTATTACTCCATCAGGTTGGAATGAATGAAAAGGTTGCATTGATATTTCATAAGAAAGATCTGGATTCTCAGAACGTTCTCTAAAGCTTGGATGTCGATCTCTTAGGTCTCTATATACCTTCATATACCTTCCTGCCTGTCGCATCATCCAAACAGGTGGTCTTTCTACAGATTCGCCACGGGCTGCGCGAAGCAATAAAGGTAGGGAATTAGTCATACGTCTTGTTCTTTAATCGCAAAATTTACTTGAATGAGAACTAAAAAAGTTAATGAATCTGTATTACTGCATATTTTTCGTCACACCTTTTTGGAATTAGTAAAGCTATTTTCTAGTTTTTTCTTTTTTTCCCTGTAATTCTTTCTTTACAGGTTTGCCATTTGGATCATGCTTAAAAACAAGAACGCTTAAAGGAGGAAGCGATAAGTCAAGAGAGTCCTTATATTCGTGAATATTCCAGTCATCTGTATACTTTCCGCCCATATTCCCTGTATTTGAACCACCATATTTGTCTGAATCACTATTAAAGATCTCTTTGTAAAATCCTTTTACTGGAACACCAATCCTATAGTTTGGGTGGCTTTCTGGGGTAAAGTTTGCGACGATAACAAGCCATTCTCCTTGGCTTTGCTCTCTGCGCATAAAACTAATTACTGAGTTTTTATTATCTTTACAATCAATCCATTGAAATCCATATTCATTGAAATCTTCCTTCCATAAAGCTGGTTCATCTTTATAGAGCTTATTTAAATCATCAATTAGTCTTTGAATTCCCTTATGAGGTTGATATTCCAACAAGTCCCATTGTAAATCGTCCCATACATTCCATTCTTGCCGCTGTCCAAACTCCATTCCCATAAAAATTGTTTTCTTCCCTGGATGTGTCCACATATATGTAAGTAAGGCTCTTGTATTTGCATATTTTCTCCAATCATCTCCTGGCATTTTGTGAAGCAGATGACTCTTTCCATGTACAACCTCGTCATGGCTTAATGCGAGCATGAAATTTTCTGTGTAGTTATAACAAATTGAGAAAGTCACATTATTTTGATGAAACTGCCTAAACCATGGGTCAATCTCAAAATAATCAAGCATGTCATGCATCCATCCCATATTCCATTTTAGGTTGAATCCAAGTCCTCCCATGTCAGTGGGTTTTGTAACACCTGGCCATGTAGTGGACTCTTCCGCTATAGAAAGAACACCAGGAAAATTTTCGAAAAGCACATGATTTGCTTGTTGTAAGAATTTCACAGCTTCCATATTTTCATTACCACCATCTTCATTTGGTATCCATTGTCCTTCTGGCCTTAAGTAATCTTTATAAAGCATTGAGGCAACTGCATCAACGCGAATTCCATCTATATGAAATTGATCAAACCAAAACACTAAATTTGCTACAAGGAAATTACGTACTTCATTTCTACTGTAATTAAAAATTAAAGTTCCCCATTCTTTATGTTCACCTATCCTTGGGTCTGAGTGTTCATATAGGTGAGAACCATCAAAGAAAGCTAGACCGTGACTGTCTTTTGGGAAATGACCAGGAACCCAATCAAGAATTACACCTATACCTTCAGCGTGACATTTGTCTACAAAAATTTTAAATTCATCAGGACTTCCATATCTGCTTGTTGGTGAATACCATCCTGTTACTTGGTAGCCCCATGATCCGTCAAATGGATGTTCCGAGATTGGCATTAACTCTATATGTGTAAACCCCCTTTCTTTTACATATGGAATTAGTTTGTCTGTCAATTCCGGATAAGTTAGAAGCCTTGTTCCTGGCTTCAGATCTGCTGCAGGAACAGGCTCTCTATTGGTTCCATCTTTTTCCTTAAAAGGGTTTTCATTCCTATCATGCATCCAACTACCAAGATGCATTTCATATACAGAAATTGGTTGATTTATAGGATCTTTCTTTTCTCTTTTTTTTATCCATTTTTCATCATTCCATTTATAACTATCAAGTTTGGAGACTACAGAGCTTTGTTTAGGCCTGACTTCATGATGAAGTCCATATGGGTCAGCTTTTTGATAACAATGACCTTCATGGGTCCTTATTTCATATTTATATAGCATCTTCTCCTTCATTTCTGGTATAAATAATTCCCATATTCCACCGATTCTTTTTTGCATTGGATGATGTCTTCCATCCCATGAATTGAAGTCACCTATCACTGAAATACTTCTTGCATTAGGAGCCCACAAGCAGAAAATCACTCCTTTTATGCCATCTCTCTTAATGATGTGGGCTCCCATTCGACGCCAAATATGATGATGATTTCCTTGTGCAAATAAATGTCTATCAATTTCTCCCATCCATTCTTCTCTAAATGACCAAGGGTCATATTGCTTATGCTTTATTCCTCCTCGATTAACTTTTAATTGATAATTGCTGCCAGGATCCTTATCAAGTAAAGCTTCAAAAATCCAAGGATGGTTCGAATTTGATAAGGCTATTTTCTTTTTTTTAGTTACTAGCTCAACTTCTTCTGCTTCTGGCATCCATATTCGTACTACCCATTTATCCTTATAAGAATGTGCTCCGAGAACACCAAAAGGATTGTCGTGCGTGCAATCAGCTAGTTTTTGGCCTTCATTAGCCATCCAGTTATCAATAACACTGGTAGGCATCACTTAAAAGCAGGAAAAAAGAGCTTAAATGATTAAGTGCAATATTGTTGAATTATTTAGTTATAACAGGACAAATGCTCAACTTTGATTTCTCTAATTGCAAATAGATTGTAGTAACAAGAAATAAAGCACTAGAAGGCCCAGGGGGATTAACAAGCTGTCCAGGGTTAATTGCGATGGCCGGCCATGCTGCTGCTGATAATGACAATCTTATTTTTGTACCGACCTTTATTTCTGCAAATATAGGCTGAAGGAATATTTTGCGAAGTATTGGCTTTTGGGCAGAATTCCCTAGTACTCGGGTGATTCCAGTTGATAATTGAAAGACTTCTTTTAGGTCTTCATCAATAATTGAAAGAGAAGCAAATAAATCAAATCCTTCTTGGTCTGAACTCGCAAATATTTCTAAGATTGGTTGGCCTTCGATTTGCAAAACTTTGGATATTGGTTTAGTCGTAAAGGTTGCTACATCGGCTCTATTATCAATATTTGATCTGTCTGCTATACCAGGATTTTCCCCTAAATGCCCTCCAATTGATGGGCAAGGCCTCCAAGGGTCATGAACTAGAACAACTTCTCCTTTGCTTTGTAATGGTTCTGTTAATTCCCCATCATTTGTATCTATACAAGCCAGTCCTTGACTTGATAAGCCCCAGTAATGAGGTTTAGTTGAAATCTCATTAGAATCAGACCATGTTTTATTTGTGATATTCCAAATTCTTTTTGAAGTTTGATTTTGTTTAAGACAGTTAGAAGGTTTTAGATGTTTGTTAAAAAAATCAAGATGAAGTTGTTGTGTACCCTTCCACCAGTTGAGGTGGCTGGCTGGACCAATATGCAGCTCTGGATGCCCTCCTGCATTTATAGATTGTTGATAAATATCAAGTATTCCTTTCAGGTGTGGATCCCACCAGCCTCCTATTAGAAGCATTGGTTTCTTAAGCCATTCTTTTAAGCTTTTATGAATTACCCAGTTATCTGAATCAATGTTTGATTGTGTTAACCATTTATATGCCATACCCTCTGGATCATATTTCTTTAATAATTCCGAACCAATATTTAAATAAGTTTTGTTCTCCAAGCTAAGTCGTATTTCATTCCAACCATCCCAGTTTTGCTCTCGTTTAAGTTTTTGAGATGCTAATTGCAAACCCCAACTCAATCCAATTTGCCACCAAAAAGCACCGCCTTCACAGCTCCAGTGCTCACATTCTTTTAATCCTGTCATTGCAGGAGCCAGACAATCTGGAGGCTCAGTTTTGGGGTCGGCTAATAATTGGCTAATGCCTTGATATGAGAATCCATATGTACCTAGAAGGCCATTATTCTGAGGTAAGCTTCTTATCCATTTATGAGTTTGACTGGTATCAGATGACTCTTGATTAAACCCTTTAAAAACCCCACCTGATTGGCCTTGGCCACGAACGTCTTGAATTACTACAAGATATCCATGCTTTGCCCACCAATGAGGATGGGCATATGTAATTGTTGATGCTATCTCTTTTGCATAAGGTTGACGCATTAATAATGCAGGCCATGGACCACCTTCGCTTGGCATCCATAATGTCGAGTGTAGTTCTACCCCATCATTAAGAATCAACTTTTCTTCTTTAGAAAGAATATTGCTCACTATTTAAACGATTCTAGTTAACTTCTGGACAATTCATACCTATTACATAGATAGAAAGTATTTCTGCATCAGTGTCATTGAGATTCTTTTGTCTTCCAATTGCTTTAATAACTTCTTTAGAACTTGATGAAATACCTTTGGCATTTAGCTCTTTAAACTTTTTGCATAATGCTATAGCTTCAGATGGATTTCGCTTTACATTTTCAAGAAGCATTGATTGTGCTTTTAAACTAGGTATTGATGAAATGACTACAATTAGTAGAAAACTTATTTTGTACAAATTTTTCCCTTTGTCAACTCTTTTCATACCTTATCTTGAATAAACAGTATTTTGCAAGGTTAGTTAAAATTTTTCTCTAGCCTTCGCTTGTTTTATTAAATTATTTGCTTTTTTAAGGTCAATTATTGGTTCCCTGCCTGTTTTTAATATTCTCTCAAATCGACCAGTTTTATTTATTAGTTCTTGAGGAGTTAAATTTCCTAAAGCTTTAACTGAGCAAATCCCTGAGTGTATTAATAATGCAGACTCTTTTTGGGAAATATTCATTTCACAGATAAGCATAGCTATACATCTAAGACGGTTTAGATTCCTAGTTGTACATAAAGTATTTTTTGCAAGCTGATTTATTTGAGAGTCTTCTAATCCCATTATCGATTTCCAGGTAATAATTCCTAGTGAATGTAGTTCTTTTTCTTCGTTTCGGAAGTTATTAGATAATTTCATCATTTATTTGGTTGATTTCTTCATCTAATAATTGATCCATTGTTGACTCAATTTTTTCTTCTTCTTTATCTTGCTCTCTTATAAAGGTAATGGTTTTGTTTTCATCAATGTCTCTAATTGCTTCACCTATTATGACTGGTTGACTTATTCCGTCGCTAATAAATGGAAGCTTTCTTATCTTCACATTAACTTTAGATCCATTCCTGCCTCCTCCTTTTAGATTTTCAGCTATTTGCTTAAGAGTTGGATCTATAGAATCTTCTGGAAAATCATCTCTTGCTTGTGCTACTACCAGGTCGTCCCCATTGTCATAAACAATAGGTGTGTAAATAGCACCTTCGAAGGTCTGTGGCGGAGAATAACTTTGGACGAAGGCCCAGCAACTAGCTGATAATAAAAGGGAGAAAATTGTTGCTCCTACAAGACGAAATTTTGCTCCCCAACCAATTATGAAGCTTATTATTGTAATTATTCCAAGCCCTAAGGCTGACCATAAAAGCCAGATTATTGCTTGATCAAGAAGGTGAGAAAATGACATTGACTGGTTAACAATTGATTCACTCCTTATAGTTCGTCTGCTCCCCTAAGGCAGAAAACACTCTATGGGAGTGGAACTTAAGTTGTTTAAAGGTAAGCGATTTTGGCTCATTGGTGGGCTGACATTTTTTGCTGGGTTTTCTGGTTACTTTATTCTTGATAACTTTGCTCAAAGGTTAGTTGAAGTTTATAGACCAAAACTTGAAAGAAGAATCTCTCGTCGCTTTGGACACTCATTGAAGATTGGTCAATATCAAGGGTTAAGGCCTTGGGGCGTTTCAGTTGGTCCTTCATTTTTCCTCAAGGGGAATAACGATAATTCTTCGGCAAGTGTAACTGGTTTAACTGTTCAACTTGCTCCTATTGAGTCTTTGATCAATAGACGACCAGTGGCTATTCTTACGCCTCTTGAAGCAAAGCTTCACCTTAAGGACAATGGAGGGAAAGCTCTTTGGGTTTTTGGTAGTCCAAAAAGTGCACAACTACCTAAATTTGATTTGAGACTTCGTTTAGATGAAACTTCAAGGATATTTATAGAACCTTCAAATCTAGAAATAGCTGTTAATACAGATGCTTCTATAAAATTATTTGATAAGAGAGTAAGTGGCAGGTTTAAATTTGATTTATTTGAAAAAGGCTCATTTGTTTTAAAAGGCAGCACTTATTGGAACAAGTACATGTTCAAAGGGGCTGCTCGTATTAATGATCTGAACTTATTAATGTTTAATGATCTTTTTCTTAGGCAAAATAACTTGGAGGCAAAAGGTATAGCTAAAGGAGATATTAAACTATCCTTAATCGATGGAGTCATTAACTGCAAAGGTGGTGTAGATTTTAAAAGTGTCACCATTCGGCGGGCAAATAATAAGGTACCACTTTCCTCTAAAGGTACTTCTCTTAATTGTAGACGTAATAATATCCTAATATCCCAGTCTGAGTGGGAGTATGGTTCTTTGCTTAGTTTGATAAGTGGAAGTATTTCAGTAAAAGACTCTAAAACTTCGATTCTTGATTTTCAATCGTCAACTCGATTAATAGATTACCCTAATTCTGATTTAGCTATAGATGCCTCATTGCCTATTTCATTCAATCAAGATGGATTGGACCTAGGTGACTTAACTGCAAATGTAAACCTTAAGCCTATTAACCTAGCTCAATTAAAGCCAATGCTTGGACTGCCTTTTGCAGGCAAAGTATCTGCCAAAGGAACTCTGTATGGGCCTTTGAAGTCCCTTAACACTAATGTCGCTATTGGAATTGACAATCCAAAGATTGGATCGGCTAGCTTACAAGAAAAGTGGCGTGGGACTTTTAATGGATCTATCGGTACTGGTGCTCAATTAAATATGTCTCCCGTTGGAGCTTCTGTACCTGGAAAATTATTAGCAAATTTTAAATCAAATTTGTCTTTTGATAACTTACTCTTCTCTAGATTAGATGGTGAAATTAATGTCACTAATTCATTAGATTCATACGGGTGGAATATTAAGGAGTTTAGACTCGATAGAATTGAACTATCTTCTTTTTTAGAGACAAGTTCTAAAAGGATCTTTGGCAAAGTTAATGGTAAGGGTATTTTTACTTTAAAACCATTCTTGATCGAAGGTGATATTACATATACCTCTCCCCGTTACCTGGGCTTTCAACTTAGAGAAGCGCGGATTAAAGGTAGCTATACTGGCAAAGATTATTTTTTAAATAGTGAGTTACTCCCTCCTGATAGAGGCCAAATCTCTATATCGGCTAAAGGTGAAGTAGGAGGACCTATCTGGGCGAGAGCAGTTGCAAATGATGTTACGCCTCGTTGGATTACACAAAGTGTTTTTAAACTTTCAGAACTTAACCAGGAACAGCCAATAGCACAAGGCAGTGCTAAGGATTTAAAAGGCTTATCTATAAAAAGACCTGATTCTCTTGATAATCAATTAAGGAACTGGTTACTCTCGGTAGTTTCTGTTGAACAAAACAAAAGATTAAAAGCTAAAACTAATTTTATTGACCCAAGAGATCTTGAAGGTCGCATAAATGGAGTAGTTGAACTTCAAGGGAATGAACTCTCAAAAATTAACGTTGACTTAGATGCATCAGGCAAAGTTTGGTTGAAAGGGCAAAGCATTGATGTACAAGCAATAAAACCTTTCTCTGCAAAATTTTATGGCCCATTAAGAAATGATGGTGGAGAGTTTTCATTTCTAAATGTTCCAATCTCACTTCTTTCTCTATTTGTGCAGGTCCCATCTTCTTTAAGTGGAATGATTGGTATTACTGGAAAATATCGATTAAAGGATGGAACACCCGAAGTCACAGCTGACCTGGTTTTAGACAAAGGACTTATAGCTGAAAGTTCATTCACTCTTGATAAAGGTAAGATTTGGATTACATCTTCAAGTATTAATGTAGACGTTGCATTTAGAGCTTTAAGTTCTAAAGAACCGGTTAATATTTCTGGTCAAATCCCTTTCACCTCTCTTTCTAGATTTGATTTAAGGGTTGAGAGCCATGGAGATGGACTTAATTTCCTAGATGGTCTCTCAGGTGGAATATTTACTGTCCCTTCAGGGAATTCAGATTTACGTCTATATATTCGTGGCACTTTAGATCAGCCAATAGCTAATGGTTTCTTGATGATTAAGGATAGTGAATTTTTATTTCTTGATAAAGAAATAAAGAATCTTACTATGAAAATTCTTTTTGATTTTAATCGACTAGAAGTTGTAAAGCTAGAGGCAGATATAGGATCCAAAGGGAAACTCTCTAGTACAGGAGAACTTTCTTTATTTAAAAGTCAACCTTCCAATAAGAATCCATTACTTGTAGACGTTTCTGGGTTAGAGGTTGAACGCAATGGTTCACTTTTTAAACTTTCATCTAAATTAATTCTAAATGGCTCAGTTATTAATCCGATAATTGGTGGCGACGTTTTTCTTGAGAAGGGGCTTTTGTTACTTCAACGTTTTGGATTTGCTTCTAACAGTAGTTCTAATTCTCAACAAAACTCTAAAAATAGATTTGTTAATAACAGATTCCCTGAACAGTATTGGGACAGGAGAGATCCTCTAGATTTGTTTATTCAGAATAGAAACTCATCTACAAGTAGACTATTTAAACCTAATTTTCCTAGAAAACTTTCTTCTATTTCTTTTGACAATCTAAAGCTTAATTTAGGAAAAGATTTTAGAATTGTTTCGCAACCAATTACTAGATTCAATGCAGAGGGTCTCTTAACTCTTAATGGTCCATTTGATTCGCAGCTTCAACTAAAAGGGGTTGTTCTCTTAAAGAATGGCCGAGTAAATCTATTTACAACTACTTTTAACCTTGATAAGCGTGAACCTAATGTCGCAATATTTGCGCCTTCAAATGGATTTATTCCTTTTATTGATTTAAAAATGATTGCTCGTGTCTCTGACACTATCAAAGATCCTAGTAATCTTGCTTCTTCAACTGACTTTGCCTTAAATGGTTCTAGTGCTGGGAGTATTGGTGGTTCTAGACTAGTGCGAGTTGAGATCTCTGCTACTGGTCTTGCAGATAGATTGGAAGATAATTTTCAAATTCGTAGCACACCTTCTTTACCTAAAAACCAATTACTTAATTTGATCGGTGGGAATTCTTTGACTATGTTATTTGGTGGTAACCAAAGTGAAATCTTGGCAAATGTTCTTAATAGATCCTTTGTCTCTCCAGTACTTGGTAATCTTGCTGGAACATTAAGTGAGAGGATACAGTTCTCTGTATATCCAGCCTTTGTAAGGCCACAAGACGGGGTGAACGAAAATATAAATACTGAGGCAGGTGATTCTAATGTCAATTCGGACGATTTGTCTCCACAACAAGCTTGGGTTACTGAGATGGGTATTGATGTAACTGAACGAGTTAATTTTTCAATTCAAGTAACCCCTAATCGAGATGATATTCCACCGCAAGGCACAGTAACTTATCAATTCAATCCAAATTTAGGTGTACTAGGTTCATTAGATAACAATGGTAATTGGCAAAGTGAATTTCAAATTTATATAAGGTACTAATTGTTTGGTCATGAACTATTTGAATATTTACTAAGGTGCCATATGTATTGATGACAATAAAGTTATTGCTTTAGAAATTCCCCTACGGAAAAGTTATGACTACTAAAGTGATGATCATCATCTAGCATTTAGTCCTGGATTTAATCATAATTATAAAATTTAAGTACATAGAGCCAATAGGTTTGAAAAAGTATTCACTAAATATATCCTTATCCGTAAACTGAATTACAGATATAAAATCAAGGGAATTTATTTCTTTAAAAAATCATTGAATTGAGTTCACCTCTTATGAAATTTACGTTATGGAGCTAGACTTAAAAAAATGGCTGTTCGCAATTACAGTATTTGTAAACCCTTCCCTACCGTTCACTATTTAACGCAATCTAATAGAGGCAGTGTTTTACCTTTTGCTTTTGAAACTGCATTTTTACAAGTAAGACAATTAGATTAATTAAAAAAATGACAAAAGCCAATAAGGTTCCTGAACCTTCTCCTGAACTAATTCAACGAGCTGATGATGTTAAGCGCTCTGCCTTCGCTTTAGCTCAAACAAGTGATAGACAACGTAAACAAGCTTTGCATTCAATGGCTGATGCCTTAGAGGGATCAGCCGAAATGATAGTCCAGGCAAATTCTGAGGATCTCCATAACGCGGAAGAGGCAGGACTCGCTAAACCACTTTTGTCACGTTTAAAACTCAATAAAGAAAAGTTGAATAAATCTATTCAGGGGGTGCGACAGGTTGCTCTTTTAGCAGACCCAGTTGGAATAAGACAGTTATATAGAGAGTTATATGAAGGTCTATATCTTGAAAGAGTTACTGTTCCATTAGGTGTTTTAGGCATTATTTTTGAATCTAGACCTGATGCGGTTATGCAGATTGCCTCATTGGCAATTAGATCAGGCAATGCCGCAATTCTCAAAGGTGGGAGTGAAGCAAAAGCTACTAATAAGGCTATTCTTGATGCTCTTCATTTAGGTCTAAACCAATCGGATATTAGCTCAGACTCCCTGTATTTATTAACTACTAGAAGTGAAAGCTTGGCATTGCTTCGGCTTGAGGGCGTTGTTGATTTGATTATTCCTAGAGGGAGTAACGAATTGGTTCGTTTTATTCAGGATAATACCCGTATTCCTGTTCTTGGTCATGCAGATGGTATTTGCCATCTTTATATTGATAATCATGCAGATTTGCCAAAAGCTTTGGCTATAGCAATTGACAGTAAATGTCAGTATCCAGCAGCGTGCAATGCAATAGAGACATTACTGATTCATAAAGATGTAGCTGAATCGTTTTTGATGATTGCTGTTCCGAAATTCGAAGCGGCTGGAGTTCGTCTTGTAGGAGATGAGACCTCTAACTTATATGGTATTGAAGAGATCGCTACTGACCAAGATTGGTCAACTGAGTATCTTGACTTAGTACTTTCAATCAAAATTGTCTCGAGCATTGACCAAGCCCTTGAACATATAAGACGTTACGGATCTAGACATACTGATGCAATTGTGACTGAGGATGAATCTATAGCGGCTAAGTTCTTGTCATCAGTCGACAGCTCAGGTGTATATCATAATTGCTCTACTAGATTCGCTGATGGCTTTCGATATGGTTTTGGTGCAGAAGTTGGTATAAGCACGCAAACACTTCCTCCGAGGGGCCCGGTTGGCCTTGAAGGTTTGGTTACCTATCGATACTTCTTAAGAGGTGATGGTCACATCGCTAATGACTTTGCTTCTGGTAGGAAAACTTTCTCCCACAAGGACTTGTCTCAATGAACAATCGTTACCCTCTTGGAGTTATTCATATTAATGATATAAACCTATGGGCACATGTAGGCGTTTTGGAGCAGGAACGTTTATTGGGGCAATATTTTAGTCTTGATATAACACTTTGGGTCGATGTTAAAGAATCAGCTCTGACTGACGATCTTTCTTTTACAGCTGATTACTCTTTAGCTATTAAAGGGTTGCAAAGACTTGCATTTGATATCCAATGCTTAACCATTGAAGCTTTTACTGAACATATTCTTGATTTTCTAGATAAATTATATGGATCCATACCAAAAAGGGTTTTGTTGAAGAAGATTAATCCACCAATAAATGGTTTTCTGGGTTCTGTATCTATTGAAAGATCCCGTAATAGAACTTCTATAGATAGACATGAGGGTATTAACTAGACCACTCGTATTGGTTCATGGCTTATGGGACAAGCCTTCACTTTTTAGAGAACTTCTTGAACGCCTACCAAATGAAGATAAGAACATATTTGTACCTAATCTTCCTCATAAGCTTGGCAAAACATCTCTTGTAGAACTAGCAAGTGAACTTGATAAACAAATTAATTTAAATCTGGGAAGTACTTCTGCAATAGATATACTTGGATTTTCAATGGGAGGTCTTGTTACTCGAATCTGGTTGCAAGAATTTGGTGGTATTTCTCGAACCAAACGTTTCTTCACTGTAGGCACTCCTCATTCTGGGACATTAACTGCTCAGTTGATACCAGCGTTTCTACTAAAAGGTATATCTGAGATGAAAATAGGCAGTCATTTGATTTCTCGATTAAATAATGAAATAGAAATATTGCAAAAAATAGAATGTATTAGTTTCTATACGAAATGGGATCTAATGACTTTTCCTGGTTGGCGTGCAAAACTTCCTTGTGGGAAGTCAATTCCTTTACCGGTTCTATCGCATAAGGAACTTATGTTTCATCCAAAGGCTATTAAAGTATTGGTGAGTTCATTGCTTAGTTAGTTGATACAAGTCCTGAATGTCTAATAAGAGCTTTTGTATTTGCAGGCCTTCCTCGGAATAAATTAAATATATCCTTTGGAGTTCTACTCCCACCTAGGCTTAAGACAGTATCACGGAACAGGATGCCTTTTTTTCTTATTCCTTCTTCTTTGTCTAAACCGACTTCTTCAAATGCAGAAAAAGCATCTGCACTAAGGACCTCAGCCCACTTATAAGAATAGTATCCTGCTGAATATCCCCCTGCAAAGATATGGCTAAAGGCACATAAGAATTGATCTTCTTTAATTGGCTCTATTACAGTTGTATATTTTGAAATATGTCTCCTAAATGCGTCTGGAGTTATCTTTAGTTTCTCATCCCATTCACTATGTAATTTAATATCCGTCAATGCAAAGCAAACTTGTCTAAGTGTAGTTAGACCTGAGTTAAATGTTTGGCTCTTCTTTAATTTCTCATATTCTGCATTTGGTAGAGGTTCTCCAGTTTGCCAATGTTTAGCTATTGACTGTATCGTTGTTTTATCAAGACACCAATTCTCCATAAACTGACTTGGTAGCTCTACTGCATCCCATTCGACATTATTTATTCCTGCAGCTTGTGGGTAGTCAACATTAGTAAGCATATGCTGTAAACCATGACCAAACTCATGAAAAAGGGTTTTAACCTCGTCAAAACTCATGAGGCTTGGTTTTCCCCCAACAGGTGGTGTTTGATTGCAAATCAAATATGCAACAGGCAGCACAATATTCTCTTTGTTTGTAGCGTCTCTGTTTAAACATTCATCCATCCATGCACCACCTCTTTTGCTAGATGGCCTTGAGTAAGGATCAAGGTAAAAGGAGGCAATTTTTTCTCCATTAGAATTCAATACATTAAATAGTTGGACATCTTTATGCCATTTTGGGAAATGATTGAATTCTTGTTCAATTGAGATGTCAAAAAGCCTTTTGCTTAGTTGAAATAGACCTTTAAGTACTTGAGGTAGTGGAAACCATGGCCTCAATGATTCTTGATTTAGATTAAACTTTTCTTGTCTCAGCTTTTCTGATAGATAACTCACATCCCAAGGAGCAATACCGTCTTTATAAGCGTTTTTAGGAGACATCTTGGCTGCTAATTTTTGAAGTTCTTTTAGCTCCTTTTTTGCGGCCAACATTGATGCTTCTCTTAATTCTTCTAATAGTATTTCAACTTCTTTTACATCCTGAGCCATTTTGGTCGCGAGGCTAAGATCAGCCCAATTTTTGTATCCTAATAAATTTGCTTGTTGCTTTCTAAGGCAAAGAATCTTTTTAATTATCTCTTGATTATTTAATTTCCCTGAACTAGCTCTACTTATGTAAGCCTTATAGATTTTTTCTCTTAGAGCTCTATTGTCTGCATAAGTTATTACAGCTATGTATGTTGGCATATCTAATGTAATCAACCAAGGTCCTTCTTCAGGAGTTGACTTGTCTCCTGAGTTAGCAGAATATTCTTTTGAAGCACTTGCTGTCTCAGCAAGTGCTTCAAGTGTTCTACTTGGAAGTCCTTTTACTTTAGCTGAATCAGTAATTAGTAATGACCATTCTTGTGTAGAGTCAAGAACATTATTGCTAAAATTTGTAGACAATTTAGCAATAGATTCAGTAATACTATTGAACTCGACTTTCTCTTTCTCTGGGAGCCCTACTCCTTTATGTTTCATACTCAAAAGTTCATTTTCTAATATCCTTTTTTGAGTTATATCCAATGGACCTTTTGGCGATGATTTGATTACGCATAAGGCTTCATAAAGTTGTTTGCTTTGCCCTACTCGATTACTAAAGCGAATGACATCTGACTGTTGAGAGCTATAGGCATCACGAAGTTCATTAGAATTACACACTCCGTTCAAGTGAGATATCACCCCCCAGCTCCAACGAAGTCTCTCAGTTATTTCTTGAAGAGGTTCCATTACGACCCACCAATCTAGCTTTCCTTTTTTTCTTATAATTTTCTCTATTTTCTTTTCAAGTGCATCAAACTCTTTATTTAATTGCTTTAGCAAGCAAGGCATACTTGAATTGACTTCATCAGGAGTTATTTCCTTGTAATTAGGAAGTCCTTTGCCAATTAGTAATGTGGATATGTTTTTTTGCATAATCTAGATTTTAAATTCAACTTAATTGCACTGATTGTATAAAGGCAATGGTGTTATAACTCTGAAGCACACTTGCTAAGGCATTAGTAGAATTCTCAAATAAATCAGTAGCTATTCTTGGCCAAAATCCAATTATTAATGTTGGTACTAGTAAACTAAGTCCGATTGAAAGCTCTCTTGAATTCATTTCCTTGACCATTGCAAGTGCTGGAATTCTTGGCCCAAAAAATACTCTTCTACACATTGAGAGTAGATATATTGGTGTTAATACCAGGCCAATAGCAGCAATGATGATTGTTATTGACCTAAAAATAGAAGTAAAGCCTTCTTGACTTGTTATCCCTAGAAAGATTGTTACCTCACTTATAAAGCCACTCATGCCTGGTAGAGCAAGAGATGCTAATGAACTTATTAAGAAAAGAGCAAATGTAATTGGCAGTACTTTTGCAAGGCCTCCCATGTTTGGTATAGAGAGAGTATTTGTCCTTTCATAAAAAGAACCTGTTATATAAAACATTGCTGCTGCAATTAAGCCATGGCTTAACATTTGCAGCATTGCTCCACTAAATCCAAGAGAATTTATTGCTCCAATTCCTAAGAGAACAAAACCCATATGGCTTACGGAGCTACAAGCAATTCTTCTTTTTACATTATCTTGAGCAAATGCATTTAACGCTCCATAAATAATATTCACAATCCCAATAATTATTAAAGCCGGTGCAAGTTTTATATGCGTTTCAGGGAACATTTGCACATTAAACCTGAGTAATGCATATCCCCCCATTTTTAAAAGTATCCCTGCCAAAAGCATAGAGACTGGTGCATTGGCTTCTCCATGTGCATCAGGCAGCCAGGTGTGAAGAGGGAATATAGGAAGCTTTACACCAAATCCAATAAGAAAGCCTAAATAACAAAGAAGACCAAATGTCCCAGAAGCTGACCTAGCTGTTAATTCAGTTAAATTTAATGTAAATTCATTTCCAGATAAAGCTAAAGCTAATCCACTTATCAAAATTAGCAATGAAGCTAATGCTGTATAAAGAATAAATTTAGTTGCTGCATATAGTCTTTTTTTTCCACCCCAAATAGCTATTAAGAGATATACAGGTACAAGTTCAAGCTCCCAGGCTAGAAAGAATAAAAGAAAATCTTGAGATAGGAATACTAGTGCCTGGGCTGAAGATTGGATTAAAAGTAATGAAAAATATAACTTAGGTTTATTTGTTATTTTCCAACTGGCAATTGCTGAGAGAAGAGTTATTAAACCACTTAATAAAAGAAGAGGAGCTGATATTCCATCTACCCCTAGAGACCATTCTAGTCCTATAGATGGAATCCACCTAAATCTTTCTATTAATTGGAGCTCGCTGTTTTGGGTATTAAATAACTGGCTTATAACGTAGATAATAAGTAGAAAATCTGCACCTAGAAATCCAATTGCCAAATTTCTATGAATATTTTTTATTCCCTTGAAATCTTCTTGAAAAAGTTGCAGCACTAATGAACCAGTAGCTGGCAAAAGCACAATTAAGGAAAGCCAAGGGAATCCTGACTGAGCAGCACTTGTCATAGCCAAATTGGCGTCCAAGGTTTCTTAGCGTTTGATAATGAACCTAACAGCCCGCGGGTCATCGGAGTAAGTACAACTACCTATTCTTTTTCTGGACGCCAAGAGCTTCCAGAGGTTTGAAGGTTTAGTAATGGTGCTCTACTTGCTACTCCTTCTGATTCCCATGCCTTAACCATGGTTTGGCTGATCCTTTTCCCGTTATTTTCATTGCATAACGCGAGAATGCTAGGACCTGCTCCACTTATTGCACAACCTAATGCACCTGAACGAATAGCAGCTTCTCTTACGGTTAAGCCTCCTTTAATGAGTTTCCACCTATAAGGCTCATGCAAACGATCATGCATTCCTTCCGAAATAAGATCTTCTTGACCAGTCCTTAAGCCATTTAGTAATAACGTTAGAGATCCTAAATTCATTACTGCATCTTCTATTGGCACTTCCTTTGGCATTACTCTTCTTGCTTCACTAGTACTTAATCTTAGTGATGGAATCGCCACTACAGCTTTAATTGAGCTGTCCCAGTCGCATTTAATTATTCTCCAGCGCTTAGATGCTGCTTTTGCAGTGAAACACAGACCTCCAATTAACGAAGGAACAACATTATCTGGATGACCTTCTATGTCTATTGCTAGCTCTAGAAGCTTTTCCTTACTTAATGGATTATTGATTAATGCATTGGCGCCTACCAGGCCTGCAACTATTGCTGTTGCACTGCTGCCAAGGCCTCTTGCTGGAGGTACAGCTAACTTTACTCTGGCCTCTAGAGCAAATGGTTCGATTTCTGCGGCTTGCCATACTCTTTGCGCTGCTCTGTAAAAAAGATTTTCAGGTCCCCCTCTTAAGTGGTTGCCTTCAGTGCTTTCCATAATTAATTCAAATCTTTCTCCATCCCCTTCTATTCTCTTAATCGAAAATATGTTCTTAAGATCTAATGCTGCTCCGAGGCAGTCGAAACCTGGTCCAAGATTAGCAGTTGTTGATGGGACTTCAACGAATACTTTTTTACCAATTACTGGTAGAGACATTGTTTTTACTGCTAAATAATGTTTTTAGATGATTCTGAAATTAAATGTGCTTTACATGCTGAACTGAATAGACCGAATTGCTGGTCTATAAGTAAATTGATTGGGATGCTCTCTATGAAAACTGAAAAACGTCCCTTTTCTCTCAAAGCATTTATAAAAGTCATTGATTTGATTGAATCTGAGATCTTAGCTGCTATTCCTCCTGCAATCCATAAGCCTGATGTACATAGTTCTTGTAATGCTAAATCCCCTACAGCTGATCCATAGGCACTAAGCCATAGCTCTAATACTTCTGTCATTATTTCATCTCCATTTTTTGCATAATGAGTAACTGATTCGGCCAGGTCCCACGATTTATTTAATTGGGTATCATTCACAGTTACATTAAGAGGATGATTTCTTGCATCTGTTTTATTTAATCTCCAGCGAGCAATATCTTTTAACCCATTTCCACTAACAACTCTTTCAATAGATACACGATTAATCCCTAAGTCTTTTTTTATCCATTTGCAAAATTCCCATTCTTGGTCTGATCTTGGAGAAAACTCTCTATGACCCCCTTCACTTGGAAGGGCATAGATTTTTTTGTTAGTAATTAGTCCTCTTGCTATTCCTAATCCTGTACCTGCTCCGATTAAAGCAATTAGTTTGGAATTTGAGTTTGAATTGACTTTAGTTTTAGTAAATTGTATTGGTATATATTGAGATTCTTTTATAAAAGGGATACCATATATCATTACAGAAAAATCATTTATCAAAGTAAGTTTTTTTAGGTTTAATAAATCACGTAATTTATTTTCATTTAGTATCCAACCTAGATTTGTGACTTTAACTTCGCCATTGTTGACATGACCTGCCACTCCAATGCAGCCAAATTCTGGCTTTATTATTTCTTTCGGAAGAGTTGAATAAAAATTTTCTATTAAAAGGTAAAAATCATCCCATTCATTTGACTTGTATGAATTTTGATATAATTTCTTTATACTATCTTGAAAAGTATAAATACCAATAATTATTTTTGTACCTCCTAAATCACAAGCTAAAAGATTCATATATTCTTATATTTCCTCTATTTTCTTGATTCCTTTTGATGCTATTGAACTATCTAGAATTTTGAGAAAACTTTCAATTTCCATTCTGCCTAGGTCATCTCCTTTTCTAGTCCGAACTGATATTTGACCAGTTTCTTGTTCTTTATCTCCAATAATTATCATAAATGGAATCTTATTCATGGTATGCTCTCTGATCTTGTAACCTATTTTCTCATTCCTAATATCTAATTCTACTCTATAAGATTTAGCTATTAATTTAGAATATAGCTCTCTACATATTAATGAATTCCTATCAGTTATGCCTATTATAATTACTTGAACAGGTGCAATCCAGGTTGGAAACTTTCCTGCATAATTCTCAATTAGTATTCCAATAAATCTTTCAAAGGATCCTAATATTGCTCTATGCAACATAACAGGATTAACTTTCTCACTATTTTCATCTATATAAGTAGCGTTTAGTCTATTTGGCATTGAGAAATCAACTTGAATCGTTCCACATTGCCATACTCTATTAATACAATCTTTCAGAGAAAACTCAATCTTTGGACCATAAAATGCTCCCTCGCCAGGCAAGTATGACCAATCTAAATCTTTAGAATCTAAAGCATCTGACAAGGCCTTTTCGGACTTGTCCCAAATTTCATCTGAACCAACTCTCTTTTCAGGTCTGGTTGATAATTTTATAATAATCTCGTTAAAACCAAAGTCTTTATATACTTTGAAAACCATATCAATGAAATTACTTACTTCCTCTTGTATTTGACTTTCACTGCAAAATATATGAGCATCATCTTGTACAAAATTTCTCACTCTCATCAAGCCATGGAGTGCTCCTGATGGTTCATTTCTATGACAAGATCCAAACTCTGCGAGCCTAATAGGTAATTCCTTATAACTTTTAAGACCTTGATTAAATATTTGAACATGACATGGACAATTCATTGGTTTTATAGCATATTCACGATTCTCAGATGTTGTTGTAAACATGTCTTCTTTGAATTTATCCCAATGCCCTGATTTCTCCCATAAAGTTCTATCTACTGCCTGCGGTGTCCTTACCTCTTTATACCCATTTTGACTTAGTAGGTTTCTAATATAGTTTTCTAATACATTATATATAGCCCATCCATTAGGATGCCAAAAGATCATTCCAGGTGCTTCTTCTTGGCTATGAAATAGTGACATTGTCTTACCTATCTTTCTATGATCTCTCTTCT
>CACPKH010000003.1 GCA_902634515.1 uncultured Prochlorococcus sp. | reverse complement strand
GTCATTTACTAATAAAAGGTTGAAAGGCTGTCTCTTTTGCAGAGGATTTAAATGGCTGGGGTGGTTATGAGTTTTCAGTCCCAACTTTTGTGTACTACCCGAGAATTAATTTAATTGCTTCTGCCCGAAGGTATTTCGGGCCGCAGCCACAATGAATTTTTGTTAGACAAGTCGTCTACCATTGGCAACCCAACATGGATTTTATTGGGTTTTGAAGACCAGGTATGACCAACTAAGTTATAGCGTAATTCCTAGTTATAGAAACAAAAAACGCCAGTCTTAGACTGGCGTTTTAATTGGTGGCGGGGGGGAGATTTGAACTTCCGACCTTCGGGTTATGAGCCCGACGAGCTACCAGACTGCTCTACCCCGCGTCGCTATGTTTAAGCATACAGCTTTATTGATCCTAGGTGGTATAGCTGTTTAATTCTCCTGAAACTTTAGCTTTCCATCAACTTCTAATTTAAGGCCTGGGGAAATCATAAGAATCTTTTCTTCTAGTTCTTCTATTGCTATAGGAGTTAACCATTCTAATTGTTTTATCACATGAAGTGCTACAGCGTATTTTGCTCTTTTGGCGCCATCCTCTACCTTTATTGCTACTCCTATTCCTTCTCCGTTTCTACTAATACATTGAATTCCCTCAGCCCCGCTTTTACTTAATAGTTGTCCATGAGCCCTTGTCATTAACTCAGTATCAAAGCGACCTTCTCCAGAAATCAATTCTGGTTGGGCAACCATTGCTCGATTTATTTGTTCTAATTCTGCGTTGTCAGAACTACTTAAATGGGCGTATAAAATTGCAATTTGAGCAAGTTGTAGCCTTAAAGTGGGAGCACCACAATCATCTCTTTCTGATAGGAGTTCTTCTTGAGGCATATTTAATAAGTCACTAATGATTCTTGTGATTTCTTGTTGAAGTGGATGATCGCTTTGGAGATATGTTTCAAAAGGCCAATTCATTTTTTTACATGTTGCTAAAAAAGCGGCATGTTTACCCGAGCAATTATGTTCAAGTCTGCTTCCTTTCTTTGAGGGAGATGGACATTGCAAGGTATTTACTTCAATATTTGAATTCCAAAGAATCTTAAACGCCTCTCTAGCCTGTTCTGGCTTGCCAGAGTGGGATGCACATGCAATTGCTATTCCTTTTTCTCCAATTGATATCTTTTCTGATGTTCCACTGCTAAGGAATGGAATTGCTTGAAAAGGTTTTAGTGCAGATCTCACAAAAGTTTCATATTTTGGGTTGCCAGCTTGCATAAGAACCCTTCCTTTCTTGTCAGTTACAACTGCATGAACTCTATGAATAGACTCTATGCTTGATCCTCTTTTAAGATTAACAAGAATAGGGGGCTTATGATTTCGTTCGTATTCCATTAGATTCATAGATAATTTCATATTAGAAGCATTAATTTTTAATTGAATGAATAATTTAAATAGGTGCTACCAAATAATAAAATTAACATTAATGATATAAGAATATATTTTAATAATTTTACGATTGGTAAGACTTCGTATTTAGCAATAAATGAATCTTTATGATGACTTTCAATAGGCTTTTTCCATTTTTGTCCATCATGCCAGTCCGTTTCTTCATATGTGACTATTTGATTAGAAAGCCTTTTATGAATATAAGACCAGCCGACTAAAAGTCTTATAATAACTAATCCTGGTATTGATAGGCTATATGTAATACTTATAGCGATCAATTCTATTTTGTTTTTGACTAAGGTAATGCTTCCACTAGAAATAAACATAAAGATTACTGAACTTATAATCCATATATAAATTAGTACCATTAAGAATTCTGTTTTCTTTAAAAAAGGCCAACTAAAAAACCAGGAATCTGAGAACTCTTTAAATTCCTCTAGAGGCCTTTGATTTAATGGAACAGGGCAAATTCTTTTATCTAACATATTCAATACTCAATTACTTTCATATTTAAATAGCCTTCCATTGCTCCAAAATGATTCTAATTCATAATATTCTCTTTCTTTAGGTTGAAAGATATTAATAATAATATCTCCGTAATCGAGTAATGCCCATTTTGCTTCATTTATTCCTTCTTTTCTTAAAGGTAATAAATTAGCTTCATCTTTCATCCTGTCTTCTACAGATTTAATAATCGCCCTTACTTGAACATCAGAGAGACCTTCACTAACAAGTATCCAATCAGCAATGGAAGAAACTTTACTTATTTCTATCAAATTAATATTTAAGGCTTTTTTGTCCTCACAAGCTAATGCCGCAATATTTATAAGTTCATGACTATCCATATACATTTTCACTTGTAATTGATTCTCCTAAGCCTTGCTGCTCTGCCATTTCTGCCCTTGCTTTTTCTGCACTTTTTCTTAGTGCTTCTAAACGGTCTTCATAAAACCCCCTTTGCTTTTTCTTTCTAGTTTTCTCTACTAATTCTTTCAATGCACCCCCAAGACTTTTGTAAGCATTAGGCACGCTATAGCCAAAACGACAGGCAAGATCTATCGCTCTTTCATCAGCGGCTATTGCATCTTGAAGACGTTTTTCTGAATTATTTTTTAAATAAAGCCTATAGCCAGCAAAACCTGATAAACCAAGAGCCATTAGTAACAAAAGGCCATCTTGCACCCAAAGCTCTCCAATAGCCCCTCCTAATCCAATTGCCAAAGCAGCCATTTCCCAACCGTCTCTAGGGATTGTGTCGTTTTGTATGCGACCAACTTCATGCCAAAAAAGTAAGTTTCGATGGTCAACAGCCAAATAGTCCCATTGCTCGAGATCTATTTGGATTTCGACCTCATCCCTACCAATTTCTTCAAGCATTATTAAAGGTGGGTCAATAGCGGCTGCAGCCTCAATAAAAACCCAACTTTGATTTTCAGGTGGCAGCAGACCCTTAAGGCGCTGAAGCTCGCTCATGATTTCAGGTTTCCAATTCAATCAACTTAGCTAGTATTTATCTGTTAGTAGCAAATCAATAAGCTGACTGATGTCAGTTTCTTGAGACGCTAACTGATTTAGGAGCAAATTATTAAAACCAATGCCACGGCGTAAAGATATACGTCGCATTCTCATTCTAGGATCTGGGCCAATAGTTATTGGTCAAGCTTGTGAATTCGATTATTCCGGCACCCAAGCCTGCAAAGCCTTAAAAGAAGAAGGCTATGAAGTCGTTTTAGTTAATTCAAATCCAGCTTCAATTATGACAGATCCGCAAATGGCGGACAGAACCTATTTGGAGCCACTTACTTGGGAAGTTATAAAAAAAGTTATTGAGGTAGAAAAGCCTCAAGCTTTGCTCCCAACAATGGGAGGTCAAACAGCATTAAATATTGCTGTTGATTTAGCTGAAAATGGAGTTTTGGATGAATTTAACATTGAACTTATAGGAGCAGATTTAAACTCTATTCGTAAAGCAGAAGATAGATTGCTTTTTAAGCAATCAATGGAGAATATAGGGATAAAAGTTTGTCCCTCAGGAATAGCTTGTAATATTGAAGAAGCAATTTATGTTGGAAAGCAAATTGATTCTTTCCCTAGAATTATTAGACCTGCGTTTACTTTGGGAGGCAGTGGGGGAGGAATTGCTTACAATCAAGAGGAATATATTTCTATATGCAAGCAAGGGTTAGATGCAAGCCCAGTCTCTCAAATTCTTATAGAAAAATCATTAATAGGTTGGAAAGAATTTGAACTAGAAGTGATGAGAGATATAGCAGATAATGTTGTAATTGTATGCAGTATCGAGAACTTAGATCCTATGGGTATTCATACAGGTGATTCAATAACAGTTGCACCAGCTCAAACTCTTACAGATAGAGAATATCAACGCTTAAGAGATCAATCTATACAAATCATTAGAGAAATTGGTGTTGCTACAGGAGGAAGCAATATTCAATTTGCGGTTAATCCATTAGATGGTGAGGTAATAGTAATTGAAATGAATCCTAGAGTAAGTAGATCTTCTGCTTTAGCAAGTAAAGCTACTGGTTTTCCAATTGCAAAAATTGCTGCTCTATTAGCAATAGGATATACATTAGATGAAATCATAAACGAAATAACTGGTAAAACTCCTGCATGTTTTGAGCCAACAATTGATTATGTAGTAACAAAAATACCCCGCTTTGCTTTTGAAAAATTTGGAGGAAGTCCAGCAATTTTAAATACTTCTATGAAGTCAGTAGGAGAAGCAATGGCAATTGGAAGATGCTTTGAAGAATCTTTTCAAAAAGCACTTAGATCTTTAGAGATTGGATTTTCGGGATGGGGCTGTGATGGAAACACCTTAAATCATCAATCTAGCGACATTGAGCGTCTTCTTAGGACACCTTCTCCTGATAGAATTATGGCAATTAGATTAGCTATGCTTGATGGTCGATCTGATGAGGAGATTGTAGAAATTTCAAAAATTGATTTATGGTTTATTTCTAAACTTAGAAATATATTGATAGCAGAACAAAATCTTTTAAATGGAACAACTATCAATGATTTAAATCAATCTAAATTATTGAATTTAAAAAAGCTAGGCTTTTCAGATAAACAAATTGCTTGGGCTCTAAATACAAACGAACTTGATATAAGAGAATTAAGGAAAAGATTAAATGTTGTACCTGTTTATAAAACTGTAGATACTTGTGCAGCAGAGTTCTCTTCAACTACTCCTTATCACTATTCTACTTATGAAACTCCAATTCAAAGAATTAACAAAAATAAAAATGTAGAAGATTTACCTTTATCTTCTGAAATTAAAATCGAAGAAAACAAGAAAATACTTATATTAGGAGGAGGGCCTAATCGCATTGGACAAGGAATAGAATTTGATTACTGCTGTTGTCATGCATCATATCAATTTCATCAAGAAGGTTTTACTACCATTATGATTAATAGTAATCCTGAAACAGTCTCTACAGATTACGATACAAGTGATGTTCTTTATTTCGAACCACTCACTCTTGAAGATGTAATAAATATAATTGAACTTGAAAAACCCTATGGAGTGATAGTTCAATTTGGAGGTCAGACTCCACTTAAACTTTCTGTGCCGTTATTAAATTGGTTACAATCTAATGAAGGCAAAAAGACATCAACTAAGATACTTGGAACATCCCCAATTTCTATAGACAAGGCAGAGGATAGAGAACAATTTGATGTTATTTTAAGAAACTTAGATATACGCCAACCATGTAATGGTATTGCAAGATCTAATAAAGAAGCTCAGGTAATTGCAAGAACTATATCTTTCCCATTAGTAGTTAGGCCTTCTTATGTTTTAGGTGGCAGAGCTATGGAAATTGTTTATGACAAAAATGAGCTAGAAAGATATATTAATCAAGCTGTAAAAGTTGAACCAGATCACCCTGTATTAATAGATCAATATTTACAAAATGCTATTGAAGTTGATGTGGATGCTTTATGCGACTCCACTGGAAATGTAATTATTGCTGGCTTGATGGAGCATATTGAACCAGCTGGTATTCATTCAGGAGATTCAGCATGTTGTTTGCCAACTGTTTCACTTTCAGAACAAGCTCTTCAAACAATTAGAGATTGGACTAAATCACTCTCGTTAGCACTTGATGTTGTTGGTTTGATTAACTTACAGTTTGCAGTTCGAAGAGATTCATCTGGTTGTGAAGAAGTTTTTATTTTAGAAGCTAATCCTCGCGCATCAAGAACAGTTCCATTTGTTTCAAAAGCTACAGGACTACCTCTTGCAAGAATTGCTTCAAGTCTTATGTCTGGGAAGACATTGTCTGCATTGGGTATTAATAAGGAACCTTCTCCAGTAATGCAATCCATTAAAGAGGCTGTTATGCCATTTAGACGTTTCCCGGGATCAGATAGTGTGCTTGGCCCAGAGATGAGGTCAACGGGCGAAGTAATGGGATCCGCTTCAAGCTTTGGAATGGCATATGCAAAGTCTGAATTAGCCGCAGGTGAGGCCCTCCCTACCAGTGGAATAGTTTTCTTATCAACGCACGACAGAGATAAGCCAGCTTTAGTAAAAGTTGCTAATGATCTTATTAAACTTGGCTTTAGTCTTATTGCTACAAAAGGTACGGCTAAATATCTTTCTTCTAATGGTATAGATGTCAAAACTGTACTTAAAGTTCATGAAGGAAGACCAAATATTGAAGATTTAATTAGATCTGGGCAAATTCAATTAATCATTAATACTCCTATTGGCAGACAAGCTGTTCATGATGACAAGTATTTGAGAAGAGCAGCTCTTGATTACTCTTTGCCAACACTTACTACTCTTGCTGGAGCAAAAGCAGCCGTAGAAGCTATAGCTGCTTTGCAATATCAAGAATTAACTATAACTGCTTTGCAAGATATACATAAAAACAACTGTAATTTCAATTAGGTAAATTGATTAAATATTTGTCAAAGTGGTTTAATCTCTTTAAGCTTGTCATTTAACTGTTGGGCCATAGATTGACGGCCAACTGCGAGAACTTTTAAAGTATCCTCATGCATCCTTAATTGAGTATCTGCAACTTGCATACCTTTAACTAATTCCTTTATATCATTAGGTAGTGTTTTTATTTCATAACGTTTGCCTTCAAAGGTCAAAATAGCTTCCTGAGAATTGTTTTGTTGATTAACCATTTTCATATTAAGTGAATATACCAATTATAATTTGTTTTTTATAGATTGTCTCTTATAAATTATGTAATAAATATAGCTTAATTATTCTTATATATATTAAAGGTCTCTTATAAGTTGTTTTTCGCATAAATCCCTGTATTTGCCATCTTTTTTTATTAATTCATTATGAGTACCTATTTCTGAAATCATACCTTTATCTATATAAACGATTCTATCAGCTTCTTGTATGGTAGATAGTCTATGAGCAATTATCAAAACTGTTCTATCTTTCATTGCTTGATTTAACCCCATTTGTACAGATCTTTCGGCCTCGGAATCCAATGCACTAGTAGCCTCATCTAATAAAAGGATCGAAGGGTTTCCTAATAGGGCTCTCGCAATTGATATTCTTTGCAATTGCCCTCCAGATAGATTTGTGCCTCTTTCTTCAATAAAAGTTTCATATCCATTAGGCATATTAATAATAAAATTATGAGCATTTGCAATTTTTGCTGCCTTTATTATTTGATCTTCAGTACAAGTCCTTCCAAACTTAATAGCATCAGTTACAGTCCCTGAAAGTATGTTAGATCGTTGGGGCACAATAGCAATTTCCTTTCTTATATCTTTTAGTTCTATTTCAGAAAGCAATTTATTATTTATTCTTATCTCGCCAATTTGTGGACTTATAAATCTGAGCAATAATGAGAATATAGTACTTTTCCCTGAGCCTGATGGCCCTACCAAGGCAATTACTTCTCCTGAATTTATATTTAAATTTAAATTATTTATAACTCTTGTCCCTTCTTTATAGGAGAAGTAAACGTCTTTAAAAATTATATTTCCTTCATCACTATAATTAAAACTTGTTGGATTCCTTACTGATTCAATTTCTTGGGGCTCTTTTTCTATCTCAACTAACCTTCTTAATGAAGCTTGACCTTGTTGTAATTCATTGAAGTTTGTTGTTAAATGGCTAATTGGATCAATTAACATTAAAAGTGCTGCAAAAAAGCTACTAAATTCCTGGGCATTTATACCATTGTTTTGAATTCTAAGGGCACCTATTCCTAGTACAATTAGGATTCCTGTAGCTTCAATAAATCCTATTACAGGATGCTGAAAGGCAAGTAATTTAAGTGATTTATACCTGGCATTTCTATGTAAATCAACTTGATTATTAAATCTTTTTTGAAACCATGATTCTACCCCAAATGCCCTTATTAATGGAAGAATCTGTATACCTTCTCCTAATAATCCAGCTAGGTTACTTACTTCTTTTTGGCTTCTTTCTGATGCTACAAGTACCCTTTCTCCAAATTTACCTACTAAAATAGATATTAATGGAGCAAGTAATATTGTGGCTATAGATAGTTGATAATCTAAATAAAACATATAACCTATAATAACTATTAACTGGAGTAATGAAGGTGTTGTATCTTGTATAGTTTTGTATATTACTTCTCCTACTCTATCTGCATCTTCTGTCAATCTATAGGCTATGTCTCCTGATGATAATTTCTCGATTGATTGTATCTTAACTCTTTGTAGTTTGCTAAATATATCTTCTCTTAGACCCTGACTGATCTTTAAGGCTGGATTCGCGAATAAAATATCTTGTCCAAACTGAGCAGTCTTTTGAATTAGGAATACTATAAGTGCAAAAATTATTGTTCTTAATACAACTGGAAAGTCACCTTCTCCAATTGAAGGTATTAATTTACCTGCTAGTGCAGCTAGAACAGGCCAGCATGATACATAGATGATCATGCACAACCCTCCTAATATTAATTCCTTTCGATGTGGAATTAATTTTGGAATGAATCTGAGGAAACTATTCTTTGATTTAGTAATCATTCCACTAATCTAACAACATTTATTTGGACTTTTGTGATGAAACTGGATCAATTCCTTAAATGGAGAGGGTTAGTTGATACAGGAGGACAAGCTAAGAACGTAATTAGTTCTGGACTTGTAACTGTGAATGAACAACTAGAGACTAGGCGAGGCAGGAAACTAAAACATGGAGATTTAGTATGTTTTGGCAATATTCAGTACATCTTTTCAGATAGAGACACTCAAGGATCTAAGTTAGATAGTTGAAATCAATAGGAGAAAGGTGAGCAAAACGGTTATTGCTGGAAATTGGAAGATGCACATGACATGTGCTCAAGCTAAAGAATATTTGGAGACATATCTTCCCTTGGTAGAAGATTGTCCTGAAGATCGTGAATTGGTTTTAGCTCCTCCTTTTACAGCTATCTCTACCTTGGCCAATGATTTGAAAGGTTCTACTGTTCACTTGTCAAGTCAAAATGTTCATTGGGAAGATAGTGGTGCCTTTACTGCTGAGATATCCCCTCAAATGCTTTTGGAACACAGTGTTCGCTATGCAATAGTTGGTCATAGTGAACCTAGAAAATATTTTAGTGAAAGCGATGAACAAATTAATTTAAGAGCTAGATCAGCACAGGCAAATGGATTAATCCCTATTGTTTGTGTTGGTGAAACTATTGAGCAAAGGGAGAGAGGAGAAGCTGAAAGAGTTATTAAAAGGCAAGTCGATCAAGGATTAGAAAAGACTGATAAAGAAAATCTTGTAATTGCATATGAACCTATTTGGGCTATAGGTACTGGAAAGACATGTGAATCAAAAGAAGCAAATCGTATTTGTAATTTGATACGTCAATGGGTTGATACCTCAAAACTAGTTGTTCAATATGGTGGTTCTGTTAAGCCTGCCAATATTGATGAGATTATGTCTATGAGTGATATAGATGGTGTCCTTGTTGGAGGTGCCTCTTTAGATCCAGTAAGCTTTGCAAGGATTTCAAACTATACAAATATCTAATACTCTTTGGCCTCCTCTTTGGAGAAAAAAAATCTCTATAATGGGAGTTATTAACATTACTCCTGACTCATTTAGCGATGGCGGTTTGTATTTAGACCCTGATGATGCATGTAAAAGAGCTTCACTTTGTCTTGAGAAAGGAGCCAGTGTTCTTGACTTAGGAGCCCAAAGTACAAGGCCTGGTGCTAATTATGTAGATGTTAAAACTGAGTTAAAGAGGCTTTTGCCATCCTTAAAAGTTATTCGAGAAAATTTTCCAGATGCAATAATTTCTGTAGATACGTTTAACTCTATTGTTGCTGAGAAAGCTCTTGAAGTTGGAGCAAATTGGATAAATGATATTAGTGGTGGAAGAATGGATAAGAATATGTATGATGTCATATCAGGCTCTAATTGTCCTTTTGTTATTACTCATAGCAGAGGAGATAGTAGAACAATGAATAATTATGCGAGATACAATGATGTTGTATTTGATGTATATCAAGAGCTATTGGAACTAACACAAAATGCTTTAGATAAAGGAGTGAATAGTAATCAGATTATTTGGGACCCTGGATTGGGATTTGCAAAGAATAACGATGACAATATAAAACTAGTAAAGAATCTTGATTATTTTACAAATAAAAAATTCCCTATTTTATTAGGTCCTTCGAGAAAGAAATTTATTGGTTATTTTTTGAAAGAAGATGATCCTAATAAAAGGTTAATTGGCACTGCAGCAGTAGTTTGTAAGTGTGTCCAAGCAAAAGTAGATATTGTTAGAGTACATGATGTTAATGAGATCTCTCGAGTGATTAATATCTCAGAACAAATTTGGTAGAGGTCTAACCTTCTTCGGTTACACCTTCTATTTTGTCTTCAACTTCTTGGTATAAATCTTTTAATTGCTCAATGTTTTCATCAGATGTATCCCAATAACCTCTCCCATTAACTTCAAGTAATGTTCCTACTATTCTTCTAAAACTATGTGGATTTAAATCCATCAACCTCTTCCTCATTTTGGGATCATTTATAAATGTCTCATTACTTTCTTCGTAGACAAAGTTATCAACTTGTCCACTAGTTGCACTCCAGCCTAAAGTATAGTTAAGTCTATTTGATACTTCTCTAACTCCTTCATAGCCAGAGTTAAGCATTCCTTCATACCATTTTGGATTAAGTAATTTAGTTCTTGAGTCTAGTCTTATTGTTTCACTTAATGATCTTACTTGCGCATTGGCTGTAGTTGTATCTGCAATATAGCTATTAGGGGTCTTACCATCATCTCTTAAGTTTTTAATTAGGTTTGTTGGATCAGAATCAAAGTAATGACTAACATCAGTAAGAGAGATTTCTGATGAATCTAAATTTTGGAAAGTAACATCTGCTGTTTTCATAACTGACTCAAACACTTGCCTGTTTTGGTTCATTTCGCCAGGGTTATCAGCATCAAAAGCATATGTTTTTCTAGAAAGGTACATTTCTTGTAGTTCATTTTCCTCTTCCCAGGTTGAATTCTCTACTGCCAGATTTACGTTTGAGCTATAACTGCCACTTGAATTCGAAAAGACTCTGCATGCAGCTTCACGAATTTCTATCCCTTCTGCCTTAGCTTGTTCTAATGAATGCTTTCTAACAAAATTTTCTTCTAATGGTTCATCAGCTTCTGCAGCCATTTTTACAGCTTGATCTATTAGAGCCATTTGGTTTATAAACAAGTCTCTAAAAACGCCCGAGCAATTAACAACTACATCAATTCTTGGTCTCTTTAATTCTTCTAAAGGTATTAATTCTAATTTATTAACTCTTCCTACTGAGTCTGGCATTGGTTTAACTCCTACAAACCAAAGGATTTGTGCAAGTGATTCGCCATAGGTTTTGATATTATCTGTACCCCAAAGAACGCAAGCTATGGTCTCAGGCCATGATCCTTGTTCTTCTTTTTGTTTCTCAATTAATTTATCAACCACTCCTTTTGCAGCAGCCACAGCCGCTGTAGTGGGTATTGACTGAGGGTCTAATGCATGAATATTTTTCCCACTGGGTAGCACTCCAGGGTTTCTAATTGGATCACCACCTGGACCGGGCAGAACATAGTTTCCATCTAATGCACTTAATAAACTCTCCATTTCCTTATCAGCACATATTTGGTCTAGACAAAAACGAAGATATTTAAATAATTTATCAAGTTCATTTTGATCGATATTCTGGAACCCACCCTGCTTACATTTTGTTATCCACGGTGATGGAATTTGAACTCCTAACTTCTTTAAGAAATCAAGAATTATTGTCATTAAGTTCTTCTTAAGAGTAACTCTTCCATCATTTCCAGTAAGTGAATTAACAAGTGCTTTTACCGCTAGTCTTGATGTTTCCGTTATTTTTTTATTTAGTTCTACATCTTTCAATACACCATTATTATTTCCTTTATATATATCATCTATTTCTCTACTAATTGATTCTGCCAGAAGTCCAGGTAGTGATCTTAATCCTTCTTGTTCTCTTTCCAGTGCTGAAATACTGACTAATGTTGCTATGGCTTCTTCTGCTGTTGGGGGCATGCCAATAGTATGTAGTCCGCATGGGAGCAACCTGCTTTCTATTTCCATTAATTGACCGTATATTGCACCAACAACTGAATCTCTATCTTCTAATTCTAGAGAGGAGGCTTCTTGAGAAGGAAGAGCAACGTCTTTATCTAAATTACATTTTTTTGCGGTTTCAATAATTGCATTAACTATTTGAATGCCTCTACTGTTCTCTCTTAGTTGTTGGTATGAAGCGACTAATTCACTAAGTTCTTTTAAACCCTTATATAATCCTGCATTTTCTGCAGGTGGGGTTAAATAACTAATTGTGGATGCATAACCACGTCTCTTTGCAATAGTGGCTTCCGATGGATTGTTTGCTGCATAGTAATAAAGGTTAGGCAAACCTCCTATTAATGAATCTGGATAACAAGTTTCACTCATCCCCATCTGTTTGCCAGGCATGAATTCAAGGGATCCGTGTGTTCCAAAATGAAGGACAGCATCTGCTCCCCAAACCTTTTCTAAATAAGTGTAATAAGCAGCAAATCCATGATGAGGACTTGCACTTTTTGAATAAAGTAGCCTCATTGGGTCACCTTCATAACCAAAGGTTGGTTGTACTCCTATAAAAACATTCCCAAAGTGGCATCCATAAATTAATAAATTCTGCCCATCTGTATTAAGTGTCCCTGGAGGCTTGCCCCAATTCTCTTCAAGTCTGTTTGAGTATGGAGTTAAACGTTCGTATTCATTTACACTCATTCTATGAGCAATGGTTAGTTCTGGAGAACCTTTTAGAGCTTCTGGATCATTAATAAGTTTCTCCATCAAACCTTTTCCATCTTTCGGCAATCCTTGAATGTCATAGCCTTTGGCCTTCATTTCTTGGAGAACCCTGTGGATTGATCCGAATACATTTAGATATGCTGCAGTTCCAACATTCCCTTTATCAGGAGGGAAGCTAAATACTGTGATAGCTAATTTCTTTTCTGCTCTTTCTTTAATTCGTAAAGATGACCATCTTATAGCTCTTTCTGCTATCGAATCAACTCTGTCTTGAAGTGTATGAGCTTTACCAGTTGCGTCATCTCTACCAGATAAAACTATAGGTTCTATTGCTCCATCTAACTCTGGGATTGCAATTTGAAGAGCTACTTGAACTGGATGTAAACCAAGATCACTTCCTTCCCATTCCTGAGTTGTTTGAAAAACTAAGGGCAAAGCAACCATATATGGTCGGTTCAGTTTTTTTAGTGCATCTATGGCTTTTGGATGATCTTGTCTTGCAGGCCCTCCCACAAGAGCAAAACCTGTAAGGGATACAACACCATCAACTATTGGATGATCATTATTTAATGGATCGTAAAAGAAGGTATCAACTGGTTTTGAAAAATCAAGTCCTCCACAAAAAACTGGAATTACTGTTGCCCCTCTGTATTCAAGCTCTTGGATTATTGCAACATAATGGGCATCATCTCCAGTAACAATGTGACTTCTTTGCAGAACTAAGCCAATAACTGGTCCTTTAGATGCCTTGTCAGAAAGATCTTTTCTTGAAGTTGTCCAATTTAAATATTCTTTTATATCCTCAAACATCCTTGGAGCTATTGGATGCCATATACCTAAGTCTGGGAAAACCTCAGGTTCTTGAACCTCTACACCTAAGCTCTTAATTTCCGAAATATCTTTTATTACGTACTTTTCTGCTAATAAGAGAAAAAGATTCTTCAAATTAACTGGAGTGCCTCCAAGCCAATATTGAAAACTCAGAATAAAATTTCTTGCATCCTGTGCTTTCTCTACTGGTAGAAACTTAAGTATTGATGGGAGTGTATTTAATAACTTAAGCATGGAATCTTGAAAACCTGCTCCACCTGCTTCCTTCCTTTTTTTCATAAAGTCGCCTATAAGGCTTTTGCTTTGACCTAATTGAGCCATAGAAAAAGTGCCCAATTTGTTTAGTCTCATTACCTCTGGCATCGATGGAAAAACAACGGATGCCTTTAATCTCTCTTTATGAGGTTCAACAGCCTCTACTACTTTTTGAGCTAAATCCTCTATAAAAATTAGTGAGCCAATAAAAACATCTGCTTTAGATATATCTGATTTGAAATCTGAATAGTTTTTTTCATTTCTTAGTTCCTCGATTAGGTATCCATTTAGCTCTATCCCAATAGATCCATTTTGTGCATTTAGTGATCTAGCTGCTTCTGTTAATGCATTCTGATATTGCGGTTCAAGAACTAGGTATACCGCCTTCATTATGAATTTGTGTTCTTGACCTTCTACAGGTAGAACTCTGCGATTAGCTGAGCGAACCTGCGTGAACATTTTTCTTTCTAAGTATTTCGACCCAGCCTACGTTTATAAGTGCCATAACTGTGAGTTTTTTCTATTTGCTGTTACAACTAATTGAAAATCCATATGATTAAACAAATAGTTCTTTTTTGATGCAAAATCCAAACGACAAAAAAATACCTGTTTTAGTAGCTGGAGCGCTAGGTAAAATGGGCTCAGAGGTAATAAAAGCTATATCTTCTTCAAATGACTTTTTTCTGGTTGCTGCAATTGATACTAATCCAAACAAGGAGGGAGAAGATGTTGGGTTGACTTTAGGCCTCGATCAAATGGATTTATCAATAACATCAGATTTAGAAGGTTCATTATGTCTAGCCAGTCAGACATATAGAAATTCATCATTACCAAATACCCCTGTTCTAATTGACTTTACCCATCCCTCTGTAGCTTATGAACATACCAGAGCTGCAATAGCTTATGGAGTGCATCCAGTAATAGGAACAACAGGTTTAAGACCTGATCAATTAGCAGAGTTAAGGGATTTTGCGGAGAAAGCCTCTATTGGTTCAGCAGTAATACCAAACTTTTCTGTGGGAATGATTCTTTTACAGCAAGCAGCTGCAGCTGCAGCTAATTTTTATGACCATGCTGAATTAATAGAATCTCACCATAATCAAAAGGCAGATGCGCCAAGTGGAACTTGTATAAAAACAGCCGAATTAATGGAAGATATAGGCAAAAGCTTTAACAAAACAATTGTTGATGAAAAAGAATCATTGAAAGGTTCTAGAGGAGGTTATAGGCCCAGTGGATTAAGAGTTCACTCAATACGCCTTCCTGGATTAGTTGCTCATCAAGAGGTTGTTTTTGGAGCGCCTGGTGAAACTTATATTTTGTCTCATAACACCATAGATAGATCTGCTTATATGCCTGGAGTCAAGCTAGCAGCTCGTAAAGTAAGAGAACTAAATGGGCTTATTTATGGTTTGGAGAAACTTTTATAGTTATTAAAAATGCTAGTTAAATTAAAACCTGGTGAACTTGAGAGACTGATACCAGCAGTTGCGACTGGTAATCAATTCAATGCCGCTTTAGGTAATCCTAGAAAAATTCTTCAAAGAATAATTATCTCTTCTATATGTGGAGTAATAACTTTGTTAATTAGTCAGAGCCAGGTTTCAAGTCAGTTTTATTCATTATGGTTAATTCTTGGTGTTGTACTTTTACTTTATATTCTTTGGGGCCCAATTTTGGAAGCTAGTAGACAAAATTCTAAATTAAGGGGCTTAAAAAATGTAGCTTTATTTGAAGGTCAAATTATTGATTTATATACTCAGGAAAAGATAGAGAATAGTCATGAACAAGCTAATAAATTAGGTGAATTAGAATTAGTTGAAAATAGACGAACCTGGCTCTTTTTAGATATTGGTGATGAAGATGGTTACCTTACTCAACTAAATTTTCCATTGGAAAGTAAACATCAGATTATAAGAGAAGGCGCTAAAATTAGATGTCTAGTATTTAGTCAGGATAGAGATTTCAATTCTGTTTTTACAACTACTGATGCCTGGTTACCAAGAGAAAAAATGTGGGTTGGAGAGTACCCTTTTTTATTAAGACCTGCTTTTGAGGAATTATGCTTTTATAGAATCACGGATAAGCTTTATACTGATTAATTATCAGCATTTAGTTCATATGAAGCTATATCAGTATGAATATTAAAATTATTGGAGCTGGACCTACTGGCTCAATATTAGGCTTGTCATTAGCTTCTTTAGGCATAAATGTAGATATATATGAGACTATTCCATTAAATATTTTATCTAACAATGATAGATCATATGCATTGACTCATTCATCTAGAAGACTTTTTCAAAGAATTAATATATGGAAAGATATCGAAAGAGTTACTTCACCTTTCAACTCATTATCAATACATGATAGCTCTTTAAATGTAAGCAAGGTTTTTGATTTATATGATCTATCCCTAGACAATCTCAAGCATCAAGCAATTGGTTGGATAGTAGATCACAAATCTTTTATGCAAGTTCTTCTAACAAAAATATCTCAATCAGATTATATAAATGTTATTAATCAATCTACATCTATATTAGATAATTATAATTATGATTTTTCATTTGCAGCTGATGGAAAGTTTTCTTCTTCAAGAGATTTATTAAATATTAAGAGTGCTTCATTTAAATATTCACAAGCATGTATCACCTGTAGGGTCTTGTTAAGAGGAGCTAAACCATTCAGAGCTTATGAAATACTTAGGTCAGAAGGCCCTCTTGCTATTCTTCCATTGAAGGATGATGTATATCAAATTATATGGAGTTCATCACTAGATCTTTGTAAAAAGAGAATGAATCTTTCTAGATCTATATTTTTGGATAATCTTTGTACAGCATTGCCTAAAGGGATTGAACCAGACTCTATTACAAATAAGCCTCATTTGTCAGAAGTTGAATTTTTACTTAGCTTTAGAATGTTTAAAAAGAATAATATACTTTTAGGAGAATCGGTACATAGCATACATCCCGTTGGTGGCCAAGGATTGAATCTTTCAATTAGAGATATAAATCAGATAATTAATTTATTGCAAAAGAAAAAAGAAAATTTATGCAAGTACAACTCTCTCGTCAGATCATTTAGCAAACAGAGGTATTTAGATGTCTTAATAACATCATTATTTACAGATTCAATTATTCGTATATTTTCAAATAAGAACCCTTTTTTAATGATTTTTAGAAAGTTATTATTTGTCTCTATCTCTAACATAAAAATCCTACGACTTCTTATTTTATCCATAATGACAGATGGAATATATCATTTACCATCTGCTTTGAAAAACAAAGATTTATAATTATGAAATTCAAGAAAGGTAATAGTTTGAATTATTCAAATGATACTATAAAATTTCTAAAGAATGAATTTGGACTTAGTAATCAAGCTATAGAGCTTGCTTTTAAGAAATCATTTGAAGAGAAAGCTCCATTGGCAATAATATTATGGTCTTACGGTTTGATTTCACTAAGTGATTATCAAACTTTTCTTGATTGGTTAGATCAGAATAAATTTTAGAATTTCATTCTATCCAATATTCCTTAGTTAATCATATTTCATCTTTCTTTCCTAGGTAGACCGATTGACTAGGCCATACCCACCCAACCCATAATTTTAGATTCACTGATATTATGTCATTATGATTCTAACCTTTAAATTGCCTTACCCTAGATTTATCTTTTGGGGTGAAGAGGTTAACTATTAACTTGATTATTTCATTTCAACCACGAGAATTTATAAGTAAGCGAGCCTTTCAAAGGCTTGATCTACTTTTATTGGCAATTGAGTCATTGGACACAAATGCATCTCAATCTATTGTATTTGCTATAGATAAGCTTAACTTACAAAATTATTTCCCAAACAAGGTCGAATTCTGGAAATTACGCTGTTATAACACTATGAGAAAAACCTCTAAAAACGGTTCTATTACTCAAGAGACCTTAGAGGCATTGATTACCCTATTATCATTTATGGCAGACTTTTTCTACCCTAAAATTAGAGATCTACTTTCATCAAAAGAACCAGAAAACATAAAGAATGAGAAGTGGGATGTTTTTAATACCCGATTTAATGAGTTGATTATTGAGAGATTAAATATAAAACGCAGCATTGTTAAAAAGTACCTTTTACAAGACCAATCAAAGTTTTATAGAGAGCTTGTGATTACATTAGCCCTCGCTTCTGGAGAGGGAGGCAAAGCTAGGCTAAAAGCCAGTCTACAAGACCCAATAAGATGAAAAAAATATTGCGCTACGATTTTGGCATTGCAAGACTTGAAGTTCAAGGTTTACCAGATACTTCCTTGGGGCATTCAATAAATGAAATTGGGATTATTTTGTCTTGGAGACTTAATCTTATTGGATTTCCAGAGTTAGAAGGTAAGAAAGAGCATCTAGAAACTTTCCTTCGAACTGTTTTGGAGTATTCAAGAAATTATATTTCTGGTGTTAGAACTGTTGTAGGTTCTCCATCTAGTCTTATATATATAACACCAACTAAGAATAGACATCAATTTTCTCTTAGAAGCAGCAAGGAAGGAGTAAAGCCTTTGATAATTTATCTTGATGATGCAGAATTAATAGACCTTACCAAGTGTTTTGATCAGTTAAAAGCAGATCAGAACATACTTATTGATTGGGATTTGCCATTAGATCAACCACTGAAAAGAAGTGACCTAGGCTTGAATAAGAAAGCTTTAAAAGGTTTTTTCTTTCCAGTCTTAGGTTGCTTCACATTATTCTTGTCTTCAATTATGTTGTTAAATATACCAATTGAAGATTCAGAGCAGAAAGTGATTACTACACAAGAAAAATCCTTAAAACAAAAACAATGAAATTGTTGACGTTCTTGTTTTTAAAGCCAAAATTAGAAAGTGAATAACAAGCTTGTGTTCAAGCAATGAGTTTATCTAATCCAAAGAGAAATAAGAATGGTCAAGATCATTATTTATTTAAAGGGAAAAAGTCAAAACCACTAAAAAATGAATTTAGATCATTTATAGAAGCTCTTATTATGCTTGCTATAGGTAGTAATCTTCTTATATTCCTATATTCCTTGCCAGGAGAATTTATTTTAAATAAGTTTTTAGAGGAAACATGGACTGACTTCTCTCAAGGCTTTATTCAATTAATAGATTCAATCTCAAAAATATGTGGAGCATTGATTGTTCTGCTTCTAATAGTTTTAGCTCTTATACTTGTTATAGGATCCTTAGTTAGATTATCAAAGCTATTCTTTAGGTATAGAGTAAAAAAGAAACGCATTCGTAAAAAATTATAAACTATTTGATTTACACTTTATTTAAAATTTGAAAGAAGATTAGATCTATTTTTATTTAGGATATATAATCTAATAAGATCTTATAATTAAACTTCTTCTAAGTGAGAGATTATCATTATTCATTGTTCATATTTTATCTTACCTACTTTCTTTCTTCCTTAAAGTTTATTGAATTATACACTTCTCAATCTATTTACTGGCTTCCTCTTGGCTTTTCTCTAATAATAAATTTTATAAATGTAAGTTTTAAATATAAGAAAATTAGTCGATTCTTACGCTCAAGCTATATTCCATATAAGCTCTATATATCAATCTCTATAATATCATTGTTAATTCTTTTGCTATCATCATTCACTAAACTTTTAGAAATAGCCTTTAATCTCCCTTTATCAGATCAGGCTGTTCTTTTAATGCCAACAATATTCATCTTTCTTCTGTTTCTAGGACCTATTATAGGAATAACATATAAACTGTTGTTGGAATTACGTTGATTCAAACTAATCTATAAAATATCTTACAATATTACTTATAAGAATAAATTTTCACTAATAATATAAGAGAGATATTCTTTGAATTTGTAAATGAACCTAACATTATTGAAATTTAGTTCTGAGGACTGTGGGACTTGTCATCGAATGAGTCATTATGACTCTATTGTTTCTGAGGAATTAGGTTTAATATTTGTTAGCGTCTTGCTTCAGGATGTACAAATCTATCGTAAATATAGGAATATATTATTGTCAAAATATCCTAAAAAGGAAGGTATGGGATGGCCCACCTATTTACTTGTTAAGGAACCAGATGGAGATTTTGAAGTAATAGGAGAAGTAAAAGGTGGTATGCCCAAGGGAGAGTTTAGAAAAAGATTATCAACTATTCTCTCTAATAATGAAAACAACCAATAATTAATATTATTCTAATATGTTTGATAATTGTATATTATCAGATTCAGCTATTTGTTCTTCCATTTTAGTTAGCCATTCTTTTAAAGTCTCTATTTGTTTTTCAATTGGTAATACTCCTAATCCTCTAATTGTTACTTCTGAATTTGTATCATGCTTCTTATAGATAAATCTAGTTTGTATATGTTTTGGTATGCCCTTCCTGAGACTAAGGAATGCACCTTCTTCCATCAATGTTTCTAATGTAATATTATTTCCTATCCTTTTGATTCTGTAAAATCCACAGGTTTTTGTTTTTATTTTTAATTCCATTAATTCAATTAGCGAATTAACAGCTTGAGGAATTTGACCATATCTATCATTCCAGGAGATTACCAATTCTTGAAGTTGTTTTTTTGAATTACATCCAGTGACTGCTTTGTAGGCAGCTAATTTTTCTTCATTATTCACAATCCATTGATTTGGTATAAATGCTGTAATTGGTAAATCTATTCTTACATCTTCAACTAAAGGAATAGATTGTCCTTGCATTTCAGAAATTGCCTCTTGCAAAATCTCCATATATAAGTCAAACCCTATAGCTTCTATCTGCCCACTTTGTTGAGTACCTATTATATTACCTACTCCTCTGATCTCCATGTCTCTCATAGCTAATTGATAACCACTGCCTAATTCACTGAATTCTTGGATAGCTTTTAGTCTATTTCTTGAATTTTCATTCATGATATTTTCTTTGGGAAAAAATAACCAGGCGTGAGCTTGTACTCCACTCCTACCCACTCTTCCTCTAAGTTGATATAACTGAGATAAACCAAATTTATGGGAATCTTCTATTAATATTGTATTAACTCTTGGAATATCAAGGCCACTTTCAATTATCGTTGTACATAATAATAGATCAGCTTCTCCAGCATTAAAAGCTACCATCGTACTTTCTAAAGCTCCTTCTAGCATTTGACCATGAGCAATAAGTATTTTTATATTTGGGAATATACTTCTTATTTTATTTGATATCTCATCAATTCCTTCAATTCTAGGAACGACATAAAATATTTGCCCACCTCTTTCAATCTCTTGACTGATTGCACTTCTTATTACTTCATCATCTTTGGGAATTAGGTGTGTTTTAATTGCTCTTCTTAAAGGCGGAGGAGTTGTTATTAGACTGATTTCTCTTACTCCAGACATGCTCATATATAACGTCCTAGGTATTGGTGTAGCTGTAAGAGTTAAAACATCTACGTTCTTTTTTATTTGTTTGATCTTTTCTTTCTGATTTACTCCAAACCTTTGCTCTTCATCTATTACAAGTAGTCCTAAATCTTTGAAATTAATATTTTTTGATAAGACTTGATGAGTACCAATTATTGCATCAATCTTTCCTTCTTGTAAGTCATTTGCTATTTCCTTTTTTTCTTTCGTGGATTTAAATCTATTTAGTAAAGCTGTCTTGATTGGATAAGGCGCGAACCTACTTGATATTGTCCTCCAATGTTGTTGAGATAGTACTGTTGTTGGTGCAAGTAAAGCAACTTGCTTTCCAGCTGTTATCGCTTTAAATATTGATCTTATTGCGACCTCAGTCTTTCCATATCCGACATCACCGCAAATTAGTCTGTCCATTGGTTTCTCTTTCTCCATATCTTCTTTAACTTCTTTGAATGCTTTTAATTGATCTGGAGTAGGAATATATTGAAATGAATCCTCTAATTCTGATTGCCAAGGCCCGTCTTTTGGAAATGCATAGCCTACTGCAGTCTCTCTTTCAGCATATAACTTAACAATATCTATTGCTATTTTGTTGATTGCTTTCCTTGCTCGTTCTTTTATTGATAACCATGATTTACCTCCCATTTTATTAATTTTAGGAGGAGTTTCATTTGAAGATCTATACCTGGCTAATGAGTTTAATTGATCTGCTGCAACCCTTAATGTGCCGTCTGTATATTCAACTAAAAGATAATCTCTACTTTGGTGATTGATGACAAGTTTCTCTATTTTTATAAATTTACCTATTCCATGATTTCTATGAACTACATAATCTCCATTATGCAGTTTATTTGGGTCTACCTTTTTACTATTAGCATTAGCTTTTCGTCTAATATAACCACTGTAGCTTAGATTCTGTTGACCAAAGATTTCTTTATCAGTTAATAATGCAATCTTCCATGGTGCTAAATTGATACCTTCTATCTCTGAATTAGGCAATGCCTTAATTGCTATTGGAATTTTCTCAGAAATAAATCTGTTGATACTTTCTATATCCTTGGCATTTGGAATAAATTTAGATAAGCAATCATGTTCCTCTAGTAATGCAACAACTCTGCTTGGTTGAGCAGAGTAAATCCAGATTGAATAATTATTTTGATTTAGATCTCTTAACAATTTTGTTAACTTCCCAAACTGATTAGGAATTACATTTATAGGTTTTGTTGAAATATTGAAATTGTTTTTATAATTATTTGGAGTATCTATCTCTTTAATCTCAAAGTAATTAAAATCATTCAATTCATATAAGAGCTGACTAATTTCTTTATATGGATGGTTCATTAATGAGGCATTGATAATATTCTTGTTTATCCAATCTTCTATTTGTAAATCTAGTAAACTATCTTTAACTCTTTTAATAAATATTTTCGAGTGTAACTCACATTGTTCTTTTTCCGAGATAACAATTAGTGATTCTCTTGAAATATATTCAATTATACTAGCTAAATTTGGCCAGGCAATTGTTTTAAGGATATGCATTCCATCAAATTCAATTCCTGCTCTTATATTATCTATGCACTCTTTATTTAAGTATTGACTAATTGTGTTATCTTCGAGCTTATTAAGCTTATGGAGAATTAATTGATTAATACTTATTGGACTAATATTTATCGATTTAATTTCGTCAAGAGATCTTTGTGAGATTGGATCATACTCTCTAATTTTATCGACTTGATCACCATATAACTCTATTCTTACCGGCAAATCACATGTTATATTAAATATATCAATAATGTCTCCTCTTCTGCTCCATAGACCTTCTTGATCTGTTGTATTCGACTTTTGGTAGCCTAATAAGGATAGTTGACTTGAAAGATTATTTAAATCAATTATGTCGCCCTTATTTATATTTATAATAATATCTTTAATTTCATTTTTTGGTGGCAAATGTGCCTGTATAGCATTATGTGTTGTAACTATAGCTACATTATCTTCATCTTTTATTTGAATAAGTTCACTAATTACACTTAACTGACCTCTAGTTATTTCTGTTGATTGGTCAGTTAGTTCATATGGTGATTTATCACTTGTTGGAAAGAGTAAAACTTTGTCCCATGAAGTATCTTTAAAAATATTACTCCATCTTGTAGCTTCTTCTAATGTCGGAACTATTAAAAGCAATGGCTTCTTTGATCTTTTAGCAAGTGACCTAATTATTAGTGAGTTTACGGTCCTATTTCCTCCACTAATTTCTAGACATTCATCTCTTTTTGAACGTTCTAATAACTCCTCTGTTAAAATTGAACTTTGTAGTTTGCAGACTAATGATTCTAATGACATTAATTCTCAGCTCTTTCCTCCAGCATCATATTAAATTCAATTAGGCCTTTAATATCAAGCTCAGCTCTACTATTTAGATTGAAGTTATTATAAAGAAATCCCCTAGCCATATCAATATCCCAATTTAGTTCTCTGAGGATTTTATTATTTTTTTTAATAAGATTTTCTCTTTGAAAACTATTTATAATATCTATATTATTCATATCACTTGGTATACGTCTTAGGATATCTATCAATAGTATTATGTCATCATAGTTAGTTATCATTGCTCTATTTTTATAACCTAGAATCATACTTAATATCTGTTCTTCATTCTTTTTCTCTAAACTTATGCGTTTAATCTCATTCTCATATTCATATAATTCTTCTGTCCAATCATTAGGAGTAGACTTAGGTAGATTTACTTGATTCTTTATTAATGTTTCTGAGGTTAGCTGTTTATCTTGGATTTTATCCATAGAAATATTATCTATTTTAGGAATTTCATCATCTGGTTTTAATTCTTGCAACCTGTTTTCATCTAAGTCCAATTTGAGACGAAGTCTTTTCGATAATCTATTTATAGCTTTGTCCTCTGCAATTTCAACTGTTTCACCTTGGGCTAATGAGCTCCCAAGTTCCTTGTCGCCTTCCCACCCATTTACTTTAACGATTATTCTTACAGTATCTGTATATAATAGTTCTGAATCAAAACGCATGGCTTTTTATTTTGATAAGTTCTGTTTTTAGCTTTCTTTTCATAAATATACCTTACAGCATCCTTGCTATATAGTCTTTTATTAAATGGACTCCGCTTCTCTTAATTCCTTTATACCAATACTTGATGATATTGACCGTTGGGCAGAACTTGCTCCTGTCCTCCCGGTACTTATTGTTTTAGAAGTAATACTTTCAGCTGATAATGCTGTAGCATTAGCTTCTATATCAAGAAGTCTAAATAATATTGAATTACAAAGGATTGCTTTAAATATAGGAATAGTAATTTCTCTTTTTTTACGAGTCTGTATTTTGCTTGCAGCAAACTTAATAATACAATATCCAATTTTTAAGCTTATAGCATCCTTATACCTTTTTTCATTAGCAGTAAGATACTTTTATATGAAACAAAAAGAAGAAAATTCAGAACAAATAAAGGAAAGCAAACCAAACACTTCTTTGTTTAAAGTAATTGTATTGTTATCTATTACAGATTTAGCCTTTTCTATCGATAGTGTAACAGCAGCCGTAGCTATTAGTGACCAAATATTATTAATAATTACTGGGACTTTAGTAGGTGTAATAGCTTTACGGTTTACAGCAGATCTCTTTATAAAGTGGTTAGAATACTTTATTAATTTAGAAACAGCAGGTTATCTTGCTGTAACAATAGTAGCAACTAAACTTGCTATTCAAGGATTTAATCCGCTTGTAGATATTTCCGATATTCTCTTCTTCAGTATTATAATAATTCTATTGATTTGGGGATTTTCAATACGAAAACAAAAAACAATATAACAATATTATACTAGTAAATCAAATCAGGTCTCCAATATTTATACATAGCTGTTTTGATACTATATATCCGTTAGACCTTTTCTTTCCTTCGACCTGAGCCTCTTTTATAAATAAAGCGCAGTCATTCGTTTTTATTATAAATCCTTTTCCTTTTATTATATCTATAACCTGGCCCACTTTATATTTTTTATATCTACTATCAAAAATATAATTATGATATATTTCCTCTAATTCATTCTTATATTCAGGATTGAGTGGAATACTTTCAAGGCACTTAACTCTTTTACCTCGTATTTTTATAAAAGCATTGGGATATAATCCATTTATTATTCTATGAATCTTTATGGTTTCTAATTCCCATGTGAATTCATATTCAGTCTTTGTGATTTGTTTGGCATAACTTATTTCTCTGACACTATCTTCCTGCCTTTTAAGGCTTAAATTCTTATTTAATCTCTGTTTATTAGTTATTGAACTTTGTTCTATTATATCTAAAGCATCTATTATTAACTCACAAGATATCATTGCAAGTTTATTCTCAATCAATTCTTTATTATCAGTTATCCCTATCTGCAAACTCTTTTCTATTAGTACTGGGCCTGTGTCTAAACCTTTCTCCATAGCCATAATGCCCACTCCTGTTTCTTTATCTCCATTTAATATGCTTCTTTGGATTGGTGAAGCTCCTCGCCAGGTTGGTAATAGTGAGGCATGAATGTTCCATGAACCATATAATGGAGTGTTTATTACAGATTCTGGAAGAATTTGCCCAAATGCTACGACTACATATATATCCGCACTAAGTGAACGAATCTTCGACTGAATATCAATTTCCTTGTTTATACTAACTGGCGTAAATACTGGAATATTTAAATCGTTTGCAATCTTTTTAACAGGAGAACCTGTTAACTCTTTGCCACGTCCTCTTCTTTTATCTGGTTGCGTTACTACTGCAACTATATTATGTTTTGAATTTAAAAGTTTGTCCAGAATATTTACAGCAAATAATGGTGTTCCCCAAAAAACTATATTCACTTCTCTCCTGTTACTGACAATTCATCTACCCATATATGTGGACTAACTCCAACATGAGTACTAATCTGCTTCTCTTCTATATTTATAATTTTATTTAGCAAACTTTTAATATCTCCAGCTACAGTCGCTGATTCTATAGATGAAGAAACTCCATCTTTTACATGCCAACCATCAAAAGGTAATGAGAATGATCCTTGGGTTGCTTTTACCCCAGCATGTAAGGCATTTAAATTCTCTATTAAAATATATTCTTCTTTTGTATTCTTATGATTTAAGCTTTCTTTAGAGGAATGCTCACCTTTTGCTTTAGAAACTATTAGCCAATCTGGTGAGACTGAAACCTTGGCTCCTAATCCAGCATGTCCAGTTGGAAGCACTCCAAAAGCTTTTGCTGTTGACTCAGAATGTATGAAATTTTTTAGTATTCCACTTTGAATTATACAAAGCTTTTGAGTAGGTGTACCTTCTCCATCAAAAGTGAGACCTCCTATATTTGTTTTATCCAGTCCATTGTCATATAAGGTTAATAGAGGGGATGAAATGTAATTTTCCAATGAATCTTTATTTGAGAGACTTACGCCATCAATAACAGACCTTGCATTGAATATATTGCTAAATGATTCAAGTAAGTCTAGAAAAGCTTCCGGTTTAAAGCATACTAAATACTTACCAGTTTTTATTGGCCGGTAATCCAAATGAGCTATTGTTTTACTTGCTGCTTCATCAATACATTCTTGAATATTAATATCATCACTGCCATAAGCTATCTTAAATGATCCAGAACTCCTAGGTTTTCTATTATCTTCCTGAGCTTTAGCATATAGATATAAGCTTGCTTGTGTATTGTTTAAATGTCTTTGTGCTCCATCACTATTAATATATAGCCTTTCATAATTTACCTCTGAAAAACCATTATATGGAACATCTACTATTGACTTGTGTTTATTTAGAAGTTCACTCTCTGCATTTTTAAGCTTGTTAAATAGTTTTTTAATTCCCCATGAATTCATTATTGGCTGATCAACATTATTGAGTGCCGCTTTTGATAAAGGAGAAAAGTCTGGTGTCTCTTGCTTGTTAGCATATTTAGTAGCAGAGTATGCTGATTCAAGGGCTTTTTTTAAGCCGTTCTCTGAAATGTCAGTAGTACTAGTAATACCAATCATATTATTTTTATTCCATACTCTTAATGTTATTGAATTCCTCTGTGATGCTTTTAATTGTTTTTGTTCACCTTTGTAAACTTGAACTGATATATCATTACTAGACGTTGCACCTATATCCCATTTAGTTATATCTTGGCTCTTTGAAAGCCTATTCAAATTTTCTTTTATTTCTTCTGGATCTAGTACACATTGAGATACAGATAATAACTTATTATCCATTATAATCCTCCAACAGTTATTGAATCTACTTTAATATGTGGTTGACCTACTGTTACATGAATATTGCCACTTACTGATCCACAATATCCTGCAGCCAGGTCAAGATCATCTGCGCACATAGATATTCTTGGCAGAATATCTTTTGCCTCACCAATCAATGTTGCTCCTTTTACAGGTGTTTTGAGTTGACCATTTTCTATTAAATATGCTTCTTCAACTGAGAAATTAAATTGACCAGTTGCACCTACACTTCCTCCACCCATTGACTTACAGTAAATACCTTTATCTATACTTTCTATTAATTCCTTTGGTTTATATTCACCTTTATCAATATATGTATTTCTCATTCTACTAGCAGCTGGAAATGCATAACTTTGTCTTCTACCACTACCAGTTCTCTTATTCCCTGTACGAATTTCACCCGCTCTGTCACTTAGAAATTTCTTAAGATATCCATTTTTAATTAATACTGTTTCTTGTGTTGGCATGCCTTCATCATCCATTGATATTGATCCAAATGCATTTTCTGTCATGCCTTCATCTATTGCAGTAACAGCTTCATTAGCAATCTTTTCATTTAATTTGTCCTTAAATGGAGATGTCCCTCTCTCAATTTGTGTTGTTTCTAGTAAATGACCGCAAGCTTCATGAAAAATCACACCACCAAATTTATTTGCTAGTACAGCCGGCATTTGACCAGCCTCTACATATTTTGCATATAGCATTTTATTAGAACTTTCAACAATCTCATCTACTGAGCTATCAATGTCCCATTCTAAAATTTGAACAGGATTGCTTGTTGTACCATATCTTCTTCCAATACTAGACCTATACTCTTTGTCTATTGCAAGTGCATTCAATCCTATTGATTGATACAAACGTAGGTCTCTGCCGAATGTTCCATCACTTGATGCAACTATTACTTCTTGAATATTTCTTGAATAACTTCCTCTACGAACCTCTATTTTCCTTCCCTTTTCTTTAAGCAGGTTAGTTGCTTCTAATATTTTATTAATTGTTTCCTTTAATTGAGGCGTTTGTTCAAAATAACTTGATTTTATTTTTCCATAGTCTTTTAGCTCATTTAAACCCAAAAATGTCGATCTGTCGCCAGAACACTTTTCAAGTCCAAGCATTCCTAATGCCTGTTCCAAAGCATACTTTAAACCTATCTCTGATAGATCGTTAGTAGAAACAAAACCATCTTTTCCGTTGAAAAAAACTCTTATCCCTACACCTTTTGCAAATGATGGATTAATACTTGTAATTATGTCCTGTTCTGCAAGAATTGCTGAGTTATCAACTTTCTCAAAAAATATCTCAACTAAATCCGCTCCTGCTGACACACCATATGCAAGCAGTTCTTCTAGATTTTTCTTGAAATTACTGCTTAGGTAATCATTTTCAAGATAATTGGCCTTTGTATCTGAGATGGTTGACTCACTACGTTTTACTTAAAAACATAATAGGATTAACTTGTCTTTTCTGGTCCTATTCGTTCTTGATAGATCATATATAGTGTTTAACTAGTATTCGGAATCATTAAACACGGGCTTAATATGACTAATTCAGTATCTCTTTTTGCATTGGTAGCACCCGTTGGTCAATTAACTGGAAATGGTCAATTGAGAGAAACTATTTCGGAAAGAAGAAATAGAAAAGGTAATGACATTGCTTTCTGGTACTTGCCACCTGATTTGGTTGTTAAGTTTGGGATTGCGGATTCTTCTCAAGAAGTTGTGATATCAGATGAAATCACAGCAGTTAATTGGTTGAAGCTAAGGTTTGGAGGTGAAGTTAAGAATATTAATCTTGAAATAGAAAAATTACGTCAATTTGCTATGGAACTTCCTCCAAAGCCCTTTATTAAAGATATAAGTGTGCATAATTAGTAGTGTATGGTTTTAGACATGACTATCATACATAAAGTAACTATCCACTATAGACAAGCTAATAAAACTATTAGTTTAGATGTACCAGATGGTGAGAATATACTTCAATATTTTGAATCATCAGATATAAAGCTTCCCTATTTATGTCGCAATGGTTGTTGTACAGTTTGTGCCGTTCGAATCTTATCCGGCAAATTAGATCAATCAGATGGCATAGGCCTTTCAAGGAATATGCAGAAAAAAGGATATGGATTACTATGTATTGCTAAAGCTATTGATTCTGTAGAATTAGAGACTCAAGATGAGGATGAAGTCTATCAAATTCAATTTGGAAAATATTTAGGTGATATAAAAAATGAACCTGGTAATCCCTTTGATATCTAAACTAGTTACTGCATACTAACAATTAAGTTGTTTAACCATATCTAACTGCTTTAGTTTTCTCCATTGGAAGTGCAAACTGTTTAAGCATCAACAATACAAATTTAGTAAATTTTATAGGTTTTGACATCCCTGTCCCCTCGCGCCACTCCTTAAAAGTTTTTAGAATTTCTAATCTTAGTTTTAAGAATTGTCCGTCGTCGAAGTTATATACCCAAGGGAATGCATTGCGAGAAGTGTTATTAGTTTGAGCAATTACTTCTTCATCAAATAGTACAGGATCTATTCCAAGTAATTTATAGAAATCACCTCTTTCGCAAACAGTAAGAGTGTGTGTGAGGAAAACGGTCCAAAGGAAAAATCTGCTTAGCATCTTGCCTCTAAAACCTTTTGTCATTCCTGGCCAACACCTCATCATTAGGTTAATACAATCTCCATGACGATTCTCGTCTTGACACCATGGTTCAAAAAAGTCAAATAGTGGAGCGCAAATTTTATCAGGATTGGCATTTAGATGCCTATTGATGAGTATGTATCTCCAATATCCAATCTTTTCAGACAAATAAAGGGAATATAAGACCCAACTTAAGGGGAAGAATGTTGCCGCTCTTTTTTTCGGTAGATTTGGAAGGTCAATATTAATGCCTTCTTCTTTTAGTGCTCTGCCTAAAAAACCTGCATGTCTAGCTTCGTCACGCGCTAAGAATTGAAAAAATTGACCAAGTTCTGGTCTGTCAGATCTTTTAAATCTATTAGAGATTTCCTTAAATAAAAGAAATCCAGAAAACTCTGATACTACTGATCTAACTAGATAACTTTCATAAACTGCTTTGTCTTCTGGTGATAACTCATTTAGCCTTTCCAGAGAAGCTTTCCTGTCAAAGTGCTTGAGGTTATAATCTGCCTCCATCTCTTTAAACATTGCCTCAAAGTCTTTTCTTGCTATATCAAGGTTTGTCTTAGCAGCTTTATCAAATTCTGTGGTATAAAACCTTGGGGTCAAAAGGTTTTCATCCAAATGAGGTGGCAATTCGTTCCTAGCCAAGGAATTACCAATTTTTGTAGCTGAAGCCGTCATTACTTATGTCGCGTCAGGGATATGATTTTAGTTCTTAGAGCCGATTTTTAGTGAAAAACTTCATGTACAGAATTCATATTGATCATTTGATACAGTTCCATTCTCTTGAAAAGCTTAAATTAGAAAGTAAAAATTAGTTTTTTCCAAGCCATTTTTGTCCATTGAGTCTTTGGAGTAAACGTGATTGAAGCAAGGGAAGAGTAATTTTCCTCTCATCTATCAAGAAAGATTCGAGCAGACTAGCCTTTGATCCTCCTTCGGCTAAAGCAATATGTTTGCTTGAAGTGATTTTATCTGTACTAAAACAGAGCCAAAATTTTTTCCCCTGAGATATTTCTCCAAAAACAATCCAGCAATCACCTCCTATAACTGGTCGCATGCCTTTTTCAAATGTAAGAGCAATAATATCTATGTTTAATTTTTTAAATGCTGTTTTTAATGATGGTATAAAGTCTTCTGTAACAAAGGCTGTGAAGGGCTTTTCCTCTAACTTCTTAGGTTTTTCTATTGATGTAGTAATAGTTGACTCGCCATTAGGAACTTTGTTTGTTTCTTTTTTTATTGGAGGGTTCATTCCCTTAGTGTCTTTCACAGATGATTATTTGTTTAGCTCATTCTAAATCTAATTACATGTATTAGTGCATAATTAATTTTTCCTTACCATTTTTCATCAGTGATATTTGACCAGTCACTGGATTGACTTTTATTAATTAAGCTTTCTTCTTGCTCTGAGGCTAAGTCTAAATTATCTTTAAAAGAATTTTGGACTTCTGAGGACTCTTTATTTGATTCGGTTCTAATCTCTGACTGATTAGACATTCTAATAACTTTATATGGGACTGATATTGTTGGAGAAGGCTCTCTAACATCCCTTTCTATATAATCTTCATGATTTATATCATTTTCTTCTAGATCATCATGATCATATAAATTTAGATCTTTCTCTAAAGCATCTGAATTATTACTATTATATGGGTTATAAATAACCTTTCTTCTTTTAATTTGGTAATTAGAATTAAGAATAAACGCAGGAAATGTTCCAATTAAGAATCCAGCTATTGTTGATATTGAAATAAATGTTCCCAATTTAATTTCTTGTGACTCCCAAAGTAATAATTTTATTTGAACTCTCTTTTCATTATTTATAAATGATATAAATAAAAGTAATATTAGCGGAAGTAATGTTGGTATTAAAAGCGCTTTATTAATTGTTCTCATAATAACTTACCATCCCACCTATTTATGTCTTTAAGCTCAAATCCAAAGCTATCAAATAGTCTAACAACCATAAAGTCTATCATTTCATCTAAAGATTCAGGTTTTGAATACCAGGAAGGTATGCAGGGAATGATTTCAGCGCCTGCTTCACATAATTGAGTCATATTTCTCAAGTGTATAAGATTAAAAGGAGTTTCCCTAGGAGATATTATTAGCTTTCGTTTTTCCTTTAAATGCACATCTGCTGATCTTTCAATTAAGTCATATGCTGAACCAGAAGCAATTCTTCCAATTTTTCCCATGGTACATGGTAATAAAACCATTCCTAAAGTCTTAAAGCTGCCACTAGCAAGAGAAGCTGAATTGTCATTCCATTTATGACAATTAAGTATACCTGAATCTACTTTTAAATAATCACGCCAAAAGATTTCTTGCTTAACTGGATCTACAGGGATTTTAGTTTTGTTCTCAGAAATCCATACATCGTATGCCCCTTTACTTAATATTAAATCTACATTTATATCATTTTCTAAAAGGAGTTGAAGTGACCTAACAGCCAGTTGTTGCGCTGAAGCTCCTGTTACTGCTAGTACAAGTGGATTAATTTTTGATTTCACTTTATTCTCTAAAAACTTCAAGGTCAATCTGATTTTTTAATAAGTCAACGCTAATGATTTTAATTTTAATCTGTTTACCAAGCTGGTATGTTTTTTTATTTTTTCTTCCTATAAGTAAATTCTGCCTAGATCTATATTCATACCAATCGTCGTCTAATGTGCTTACGTGAACAAGACCTTCAGCTTGAAACTTGTCTATTTCAACAAAAATTCCGTAACTTTGAACCCCTGTAATAATGCCATCGACAGAGCTGCCAACCATCTCATCAATTGCTCTTGCTTCTATAATTGAAATTAAACCACTTCTGAATAATTTTGATCTAGTTTGTTCATTATTTAAAAAGTTTATAATTCCATTGCTAACTTTAGTCTTTATTGGTGTAACTTTAATCTTTGAGCTGATATCTATTTTAGTTACATCTGAATTCGCTGAGATAATATCTTCTTTTTTTATAGACTTATTCTTTTGTAAATTGATTAATTCAACAAGCAAGGATTGATTAAGTATATCTGCATAATTTATTGTTGGAGAAGACCATGGAGCTTCTGTATTTAAGGTGATACTTTCTAAAAGTAATTCCTTGTCTGAATCATTGGATTCAGGTTTATATAGTTCATATGACCTTTCTGGGATGATATTACGAAGTAATTTCTCTATTACATTCTGACTGATTTCTCCTTTAATTGTTTCTATAAATTTATTAAGATCAATAATCCCATCTTCATTTAATTCAACTTTTGTATCTAAAGCAATAGCTGATTTTACTATTTCATTATATTGGATTGCATCAATATCCCTCGATTTTGTATATATCATATTCATATTTAAGGATTGTGAATACTTGAAAAATATTATATTTGATATAGTTGTTAATACTGATACAATTGAATTAGCACTTTTAGGATCATACTCTTCTTTCCAGCCGTAAAAGTCTTTACCTGGATTGGTGTAACAATGATCGTATAACTTATCTGTATTATAGTAATTACTTTTAAACTCTATTAGCCCATTAGATTTTAAATTGTTGTTGATTAACTTAATTAAGAAGAGTATTGTTTCTATATTTAAAATATATTCTTTAATATCCTTAAGAACTGATGGAATTGTTCTTGATCTTGGTTTCCTATTAACAATCTTATCTAGTATTTCATCAGTTACTTCTACTTTTGGACATATTTTGCTCAAATAAAATTCCCAATCTTTTATCTCCCCTTCTTTATTGATTATTATCTCTAACGTTATTGCATCATTTTCCTCATTAACTTTAAATCCCGATTCTTTAATTAAGGTATTGCTTAGTAGATTTATCCACCTATTGCCTATACATCTAGATTCTGCTCTCTCTTTAATCCAAATACCTAATTTGCTATCTAATAAAATCCTTTCCGAGACAGATGGAATATGTATCCATGCTTTAATACCTCCTTTAAAAGGCTCAGCGTATGTTGCCAGTAATGGAGGACTATCTTTACTAAGCCAACTTTTAAAAAGAACAACATTTTGAGCTAATAAACTTCTGCGATGTTTATCAGGAGGTCTCTTGGTTGAAATTTTCGGAGGCTTGTTTTCTTCATCAATACAGAATTTAGTTTTAATTATTTCAATATCTCCTTGAAATCCAGCCTTTAAGCTTAAATTCCTAATAACCTTTCCTACTGCTTTGTATTGAGCAATTGGATATTTTGTAATTTCAACTTCAACTATATTTTCTGAATCTGTTTTGTAGGGACTTTCTAATGATGGTAATTCAATCTTCGAAAGAATTCTTTCGTCTAAAGGGCTTGCAATGACTTCACCATTTTCTTCTATTATGTTAGCTAGCAATCTTTTTTTGCTTCTTTCTAGAATACAGATAACAGAACCTTCTGGAGACCTTCTCTTTAGAGCTTCTCTTTCTATCTTTACTAAGACATAATCACCATGCCATGCATGGTTTAGATGCTGTTCTCTAATATAAATATCTTCTTCATTATCCTCTCTTACAGCAAAGCAATAGCCTTTACTACTACAACGAATCTTAGCTTTGATGTATGTGTGAAGCTTTTGTATTTTTATGGTTGCTTCTGTGTCGAGTTCTATAAGTCCTATTTTCGACAAAGCAGTAATTGCAATTTCCAGCCTTGTCCTTTCAACTTTTTTCGTGAGTTTCAGCATCTTTTCAAGTTTTTTTATTTCAAGACTCCCTTCTTGAGGTAGCAGTTCAAGAATTTTGGCTACCGAAACCATAAAAAAAATTAATCCTTTTTCTATCTTATATGTTAGATCATAGATTATTCAGTGATTTATTTGTTTTTTTATGCATTTCACTAAATCTTTCAATAGCTTTTTAAATGCTTAGAAAAATTCTTTTATTCTTTAGTGGTATTTATTGGATTTAATAGGTTAATTCCTAGATAGATGAACCCAATAGCTGCAAGACTTTTTAAGACTATATCGGGAATAATACTAGTAATAGATCCACCTGCCAAGGCAGCTATAAAACAGGCTAGTACAAGGGCACTACAAGACCCCAAAAAAACAGCTAATGGCTTTTTGCTTTTGGCTGACATAGCAACGGTGGCTAATTGAGTTTTATCTCCCAGTTCTGCAAGAAATACTGTTGAGAAAGTAGATATTATTATTGGATCTAAAATTTTCATAGGTAATTAAGAAGATTAAGTTCAGAGAAAGAAATTTCACTGATCAAATAGAGTCCTATTCCCAGCATGATAATACCAGCTAAACTATTTAATAAGTTTTCAGGCACCCTGTCAGATAACCACCTACCTAAAACTACACCAATAAGGCTTGTACTAATTAGAGCCAATGCAGCGCCTATAAATACAAGTAAGGGTTCTGCCGAACCAGCAGATAGTAATAATGTAGCTATTTGTGTTTTATCACCTATCTCCGCTAGGAATACAGTTCCAAAAGTTGTAATGAATGTAAGCATGAAGCTTTCTTCTCTATTAACTTTATGATCTTCTTCTTTATATGGCGGATTAGGATTTTTCATAATCTTCTTATATTCCTAAGCTTCTATTAAATCTTTTCAATACTTTACTCCTTCCACCATGTACAGATCTTATATTTTGTCTGCAGAAATTAATAGCAATATTGTCTTTGTCTTTTTTTTTATATCCAAATATTTCCGTGAGATTATCCACTTTGCAAAAGTTTGGTCTTCTATCGTATATTTTGCATTTTCTTAAATGCTTATCATAATTTTTACACCATCCATCAGAAGCTACTAGATTAAAATATTCTTGTCGATCTTCTTCTGTAAGCGCTGCTATTGCTTCAATTCTTTCTTCTGGGGCCAGTTTGCAACATGATCCACAATAATTAATACAATTCCACTTTTGGTTATGTTTCTTCATTTAAAATTCGAAATACCTTGTGCTGAACTGCCTTTTTAGCAAATTACAAAAAATTTAGCTCATATGAGGATAGTTTATTAGTGTCTTATACTATAGTCATAGCTCAAACACGTTTTTATCATGGGTAATCTTTTGCCATTAGTAGCAGTTGCTTTGTCCGGTCCAGCCATAATTGCTTTGATCTTCTATAGAAGAGGTACCTAGGTTTCACAGCTTTTCATTCCAAGGCTTGATTTTGCTGTTGAGATTAAGTGATTTATATAAATAGATTTTTTTATCTCTTTAGGAGAAATTTCTTTGTTGATTAAATTGTAAGATAATTTTTCTTGGTTTTCATTTTCAATAATGAGATAATTATCCTTACAAATATAACATTCATATTTTCTCAAGCCTACAGTAAACAGTTCTTTTTCTTTATATGGTTTTATTTTTAATATAGTTATATCAGTCTTTTTATCTTGAGTATAAAATTTAGTTTGTATATTAAAAGCTATATCAACTTTTCTTGGTATTGAGAAGTCTTCATCTTTGTTCCAAAATAGTGCTTTAATCGTTTGTTCTTTTTGTCTTAAGGTTATTAGGGTACGTCCAGCAAATAGATTTTCTATTTGTATTACATTACATCCTCTAGTCCAGAATATAGGGTTCTGATTTCCAACACCAAATGGCTCTAATACATTAAGTTTACTTATAAATTCTTTTGTAATGCTCGAGATATTGATATATACCTCTGGTTCAATACTATTTATTGGGTTTAACTTCTTTTGTTGTTCTTCAGCATAATTTGATAGTTTTTGCTCTAAATGACTTATATTTTCTGCCTTTATCGTAAAACCTCCAGCGCATGAATGACCTCCAAACTTTTCTAGAAGTCCAGCACATTTATCTAATGCTTTCCCAACATCAAAATATTTAGGTGACCTTACAGAACCCCTAAAGTATCCATTTTTGTCTTTTGAAAGAATTGCTGTAGGACGTTTATATTTTTGCATTACTCTTGCTGCTATTATTCCAATAATTCCATGATGCCAATGGGATTGTGCTAGTAGAATAAATGCCAGGTTATTTTGATTCTTTATTATTCTTATAGCTTCTTCTACTGATTTATTTGAGATTTCTTTTCTTTTCTTGTTGATTTTTTCACATTCTTTAGCCAGTTTTGAGGCTTCTTGTTTATCTTTCTCTAAGATACATTTAACAATAAGCTCTGGATTACTTATTCTCCCAACTGAATTTATTCTTGGGGCGATTCCAAAACTAATATCTTCAGAAGTTATTTGATTATTTTGTAAATATGATTTATTTATTAGGATTTTTAATCCAAATGATGAAGTTTTTAATAATTCTGGGATATATTTTTTTAACCAATACCTATTGGCTCCTTTTAACTTTGCCATATCAGCTATAGTTCCAATACATAAAAGATTCTTAGATAAACTTAGACAATCTTCATTGTTAAATCTTTTAGCTAATTCCGCTGCAAGTATATATGCCAGACCAACTCCAGCATTGAATTTATAAGGTGATTCTTTTGGAGTGGTTTCAGGATGTATTAGAGCATAAATATTATCATTGAGAGTACCTATTTTATGGTGATCAGTTATAATGATATCAATATCTAGACTTTTGGCATAGTCTATTGCCTCATAAGCGGAAACTCCATTATCTACAGTTATTATAAGAGATACTTCTTTAGATTTAAATTGATTTACTATATTTATGTTAAGGCCATAACCATCCTCATCTCTAGAAGGAATCAAACCTATTGAATTTATATTTAGATTCCTAAATACATCTAATAATAAAGTAGTGCTTGTTATCCCATCTGCATCGTAGTCTCCACAAATCCCTATGATTTCTTTGTTATTAAATGCATTAACTATTCTTATAAGAGCTTTATCTAATTCCGGGAAATGAAATTTCGGATCAGGTAATTCAGGCGGGCAAATAAACTCTTCTACTTTACTTTTGCTAGTAAAACCTCTCCTAATAAGTATCTCTAAAATCTCTTTAGGTAAGTCATCTAATCCTAGCTCCTGCTCTATTCTCTCTGGAATTTTCCAGCTTGTATTTGATATGTTCAAGATAGTTTTATAGAGCTCCTGATAGAATTCATCATATATATTATATAAACGTACATTACATCCATGAACAAATTAAAATCTGTGTTTTGGGACCTAGACGGTACATTGGCAGATACTGAGTTGAACGGACATAGGTTGGCTTTTAATTCAGCATTTAAAAAATTTAATTTATCTTGGCAATGGGATATTCCTACTTACATAGACCTACTTAGAGTAACTGGAGGAAGAAATAGAATCTATTACTATTCTCAATTAATGAACATTAAAATAAGTAAAGATCAAATTAAGGAAATTCATTTTCAAAAGCAATCTATTTATATCGACATGATCAAGTATAAAAAAATAAAACTGAGAATTGGAGTTAATAGACTAGTACAAGAATTATATCAACATAAAATACAACAATTAGTAGTAACAACTAGTAGCAGAAATACTACTATTCAATTATTAAGTTCTCTTTTTAATAATTATAACTTAATCTTCATGGATATTGTCACAGGAGATGATGTAGTAAACTTAAAACCTTCACCAGATGCCTATTCATTAGCTTTATCTAAAAGTAATTCATCTATTTATAATTCAATAGTTATAGAGGATTCAGTTGTTGGATTGAAATCTGCAAATGCTTTAGGATTGAAATGCATTGTCTCTCTATCTCCATGGCTTAAAAGTATGACAAATGACTTTTCTAAAGCTGAATATGTTGTAGATCATTTAGGAGACTTTGATTTGCCATTAAAGGTTTTTAAAGGTAATTTGATTAGTAATATAGTTGATTTAAACATTATTCAAAATCTCACTACATAAGCTAAATATGAGTTTCTATAAAACAAACTACTCTAGATTTTTGTCTAATTCCTTAAAAGGGATATTTTCTCTTATAACAAGTTCTTGGAGGCATAGATCAATATCATTGCTTAGTCTTCTTTCAGGCTTCTATTTAGCAAGTTTCTTTTTGTCTTATCTACTTACCAGGTCTGGATATAGGGTTTTTGTTGTAATTTTAGTTGTTTTATTAATAGAGTTGCTTGTAAGAGCCAGAAACTCTTTTAACAGCAATTCGCTTCATATGTTATGGGTTGGATTGGATAATCTAAGAATTGGAATCACTTATGCAATTGTTCTAGAGGCTTTTAAACTTGGGTCATAAAATACCAAATTTATTCTTCTGATTCTTCTGTTTCATCCATTGGGTATACAAAACCTTGGGCTCTTCCTGTTAGTACTGACTTGCCCAGAGAAAGAGCTTTTTGAGCAGCTATACCTGCTTTAGCTTTCCATACAGCATGCCTTTGATTCCTTTTGCCCTTTGAGGTCTTTTTCTTTGGTACGGCCATTTTTATAGAACTAGCTATTTAAGTCTATAATCGTTTGCTAGTGACCCTTTAGTCAAATTAGAAATTCGTTTGTAATGGTATTAAAATTTCTTCAATTCACTTCTTTAAATCATCTTAATAAAACTGCAACGACTATTTACCCTCATATTAAGCAAGCTTTATCAACTTAAAGTGATAAAAGAAAGACATGTCTAGTTACAGCAACCTACTAAAAGATATTTCATCTGGGAGAGTAAAGTCTCTAGAGCTTTTCCCTACAAGAAGAGAAGTTAAAGTAGCCTTTAATGATGGGACATCATCAATAGTTTCTGTTTTCCCTAATGATCAAACAATTTTACGCATTTCTAAAGAGACAGGCACGCCATTAACTGTTAATTATTTGAAAACTGAAAACTTTACTGCTTCAATTTTTGCAAATTTTGGATTTGTTTTTCTTTTAATTTTTGGAATTTTGTTTTTTGTAAGAAGATCTGTTGACATGGCCAATAAAACTTTTGGATTTTCTAATAAGTCAAAACAAAATGTTGATCCAGATAAGTCCCTCACCAGATTTGAGGATGTAGCAGGTGTTAATGAGGCACTTGAAGATATAAAGGAGATAGTGACCTTTCTAAATCAGCCAGAATTATTTAATAAGGTTGGAGCAAAAATCCCTAAGGGATTTCTATTAATTGGTCCTCCTGGCACTGGAAAAACGTTATTAGCAAGAGCTATAGCAGGTGAGGCTGGTGTCCCATTTTTTCCCTTATCTGCATCTGAATTTGTTGAACTGTTTATAGGAGTTGGAGCAAGTCGTGTTAGGTCTCTCTTTAAAGAAGCAAAGTTAAAGGCCCCTTCAATAATTTTTATAGATGAGATTGATGCTATTGGACGCCAACGTGGGACTGGTATAGGTGGAGGCAATGATGAAAGAGAACAAACCTTAAATCAATTGCTAACGGAAATCGATGGCTTCTCAGATAATTCAGGTGTAGTAATTCTTGCTGCTACTAATAGACCAGATGTTTTGGACGTTGCGTTAACGCGTCCAGGACGTTTTGATAGAACAATAGATATCTCTCTTCCAGATAGGAAAGGTAGATTGGAAATCTTATCTATACACGCAAGAACAAAACCATTATCTGATGAAATATCTCTAAATGATTGGGCAATAAAAACTCCTGGATTTTCTGGAGCTGATTTGAGCAACTTACTTAATGAAGCAGCAATCTTAACGGCGAGAAAAAAGAAGACTTTAATAAGTAATGCAGAAATTGATAAATCCTTTGACAGATTAACTATTGGAATGACAAGACAGTCAATTGGATTTGCAAACAAAAAGATTATTATTGCCTATCATCAAATTGGTAAAGCTTTAGTAAACTCATTACTTCCTAATTTAGATCAAATAGATAAGATAACAATTTTGCCTACTTCTAATTCAATTGGAGGAAATACAAGATTTGTTTTAAAACAAGAGGATCTAGACTCTGGTCTGATTTCTAAAAGTTACTTATCTTCCAGACTAATTAGAGCATTGTCAGGAAGAGCTGCCGAAGTTCTAATCTTTGGAAATCAAGAAGTTACACAAGTGTCATCGGATGATCTATCAGAAGCTACTGTTTTAGCTCGTGAAATGATTACCAGATATGGGTTCTCTGACCTTGGATTAATTTCTGCAGATCTAAATGAATCCTCAGTATTTCTAGGAAGAAGTTTATTGGGTAACAACAAAATATTATCCGAAAAAACTTACAGAGAAATTGATAATAAGGTTATTACTTTACTTAAATATGCTATGAACCAAGCTATAATAATTCTATCACCTCACACATATAAACTAGATCTCTTGGCAAATCTCCTTATTGAAGAGGAAACAATTACCGCTGATCAATTCTTCGAAATAGTAAATTAATCCATGTTGATAAATCTATATAGATTGATTTAATTATTTTGAAATTATCGGAAAGATGATAAATAAAGATCTTTTTATCTATAACCCTATAACTTTTCTGGGTATTCCTTATCTTCTAGGACTAACTGTATATGAGCTTTGTAAATATTCAATATTTGCTGGTCAAACTTCATCATTTTACTTAATACTATATCTCTTTCTTTCTACTGCACTTCCTTTTGCTATATTATATTTTAGCTATAAGTGGTTTAAGTCATTTAATAGAATAATAAGATTATCAAATCTAAAGGCAAAGAGTAATTTCCAATTAAAGGGCTCTTTATTTACAAGTTTACTTTTATTTATTCTTATATCATTCTATTTAATTAATTACACTCTTATAGATCTTTCAATATTCTTTCTGCCAACATCTCAATATTTTCTTTCACCTGTAGTTTATTCCTCTAGTATATTAAAAGTAAATTTAAGCACTCATTTAATCCTATTTTGTATATTTATTCCTATATCACTTATTAAAAGGACATCTTCATTTCATTACTATGGTTTGTTTACTTTATTCTTTTTGTTATTTTTTAAATTCTTTTTAACCTTTCAAGACTCTCTTAATAGCCTAATAGAATTAAAATATCAAACAATCATATCTGAAACAGTTATTATACCAATAATCTTGAGCCTTATATTTTTTGGATTAGTCTTCTTTAGGGCTTTTATCGATTATTTATTATATAATAATTGTATTTCCGATTGGAGCTTTCCTTCACTTTCCTCTATTGAAAGCAATCATTTTATTAAATTACTATTCTTAAGCCTTTCTGTCTGTTCTTTCTTTGTAGGTTTTTATATTAACTATATTTAATTTTACTTTTATAAGCTTGAGAAATATTCTTTACTTCCTTTTGGATCTTCTAACATTGTTTTATCTCCAGGTGTCCAGTTTGCTGGACATACTTCATCAGGATTGGAAGCAACATATTGGTAACCTTGAAGAATTCTAAGAGTTTCATCAACGTTCCTTCCAACTGGTGCCTTATTAATTGTGCAATGCATAATCATGCCATCAGGGTTGATAAGAAAGAGTCCTCTATCTGCCTCACCATCATCATTAAGTACATTATAAGCTTGGGCGATCTCTCTTTTTAAGTCAGCAATTAAAGGGTAGTTTATATCTCCTATACCACCTTGATTCCTTGGAGTTTGAATCCATGCTAGGTGGCAGTGCTGACTGTCAACTGAAACTCCAAGTATTTCTGTATTTTTTGCTGCAAAATCAGAATAGCGGTCACTAAAAGCTGTAATTTCTGTTGGGCAAACGAAAGTGAAATCTAGTGGATAGAAAAATAATACTACCCATTTGCCTTTGTAATCGGATAGGCTAACTTCCTTGAATTCTTGGTCTATAACAGCAGTTGCTTTAAAACTTGGAGCTTGCTGACCGACACGAATAGATCCGTTTTCTGACATTTCTTTTTTTGAAAGAGTGGTTTACAGATGTGTTATTGGGTTAAGACCTGTCACTTAGTCATTACTTGGACGAGATCCGTAACCAAATACTTTTTAATATTATAATATAAAACTGTACAAGATGAGATTTAGTATTTGTTATGAAAAAATCATTTTGGGATAACTCTATATTTAAGAAATTTAGTTCTGTTTCTCATTTCCGATTACTTTCCCAACTCTCATCAGAGTTAAAAACTTATCCTATTACTCGTAATAAGATAGAAACTAAAATTAAATCATCCTCCGTTCAAACTTCATTAAATAGTTCAGAAGAAGTTATTTCTAAAGCTAGTCCAGAAAACTCTAACAACCATCAAGCCTCTAAGAAGTCTCAAAAGAACTTATATAGTAATATTGATACAATTAACAATAATAGAAATGATAATTTAAATACTTCAGATGACTTTAATAGGTCATTTAAAGAAAGACTTAGAGACATTGATATGAAATAAATTGTTATTTTAATTATCTAATTATTTATATGTCTTCCTTAAACATTCCATTAGATAAAGTAAGCAAGCTCTGTCTAGTAAGAGTCTAGCAGTTTAGGAATGTCAGTGGAGAGACTTGAACTCTCGACCTCAGCGTTATGAATGCTGTGCTCTAACCAGCTGAGCTACACTGACAATATCACTTCATCATAATAGATCATCTCAAATAATCCAAGATCTATTTAGCTTTAGGAATAATATAGATCATATGGCATATTCCTTTATCAAATCTTAAAATATAATTCTTATTTTTGTCTATTCACTTTATACATCAGAGTTTATCAATCACTCACATAAAATATCTTATTCAAATTGGCTAACTGCCTTATAACAGGCGATTCCACAAGCGACTGAAAGATTTAAACTTCTTACTCCATTATCGCCGTGTTTATTTGCTTTAACCTTCATAGGGATTTCAACTAGCAAGTCACAATCTTTCCTTACTTCGTCTGTTAGCCCCAAATCTTCTCTACCAAATAAAAGAATATCATTAGATTTAAAACTGATATCTGATAAGGATTGTCTTCCAGACTTTGAAAATCCAACTATTCTAGAATTATTAGTTGTTTCCTTGAATTTATGATAATTCTGGTGAGTAGTTAAATTAAGAAATTGCCAGTAGTCAAGACCAGCTCTTTTGAGATATTTATCTTCGAGACTAAAACCAAGAGGACAGATTAAATCTAATCCTATATCAAACGCCGCACATGTTCTACCTATATTTCCTGTGTTCTGCGGTATTCTAGGTTCAAATAAAGCAACTTTAATACTCATTTTATTTAAATATGTCGTTTAAGGTTTATTGGATTCCCATGAATTATTAAATAACTCTCTTGTGCGATAGCTTCCAAGTTCTCAGTAAATTCGCCAATTCTATCTATAAAAACATTACTCTCTTCATCGATAGGAGATATTCCCCAACCTACCTCTTCTATAACTAGAACAATCATACCTCTAAAGCTTTTTAAGGTTTTTATAAATGCTTTAGTGAATTCATCCCATTTTTGGCATGATGTTTGTAATTCTTGATAAACAATACCACCAACTGAATCTATTAATAGTGTATTTTCATTCTTAATTGATGCAATCTCTCTATTTATATCTTCATAGTTCTCAAGTAATCCCCATTCCTTAGGACGTCTCCGTTTATGTTTTTCTATTCGCTCATTCCAATTATAATCTTTAATATTATTCCTAAATGTTGCTAAATAAATTACTTTGTCTCGATCTTTAATTAATTGCTCTGCATATTTACTTTTGCCACTTCTTGCTGCTCCTGAAACTAATATAATAATGTTGTCTCTATTCATAATCTATCTGGAAAAATACTTCCAAGTTACAATTGGAGCAATAATAGCTACTATAAGAATTCCACCAACAAGAATAACAGCCAAAGGTTTATTCATATCAGTATTTCTCATTACATTGAAGTTTGGATCAACCACAGGGTTTTCTAGTGATGTCTTTTCTTTGGCTTCATACTTTAACTCAGAGAATAAAGGCTGTATATTTGTAGAATTTTTATAAATATCAGTGAAACTTGTTGCATTTGCTGTATTGGCAAATGTGATTATTGAGATAAAGATAAGAGCAATAAGCTTAGATACAATGCTTTTCATGGTCAATTTTCTATAATATCCTTTCTTATAATGGCATTTTCCTGAGTCTTTGTCCACTTAAATTTTAAAACGCAAAACAAAAGAAATATTAATCATTACATTTTAATTTATTCCAACTATAATTTTTTTAAGATTAATTTTTCTAATGATATGAAAAGATCCTTTGTTTTAATAATAGGCTTAGTATTTCTGCTCTTATCTATTTTTAATTCATACTCTGCTGAACTAATAGAACCAAGTTTTCAACGCTCTGAGATCTTATCAGTTGCTTCATCTATTCTCTTAATACTTACTAGCTTATTTTGGTATCAAATAGACCCTTCGTCTTCTGCTAGAGCTAAGCTGGAAGGTACTGAAGGTTTATTTATCAAGGAAAGTCTTCCAGATGAGATAAAAATGGAGTTAGCTTGGGGTAGTGAAATGTTTCTCACAGCATCAGCAGCAGCTACGGTTTTAATTTATTGGAATAATGAAACTATTTTGAAAAGAGGTTTAATCTCTGACAGTCTCTTTACACCACAAGATATATGTTTACGATCTATAAAATCAAATAGACTCATTTCTCTTGTAAACACTAAATTTTATCCTGGACGTAGTGAATTTGATTCAATAGTTAAGGACTTACCATCAGTTCTTGTACATCCATTAAATAAAAATGGAATTATAGTATTAGGAGGCTGGACTGAAAGATGTTTTACAAAATCAGATGAGAAATGGATTGCTGGTTGGAGTAAAAAACTTATTGATCTTTTGGTTTAGTATTGTAATTAACGATAAGTATTTATTTAAACCAACTTATTAAAAATGAAATTTCATCCTTAGATATCTCTTTTAATGATTGATTTTTATTTATCAGCTCATTTACATCTCGTTTTACCTTGTTGACACTATTCTTTGGATGAAAGGCTTGATTGAGGCTTTTAGAGAAGAACACTCCTATTTTTATTGTCCCCCCAGTCATTGACATATGTTTTATGAAATTATAATAGTTATTTAATATAACAGATTCTTCTTCTTCTTTTTTCATAGGTTTCGCCAACCATATAAATTTTGGTCTTTCTAGAAATGCTTTGAGCCTTGGTTCACTTTCTGGAGTTAAATATATATTATATTCTTTAGCTTTTCCTTCAGCTTCTGTTTTTAGTTTTGTTAGCCCCTTTGGTTCTATTTTTCCATCCCAAAATATAAAGAAAGATCCCCTTATATTCTCTTTATTTATTTTTATTGGATCTGTTATATAGTGACCTAACTTAGTTCTCTTTACAGACAAATATTCAGCATTATGATCTCCTGGGCATATTACAAGTGGTTCTCTGCTTTCTACTTTAATACCGTATCCACTCAACCCAGCAATTTTTCTTGGATTATTAGTAAGTAACTTAAGGCTATGTACACCTAAATCTGTAAGGATTTGTGCTCCTACTCCATAGTTTCTTAAATCAGCTGGAAAGCCTAGTCTTTCATTTGCCTCGACAGTGTCAAGTCCACCATCCTGCAAGCTATAAGCTTTTAATTTGTTTATTAACCCTATTCCCCTACCTTCTTGTCTTAAGTAAACAACTATCCCTTGCCCTTCTTCTGAAATTCTTGACAGTGCAGCTTCTAATTGCGGTCTACAATCACAACGAAGTGATCCAAAGGCATCACCTGTAAGACATTCTGAATGCATTCTTACAAGTACTGGTTCTTTTAGTTTTGATATATCACCTTTTACTAAGGCAACATGTTCAGTATTATCTAAATTATTTATATATCCAATAGCTTCAAAATCACCAAAAATACTTGGTAATTTAGTTTTTGCTTTTCTAAATACAAACCTTTCATTCTCAAGCCTAAATTTTATTAGATCAGCAATGCTTATAATTTTTAGTTTCCAGTTTTTTGAATATTCTTGTAATTGAGGAAGGCGAGCCATTGAACCATCATCATTCTGTATTTCACATATGACACCTGAAGGGCCCAGACCAGCCAGCTGAGATAGGTCAACAGCAGCTTCAGTATGCCCAGCTCTTTTAAGTACTCCTCCTTTCTTTGCACGTAAAGGAAATATGTGGCCAGGTCTTCTTAGAGCGTTTGGTTTAGTTGAATTGTTAATTGCGACTTGAATAGTGCGGGCTCTATCTTCAGCTGATATACCTGTAGAAACACCATATTCAGGTCCTGCATCAATACTAATAGTAAAGGCAGTTTGGTTTGAATCAGTATTTCTATCGACCATAAGAGGCAAATCTAGTTCATCTAACCTTTCTCCATCCATTGCAAGGCAAATTAAACCTCTTGCCTCTGTTGCCATAAAATTTATTTGTTGTGGTGTTGCAAATTGTGCAGCGCATATTAAATCACCTTCGTTTTCTCTGCTTTCATCGTCTACAACAACAACACATTCTCCATTTCTAATGGCAGCCAATGCATCTGATATTTGGTCGAAATGGACTTTTATTGATTGTTCAGATTCCAACTTTTTCCTCTTGATGATGATGATTTATTTAAACAAAGCCATAATTGTGTTAAGACCATGTTTTAGATAGTCCTGATTTTGACTATCTATATAAATTTTACTAATGAACTTAAGAAACAATAATGCAAATCGAGTCGCGATCATAGGTGCTTCTGGATATGGAGGCATTCAGGCTTTAAGACTATTAAAGGACCATCCTTTTTTTGAGGTCACATTCCTTGGGGGAAACAAAACAGCTGATAGATCATGGAATGAAACTTCTCCTTTTCTCAATTTAGATAAAGATATAGTTATCGATTTACCAGATCCTGAAAAGATTTCTGATAAAGCAGATTATGCATTACTTAGTCTGCCAAATGGCATTGCATCAAATTTGGCGCCTGCTCTTTTAAAACGAAATGTTCGTGTTATTGATCTTTCAGCCGATTATCGTTATCAATCATTAGACCATTGGAAAAAGTATTATCCAACTGAAGCAAGAAATCTAGATAGATCAGACTACGAAGTTTGCAAAAAAGCAGTCTATGGATTGCCTGAATGGAATCCCAATGAAATCTTTCAAGCTAAATTAGTAGCTTGTCCTGGATGTTTCCCTACAGCAAGTTTGTTACCTCTTTTGCCATTTATTCAGCAAGGTCTAGTTGAAACGGATGGAATTATTATTGATGCAAAAACAGGGACATCAGGTGGAGGAAGGAACCCTAAAGAACATCTACTCTTATCAGAGTGCTCGGAGTCAATCGCTCCTTACGGGGTTATTGGACATAGACATACTTCTGAGATTGAACAAGAACTTACCAAGGTCTCTGGAAAGTGTATTGAAGTGCAATTCACGCCTCATTTGGTTCCAATGGTTAGGGGTATGTTAGTCACTACTTATTGTCGTCTAAGAGATCCAGGCCTCACTGCGGAAGACTCTAGAACAGTTATTGAAGCTGTATATCGGAATCATGAAACTATAGAAATCCTTCCAGTTGGCACTTATCCTTCAACAAAATGGGTTAGGTATACTAATAAGATATTAATTTCAGTTCAGGTTGATAAACGAAATAGTAGGCTAATAATTCTTTCTGTAATTGACAATTTAATCAAGGGTCAAGCAGGACAAGGGATTCAAAATCTTAATATAATGTCTAATAGAAATTCTAATGAAGGCTTGCCATTAGATTCCTTTTACCCTTAAGGCAAATTTAAGTAATTCTTAGCAGCTATGGCAATTGCCTTGTATAAAATCTTGTGTTCAATATCCTGGATTTTACAGAGTAGACTGGCTGAAGTGTCTGATTCTTTTATAGGCAAAACTCCTTGAATTAATATTTCACCTGAGTCAACCTGCTCTTCAACAATATGTGCTGTACAACCTGTAATTTTAACCTTTGATTCAATTGCTTGTTCAATTGCATTAGTGCCTTTAAATGATGGAAGCAGAGATGGATGTATATTTATAATTCGTTTCTTAAAGCTTTGGATTAGTGTTGGGGTGACTATTCTCATCCATCCTGCCATAACAATAAAGTCAACATTATATTTCTTGAGTATTCCTATAATGGCAATGTCAAACTCTTCTCTAGAGCCGTAATCCTTATGATTGATAACTTCATATTTTATATTATATTTCTTAGCTATATTAATAGCACCACATTCTTCCTTGTTTACTATTAAACATTGTATTTCTGCCGCTAACTTGTATATCGTTGACTTTATTATAGCTTCAAAATTTGTACCTTTTCCAGAAGCCATAATTGCTAACTTGATTTTTGGCTTAAACTCTGGTATGTCAATTATTTCAGGTGAAATAATATAAGGAATATCTTTATTGCTCATTTTTAAAAGATTTATACATCCTAGTTAGTAAAAAGAAAAACTGTCTCAGTGTCAATAATTACTAACCAAACAGAATATTAATTACTTTATATTGTCTATTATTTCCAAAGTCTAGTTTTTCAATCATACTGTAATGACTTATGAATTTAACTTCTTAAGATTTGAGTGCATATGAACTTCCCAGATCTTTCACTTACTAATTCAGATAACCAATGGGAGCGATTTTGTCAGCTTTTATGGTTTTCTGATGAACTAGGCATATGGCTCGATATAAGCAGAATGAATATTACTGCTTCTGACTTTAAAGCTTTAAAGAATGCTTATACGGAAGCATTTAAGTCAATGAAACAACTTGAACAAGGTTCATTGGCAAACAAGGATGAGAATAGAATGGTAGGTCATTATTGGCTCAGGTCACCTTCCCTGGCTCCTAGTGATAGATTATCTAACTTAATTGTTGATCAAATAGATCAAATAGAAGATTTTGGCAAAGCAATATTAAATGGAGATATTAAAACAGATGAAGGTAATCTTTTCACAGATGTTATCTGGATAGGCATAGGTGGAAGTGGTTTAGGACCAATGTTAATAATTAATTCACTAAAGAAAGATAAGATAGGACTTAATTTTCATTTCCTAGATAATATTGATCCTAATGGAATAAAAAATAAACTTGATAATATAGGCAAAGATATAAGAAATACATTAGTAGTTGTAGTTAGTAAGTCAGGAGGGACACCAGAACCTAAACTATGTATGGAGCAATCAAGGAAATTTATTGAATCTCAAGGACATAATTGGCAATCTCGGGCTATAGCTATAACTATGCAAGATAGTAATTTGGATAATCTTGCTAAAGAGGAGGGTTGGTTAAAAAGATTTGAGCTTCCAGATTGGGTTGGAGGTAGGACAAGCATTACAAGTGCAGTTGGTTTACTACCCCTATCTTTTATTAAAACTGATATAAGGGAATTCCTAAAAGGAGCAAATATTATGGACAAATATACAAGATTAGATGATATTTATCAAAATCCTGCTGCTTTATTAGCAACTTCATGGTTTACGGCTGGCAAGGGAAAAGGCCTAAAGGATTTGGTTATACTTCCATATAGCGACAGCTTAGAAGTCTTTAGCAGGTACCTACAACAATTAATAATGGAATCGTTAGGTAAAAAGTATAATAGATCGGGTATTCTTGTAAATCAAGGATTAGCAGTTTATGGAAACAAAGGTTCTACTGACCAACATGCATATGTTCAACAACTAAGAGATGGAATAGATAATTTCTTTGCTACATTTATAGAGGTTCTTTCTTCAGAGAATGAATTACCAGGAATTAATAACCAATCACCAAGAGACTACCTGTCAGGTTTCTTGCAAGGAACGCGTTTGGCATTGAGTGAAAGTAATCGCCAAAATATAACAATTACATTAAAGGATTTTAATGCTTTAACTTTAGGTGCCTTAATTGCACTTTTTGAAAGAACTGTAGGTCTTTATGCTGAATTAATTGATATTAATGCATATGATCAACCTGGTGTTGAAGCAGGCAAAAAGGCAGCTGCTAATATTTTGGAAATACAAAATGAAATTGAGGAACTTCTTTCTAATAAAAAAGAATATAGAATTACAGAAATAATTTCTAACTTAAATATTCCATTAGGAGAATCTGCTTTTATGATTATAAGAAATATTGTATTTAACAATACTGACTTTCAGGTTAATGGAAATTGGAATAATCCAGAAAGTTTGGTTATCAGAAAGGTAAATTAATTATATAATAATTAAAAGACAATATTAATTATTTTACCTTTAACTAAGATTATTCTTTTTGGCTTATTCTCACCTAACCATTTCTTAACTACTTCTGTATCTAAGCACTTCTGCTTGATTTCAGCATCTTGCAAGTTGTTATCAATAGTAATATTACCTCTGAACTTACCGTTTACTTGAATAACCATTTGATAGGATTCAGTAACTAGTGCTTCTGGACTATATATTGGCCATGATTGTTTATGAATACTTGAATCTCCATTAAGCCTATCCCAAAATTCTTCTGAAATATGAGGCGCAAATGGAGATAATAGCTTTATTAAAATATTCAGTGATTCTGCTACAATATCTAATCTGCAATTAGAAAGCTTTTCGTTCAAAACATTAGTTAGTTTCATTAGTTCTGAAATGGCTGTATTAAATTGATTACCATTATCTAGATCATCTGTGATTTCTTTAATAGCTTGGTGTATTGATCTTCTTACAAGCTTTTCTTCATTATTAAGATCTTTAATTTCTTTAAATCTTTCTTCAAAATTGATAGACAAATCGATGCTATTAGTGAATCTATTAATTAATTTCCAGAGTCTTTGAATAAACCTATATTGTCCTTCAACATCAGCATCATCCCATTCGAGGTCTTTTTCTGGAGGGGCTTTAAACAAAATAAACATCCTAGCTGTATCAGCACCAAACTTGTTAATTACTAGGGAAGGTTCTACACCATTATATTTTGACTTAGACATTTTTTCATATAAGATATCTAATTTATCCCCAGTATCTGGATCAATTGGATTTTTCTTATCTACAATCTCGTTATTATGAATATACTTATTTGTTTTTGTGTTTTTGTATGTTATACCTTGCACCATCCCTTGAGTAAGTAACTTATCAAATGGTTCGTTTATATCAAATAAACCTTTATTTCTTAGCGCTTTAGTGATAAATCTTGCATAAAGAAGATGTAGTATTGCATGCTCTATTCCTCCTACATACTGATCTACTGGCAACCATTTTTCTATTTCATTTTTTAAAAATGGATTTTCGGAATTTGAGTTTTGTGAAAACCTTAGGAAATACCACGATGAACACATAAATGTATCCATTGTATCTGTTTCTTTACGAGCCTCACCTTTACATATATGACATGTTGTTTTGAACCAGTTTTCATTTGTTGCAAGAGGTGATTCCCCTTTGCCTGATAAATTTATGTCATCTGGCAATTCAACTGGTAAACTATTTATTTCGACTGGTACTGATCCACATTTTTTACAATGAATTATGGGTATAGGGCAACCCCAATATCTTTGTCTTGATATTAACCAATCTCTTAGCTTGTATTTTACTTTCTTATCACACCATCCACTATTTGTTCCTATTTCTATTACTTTTTTTAAAAAGATATCTGATTCTAAATCATTATATGTATCAGAGTTAATCATATATCCAGCATCAACATATGCTTGATCTAAAACTTGGGACTTATCTCCCTTGATACTTGAGATAACTTGTTTGATATTAAGTTTGTATTTCTTTGCAAATCTCAAATCTCTTTGGTCATGAGCAGGAACTCCCATTACAGCTCCTGTCCCATATCCCTCCAAGACATAGTCTGCAACCCATATAGGCAAAACATCATTGTTCAGAGGATTGATTGCCTCGGCTCCTATAAAGATGCCATTTATTTCGTTGCTATCTTTTGTTCTATCTATATCAGAAACATCTTTTAGTTTATCTCTGAATCTCTTTAACTTTTCTTTTAAATTTTCATCTATTATTTCATCTACAATATCATTTTCCGGAGCTAGAACTAAATAAGAAACTCCTAATAAAGTATCTGGCCTTGTAGTAAATACAGTTATTTGCTTTTTTGGATTACCTTTTAATTTAAAGGTAATTTCTGCTCCGACAGATTTACCTATCCAATTAGCTTGCATAGTCCTAACTCTTTCTGGCCATCCTGGTAATTCATCTAAATCTTTTAATAAAGTTTCAGCATATTCAGTTATTTTGAGGAACCATTGCTTTAATTTTCTTTTCTCAACTTTAGCCCCAGATCTCCAGGAATTTCCATTTATATCAACTTGCTCATTTGCTAAGACTGTTTGGTCAATTGGATCCCAATTAACAGTTGCTGATTTCTGATATGCTAATCCAGAATTGAATAGTTCAAGAAATATATATTGAGTCCATTTATAGTAATCAGAAGACGAGGTTGTTAGCTCTCTTTCCCAATCTACCGATAAACCAAGTTTGCTTAGCTGAGATTTCATATCCTGGATATTTTTATTAGTCCATATGTGGGGAGCTATTCCTCTTTCTATAGCTGCGTTCTCAGCTGGCAAACCAAATGCATCCCATCCCATTGGGTGCAATACAGTAAAACCCTTCATACGATGATATCTAGCAATTACATCTGTTATTACATAGTTCCTTACATGGCCCATATGAAGGTTTCCTGATGGATAGGGAAACATTGATAAGGCATAAAAGGTTTTTTGTTTATTATTAGGCTTTTCTGTCAGATATAGCTTTTGGATCTCCCAAGCCTTTTGCCACTTCTCCTCTATTAACTGAGGATTATAAATCTCAGAAAAACTATCATCTTTTGAATTCTTTGCTGAAGAATTTATCACTTTATTAGATTTAGATGAAATGTTGGTTTCATACCAGCTAGGCTATATGGTATGTAAATGAACATCAACTTAATCTATAACACATTTGGATAGGTTGACTTATTTTAAGTAGTTTTTGTTTTAAAAAAAAAATGAATAATCTAAAATTCAAAAAATATGAGGGATTAGGAAATGATTTTGTTATAATTGATGGTGTACAAGATAATACAAATTTAAATAACATCAATTTTAGTAAAAGCCAAATAAGTGAATTATGCAATAGAAATTTTGGAATTGGAAGTGATGGCCTTATAGTTGCCTTACCTTCATCTTTATATGACTATAAGATGAAGTACTATAATTCAGATGGTACCGAAGGTGAAATGTGTGGGAATGGAATAAGGTGCCTCGTCAAATTTATTAAAGATCTAAACCTACCAATACAAAAAGATCAACTTAATATAGAAACATTAGCAGGAAAAATAACAGCCAGAATTAGAGGGAATGATGTTGAAGTTAACATGGGTAAACCTATTTTTAAACCAGAATTAATTCCAACTACATTATCTTGTAGTTCTAATAATATTCCTACTGGTAATATCATTCTGGAAAATCATAGTTATAAAATATTTTCTGCAGGTATGGGAAACCCACATGCTGTAATTATTTTAGAAGATCTTAAGGATGTAAAGCTTCGAGAATGGGGAAGCTTTATTGAGACTAGTCCTTCTTTTCCGTTAAGTACTAATGTTCATTTTGCTAAGGTTCATAATAAGAAACTAATAGAGATATTAGTTTGGGAAAGAGGATGTGGACCTACCCTTGCATGTGGAACAGGAGCTTGTGCAACTTTAGCCATTCTTTCTTTACTCGGTATATCTGATTCAGAAGCTAATATTAAATTACCAGGAGGAAACTTGTTTGTCTCCTGGCCTAATAAATCTGGAAGTATTTTTATGACTGGACCTGCAAATCATGTATTTACTGGTGAAGTCTCATCTCAATATATATATGGAAAATAAAATTACAGATAATTTATTTCTAGACGCATGTTCTACTACACCTCCATTAGAATCTGTTATAAATGAAATTTCTAAGGTACAAAGATCTTGCTGGGCAAATTCTTCAAGTATTCATTCACATGGAATCTTAGCAGCAAATATCTTAGAGAAATCAAGAATCTCAATAGCAAATAAATTAGTTTTAGACACTAATCAAATATTATTTACTAATGGAGCTACCCATTCAATTCAAATAGCCTTTGAAGAGTTTTTAAGACTTTCTACACAAGGTAGATTTCTTGTAAGTTCTGTCGAACATCCTGCTGTGTTAGAAGTTTGTAATATCTTCACTAAATCAGATTTGAAATTAACTCAAATACCTGTAGATAAATTTGGTCTAATTGAATTAGACATCATAGATAAATTACTTCAACCACCTACAATATTTGCTTCTATAATTTGGGGGCAAAGTGAAATAGGGAGTATTCAGCCAATTAAATTTATATCAGAACTATGTAGTAAACGTAATATTAAGCTTCATATTGATGCAACTCAAATATTTTCTCAGGGAATCTTAGAGCTAGATAAACTTTATTTTGATTTTATCTCTCTTTCCGCTCATAAGTTTAGAGGACCAAAAGGAGTTGGTATTCTTATAGCAAATAAAAAATATGTTAACCAGAATCTACCTAAAGAAAATTTATTTAATAAAATATACTATAAATCTGGGACTACTCCAGTAGCCCTTGTGTCTGGTATGGCAATTGCATTTGATAAACTAAGTTGCCTCATTAAATTTAAAGAAAAAGAGCTTTTATTTCCACCTACTAAAGTTTCCGCACTTACGGAAACTATTAAATCTCAATTGTTTGATATACCCGGTATAGAGCTAATAGGACATCCTAAATGTAGACTTCCTCATCATATTTCAATCCTATTAAAGGATCGGAATTGCAACCCTATCCCAGCTCGAGAATTTGTTAGGCATCTTTCTAGGGAAGGAATTAGTATAAGTACAGGTACAGCTTGTGGCTTTAGTAATACATCTGAAAGCTATGTCCTTGAGGCCATAGGAATTGAAAAAAGATATAGAAATTCTTGTGTTCGCATAAGTATTGGTGAATGGATATTCCCAGAAGATATTGATATTATTGTATCTAGGTTTAAAAAAACTTTTTCTTATTTCTATAACCTCTAAGCATGAACCTTGCCCTACCATCAGATCTAAAAGAAGCTGAAGAGCAACTTTTTAATTCTTTAGAAAAGAACTTAGATTCTAAGGATAATTCAAGATTTTCAGTGTCATTAAGATTTGAAGGTTTAAAAGTAGAACCTTTAGTTATTAGACTTGCCAATAAACTTAATGAAAAAGGGATAGAGACTATTCTTGCTTTCTCTGACTTTGGATCAGCAGCTCTTAACAAAAGAGATCATCCTAATCTTTCAAAAAACATCTTTACTTATAAAGATATTATAAACTCTAATCAAATATTGAATTCTACATCAACATTAATTGCTGTAGCTCCTCAACCATATAATTATGAGGAATTTTATCAACTATCAACTACTTATAATAGTAAACAAATTATGTTTAATGGTAAATTAGAAGATGCTGCTGTGGGCATAGGAAGTGTAGGTAGAGATCGAAGAGCTAAATTTATTAAATCTTGGAAAGTCGCTTATTGGCTTGAGCCTATTCAAAAAGGCGCAATATTGTATGACTATTATAACAATTGGCAATTATATGCTTATTCTTCAGAAGGATATAAATTTATTCATTCCTTTGAGAGTAGACCAGATGATACATTGATTAGTAGTTATATATAATTTACTTTGTTATGAAAAGATATTATGCTTTAACTTTAATATTCCTATCAATATTTACTTGGAGATATAATAATTACTTCTTTCTATCTCTTTATAGAAAATTTAATCTGAAGTTATATCCATTCAAGCAAGAAAAATTAATATGTCAGAACTTAGAAAAGAAATTAAATCAAGTTATTACATCTAATAATAAAGGATGGAGTATATCTGTTTTAAATGAAAAGGGTCAATTAATTGCTGAAATAAATGGTAAAACACCCAGGATACCAGCTTCTAACCAAAAACTTCTTACTACAGCGTATGCTCTTGATAAATTAGGACCTTTTCATCAATTAAGAACTAAACTTTATTATGATCCTAAAGGTTATTATAAAATAGTAGGAGAAGGCGATCCAGATTTAAGTTATTCTGATCTTTCTAATTTATCTAGTTCTATTATTCAACATTCAATTAATAATAATATTTCTACTATTAAAGTAGTACTTTATGAAGTACCAATCACTCAATGGTGGAATAAAAATTGGTCTTTTGATGATAGAAAAGAAGCATATGGAGCACCCATTACAAGGCTAGCCTTAACAAGTAATGCTGAAGAATATTCTTTTCAAAGCCCTTTATTTAATTTTATTAGGATTATACAAAAAGAATTATTAAAAGATAAGATCAGTTCACAAGATATCAAGATTACAAGAGAACCTTTCTCTTCTTTTAATTCTAACAAACTAGGTTATCCTTTAAAAACTATTAAATCTTCACCATTATATGCCTTGATTGGCTTATCTAATTCAGAGAGTCATAATTTTACTTCAGAAGTTTTATTAAGAGCTTCAGCTAATAATTGGAGCACTAATACTTCATCAGATTCCTTAGCTGACTTCATTTCGAATCTTCGTCTACCTTCTGAAAAAATAATAATTGACGATGCTAGTGGATTGTCCCGTTTTAATCTAATTACCACAAATACATTATCTAATTTGTTATTTATTATGCATAAACATAGATACAGTAACTATTACATATCTTCTTTATCTATTTTAGGTTTGAGAGGCACATTAAGAGATATTAGTTATGAAAAAGAACTTGAGGCTAATTTTTTTGGAAAAACTGGAACTTTGAGTGGTGTCAGAGCATTATCTGGATACCTAAATACTAGGAAAGGATTCAAATATGTAAGTATTATAAGTAATGGACCAAAGGAGGTAAACTCAAAATATTCAAGAATACTGAAAACGATTTATCATTCAGATCAATGTAATTAGACTTTATTATTTTCTTGATAAAGGTTATATAGGTCCTTAGCAACTAAATCAGGAACCATGTGACTTATCTTCCCTCCAAATCTAGCTACTTCTTTTACAACTGAACTACTAAGAAAACTATGATGTGTTTCGGTTGCTAGGAAAACAGTTTCCATATTTTGATTAAGAGATCTATTTGTATGGGCTATTTGTAATTCATATTCAAAATCACTCATTGCTCTTAATCCCCTAAGAATTAATTTTGCTTTGTGACTTTTTGCACATTCAACGGTTAATCCTTTAAAGCTTGTTACTTCAACCCCTGGTATTTCCTTTGTCGCTTGTTCTATTTGATAAATTCGTCTTTTTAATGAGAAAGAGGGAACCTTTGTTGGATTCTCTAAAACTGCAATGACTATTTCTCCAAATAGTTCATGCCCTCTCCTTATCAGATCGAGGTGCCCAAGTGTCAAGGGATCAAAACTTCCCGGATATAAAGCTTTCATTCCAAAAATTTAGTTAAATTTAATCTTATGCATTGATAGTTTATTAAAGTTGGTCTATTTAAAATAGCTATGACACTTGATCTTGAAGCAAAAAAACTTCTTTTGAGAAAGATACCTCATGGTCTTTTCATCTGCGCTGTAAGAGAAAACGATGAAATAAATGGTTTTACAGCTAGTTGGGTTACCCAAGGCTCATTTACCCCTCCATTAGTCGTCATGGCAGTTAGATCTGAAGGGTCTAGTCATGGGATAATTAAGAGAACAGAGAAGTTTTCATTAAATGTCCTAAGAGAAGATCAAAAGGAATTAGCCGCTGTGTTCTTTAAACCTCAAAAAGGTCTCGGCGGTAGATTTGAATCTACAAATTATCGTTTTGGAAATATTGGGATGCCTATTTTGGAGGATTCAATTGGTGGACTTGAATGTGAACTAGTAGGTAGCGTTGAAAAAGGTGATCATTCAGTTTTTGTAGCTGAAGTCAAATTTGCCCATTTGAATAAGGATGGAGAAGCCCTAAACCTTTCTTCTACTGGATGGTCATATGGAGGTTGATAGTACTTGGAAAAGCCAACTAAGCTGGAAACTATAAAATCAGTTAAAGGAAGACTAAAAGCCTTAATTCAGGTCTTACCAATTACCTCTGGATGTTATTTATTTAAGGATAAGGATAACAACCTCTTATATGTTGGAAAATCTAAGAATATTCGAACTCGAGTTAGAAGTTATTTTAATCCTAAAAGTGAATTATCACCTAGAATACTTTTAATGGTTATGCAAATTTATGATATAGAAGTAATTATCACTGATAATGAAAGCGAAGCTTTAACTCTTGAATCAAATCTTATTAAGACTAAACAACCATATTTCAACATACTATTAAAGGATGACAAGAAGTATCCATATTTGTGTGTTACTTGGAGCGACGAATATCCACGAATCTTTATAACTAGAAAAAGACGTTCAAGAGATCCTAATGACAAATATTACGGACCATTTGTTGATGTAGCGTTATTACGAACAACTTTAGCTCTAGTAAAAAAACATTTCCCTGTTAGGCAAAGACCTATTCCCTTATATAAGGATAGAACCTGCTTGAACTATGATATTGGAATGTGTCCTGGTGTATGCCAAAAGTTAATTACATCTGAGAAATACAAAGAAACACTAACTAATATAGCAATGATTTTTCAAGGCCGACCACAAGCCTTGACTCATAACTTAAATGATCTGATGATACTCTATTCAACTAATCAAGAATATGAAAAAGCAGGTATTGTAAGAGATCAGATAAAAGCATTAGATAGATTAGGTGAGTCTCAGAAGATGACATTACCAGATTCATCTATTTCTAGAGATGTCATTAATCTCTTCTTAGAAGATGGATTATGTAGTGTCCAGATTTTCCAAATGCGAGCAGGAAGGCTTGTTGGAAGATTAGGTTATTTTTATGACTCAATAAATATCGATAAAGATATGATTATAGAAAAAGTAATAGAAGAACATTACATTACACTAGATTCTGTTGAAATACCTCCAGAAATCTTAATACCATTTGAATCTCCCAGGATTGATTATTTATGTTCATTCATCTCAAAATTAAAAAATAAGAAAATTAAATTTCTTAATCCTAAGAGAAAAGATAAAGCAGAGCTTATTGCATTAGTCGAAAGAAATGCAGAAATTGAGTTAAGGAGAGTTAAACAAGGTCAAGAAAGAAATGTTTTGGAAATAGAGGATCTGGCTCAGATCTTTCAATTAAGTACACTACCTAAACGTATAGAAGGTTATGATATTAGTCACATCCAAGGAAGTAACGCTGTAGGATCCCAAGTTGTTTTTATACAAGGTATTCCAGCTAAGCAACATTACCGTAGATATTCTATAAAAGATGAATCTATTACCATTGGACACAGTGATGATTATTTAGCACTGAGTGAGGTTATAGAAAGACGTTTTAAACGATGGTCTGAATATAAAAGAAATGGTCTTGATATTCAAAAGATATCAAAAAAACAATTTGGAACATTAGACCCTATCAATTATTCTGATTGGCCTGATTTGGTAATGATAGACGGAGGTAAAGGGCAACTTAACGCTGTAATGAAGACTTTAAAAAAAATGGGATTAGATAATGAACTAAATATTTGTTCATTGGCCAAGAAACAAGAAAAGATCTTTGTACCTGGTTACAACCACCCTCTTGATACAGATAAGGATCAATTGGGTTTATTGTTGCTTCGCAGGTTAAGAGATGAAGCTCATAGATTTGCCCTAAGTTTCCATAGGAAGAAACGTAATGTAGCTATGAAAAGGTCTTATTTGATAGAGATTCCAGGAGTTGGACCTAAAAGGATTAAATCTCTTTTAACACACTTTAATTCTATACAAGCTATTCAATTAGCTTCAATAGAAGATATTAGTCAGGTAGAGGGCATTGGGAATGAAACAGCCATTGATATCTGGAAATATTTCCATCCCTAAAGAATATTTCTATACGATTTGATACCTTGGATGACATTTATATTTAATCTATGTATCTTATGAACATATAATAGGTTTATATGAATTTACCCAGTGAAGCCTACTTGTGGTTTAAAACACTTCACATTATAGGTGTAGTGGTTTGGTTCGCAGGATTATTTTATCTTGTAAGGTTATTTATTTATCATTTAGAGGCTAATGAATATGAACCAGAACTAAAGGATGCATTTTTCAAGCAATATACTCTTATGGAAAAAAGATTAGCAAATATTATAACTACACCAGGAATGATACTAACTATATCTATGGCAATAGGTCTTTTAGTATCTCAGCCAGAATGGCTAACACAATTATGGATGCAGATAAAACTATTCTTTGTTAGTTTGCTGCTTATATACCATTTCTTTTGCTATAGATTAATGAATCAACTTCAGAATGAAAGTTTCAAATGGACTGGTCGACAACTTAGAATTCTTAATGAAATGCCTACTATACTTTTAGTAATAATAGTAATGCTAGTAATCTTTAAAAATAGTTTTCCTACAAGTGCTGCAACTTGGTTTATATTTGCTCTTATATTATTGATGGCGGCCTCTATTCAATTTTATGCTCGGTACAGAAGGCTAAAGTTAGAATCTGAAAATGAATAAAAATGTTAAGCAATATACAAAGTTTAAAAGAATTACTTAAAACAACCAAGGAGGATAGTTGCCCTAGGACCCTAAACTTTCATACTCATACAATATATAGTGATGGCAGTTTAACTCCTCTCCAACTGATTCAACAAGCATCGGAAATAGGGTTAAAGCATCTTTCTATAACAGATCATCATTCTATAAACGCCTATTTGATAGCTAATAAATGGTTACTATCAATGTCTAATAAAAAAAATTTACCTAAATTATGGTCAGGTATAGAAATAAGCTGCGTATTAAATAAATGTTTAGTTCATATATTGGGATATGGATTTAATGTAAATTCAAAGTATCTTTTGCCATACATAAATAATGAGGCACCAGTTGGCCAGGATCTCCAAGCAGCTAATGTAATAGAAGCTATAAAAAAATCCGATGGAATATCTATTCTTGCACATCCAGCTCGTTACAGATTAACTTATAAACAAGTTATTGATTATGCTTATGAATATAATATAGATGGCATAGAAACTTGGTATGACTATGATATGTCATTAAAGTGGAAGCCAACAGAACATTTATGTAAATTAATATCTTCCTATACATCTAAATATAATATGCTTCAGTCTTGTGGAACAGATACCCATGGCTTATCTTTAATGTCAAGGTAGTATTTACTCTAATCTAAATATTTTGATGTCTCTATAGATCTCTCTGTGTTAAGTATAATGTTCTTTAAGAAATCTTCTTCCTTACATGTTATGTCTTTCCATAATTCTCTATTGGCAGCTTCAATTAGTCTTTCAGCGATGTCTCTTAAAGCCCATGGATTCTTATTCATAAGAAAGTTTTTTACTTTAGAATTTTCTAACCAATCTTCTTTTATAGATCTATAGCACCAGTTAGGAACTATATTTGTCGTAGCATCATATGAAAATAAGTAATCTAAAGTAGCCGAAAATTCAAATGCTCCTTTATAACCATGTTTCATCATTCCATTTATCCATTTAGGATTCAATAATCTTGACCTAACAACCTTTTCTAACTCATATGATAATTTATTTACCTTTGGATTTGTATATTTAGAATTATCTGATATATAAGCTTCTGGAGTTTTTTCAGATAATATATCTACAGCATTAAACAATCCTCCATGAAATTGATAATAATCATCGGAATCTAGAATGTCATGTTCACGGTTATCTTGATTATGAATTACAACCTGAACATCTTTTAATATATCTTTAATTGTCTTTTCATCCTTGATTGTTTTATTATCTTGTGTATACAAATAGTTACTCCAAGTTAGATATTTTAAACCCAGGTCTGTTTTTTTCTTCCAATTACCAAACTCTATTAACTCTTGTATTCCTGTTCCGTATGTTTCTGGGGGAGATCCAAAAACCCTGGAAGTAGACATACCCTCTTTCTTGCAATCTGCTAACTTATTAACTTCTTTAGATTCCTTTAAATTACTAATAATTTCAGTTGCTGAATTTAGTAAATCTATTAATTGTGGGAAGGCGTCTCTAAACAAGCCAGAAATTCGTATGGTTACGTCTACTCTTGGTCTATTTAAGACAGATATCGGAATCACATCTAAGCCAATAACCCGTCTAGTTGAATAATCCCAAACCGGTTTTAAGCCCATTAACGAAAGAATTTGTGCAACATCCTCTCCACCATTTCTCATGGTGGCTGTCCCCCATAAGGATATAGCTAGCTTATTAAGGTCATTTCCATTTTCTTGAAGAAATAGATCTAATACAGTATTTGCACTTCTATTACCAAGGTCCCATGCTGATTCTGTTGGAACTCCTCTTAAGTCGACACTAAAGAAATTTCGTCCTGTAGGAAGTACCTCAATTTTGCCTCTAGTAGGTGCTCCTGATGGACCACTGGGAATTCTTTTGCCTTTGATGGCCTTTAGAAAGGATTCTTGTTCTTTTAGAGTACTTTCTAAAATTTTAGATAATATTCTATCCTTTAAAAAATTTATGTAAGAGATATTCTCATTATTTTCATGAAATTCCTTAACTAAGATATTTATAGCTTCTTTATCAAATTTATCATTGTATACTTCTTTGTTATTATAAATAAATTTATTTATTAAGGAAATAGAGATTGCATTGATAAAATCTAGTATGTCAGACTTTTTATGATAATTAGAACTTGTCAGTTTATTCACTATTAATAAGTCTTTGTTAGTTTTATCCTTTTCAATGTCTTCAATCAGTGGATTTATTGATAGGGAATAATAATTTGCAATATATTGGGAGATACCAACGTGATTAGATGTATTTGCCTGAGCAATACATAATGCTAGGTTGGCTAGATTAGATTTTGTCAATTGCTTGCCAAGGATATGTAACCCTGTTCTTATTTGAGCTTCTTTGATTTCGCACAAATAAGATTCGGCTCTTTCTAAATATCTGTTAAAATCATAACCCTTAGAAGTTAGAGTATTATTAATATTTGTTTTTTTGAATAATAATTTTAATTTATTCTCTATTATCTCTTTACGATCTGAATTAAATGAAATAGATTGATTATATTCATCTATTAAACTTTCTATCTGTATTAAATCCCCATACAATCCAGATTTAGATAATGGAGGAGTTAGATGATCTACAATAATGGAACTAGTTCTTCTTTTTGCTTGAGTACCTTCCCCTGGATCATTTACTATAAATGGGTAGATATTTGGAATATTAGGCATTACCAGATTTGGGAAACAAGATTCACTAAGTGCAGTACTTTTACCTGGCAGCCATTCAAGAGTTCCATGTTTACCAACATGTACTAGGCAATTTGCTTTGAATGTTCTATGAAGCCATAAATATTGTGCTATATATCTATGAGGCGGAGGAAGATATGGAGAGTGAAGGTCATCTATATTGTCTTCATTATAACCTCTACTTGGTTGAATTAGTATTGATATATTTCCAAGTGTTATTCCATGAATTGGAAAGCCTTGTTTTTCTAGCTCTTGTGAAGATTCTGGCTCTCCCCACTTATCTATAATCTCTCTTTTAGACTTCATAGGAATTTTCTTCCAAACTAATAAATAATCTTTCAATGAAAAATATGTTAATGGAGATTTATGTATAGATTCAAGCGAATTTGTTCTCTTACTTAATATTAACTTTATAAGATTGTCACTTGTATTAGGTACCTCTTCGTCTGGACCTATATTATAACTATCTTTTTTTAACCACTTAAGAATATTTACTATTGTTTCTGGTGTATCTAGACCTACACCATTTGCCAATCGGCCATCTCTAATTGGGTAATTAGATATAACAAGAGCTATCTTAGTTTTAGAAGTAGGTGTATTGGCTAATTTTGTATATGCTTTAACAAGTCTGATCATTGAAATTATTCCTTTTATATATGGTTTAGTTTTAATAACAGTTGTGTATAGATTCTTGTCCACTTCCTGAATTTCTTTAAAGCCACAAATTCGAGAATTAATTCGACCATCTAATTCTGGTAAAACTATTTGAAGAGATAAATCTATAGGATCTAATCCTCTATTTAGCTTTTGCCACTTCTTATATGAATCATTACTAATTAACATTTGGAATATTGGAGCCTCAAGTACATCCCATATTAAACTCCCAGTATAATTCTCTTGGAAAGTAATAGTAGAAAACGAAGTAGCTATTATAACTGCAGAGACATTTTGAGCTTTTAAAATAAGTGAGACTTCCTTTTGTACGCTTTTATTTTTTAAGCTTGTAACCCATAAACATCTTGGACTTAACTTTTGCTTTCTAAGTCTTTTATTTATTTCTTTAGCCAATAATATGTCATCTGCTTGATATGATGATGAATAATATATAATACCTACCCTTGGATAACTTTCTGCAAGCCAGTCCCAACAATATGGATCATCTAGTTGTTTAACTTTAATTTTACTCTCATCAATAGTTGTATTATCAGAATATATTTTTTTGATATTAAAAAAAAATGTTGATATGTTTTCAATACCACCAGAACTAAATAAGTTAGCAAATTTAGAAGATAAAGATGGTTTTATAGACCCTACTTCATGTAACTCTGTTTCATTTTCCTTAATTCCAGATAATATTATTAAAATATTATTTTTATCCTTAAGCTTCCACTGTCGTAATTTTTCAATCCCATAGGGCCAATGGGACTTTCCACCTAATAACCTTAATATTATAATTTTAGCTTCACATGCTGTTGTTGAAAGATAATGATCTATTTGAGATTGATGGCTTAAGAATGACAGATGTATAGCTCTTAGTTCATCTCTCCAAACTTTTCCAGCATCAGTCTTCATAAACGCTGAAATCGTTGATATATCTGTATTTGCACTAGTTATGAAAAGAACAGGAGCTTTTGGCTGTTCTATAATAGAAATATTATTAGGAGTACCTACTTCTCCAGGAAGACTTGCTATTCGATGCATGATTTCATTATCGACTATTTGCTTCTATACAAAACTATAGACAATGGGAAAATCTAATAATACAAAAAACCAAAGTATGCACAACTTTTTACCATATGCATGGTTTCAAGGTAATTTTGTACCTTTTGATGAAGCCAAGGTTTCTATAGCAACCCACTCGCTCCATTACGGGACTGCAGCCTTTGGTGGTATGCGAGCAATTCCAGATCCTAATGACTCTTGTAACTTTCTTCTTTTTAGGGCTGATAAACATGCCAAGCGTCTTAGTCAAAGCGCCAATCTTTTGCTTGCCGAATTAAAAGAAGAAACAATTATTGATTGCTTACACAACTTTCTTAAGGCAAACCATCCTACTAAACCAATTTATATTCGACCTTTTCTTTACACTAGTGATTTAGGGATAGCACCAAGATTACATAATATTGAAACTGATTTCTTGATTTATGGGTTAGAACTTGGCGATTATCTTTCTCCTGAAGGAGTCAAATGTAGAATGAGTAGCTGGACACGACAGCAAGATGCATCTCTTCCATTGAGAGGAAAAATAAGTGGAGCATATATTACGAGTTCGTTAGCGAAAACAGAAGCAGTACTTAGTGGATTTGATGAAGCTTTATTGCTGAATTCTCAAGGCAAGGTTAGTGAAGCTAGTGGTATGAACCTATTTTTAGTAAGAGACAATAAGTTAATTACCCCTGGTGTTGATCAAGATATTTTAGAAGGCATTACTAGGGCAAGTGTTATAGAAATAGCCGAAGATATGAACATTAAGGTTATAGAGAGACCAGTTGACAAGACAGAATTATTAATAGCTGACGAAGTTTTCTTGACAGGTACAGCAGCAAAAATAACCCCTATTAAGCAAATAGAATCTACAAAATTATGTTCTGAAAGGCCTATAATGAATAAATTAAAAACTAGACTTGTGAATATTACAAATGGAAACCCAGATAAGTTTTCACATTGGGTTACTAAAGTAAAACTTAGTAATTAGGAAAATATCCTTATAATATGGATTTTAAAGATTATTTATATAAAGGTGATTCACAAGCCATTCTTTTTGATGGGGCTATGGGTACTTCGCTCCAAATGCTTGACTTAAAAGCAAAGGATTTCGGAGGAGATAACCTAGATGGTTGCAATGAAAACTTAATAATAACATCACCACAATCAATAGCCAATGTCCATAAAAGTTTTTTAAATGCAGGCTGTGATGTAATAGAGACTAATACTTTTGGAGCTAATTCAATAGTACTATCTGAATATAACTTAGAAGATAATACATATTTGATCAATAGGAAGTCTGCTGAATTAGCAAAATCTATTGCCAAAGAATTTTCAACTAATGGTAAATATAAATATGTAGCTGGTTCAATGGGACCTACGACAAAATTACCTACTTTAGGGCATATCAGTTTTGATAATCTTTTAACTAGTTATCAGCAACAGGCAGAGGCTCTTATAGAAGGAGGAGTAGATCTCTTATTATTAGAAACTTGTCAGGATGTTTTACAGATTAAAAGTGCTCTCTGTGCAATAAAAAAATCATTCGCTTCTCTGCAAGTTAATTTGCCTATTATGGTTTCTATTACAATGGAAACTACCGGTACAATGCTAGTAGGCTCCGATATAGCATCAGTTTTAACAATTTTAGAACCATTTGATATAGACATCTTAGGACTAAATTGTGCAACTGGTCCTGAGCAAATGAAAGAACATATAAAATATTTATCTGAATACTCTCCTTTTATAACTAGTTGTATACCTAATGCAGGACTACCAGAGAATATAGGAGGCAAAGCACATTATAGATTAACTCCATTAGAATTAAAGATGCAATTAATGTATTTCATAAATGATTTAGGAGTTAAAGTAGTTGGAGGATGTTGTGGTACTACTCCCCTTCATATAGAGCAGTTATCATTAATGATTAAGGACTTAAGAGAAACTCCAGCTAATACCAATATTTCTAAGAAATTGCATCTACCATCTGCTTCATCTATTTATGAATCAACAAATTATAAACAAGATACATCCTTTTTAATAGTAGGAGAAAGATTAAACGCAAGTGGTTCTAAAAAAGTTCGAGAGCTATTGAATAAAGATGATTGGGACGGTTTAGTATCAATAGCTAAAGATCAACAAAAAGAAAATGCTCATATTTTAGATGTAAATGTTGATTATGTTGGAAGAGATGGAGAAAAAGATATGGATAATATAGTTTCTCGTTTAGTTACTAACATCAACCTACCATTAATGCTCGATTCTACAGACCCAAAAAAAATGGAAAGTGGTTTAAAAAGAGCAGGCGGTAAATGTATATTAAATTCCACTAATTACGAGGATGGACCAAGTCGGTTTTTGAAGACTCTTCAATTAGCTAAGGATTATGGAGCTTCAATTGTAATCGGGACGATTGATGAGGAAGGCATGGCAAGATCATCTGATAAGAAGTTTCAAATAACCGAAAGATCTTATAATCAAGCTATTGATTTTGGTATTAAAGAAACAGATCTCTTTATAGATCCTTTGGTATTACCCATCTCTACAGGTATAGAAGAGGATAGAAATAATGCCAAAGAAACAGTTCTAGCAATAAGAAATATAAAAAATAAATTCCCAAAGATTAATACTATATTAGGCATCTCTAATGTAAGTTTTGGTTTGTCATCATTAGCCAGGACAACATTAAATTCAGTATTCTTACATGAGTGTTTAGAATCAGGTTTAACAGCAGCAATTGTATCTCCATCAAAAATAATACCCTTACATAAAATAAATAAAAAAGATATTAAGATTTGTCTAGACCTTATTTACGATAATAGAGTGTTTAACGACGATATATGCACTTATGATCCATTAACTGAATTAACAAAAGCCTTTATAAATGAAAATCAAAATATAGTTAACAAGAAGGTAGAGAAGAAGTCACTTACTATAGAAGAGAGACTTAAGAATCATATTATTGATGGAGAAAAAAAGGACTTGGCAGAAACCCTAAAATTAGCTTTGATAAATTATTCAGCATTAGAGATAATTAATTTATATTTACTAGAAGGAATGAAGGTCGTTGGAGATCTTTTTGGATCAGGTCAAATGCAATTGCCATTTGTACTTCAATCAGCTGAGACTATGAAGCAAGCTGTTTCATATCTTGAGCCATATATAGATGATGTTAGTTCGGAAAATAATTCTAAAGGAGTTTTTCTTATAGCTACAGTCAAGGGAGATGTTCATGATATTGGAAAGAATCTAGTTGACATAATCTTAACTAATAATGGTTATAAGGTTATCAATCTAGGCATTAAGCAAGATATTTCATCTATTATTGATGCCTATAATAATTTCACTCCAGACTGTATAGCTATGAGTGGTTTATTAGTAAAATCAACAGCATTTATGAAAGATAACCTTCAATCATTAAATGACTCAAATATTACAGTTCCAGTAATCCTTGGAGGAGCTGCATTGACCCCAAAGTTTGTTAATCAGGATTGTAATTCTGTCTATAATGGCCAAGTAATATATGGAAAGGATGCTTTCACTGACCTACGCTTTATGGATAATTATATGGAGGCAAAAAGAAGCAAGGATTGGGACGACTTAAAAGGTTTTAGTGAAAATATTTCAGAAGAAGTTAAATCATTATTGCCCAAAGAGTTAATAAGCACAAATACAAGCGACTCAAAACCATTGACTACTAACCTATTAGTTTCAAGAAATTTTGAACGTTCAGACTATATAAATAAAGAGCCTTCTATTAACCCACCATTTCTCGGTTCTAAAGTTATCGATAGTGCAGATATTAAGCTTTCAGATATTTTATACTATTTAGACAAGAATGCTTTATTCTCAAGTCAATGGCAATTAAAAAGAAATAAAAACCAAACTAAAGAAGAATACAATTTATATTTAGAAGAAAAAGCTTATCCAATATTAAATAAATGGATTTCAATAATAGAAGAAAGATCACTAATTACTCCTTCGATTGTTTACGGTTATTTTCCCTGTAGAAGAGATAAGAATTCACTAATTATTAATTCAACTAGTACTAATAAACAACTTGGTGTTTTTAATTTTCCAAGACAAAAGTCTGGTAACCGGTTATGCATATCAGATTACTTTAATGATTCTGAGGACTATCTACCAATGCAGGCCGTAACAATGGGAAAGAAAGCCAGTGATTATGCTCAGCAACTATTTAAATCAGATATGTATTCAGATTATTTATTTTTTCATGGTTTAACTGTTCAATTAGCTGAAGCACTAGCAGAATACAATCATTTTCTTATAAGAAAAGACTGTGGTTTTATTAATACAGAACCCTCTAATATCAGAGGCGTCTTGGCTCAAAAATATAGAGGTTGTAGATATTCATTTGGTTATCCAGCATGTCCAAATGTAAGTGATTCTAGGCATCAACTTAAATGGCTTGAGGCCGACAGAATTGGACTTACAATGGATGAGAGTGAGCAACTAAACCCTGAGCAAAGTACAACAGCAATTGTCGCATTGCACTCTCAATCAAAGTATTTTAGTGCCTAGAACAGCTAATTAATTAATACAAAAGTTTTCTATTGCTTCAATAATTTCTTGTTGAAATTCATCCATAGCATCTGAATCGCTCAGATCTATTCCTTCACCCGCAGCATTTTGCGTTAGTTCTTGAAAATGAAAGGCTCCTTCGCCATTAGCCAAGAATTCCATAGCAGAACTTTCCCCGCTCTCGCGAAAGGCATCACACAAGGCAAGGAATGCTCCGTCTTCAGTGAACTCCCAATCCATTGAAGAAATATTACTGAATTGATCTTTAAACCTTTACCCCCCATGTACGTCAACCTTATTTCAGGAGAATGTGTCACTTTTTTGGAATTTGAAAAGATTTGTCTATTTCCAGATATCTTGAAAATTCAATACTGGAGAGAGATCTAGGCTTTTTGGAGAAATTTTTCGGTTTTGACAATTTATAACGCTTAAATTCTGAATCATGAATTTTTTTACAACTGTTCGATCTAAAGTCGACAAAAAATTCCTGAATTAAATCTATTGATCAGATTTAGAAAAAATGATTACTCATACTTAAACGACTCCTATGCTGCTTTTTTTAGCTGCCAGAGGTCTTTGAATGAATAATCTGACATATTTGATCTGAATCGTCATTAAGAGCTAAGAGAACGCCTTTACGCACAGAATTAATAAATCAACAAGCGTAAGTTTTTTTATGACCACATTTTTCTTGCTCACTGAAAATATTTTATGCTAATTAAAATAAAATTAAAGATTTTAACTATTAAGAAAACAATTGCTATATAAGCAATAAATTGGTTTTAATATCTCTAATTGTATTGATATACAACCAACAAATCTATTTGATGACTCATAGTGGCTAAAGAGATACTATGGAAAAAAGCTTTGGAAGTAACAAAGACAGCTATTTCTAGTAGTGCTTTAATTCCTTTAAATACTTCATCCAGAATTATTAACAATAAATTTAATGAATCTTATGAACTTAGGCATCTAGTAAAAAATAAGTTACTTTTTAAAAGTCTTATTGGACCTAAGATCAACCCTTTTAACCCCTGTGATTCAACTCTTTATATAAGTAACATTGGTGATGAACATCAATTAATACTTAATAAATATCCTGTTCAACTTGGACATATGCTGTTAATTACTAATAATTGGCGGCCCCAAATTGGTTGGCTTGAAATTTCAGATTTTCAAGCATTGGTTAATGTACAATTAGACACTCAAGGACTATGGTTTTTTAATAGTGGTCCAAAGGCTGGAGCTAGCCAACCACATAGGCATTTACAGTTACTTCCAAGAAAGGATAATGAGAAAGTATGCCCAAGAGATAATTGGTTTAAGGAAAGAATAATTACATCATTCAAAAAAAGATCTTCATCCAATATCTTTGAAAATAGTATGGCTATATGTTCATCACTTAATGAATTAAAAGACCCAACTGGGAACAAATTATATGAAACATATCTGAAACTCTGTATATTTCTAAATATTGGTAACCCTTCTATAGATTCAATGCCTCAATTTCCTTATAATTTACTAATTACTAAGGATTGGCTTTGTTTAATTAGGAGAAGAAAGGAGTCAGCATATGGTTTTTCTATAAATTCATTAGGGTTCTCTGGATATTTACTTTCAACAGAAAAGTCAGATCTTAAATGGTTAGCTTCTAATGGACTAGAAAAATTATTAATTCATGTATCTGACCCCATGAATATTTAACTATTGATATTATCTCGATTAATTTGTTGCTCAATTACTTCAATAGAAGCTGAAACAGATGCTATCCTTCTTTCTAATGAATCCTTATAGAATTTAAGCATTTCTAGTTTACGTTTGTGAAAATTTATTCGTCTTTTTGAGACGTTTTCTGGACTTGTAGAAAATTCTGATACAAGCATAGCTGAGATGGATTCATTATATTATAGTAAGTTTAATGCAAGTATGTAGGTTAAGTTATTAATTACTAATAATATCTCTTATTTATCATATAGCTATTATTTCGACTTTTGCATTATGTGAAAAGGATAATTAGATGTTGTTGCCAGAGAAAAAGGCAATTAAACTTAGTATAGTCGACAATAAAGAGTGCCTAGTTCAGGGGAAGATGGTTCTCGTAGGATATCAGTAGACCTACCTGTTCAATTAATAGAACGTTTTGATGAGCTTAAGCAGCAATGGGGTTTGAGAAGAAGAGGAGCTGTTGTTGAAAGACTTCTTGAGGTTGTTCTTTGTGATGACCAGGAGATTGAAAATAGCAATATTGATTCAGAAACGGATTCATCAGTTGAAAATTCAGCACAAACATCAATTAATTTAGAGGATGTAAATCAATTAAAAGAATATAATGAAGAAAATGCAATTGTCCTTATTGGTAATTCTGATATAGATAATTCTTTTTCTAACAGTAAGAAAGTAGAAGAAGTTAGAACTAAACATATTCAAGATACTCCACTTCATAAATCAGATATAGATCTTCCTATATTCGTTAGAAAAAAAACAAATGACTTACGAAAAAGTCTTAGTAAAAAAAATATAAGTGATAATATAGAGGAACCAGTTTTATGCAATATTAATGAGGATGAAATAAATGCATGTGTTAAACAAGCACTAAATCATTGGATATCATTGTATGGAAGTAAGCCTAAGGATAATGTTGTTGAAGCAGCGATGATTTGGCTTGCAAGAGATATTTGGCCAAATTTAGAGGGCACATTAAATTGTCCATTTACTTGGAGAGCCGCAATAAGTCTCATGTCAAAGCATTGCCCTGCATGGAAAAATGTTCAACCAAGCTTTAACCGAATTATTATTTTGGCAGGAGTCTTAGAAGATCCATTTGCTACAAGTTCACTGAGGGATCGAATTCCCACACTTATTAGACGTTTTGTAAATAGTTTTAAAAGAAGCCAAAATGTCACCTCCTTCCAGACTCTTGAGTCAACAATGACAGTCCATGGAGCCTTGAAACTTTTATCCCTCCCAACTATTGCGGGAGCTTCATTATCATTACTATCAATAAGAGAAGCCTATAAAAATAAGGCAATACAAAATCACCCAGATTCTGGGGGTTCTACAGATACAATGCGCAGAATAAATGAAGCATATCAATTACTAAAAGAGCTTTATAGAAAATGAATCAGCAGTCTCAGACTGGACTCATTTAAAGACTATTTATTGGTCTTTTATACATTTAATAATACATAGAACACATGTAATTATGTCTTAATAGTCTTACAAGAGTCTACAACTGAGTCTAGTAATTAGTCTATTATTAGATTGCTAATACAATCCTACAATGTTTTTTCAGCAAAGCCTATATATTAATTTGATTTAATGGATCTATTTCAATAAGAGGAGTCTAAAATTAAACAAAATACCAACTCCCACTGATAAGGCTAGGTCCAATGAATGTCCAATAGTAGACTTCCCTCTTGAAAAGCTTTTGTGAACTACTTATTTACACTTGAGTATCTGCTATAGAGACAGTTACGCAAATAAGAGCTTTTAGAAATGAGCTTGCTTTTATTTCAAGTTTGAATTTCCAATAAATTAATGACTAAATTTCAATATTGTTTGAATTCTAGTTCTAGTAGAAATTCCCAATATATGTATGTCTTAAAAGTCCCAATATAGACTAATATATAGACTAATAGTGAGTCTTATCCTAGACTACTGATACTTGCATCCAATAGTTTTTTGATAGCGGTTATCAAAAAAAAATATTATTAATCTAAAAAATTGCTAATTTTTCTTTAAAATATTGTCTTAAATATCTCATAGTAGACTCGTCATTGGTCCTAATCTGATTCTCACTCTAGACCTAGGATACACTTTTTAACTCCTAAGTTCTGCATCATGATTTTTTTGAACTAGAGATCTAATTTTGTCATGAATAGGATTAATGTCTTTTTCTGTAAGGGTGGTTTCCATCCTTCTATATCTCAATCTAAAAGTCAGGCTTTTTCTTGCCGAACTATTATTAACGTCATCATATTTATCTATTAAGTCGATATTTTCAAGAATACTCTTTCCTCCTTTCTTTATTGATTTGACTATATCAGTGGTATTACAATGCTTTGGCACCCATAGAGATAAATCTCTTTCCATGGCTGGTACAGTTGGATAGCTTTTATAATTTGTTATCCATTTGTTTTCTCTTGTTGCAGCCAGAAGAAGATTAGTTAATTTGATCTCAAAGATAAATGCATCTTTGTTTATGGCATTCTCAAGCGCTAGATGAGGATGTATTTGACCAAAATATCCAACTTTATTACCTTCTATATATATTTCTGATGATTTACCTGGGTGTAGGAATTTATGATCCTTTTGGATTCTATCTTCCGTTGATACTTTAATGGATTTCAATGCGCTTTCTAATATTCCTCTAGCCTCAAAATATGTTAAAGAAGATTTTTTAGAAATATCTGACCATTTTTCATTAGATTTATTTCCTACAATAAATCCAGACAATATCGCTTCCTCTTTTAGGTTAGTTTCTTCTGATGAATATATTTTACCTATTTCAAATAACCAACAGTAACTTTTACCAGCAGCTAGATTTCTTTTAGAGATTTCAATATGCTCGTGCCAAATATTAGTTCTTAAATGACTTGTTTCCTTTAATAAAGGATTTGAGATAGCAATTTGTTTTTCCTGTTTAGGATCATTTGCTACTAATGAATAGGTACTAACTTCTTGTAAACCTAATGAGACAAAGCTATTTCTCAACCTTCGTTCAGTAATTTGATTTGGATTTAAGATTCCTGGTTTAATTGGATTTGGAAGCTTAGATTCGAATCTGTCATATCCTACAAGCCTTGCTATTTCTTCTATTAAGTCTATTTCTCTAATTAAGTCTATTGACCTATAATAAGGAATTTTAACCTCCCATCCAATCTCTTGTTTATTTAAAATGCAGCCAAGGGATGAAAGTATTTCTTCTATTTCAGTATCATAAATATATCTACTTAGATTATTTAGTTTCTCATTTAAATTTAAAGAATCTTCTTTAACTTCATTTACCTTACCTAATATTTTATTTATTCTATTTCTTCTTAGTATTATTACATTAGGTTGTTTATCTATAAAATTACTTACGAAGCATTTTGATAGAACTGAATTATGAATAGAAGCATATAAATCTATTGCCCTTTTAGCAGAACTAAGTGTTAAATGAGATGATATCCCTTTCTCAAACCTGCTACTAGACTCAGTTCTTAGTCCTATTTCTCTAGATGCTTCTCTGATTGATGGAGGAGTAAAAACAGCAGCTTCTAACCATATTTTAGTGGTCTTTGAAGTCACAGAGCTGTTTAGCCCTCCTGTTATTCCTGCTATTGCAATTGGTATATCATTGCATGTGATTAATTGTACTTTGCTTGTGAGTACATATTCCTTTTTATCTAGAGCAATGAACTTTTCATCATTTCTTGCAGGTCTTATAGCAAAATCATCTTGATTAATATTCTTACCAGTTATCTTAACTAGTTGATCAGCGTCAAATGCATGTAATGGCTGTCCTGTCTCTAACATGACGTAGTTAGTAATATCTACAATAGAGTTAATAGAATTTATACCTGACTTAACTAATCGATCTTTTAACCATTCAGGAGAATCTATCTTATTAGATAGATTCTCAATAAAATGTAAACTATATAAACCTTCATTATTAATTACACATTCTGATTGTTTTAAGTTTTTCAATAACTCATATGAACTTATTTCATCAAAATGCTCATAATTAAAATTTACCCCTTTTAATGCTGATATCTCTCTTGCAATTCCAATCATAGACATTCCATCTGGCCTGTTTGCTGTTATTGCCAAATCTAAAATTACATCATCGAGACCTAAATAATTACTAGCTGGTTCTCCATTTTTGGGTATTTTAGAATTACTTTCTTCTAATATAGCTATGCCTTCTGATGAGCTAGGTATACCTAATTCTTCATAGGAACAGATCATTCCCGAACTTTCTATTCCTCTAAGCTTACTTTTCTTAATAGTGATATCAGAATATGGTAAATAGGTACCGACTTTGGCAACCAGAACGTGAACACCTTTTTTAGCATTTGTTGCTCCACAAACAATTTGTTCCTTTTTCTCTAAGCCAATATCTACACTACAAATTTGTAATTTATCAGCATTTGGATGTTTTTCTATTTCATCTATATATCCAATTACTACTCCTCTAATACCTTTTGAAGGATCCTCAATACTCTCAACCTCAAAACCAGCTATCGAAAGAGAATCTGCTAAATCTTCTATATCAGTGTTGATATCGACAAGAGTTTTCAACCAATTGAGAGATGCTTTCATTTGATCGTTTCTTTATGAAAGTGTGCCTACATTTAAGAATCATGTTTAGAATGACTCTTAGCTAGTAGGATTAGGGCTTGTTTAGGTTCGCTAGTGCGACCTTACGTCCTTTAGTATTAAATACAAGGACTTCCGGATCGTTTCACCATTGAGTGTACCCAATTCCGGTCCAATCCTGCTAAGAGTTCTACTGATGTATCCTAGATACACCACAGAAAAGAACAGGCAAAACTCAACCGCTAGGTTGGACCTTAACGAATCTGTCCTATCTTTATAAAGAGACTCCTTAAAGGGAGATCAAATAACAAGTCTGGACAGTTAACCAAATTTTCATTCCATGCCAAATTCGTTATTTAAAAAAAAGCTTTCCCCTATAAAGCCAGGAGATCCCATTGACTATAAGGATGTCGAAACGTTAAAGAAATTTATAACTGAAAGGGGAAAAATTCTTCCACGTAGGTTGACAGGATTAACAGCAAAACAACAACGTGATCTTACGGTTGCTGTTAAAAGAGCAAGAATCATAGCCCTTTTACCATTTGTCAATCCTGAAGGTTAATCAACTCAAATTTACTAAAACAAATATATAATCTTAATTTATGAATATTAGTGATTCAGATGAATCTTTAATAAAGCAATGTTCGACAATTAAATCTATACCAGATTACTCTATATATAAAACTACAAATGTAATCGATCTATCATATTTAAAGACTTACACAATAGATGATTCCGATACAAAAGAAGTAGATGATGCATTATCACTAGAATGTGTTAATGGGCAAGTTAAGTTATGGATTCATATCAGTAGTCCTTTAGAGTACTTTAGATTAGATAGCATGTTAGATCTCTATGCTCGCGAAAGATCTTC
>CACPKH010000002.1 GCA_902634515.1 uncultured Prochlorococcus sp. | reverse complement strand
CTAAAAATTAAAAAAAATAATTTTAAATTATGGAAACGTCAATTTCATGAATCATTTTTACTTTAAATAAACAGAATTATGGAGACCAGTCTGCTACTTCAAAATGTATTAACACCTCCAGTTCTTTTCTTTTTTCTTGGAATAATTGCTGTAGTAGTTCGTTCAGATCTCGAAATACCTGCACCATTGCCAAAATTATTTTCTTTATATCTTCTTCTTGCAATTGGAGTTAGGGGTGGATTTGAACTTCAGATAGGAATAAAAGAAGAGACATTATTACCAACGGTTTGCGCAGCAATAATTATGTCATTAGTAATACCACTTATCTGTTTTGCAGTTTTACGATTAAAACTTGATGTTTTTAATGCAGCCGCAATTGCTGCTGCATATGGCTCTATAAGTGCAGTTACATTCATAACTGCTGAAAGCTTTCTAAAAAGTCAAGGAATTCCATTTGATGGTTGGATGGTTGCGCCTCTTGCCTTAATGGAATCTCCTGCAATTATTGTTGGCCTTGCACTAGTAAAACTTGCGGCACCAAAAAATAGACCAAATAAAAGGGTTATGAAATGGAGGAAAATCCTTCATGAATCAATGCTAAATGGTTCAGTTTATTTACTTTTAGGGAGTTTAATTATTGGATTTCTGACAGCTTCTCATAATCCTGATGGACTAGAAAAGATAAGACCATTTACTGAAAGTTACTTATTCTATGGAGTGGAATGTTTCTTCTTATTAGACATGGGAATAGTTGCCGCTCAAAGACTGCCTGGTCTAAGAAAGGCTGGGTCATTCCTAATTGTGTTTGCAGTTTGCATGCCTGTTTTTAATGCTGTTTTAGGAGTTTTTATTGCGAAGCTATTATTACTAGAAGCAGGCAATGCTCTTTTATTTGTAATCTTATGCGCGAGTGCTTCATACCTTGCCGTGCCTACAGCAATGCGCATGACAGTTCCAGAAGCTAAAGCAAGTTATTATATTTCCACAACTTTAGGACTTACTTTTCCTTTTAATATAGTAATTGGAATCCCTCTATATATGCAATTGGTAAATAAATTCATTTCACCTTCTCTAGGATAATTTCATGAAAAGATTAGACCTTATCGTAAGCGAAAGAGAGCTAGATACAATCATCGAAGCTCTTGAAAAGGCAGAGGTCCCTGGTTACACAGTTCTGAAACATGCAACAGGTAGAGGACCACAAACGATCGTTTCTGAAGATATGGAATTTACTGGACTTGGTGCAAATGCTCATGTAATAATTTTTTGTGAGCAAGAAATCCTAGAAAAAGTAAAAGAGAATATAGGGCCTACGCTTAGTTATTATGGGGGTGTTGCTTATGTTTCTGAAGCAACTGAACTTTGATGATTTAAATATAATTTACAGTTTTGAGAAGAATTTAAATAAAAGACAAAATTGTCTTATCTAAGAATGAACCCAATCAACCCTAATTGCTTTACGACTATTTAGATATCTATCTATTGCCATTGCTGCAATGCATCCATCTGAAGCAGCGACTACAGCTTGCTTAAAAGGAGTATTCCGAATATCACCAATAGCCCAAACTCCTTCTGAAGTTGTAGACATAAAATCATCTACTATTATTCCTCCATCTTCTTTTAATGCTATTTGATCTCCCAAAAAGTCTGTAATAGGCTTCGAACCGCTCATATATACAAATACTCCTTCAACAGGTAACTCCAAATTAGATTCATTAGTCCGATTTTTTAAAAGAACTCCTTTAACACCAGCTTCATCACCTTGTATTTCCATCAATCTAGTCCTGCTCCAATGCTTAACGTTTGATTGATGCATTAATTCCATAGCATGAGCATCATTATCTTTAGGATCACTTGAAGTTATCCAGTGAACTGTAGAAGCAAATTTAGTAAGGACCTGAGCTTCTTCTAAGGCTTCTTTATTAATTCCAACTACTGCAACCTCTCGATCTCTATAAAAAGCGCCATCGCAAGTAGCACAGTAACTTACCCCTCTGCCTAAGAATTCTGCCTCTCCCTTGAACGAAGCTGGTCTACCCATTGCACCACTAGCAAGTACAAGAGAGCGACCCTTAAAAGTACCTTCAGGGGTATAAACAATTTTCCAGTCACCAGTTACATCTACCCCAAAAACCTGCGCCCGCCTATAATCAGTACCGTATTGAATCGCTTGATCTCTCATCAAAGTCAACAAATCTTCACCACTCATTTCTGAAGAAACACCTGGATAATTAGCAATTTGATGAGTTATCGCAAGAGCTCCTACAGCAGGGTTTTTGTCCAGGATTACTGTCTTTAAATCGGCTCGGGAGGTATATAGAGCACAGCTACATCCTGCAGGTCCTCCACCAACTATGACTACATCAGTTTCAATTGTTTCCAAAATGCTTTGTTCTCCTTAGTAAAAGTTGGGCGTCTAAGATCAAAAGATGACAGTGTTATTAATCCATAGTAAGCCTATGGAATTTCTGCAAGGTCTGTGCAAAGTTATAACTCTATTTGATGATTATGGATCTGATTTGCAATGAAGGAGAGCTATTTAATAGAAAATCATAAGTCCATAACCAAAGCCCACTCCAAGAAGTCCTTAAAAAGCCAATTTCCAACTCAAATCATGATGAATAATGAAAAAACAAAGTAGCTTAAAAAAATTAACAGATTTTTGGATAATTCCTCTACTGGCAGGCAGTTTTTTCTCTGCAGGATATGAGTTTACAAATAGAAAATTTACATTTTCTAATCATTCGAATCCAAAGAAGAAGGCCCTCATCAATGAGAACTCTACTGCGAAAACTTTTCAACAGGTCCCTCTCAAGAGAAACAATATGGAAGCATCTAAGGAAAATCTAAAGAATGTTCTTCAATCAAAAGAACAAGAAAACAAAGCAAGTACCCAAAGAATGAATCCTGTAATTCAAACTCGTCTTCAGGAAAAGACTGAAGAAATTGATGTTGATGCAACTTTCAAGAAAAAGGGAAAAAGCTCATCTTCATCTGAGCAAAAAATCCCTGTCAAAAAATCTAAAAATTCTATAGAGAAATTGCAAAGGCAAGCTTCAGCTACTAACGTTATGCCGAAAAATGAATCCAAAAAGGTTCTTTTAACTAAAGAAGAAGAGTTTATTGAAGCTCTTTTTAATTCCTTACCAATGCCATAAATTTGCCAAAATCTTCTAAAGTTTACTTTGATGAATTAAATCATGAGTTCATCTGAAAACCTATTAAAAGCTGCGTTTAATCGAATTTCAGTTCGATTAGGCAAAGGTCTTTTCGATACAGCTACTAATCTTTCAAAGAAGGTACAAGAAACCCCTGATCAAATTAAAGCTGAATGGGAGCTTTTAAAAGAAGAAATTATTAATGAAGCCGATCAATTGGACAACAATTTCCAAGAAGATTCTGATCAGAAATCCAATTCTCAAATATCTCAAAGAAAGATAGATTCAATAAGAGCAAAGATCTCCATGCTTATAGATAAAGTTGAGGATAGAAATTGATATATATAAAAGAATTGCTCAGCTTTATAGAAAAGAACCTTCGAGCTCTAAGTATTTGGAAGTCTTTTATTATCCTTTTAGCTCTTCTATGGTGGGACTCTCAAAAGATAACTTACATTGGAGGTTGTACTCAAAAAAAGAAAGAAATACGTCAAAAAATTCGAGCAAAATGGCTTACTAAGCAATTACTAAAATTAGGCTCTGCATTTATCAAGCTTGGCCAGTTACTTTCCGCAAGACCAGACGTTCTGCCAAAGGGATGGATTGTTGAGCTTGCAGCTCTTCAAGATAGAGTCCCACCATTTCATTTTGAAAAAGCTCAAGAGATCTTAAAACAAGAATTAGGCTCACGATGTCAAAAGATCATTCATTTAGAAAAAGCGCCTCTTGGAGCAGCTTCGCTTGCCCAAGTTCATAAAGCTATCTTGAAAAATGGCCGCCAAGTTGTTTTTAAAATTCAAAGGCCTGGTTTAGAAACATTCTTCAAGCTAGATCTTGAAGTAATGCAAGAAGTAGCTTCTTTACTTCAAAAAAATAAAGCCTGGAGCCAAGGAAGAGACTGGGTTGGAATGGCCAAAGAGTGTAAAAAGGTTTTGTTGAGAGAATTAAACTTTCAAATCGAAGCAGAATATGCTGCAAGATTTCGGCAACAATTTCTAAAAGAGCCCAAAATCAAGATTCCAGGTGTGATATGGGAAATGACTTCAGAGAAAGTAATTTGTTTAGATTATCTTCCAGGCATCAAAATAAATGATCAAGACAGCTTGGCAAAGCTTGAGATAAATCCAAGATCTATAGCAGAACTAGGAGCTTCAAGTTATTTCAAACAGCTTATTGAATTTGGTTTTTTTCATGCAGATCCTCATCCTGGAAATCTAGCAGTGAGCAAAGATGGCTCTTTAATCTTTTACGATTTTGGAATGATGGGAATGGTTTCAGAAAGATTAAGAAAGCGTATAGGCGGGATGGTGAAATCAGTTGCGCTAGGAGATGCATCTTCGTTAGTGAATCAATTACAAGATTCTGGTTTACTCGCAAAAGGGATCGATCTTGGTCCAGTAAGACGTTTAATTCGAATTATGTTAAAGGAAACTCTTACGCCTCCTTTTAGCCCAGATGTAATAAACAAACTATCTGGAGATATGTACGAATTAGTTTATGGGAAGCCATTCAGGCTTCCAGTGGAGTTGATTTTTGTAATGAGAGCGCTTTCAACCTTTGAGGGAGTAGGCAGAACACTAGATCCAAGCTTTAATTTAGTTGCAATAGCAAAGCCATACCTTATTCCACTCATGACTTCAAACAATCCCAATCCAAATGACCTAATCAATGAGATTGGTCGCCAAGTTGGAGAATTAGGTAGTAAGGCAGTTGCCTTACCAAAACGTTTAGATGAAAGCTTAGAAAAGCTTGAGCAAGGAGACTTACAACTCCAAATAAGAGTTGGCGAATCAGACAGGCAACTAAGAAGAATGATTAGCGCTCAACAATCCATGGGTCAATCAATATTAATTGGATGTTTAGGTATTTCAGCAGCTTTATTAGGTTCAACTTCTAGACCTTTCTTATCAATAATCCCAATAATTATTGCACTACCAGTTTCAATGGGATGGATTAAATTGCAGTTAAAAATGAGAAGTGATGAAAGACTTGAAAGAATTCAAATGAATAAAAATAATTTGTAAAATACACTATTTCATTAAAGTTCCTTTAGGCCCCAAGCCAACAGCTCCAGCATAAGTTGCTTGTGTGCCAAGCTCATCTTCGATACGAAGCAATTGATTATATTTAGCTACTCTTTCACTACGACTTAAAGAACCTGTTTTAATTTGACCTGCTCGAATCGCGACAGAAAGGTCAGCGATAGTAGTGTCTTCTGTCTCTCCACTTCTATGGCTTATAACACTTGAATATCCAGATCTAGTGGCAAGGTCTATTGCTTGAAGGGTCTCAGTCAATGAACCAATCTGATTTACTTTAATCAAAATAGAGTTTGCTATTTGTTCTTGTATTCCTCTTTGCAAGCGCTTTGTATTAGTTACGAATAAATCATCTCCTACTAATTGAACTTTATTACCTAATTCTTTAGTCAATAACTTCCACCCATCCCAATCATCCTCAGCAAGTCCATCTTCTATCGAAACAATTGGGTAAGCATTCACTAATTGCTTCAATTCCTGAACTAGGTCTGCACTCGAATAGTTTCTTCCGCCAAATGTATAAACTCCATTTTGAAAAAATTCTGTGCTAGCAACATCTAAAGCTAAAGCTATTTGCTCACCAGGAACGAAACCAGCTTTTTCAATTGCAGTTACTAATAATTCACCAGCCAATTGGTTATTTTCAAGGTCTGGTGCAAAACCACCTTCATCCCCTACAGCAGTTGAAAATCCTTTTTTAGACAAAAGATCTTTAAGAGTATGAAAAACTTCTGTGCCCATTCTCAAAGCTTCTCGAAAAGTTTTTGCTCCATGAGGAACAAGCATAAATTCTTGGAAATCGAGATTATTTGCAGCATGAGCACCTCCATTAATCACATTCATTAATGGAACTGGTAAAAGAGAGGCCATAGGGCCTCCCAAATACTTATACAAAGGAAGACCATATGCATTTGCTGCAGATCTGGCTGAGGCAATACTTACAGCCAAAACTGCATTAGCACCAAGATTTGATTTATTTTCTGTGCCATCTAAGTCAATCATGACTGCATCAATGGTCGATTGATCTGCAGCAGATAACCCGCACAATGAAGGAGCTATTCGCTCTTCAATATTTTCAACTACTTTGGTTACGCCCTTTCCCATATAACGCTTTCCTCCATCTCTTAATTCATGAGCTTCATAAGCTCCTGTACTTGCGCCACTTGGAACTATTGCTCTTCCAACAGCACCCCCTTCAAGCAAAACTTCCGCTTCTACAGTTGGATTACCTCTAGAATCAAGGACTTCCCTGGCCAAGATGGTATCAATAACAAGATCGAGAGAATCAATCACGAGTACAAAAAAGGTTTCTTAAATCCTATGAGTTTCTGGTGACATTTGCTCTTTATTTTTTAGTAGTTTTGTTTTTACCAAGACTTTTTAACTAATTACCAATCAAAATAAAGAAACCCATAGAACATATCTGAAAAATGAGAATGCTTCATACCATGATTAGGGTAGTAGATCTAGAAAGGTCCTTAAAATTTTATACGGAGATATTAGGCATGAAATTACTAAGAAAAAAAGACTACCCTTCTGGCAAATTCACCCTTGCATTTGTTGGTTATGGTTCTGAAGAAAACAGTACAGTACTAGAACTAACTCACAATTGGGACAAAAAGCATTATGACATTGGTACTGGATATGGACATATTGCTATTGGAGTAAGTGATATTTATCAAACATGCAAGTCAATTGCTGCAAATGGTGGGAATGTGATTAGAGAAGCCGGACCAATGAAACATAGTCAAACCTTGATAGCTTTTATTCAAGACCCAGATGGCTACAAAATTGAATTAATTCAAAAGACATAGTGCTCCCTTCTAATTAATAAGCCTTATGCAATTTCAAACAACTAACACAGATTCTATGAAAAGCAGTCTAACAAATGCACCAGACTCTTTTAGTAATGAAGCATGGAACCTTTTACTAGCAGGTGAAAATGAAGCCCGTAGATGGAGACATGAGTTCCTTGATGTAGAGCATATTCTGCAAGCTCTATTTACTGATTCAAGCTATCAATCAACAGTGGAGTCCTTACCAATAAATATTGAAGATATACTGGATGGTCTAGAAAATTTTCTTGCAGGTCTTCCAATAACAAATACAGACAAGTTATTCGTAGGTGAGGATCTAGAAGAATTACTCGACTGCGCTGATAATTTTAGGAAAAGATGGGGCTCTCGCTCAATAGAAGTTTCTCACTTGCTAATAGCACTTGGAAGAGATAAAAGGATCGGATCTGAGCTTTTTAAAGAAGTAGGATTACCAAGTGAATTACTTGAAAGCGAATTAAGACGATTACCAAAATCTATTTCTCGTAAATCAAATAAGATAGAAAAAAATTCATATAAAAAAGAACAAAAATCACTTGAAACTTTTGCCACTGGATTCAATAAAAATGACCAGAAAGAAATAATCCAAGAGATTAAATCTAAACATAATTCTGAAGATAATCAAATAAAGCTAGAAAAAGAAGAAAACCCTCTGGAAATCTTTGGGAAAGATCTTACTTTAGCTGCACAAAATCAAGAGCTAGACCCAGTAATAGGAAGAGATAAAGAAATTAAATCTACTATCAAAGTTCTATCACGAAGAGGAAAAAATAATCCCGTATTAATTGGTCCTCCAGGAGTAGGAAAAACAGCTATAGCAGAGTTGTTAGCACAAAGAATTATTTGCAATGAAGTTCCTGAATCTCTTAAAGGCCTAAAACTAATTTCACTAGATATAGGCGCATTAATAGCTGGTACGAAATTTAGAGGACAATTTGAAGAGCGACTAAGATCCGTTCTTAAAGAAGCAAGTAATCCTGAGTCTAAAGTTATTTTATTTATTGATGAGCTTCATACTTTACTTTCTACTGACCGTTCAAGTGCAGATGCAGGAAGTCTATTGAAACCTATTCTTGCTAGTGGCGATCTTCGTTGCATTGGAACGACTACACCAGAACATTATAGAAAAACAATCGAAAAAGATCAGGCTCTGAATAGAAGGTTTCAACAAGTTTTTATTAAAGAGCCGAGTATAGAATTAAGCGTTGAAATACTGCGCGGTATTAAAGAAAGATATGAACTACATCATGCAGTTAATATTTCAGACCAGGCATTAATCACAGCAAATAAACTTGCAGATCGTTATATAAATGACCGATGCCTCCCTGACAAAGCAATAGATTTAATAGATGAAGCTGCTGCTCAAATTAAAATTGAGGCCACTTCAAAACCAATCTTAATTGAAGAAAAAGAATATGCTCTTATCAGTTTAAGCAAAGAGCTAATTGATGCTCAGAAAAATAATAAAGAAGAAGAATATGAAAGAATAAATAATCAAATTAAGATAAAGGAAGGTGAAGTTAATAAACTGACTAGTGAATGGGAAGCTTATAAATCAAACTCAAAGGAACTAGAAAGTTTGTATAATGAAGATAATAATATTAGAGACTTAATTAATTCGGCAGAACAGGCAGGAAATCTTGAAGAAGCTGCAAAGCTTCAATATGATACTCTTTACAATCTTCAAGATGAAATACTAACTACAGAAAAGGAAATTGATAATTATTTAAAATCAAGCATTCTTTCACCTAGAAAAAGTCAAGTTGAGCCAGAAGATATTGCTGATGTTGTTGCTAATTGGACTGGTATTCCAGTAAATAAAGTCATGGCAGGTGAAAAGCAAAAACTTTTAAACTTAGAGAAAGATCTTGCTAACAAAGTTATAGGCCAAATCGAAGCAGTGAAAGCAGTGGCTGAGGCTATTAAAAGAGCAAGGGCAGGAATGAAAGATAGCTATCGTCCTATTGGGTCCTTTTTGTTTTTAGGTCCAACCGGAGTTGGAAAAACAGAATTAGCAAAAGCTCTAGCCGCTTCATTGTTTGATGAAGAAGAAGCATTAATCAGATTAGATATGAGTGAATTCATGGAAAGGAATGCAGTTGCAAGGCTTCTTGGGGCTCCACCAGGGTATGTCGGTTATGAAGAAGGAGGTCAATTAACTGAAGCAGTACGTCGAAGACCATATTCTGTAATTCTTTTAGATGAATTAGAAAAAGCCCATCCTGATGTATTCAATATTCTGCTACAAGTTCTTGATGATGGACGGCTAACCGACTCTCAAGGAATAACAGTTGACTTTCGCCACACTGTTATTGTAATGACAAGCAATCTGGCAAGTCGAAAAATCTTAGACAGCACAAGATTTTCAGATGAAAATAATAATGACATGAAGAAAGTTTCTAACTCTTTAAAGACAACAATTGATCAATTGCTGAAAAAGCAATTTCGCCCAGAGTTTCTTAATAGAATTGATGAAATTATTCATTTCAGCCCACTTTCAAGACAAGATATTCAAGAAATTATCAAGCTTCAACTTATTGAACTAACAAATTTGCTTGCTGAACAAAATTTAGAACTTCGTGTTGATAGTTCCACAATAGAAAATCTTGCATCAGAAGGATTTGAACCTGAATATGGAGCCAGACCATTAAGAAGAATTATCCGAAGAAGAATTGAAAATCCTCTTGCAACTAAATTATTGGAAGATGAATTTAATGGTTTCAGAGCAGTAAGAATAAAAACTTCTGAAAACGAATCAAAAACACTAGAGTTTCAAGGAGAACACTAAAAGAGTAATATCAATACAATATTTGCTGACTTATTGCATATTAAAAAGCCTCATACTGGAATTTTTAACTGTGTCATCAACCCCTTCTCAAGAACAACCGAACTCTACTTCACCTCCTAGTGAAGAGCCTCCTTCACCTAAAAAAGGTTTTTTTGCTGGAACTATTGAGGAACTTAAATTAGTTGTATGGCCAAGTAGACAGCAACTATTTAGTGAATCAATAGCAGTAATATTAATGGTAACTCTATCTGCAGCATCCATTGCAGCAATAAGTCGTTTTTATGGTTGGGGTGCATCACAGATTTTCCGTTGAAGCAAACTCAACAATTTATTTTCAATCATTTCACAAAGCTTTTTCTTCACAGTGTCAGAATTTGATTCCACTTCCTCAACGTCTTCAGAGGCAATAGATTTAACTTCATCCAGTAATGGAGAAGAAATAATCTCGAATGCAGCTGAATCCATAGCAAAAACAAGCGTCGCTAGATGGTATGCCATTCAAGTTGCATCTAGTTGTGAAAAAAAAGTAAAAGCCACTCTTGAACAAAGAGCCGTAACTCTAGGAGTAGGTAATCGCATTCTTGAAATAGAAATCCCTCAAACACCTGCAGTCAAATTAAAAAAAGATGGCAGCAGACAATCAACTGAAGAGAAAGTTTTTCCAGGTTATGTATTAGTTCGTATGGTCCTTGATGAAGACACAATGATGGCAGTAAGAAGCACTCCTAATGTTATTAATTTTGTTGGAGCTGAAGACCGACGACCAACTGGCAGAGGAAGAGGACATATCAAACCAAGACCTCTAAGCAGGTCTGAAGTTAATAGGATTTTCAAAAGAGCTTCTGAAAAGAAAACTGTCGTCAAACTTGACCTTGCTGAAGGTGATCGCATTATTGTTACTGGAGGACCTTTTAAAGACTTTCAGGGCGAAGTTATTGAAGTATCAGGAGAAAGAAGCAAGTTAAAGGCCCTTCTTTCAATCTTTGGGAGAGAAACTCCAGTTGAACTTGAGTTTTCTCAAATAAATAAACAGAACTAACTGATAAAATTCCTATTAATGCCTTTTTTGACAAACAAAGAAGTAATTTTGCAGAACCTTCACAAACTTTCCTTTAACTAGGTAAGTCTCAAACTCCAATTCTCCTAAAAGATGGCAAAGAAAGTTGTAGCCGTGATCAAGTTGGCCCTTCAGGCTGGCAAAGCAAATCCTGCCCCACCTGTCGGTCCAGCTCTTGGACAGCATGGGGTAAACATTATGTCTTTCTGCAAGGAATACAATGCAAGGACTCAAGACAAAGCAGGCTTTGTTATACCAGTTGAAATATCTGTATTTGAAGATCGAAGTTTTACATTCATAACAAAGACACCTCCAGCATCAGTTCTTATTACAAAAGCCGCTGGTATTGAAAAAGGCTCGGGAGAATCAGCAAAAGGGCAGGCAGGTACAATTAACAAGTCTCAATTAGAGGAAATAGCAAAAACTAAATTGCCTGATTTGAACTGCAGTAGTATTGAATCAGCAATGAAAGTCATTGAAGGAACAGCCAAAAATATGGGTGTTTCTATTAGTGATTAAATCCTCTTTAGGATTTTTGCCTAAAAAACCTTGATTCATTATTCAGGGGGAGACTTAAAAGTCGCATGTACCCCATTTTTTATATGAAAAAAACTTCAAAAAGAATGACCAACCTTTCTTCACAAGTAGAAGAAAAGTTGTATACACCAAGTGAAGCTATTGATTTAGTGAAAAAAAATTCAACAGCTAAGTTTGATGAGACCATTGAAGCTCATGCAAGGCTAGGGATAGATCCCAAATACACAGACCAACAATTAAGAACTACAGTTGCTCTTCCAAATGGAACTGGGCAAAAAGTAAGAATTGCTGTTATTGCAAAAGGCGAGAAAGTAGGGGAAGCCAAATCAGCAGGCGCTGATTTGGCTGGAGAAGAAGATCTTGTAGAAATCATTAATAAGGGTGAAATGAACTTTGACATCCTCATTGCTACTCCTGAAATGATGCCCAAAGTTGCAAAATTAGGGCGAGTACTAGGTCCTAGGGGACTAATGCCAAATCCAAAAGCTGGAACAGTGACGACTGATCTAAAAGGAGCTATTTCTGAATTCAAAGCAGGAAAACTAGAGTTCAGAGCTGATCGTGGTGGAATTGTTCATGTTCGATTTGGCAAAGCAAGCTTTGCTTCAGAAGCTCTGCTTGAAAATTTAAAATCCTTACAAGAAACAATTGATAGAAATAAGCCTAGCGGTGCTAAAGGGCGTTACTGGAAAAGCTTGTTTTTAAGTTCAACAATGGGACCATCTATTCAAGTTGATATAACTGCTCTACAAGATCTTCAAGAAGAAGCGTAACCTTATTTGGTATATTTGTTTAACTAGCGAATACCTTTTAGGTATTAGCAAAGCCATAGACAGTAGGTAGTACGAAAGTGCATAGATCCTACCGAGGCAATTGCTAAACGGTTTATCTTCATTGGATTGAATCGACAGCATCCTCGTCTCTTTTTAGAGATAAATGGCAGCTTGTCTAGTTACTTCCTTGATTCGATCCAATTACTATGGGCCGCACACTGGAGAGTAAGAAACAAATAGTCGAAGAGATTAAAGGCCTCCTCGATGATGCTGAAATGGCGTTGGTCCTGGATTACAAGGGCTTATCCATCAAAGAAATGTCTGATCTTAGGGCTCGTCTTGAGCCCAGTAAAGGCATTTGCAAGGTTGCCAAGAATACATTAATTCGAAAGGCAATCAATGGAGACAGCACATGGTCTGGACTTGAATCGTTATTAAGTGGCACTAATGCTTTCGTACTTGTAAAAGGCGATGTTGGTGGCGCATTAAAAGCAATTCAAACATTCCAAAAGGAAACTAAAAAGTCCGAGACAAAAGGCGGACTTTTTGAAGGCAAACTTCTCTCTCAAGATGAAATAAAGGCAATTGCCAGTCTTCCGTCTAAAGAGACTCTTATGGCTCAAATTGCAGGGGCTTTAAATGCCATCCCAACAAAAATTGCTGTAGGAATAAAAGAGGTTCCTTCAGGCCTTGCCAGATCACTTAAACAGCATGCCGAAAACGGTGAGAGCTGATTTCTTTACTTTCGACAGACTTTTTTCCTAACTCGTTGCTGAATTTAAACCATGTCTACAAAAACCGACAAAATCCTTGAATCACTAAAAGAGCTTTCCTTGCTTGAAGCCTCTGAATTGGTTAAGCAAATTGAAGAAGCTTTTGGAGTTTCTGCTGCAGCATCGGCAGGAGTTGTAATGGCAGCTCCAGGCGCAGCAGCTGGTGGAGCTGCTGGAGGCGAAGCAGCTGAAGAGAAAACTGAGTTTGAAGTTGTCTTAGAAAGTTTTGACGCTTCTGCAAAAATTAAAGTCCTAAAAGAAGTTCGAAATGCCACTGGCCTTGGACTAGGAGATGCAAAAGCAATGGTTGAAGCTGCACCAAAAACAATTAAAGAAGGTGTATCAAAAGATGAAGCAGAGGCACTAAAAAAAGCAATCGAAGGTGCAGGAGGCAAAGTATCCCTCAAATAAACAAACTATTCTAAATTAAATCTACTAACTCCTTAGCATTAAAAGCCGGTCTAGATGACCGGCTATTTTTTCCTATGAGCATTGAAGAACCACGAGTTATAACCGCAGCTACAGATGGAGCATGTAGTGGTAATCCTGGTCCAGGAGGGTGGGGGGCTCTAATACGTTATGAAGATGGGTCTATAGAAGAATTTGGTGGATATTCACCTAAGACAACAAATAATCGAATGGAACTAAAGGCAGCTCTAGAAGTTCTAAAGAAGCTTAAAAGTCTTCCACGTCATCCAAATATGAAAATTAGAACCGATAGTAAATATCTCATTGATGGTTTAAGTACATGGATAATAGGTTGGAAAAAGAACGGTTGGAAAACATCTTCACGAAAACCTGTAGTTAATCAAGATCTTTGGGAGGCTTTAGATAAGGCACGTCTCATAGATGTTGCTCTTGAATATGTTAAAGGACATAGCGGTGATATTGATAATGAAAGAGTAGACAAGATTGCTGTGAGCTTTTCAAAAAAAATTGCAATAAAGCTCAAATTAAAAGATCGTTGATGATGAATAAACAATCACTCCTAAACCTTTTTTCAACAGACTCACTGTATCAACAGTTCCTTAATCCAATACTGTCTAAAGATGATGGTCTTGACCCTGAGCAATTAACACAAATTGCACTTGCTTTGTTAGGTCAAGTATCTATTTATAGGAACTCCCCTGTTTTTTCTAAAGTTCTTACAAAACTAGCTAATGAGCTAAAACATAAAGATGAAAGACTTCAACAAAATTTATTTGGTTGTAAGTTCGAAAACCCAATTGGATTAGCAGCTGGTTTTGATAAGGATGGAGTAGGTGCAGGTATTTGGGATTGTTTTGGATTTGGTTTTGCAGAAATAGGAACAGTGACTTGGCATGCACAAAAAGGAAACCCTCGTCCAAGACTTTTTCGACTCGCCAAAGAACAAGCAGCATTAAATCGAATGGGGTTTAACAATAATGGTGCATACACAATGAACAAAACACTTAAAAAACAAAATATTGAAGACCCTTTGAAAAGATCTTTTATGATTGGCATAAACCTAGGGAAATCTAAAATTACTCCTTTAGAACAAGCTCCAGATGATTATGGTGCATCACTTGAATTACTTTCTCATATGGCTAATTACGTTGTAATTAACGTAAGTTCACCAAATACTCCAGGGCTAAGGAATCTACAACAACCATTAGAATTACAACGTTTAATTGAACGTCTAAGAATAGTTAAAAATTGTCCACCTTTGTTAGTCAAGATTGCACCAGACCTAGAAAACAATGCAATTAAAGACATAGCCAACTTAGCTTCTCAGGAGGGATTAGCAGGTTTAATTGCAGTTAATACAAGTCTTGACCGATTAGGTCTTGAAAAAAGAGTTATCAACCAAACAGGCAAGACCTTAAAAGAAGAACCAGGAGGCCTGAGCGGCTCCCCACTTTGTGATCGGGCAATAGAAGTTATACGTCTACTCAAGAAATCATCTAACGATAATATGCCGCTTATTGGAGTAGGTGGAATTGACTCTCCTAGAGTTGCCTGGAACCGTCTTGCTGCAGGAGCATCTCTTTTGCAACTATATACGGGCTGGATTTTTAAAGGACCAAAACTAGTTACCAATATTCTAGAAGGATTTTCTCACCAGTTAGATCGCCATAAATTTGAAAACATCTCTGAAGTAATTGGCAGTAATGCTCCATGGATATAAAAAAAAACTTATCAACACAAAATAATAAATCTATAGTTATTCAACATGGTGGGAATATCTGTCAAGAAGCGAAGAGATTAGGGCTGAATACAAACGAACTTATTGATGCCAGTGCATCCATAGTGCCTTTTGAGCATCCTAATGAGATTCATGATTGCATCAATCAAGCCATAAAGGGTATTGAGATCAGAAGCTATCCAGATTTACATTATTCAGAACTAAAAAAGTCAATCGGCCAATGGCATTCTATAGACCCATCAATGGTCCTTCCAGGCAATGGAGCAGCTGAACTCCTAACCTGGGCAGCTCGTGATGCCTCGCATTCTGGTATTAGTGCACTTCCTTCGCCAGGCTTTTCAGACTATAAAAGAGCACTTCACTGTTGGAATGGAAGCTATCTAGAAGTTCCTCTACCTCTATCTTGGAAATCCAATTTTCCTCAGAAATTTCCTTTAGACCTAAAGTCAAAAGTTGTTTGGATAACAAACCCTCATAATCCTACTGGTCAACTATGGAGTCGTAAATCACTAGAAGTATTATTGAAAACCAATGATCTCGTCATCTGTGATGAAGCATTCCTACCCCTAGTTCCTAAGGGAGAGCAACAATCACTCATTCCATTAGTGAAAAATTATAAGAACCTTATTGTAATAAGAAGTCTCACTAAGATCTTCGCTATTGCTGGGTTAAGACTTGGATATGCCATTAGTCAGCCAAAACGACTCAAGCAATGGCAAATTCTCAGAGATCCATGGCCAGTCAATGGAATAGCTTTATCTGTAGGGTTAATGTTAATGAGTAATCAATCAGTAATGGTAAGGCAAATTAAAAAAGTAGAAAATTGGGTTATCAATGAAGGGAAATGGCTGAATTATCATCTATCTACACTTCCAGGAATTATTGCTCATCCTTCCTCAACTAATTTTCAATTAATTGAAAGTCGTCAACCTTTAACCAGTTTGCGTGAAAAACTAGCTCAAAAAGGGATCCTGCTAAGAGATTGTAGGTCATTCAAAGGTCTAGGAGAAACATGGCTACGTATAAGCCTACAAACAAAAGAAGATAATCAACTAATCATTACTAAGATGCGAGAGAGCCTATAGTCAGTTTTTTCAAAAGGTCAATCACATGATTATGAGCCTCCTTCTGGGCAATATTCATCATACCTATCTTCATTTGAGAGAGGAATGCAGAAGATTGACTACTAGAAGTTAGACGTTCAGACAATACTCGATTCAATGCATTAGTCAAACCTTTCATGTCAGGTGGGTGTTGATGCACAATTAATGCTCCACCAAACTGAGCGGCATAAGCAGCATTTAAATCTTGATGAGCATCAGTTGCATAAGGGTATGGCACTAGAATTGCAGGAGAGCTTGAAACTGCGAGTTCACTTAAAGTTCCAGCACCTGCTCTACTGATAACGAGATCTGCATGCTGTAATAAAGAAGGAATTTCATCCGTAAAGGTCTTTTCAACTAAGTTTTGATTAGGAGTTGCTTGTATTTCATTCTTCCCAATAATGTGAACTACCCTACATCCATTTTCAAGTAAATAAGGCAAAGTATTCCTAACCATTTGATTTAAACCAATTGCACCCTGACTCCCACCAATTACAACAATTAGTGGTCCCTTACCAATCGGCACCCATGACGGTAGGTCATGAGATATCAGAAAACTTTTTCTAACAGGCGTTCCAGTTACAACTGATTGGCAATTAGGCAAATATTCCACAGCAGTAGGCAAGCCAAGTGCAACTACATCACAAAATCTCCCTAAAAGTCTGGTCACTTTTCCTGGGTATGCATTGGATTCATGAAGCATCACTTTCTTTCGGCACAATTTTGCTGCCAGAATCGCAGGAGCCGAAATATACCCACCTGTTGTAAAAACTATTTGAATCCTTTTTCTTTGAATCAATCTTATAACTAAGTAAGTTGCAGAAATGACTCTGAGTAATTGAATTAATTTGCGCAATCCACCTTTGCTAAACCCTTGCAATGCAATAGTAGTCAGCTCATATTTCTTGGGTACCAATTGAACCTCTAATCGATCAGGAACACCTAACCAATTAATTTCCCAAGATTTCGACAATGCTTCTGCAATAGCAAGAGCAGGAAAAATATGACCACCTGTCCCACTGGCAGCAATTAATAGCCTAGGCATAGAAATAATCTCTATTAATACCTACGCTTACGTTATAAGTAAAAAAACGATTCAAAACGTGCATCATTTAATCAAATTGACTCTAAATGTATGGATTGTATTCATCCTGTCATGTCTTGAGTCCAGTTATGCTCAAGAAATAAATCTTAAAAAGCTGAGCCAAGAAATAGAAAATTCTTTGAATAGTAATGATTTTTCAAAGCTCAATAATCTTATCGACAAAGAAATTGCCTTAGATATAGAAAGAAAGCTCCTATTGTTTCGAAAAGAGTTCTCTAATGCAAAATGGACTGTCAATCCTACAAAAGAATTAAAAAACAAGCGAAAGTCTATTGAATTATTAATCACGGCTAAGAAAAAACTAGGCAATCAAGATTACTCTTTAAAAGCCAATCAAACACTTGCAATTGATATCAAAAATGGGAAAATAATAAACAGCGAAGTAATAAGTGAATCCTCTATATTAAGTGCTACAAAGAAACCTATTGAGATTACTTTGCAAGTTCCTGATGTGGCTCTTACAGGAAGCTGGTACGATATAGATATTATAATTAATAAGCCATTAGAAAACTCTATAATTGCAGGTGGTTTAATGCATTTAAAAGATCAAAAACAAGTGATTTTTTTACAAGGAGGTATGCAACTTAAGCCAATGGGATCAGGGGGAATATTTAAAACTGTCAAAGCACCATTAGATCCAGGAAATCAAAGATGGGCTGCAATTATTGCTCACCCTGAAGGATTAATATCTATTACCAAACTCGTTAAAGTAGTGTCTAATCAAAACGACTTTTCTTTTTAAAAAATCATCCACTTATAACAGTTTTTTTTCAAAGAATCAATTAATTCTTATGATCTTTTTGCATTCAAATAGAATCATCAAGAGCAGCTACCCCAGGAAGGACTTTACCCTCAAGCAATTCAAGACTAGCTCCACCACCAGTAGAGATATGAGACATTTTATCTGCCAAGCCAGCCTTCTCTACTGCGGCAACTGAGTCTCCTCCTCCAATAATGGTGCAACAACCTTTTTCACCTAAATGAGCCAAAGTAGTAGCAATTGAGTTGGTTCCTTGTGAGAATTTATCAAACTCAAAAACTCCCATAGGTCCATTCCAAATAACTGTTTGACAGTCACTGAGAGCTTCTTGAAACAGAGTTACTGAGTCAGGTCCTATATCTAAGCCCATCCAGCCTTCAGGAATGGAATTAATAGAAGATATTTGACTATTAGCATCTGGTGAAAAATTATCAGCCAAAACGACATCCGTTGGCAAAAGAAATTCAACACCTTTTTCTAAAGCTTTTTTTTCAAGTTGCTTTGCAAGTTCTACCTTGTCATCCTCAACTAAACTTTTGCCAACAGACAGTCCTCTTGCTTTATAAAAAGTAAATATCATACCTCCACCTAAAAGAACTTTGTCGCATTTATCAATTAAGGATTCCAATACCCCTATTTTACTACTGACTTTAGATCCACCAACAATTGCCGCTAAAGGTCTCTTTGGAGAATCAATAGCCCCTTGTAAGTATTGAAGTTCCTTCTCCATTAAATAACCAGCAACATTTGGCTTCAGAAATTTTGTTACACCTTCAGTAGAAGCATGGGCTCTATGAGCGGCACCAAAGGCATCATTTACATAAACCTCAGCTAAAGAAGACAATTTTTGAGAAAAATCTGTATCATTTTTTTCTTCTCCAGAAATAAAACGAACATTTTCCAGCAAAACAATATCCCCGTTGTTCATAGCATCAACTTTCGATTGAGCATCTGGGCCAATACAACTTTCAGTTTTAACTACAGATTTTCCTAATAATTCAGACAATCTTTTTGCTACAGGAGAAAGACGCATATCCTCATTCACTTGACCTTTAGGTCTACCAAAATGTGCAGAAAGAATGACTTTCGCATCTTTTTCTATCAAATCTTTAATAGTTGGCAAAGCTGCACGAATCCTTGTGTCATCGGTTATAGAACCGTCATCACTAAGAGGGACATTGAAGTCAACCCTTACTAATACACGCTTGCCGCATAGCTCCTCTACGCTGAGACTAGAGAGAGAACGCTTTGACATAGGAAAGCCCTTGAAAACATAAAACGGGCTTGACAATAACCTGAGGAGTGAATTAATGGCCAATTTATTAGCCAGAGATACTATCTGAACATGGCTGTACTACCAAAAAACAAGATAAAATCGGAATCCAAGCTGATTCAACTTGCGCATTACCCTGTATTACTAGTGCCGTGAGCACCTCAATTATTCAGTGGTATCCAGGCCACATAGCAAAGGCCGAAAAACAATTAAGTAAAAATCTTGAAAAAGTTGATCTTGTAATAGAAGTAAGAGATGCACGCATACCCCTATCCACTTCTCACCCTCATCTTCAACAATGGATTACTAATAAAAAGCATTTATTAGTAATCAACCGCAAAGACATGGTTACTTCAAAAAATATTGAAAAATGGAATGAATGGTTTAAAAAAACCGACCAATATCCATTGTGGTGTAACGCTAAAACTGGTGAAGGTGTTACCAAAATAAAAAAAGCTGCTATTGAATTAGGACATGCATTAAATCAACGACGCAAATTAAGAGGAATGAAGATGCGAGCTGTTAGGGCCCTTTTGCTTGGATTCCCAAATGTTGGAAAATCTGCTCTCATCAACAGGTTGATTCAAAAGAAAGTAGTTTCAAGCTCTCGTCGTGCCGGTGTAACAAGATCTTTGCAATGGGTGAGACTAGATCAAAAAATTGATCTTCTAGATGCTCCTGGAGTGTTACCTCCTCAATTAGAAAATCAACAGGCAGCATTGAGACTTGCTATATGTGATGATATTGGACAAGGTGCTTACGACGTTGAATTAGTTGCCCTTGCATTCTTAAAGATGCTTCCCAATTTAGGAGAGAGCACATACTTATCTATAAATAATTCAATATACAAGCGCTATGGCATAAGTCTCGAAAGTTGTGGCAATGATCCTCATAGATGGCTACTAGATACTGCAATATTACACACATCAAAGGATATTCGAAGAATGGCTCAAAAACTATTAGATGATTACAGGAAAGCATTACTTGGTCAAATCACTCTTGATCAGCCAGCATGAAAGAGTCTGTTTTCAAACAAGGGTTTGGAGAAGGAGAAGGGGAGGTTGTAATACTTCATTATCCTAAGCCTTTGCCAATGCGTCTTGATCGCTGGCTTGTGAGTCAACGTCCAGAGCAAAGTAGATCAAGAATTCAAAAATTTATCAACAATGGCTATGTAAAAATTAATGAAATTACAGCAAAAGCAAAAACACCTCTAAGAAAAGGAGATGAAATTAAATTATGGCTACCACCTCCAGAACCACTTCCCTATCTCAAGCCAGAAAGAATGTCCTTAGAGGTGCTTTATGAAGATGCACATATAATTGTAATCAATAAAGAAGCTGGCATCGCAGTTCACCCAGCTCCAGGTCATAAAACTGGAACCTTGGTAAATGGTCTACTAGAACACTGTGAAAATCTACCTGGAATCAATGGCAAATTACGGCCTGGGATAGTTCATAGATTAGATAAAGATACAACTGGTTGTATCGTCATTGCGAAGAGTCAAGAAGCCTTAGTCAGCCTACAAAAACAAATCCAAAAAAGAGTGGCTTCTAGAGAATATATAGCCATTGTGCATGGAGTCCCCAAAGGTGATCAAGGGACTATTATTGGATCGATAGGAAGACATCCTGTTGATAGAAAGAAATATGCCGTTGTTTCTGATGATTCTGGACGACATGCATGTACACACTGGAAGCTAGAAGAAAGGCTAGGAGACTATTCACTTCTTCGGTTTAAATTAGATACTGGTCGTACCCATCAGATTCGTGTTCACTGCGCACATTTTGGTCATCCAATTTTAGGAGATCAGACTTACAGTAGATGCAAAAAAACACCTATTAAGCTTACAGGGCAAGCTTTACATGCAATTCAACTTGGATTACAACATCCAGACAATAATGAAAACTTGGTTTTCAATGCTCCACTACCAAGTAAATTTGAATCCTTATTAAAAACTTTAAGACAAAAATAAATTGCTGAGTTTAAACTCTAATACGAGGACACGCCTTAACTAATTTCCTAGTAATAGCTGAAAGAGGCTTTTCAAATAAATCCTTTGCCAACCCTTCTTCGACAATCTTGCCTTGGTCTATTACAGCCACTCTATGGCAAAAACCACGAGCCACTAACAAGTCATGAGTAATAAACAAAATTGACAACCCTAACTGGCCTTGTAAAGAGTTTAACAATTCAAGAATTTCTAATTGAATCTCAGCATCCAGCATACTGACACTTTCGTCACAAATAAGAATCTTAGGGTTTAGAGACAGTGCTCTAGCTATAGCTACTCTTTGTTGCTGTCCACCAGAAAGTTGGCTTGGCATTCGATTCTGAAATTTCTCAGGAGGGGAAAGACCAACTTGCTCTAACAATTGTCTTGTTTTTTCTTTTGCTTGGGAACGATTAGATAATTGATGAACAAGAATAGGGTCAGCAATATTTTGTGAGACCGTCATTTTTGGATTTAATGAAGCAAAAGGATCCTGAAATACCATTTGCAATGATTGCCTGACTTGTTTTAAAGATTTTCTATTTAGGCGCCCTAAGGTTTTACCAAACACTTTCACATCACCTCCTCTAATGGGCAATAAACCCATAAGAGCTCTGCACAAAGTGCTTTTCCCGCAGCCTGAGACTCCTACTAATCCAAGTGTTTCTCCTGCCCGAATAGAAAAAGAGACTTCATCAATAGCTTTATTCCAATTAAATTCCCAAGGCATTCCCCCTTCTGAATGCCAGCAACGCAATCTATCAACTTCTAAAGCCACCTCAGCTTTAGGCTCTAATGTGAAGCTTTTCAATTCTCTTGCTTTAGCGGCATTGACGAGTCTGTTGCCAAGAGAAGATTTAGGACTAACAAGAATATCTCTGGTCAAGCCTTCTTCAACTACCTTTCCTTGCTCAAGAATTACCATGCGTTCACACCATCGAGATGCAAGAGCCAAGTCGTGACTAATTAATAAAAGAGAGCTCTCAAGTTCATCACAGAGACGGTTTAACTCTGCCATAACTTGATTGGCTACTTCAACATCAAGACTCGAAGTAGGTTCATCTGCAATTATCAAAGGTGGATTTAAGGCTATCGCCAAAGCAATTGCCACCCTTTGACGCATTCCACCACTAAATTCATGAGGAAAAGAGTTAAAGCGATCTGGATTTAGGCCAACTTTTACTAATAATTCTTCGGCGCGAATCTTCAAACGCACACTTGTCGATTGAGAGTGATGGGCTTTTAACGTATCAAGTAAATGGTCGCCAATTGTCATTAAAGGGTTAAGCCTTGTCATTGGATCCTGAAACACTAATCCAACTAATTCTCCTCTGACTTTTTGTAAGCCAGCCTTATTTAATTTTAAAAGATTCTGCCCAAGTAAGTACAAATCTCCACTGCAAACGCTACCTTGAGGAAGAATCTGCATCAAAACCTTTGCGACTGTACTTTTCCCAGAACCTGAGCTACCAATAAGTGCCAACCGTTCTCCAGCTGCAATATTTAAATTAAACCCATTAAGAATCCACTTAGTGCTATTTGGGTAGCACACTTTTAAATCTTGAACATTTAAAACATCCCCTAAAGAACTAGGCATAGGGTGTAGCAAGAGGTATAAACCCTGAATAAAATGTATTATCCGCTAAGTCGGATGCTAAAGCCACCTCAAGATCAAATTCAACACAGGCCAACTTTGGCTGTAATTAGGTAATGTCTGAAGAACCTCAGCTAAAAACCAAAGCAATTACAAGTCCTGAGGATTACGGTATTGAATTGCCTACTTGGCTAAAAGATTGTATTTCAAGGGTTCCTTCAGGAAAAGGAGAAACATGTCCTACAGACTCTGAATCATTACTTGTAAATGCTTTTGATTTAGCTTTCCGCCTACATACAGGACAATTCAGGGTTAGTGGGGATCCATACATTGTCCATCCAGTTGCAGTTGCAGATTTATTACGTGAAATAGGAGCAAGTCCAACTGTGATAGCAGCAGGTTTCTTACATGATGCGATAGAAGATACAGATCTAACTCTGAATCAATTAGAAGATTTCTTTGGACCAGAAGTAAGTGGATTAGTTGAAGGCGTTACAAAATTAGGCGGTATTCATTTCACCAATCGAACAGAAGCACAAGCAGAAAATCTACGAAAAATGTTTCTTGCTATGGCCTGTGACATCAGAGTTGTTCTTGTCAAACTAGCGGACAGATTACATAATATGCGCACTTTAGGCTCTCTCCAATCTGATAAACAGCAACGAATAGCACTAGAAACAAAAGAAATTTATGCTCCATTGGCAAATAGGCTTGGGATAGGGCGTTTCAAATGGGAACTTGAAGATCTCGCATTTAAACTTCTTGAACCTGAAGCTTTTAGAGAGATACAACAAGAAGTAGTCACCAAAAGGAGTGAAAGAGAAAAGCGTTTAGAAATAACTGTTCAACTCCTAAAAACCAAACTATTAGAAGCTGGCCTAAAGAATTGTGAAATTAATGGAAGACCAAAACATCTTTTTGGAATCTGGAGCAAAATGCAACGCCAACAAAAAGAATTTCATGAAATATATGATGTTGCCGCACTGCGCATCATTGTTCCAAATCTAGAAGCATGCTATAGAGCTCTAGCAGTTGTTCACGACACTTTTAGGCCAATTCCAGGTCGTTTTAAAGATTATATTGGCTTGCCTAAACCTAATGGATACCAATCTCTTCACACTGCCGTGATTGGTCGTCATAGGCCTATCGAAGTCCAAATTAGAACTCCTGAGATGCATCAAATTGCAGAATTTGGAATAGCTGCACACTGGAAATATAAAGAAGGCGGCTCACCAGCATCTGGCAATACAGAGCGTTTCAATTGGCTCCGTCAGCTTGTAGAATGGCAACAGGAAGGAGGTAATGATGATCATAATGACTATCTAGCTTCTATCAAAGAAGATTTATTTGATGAAGAGGTTTTTGTATTCACTCCCAAAGGTGATGTAGTAGGCCTTAGAAAAGGCTCAACTGCTATAGATTTTGCTTATCGCATTCATTCAGAAGTTGGCAACCATTGTCATGGTAGTCGCATCAATGACAAGTTATGTCCATTATCAACTGCACTTGATAATGGAGATTTTATAGAAATTCTTACAAACAAAACTGCTCATCCAAGTCTTGATTGGTTGAATTTTGTAGCAACCCCAACTGCACGTAATCGAATACGGCAATGGTATAAAAAAAGTCATCGTGATGAAACTATTCAACGAGGGAAGGATCTTTTAGAACGCGATTTAGGTAGAGATGGTTTTGAATCTTTACTGAATAGTGATGCAATGAAAAAAGTAGCTGAAAGATGTAATGTAAAAAGTGCAGATGACTTACTAGCTGCACTTGGCTTTGGTGGTATTACTTTGCATCAAGTGCTCAACCGTCTAAGAGAAGAAATTCATCTACAAAATATTGAACCTGAGCCACCTGAATCAAATGCTGATGTTGCAAAAAAGCTTGCTATGCAAAAGGAGTCAGCACTATCCACAAAAACTAAACCTAAAAACTCTCCCATCCTTGGACTAGAAGGACTAGATTATAGGTTAGGAGGCTGCTGCAGTCCTCTGCCTGGCGAAGCCATACTAGGTACTGTCTCTTTAGGAAATCACGGCATTACTGTTCATCGACAAAGTTGTGTTAATGCAGAATCTATACCAAGTGAGCGGAGATTACCAGTTCAATGGAATGAAAACATCTCCATTCAAGATCAAAGATTTACTACTCAGTTAAGAATTGAAGTTATCGATAGAGTAGGCGTGCTTAAAGATATATTGATGAGACTATCCGATAGTGGTATCAACGTAAGTGATGCTCGTGTCAAAACTGCCTATGGCAAACCGGCATGTATTGATTTAAAAATCGAATTAAAGAATTCAGATCAATTGCAAATAACCATACAGCAAATTCGCTCACTAGCAGATGTCATTGATATTGCACGTACTGGATTAGATTAAATAGATTTAGTGTAAGGTACTCTCTTAAATAAGATATAAAATATGCTTCCTAAAGATATCCCTAAGAACAACCCAACAACTGAAGATCCTAATAAAATTCTACTGCTAAAGATCCAACCCTGTTCAAATAAATCTTGCCTAGACAACTCTTGTAAACCATCTACATTTTTACCTACTCCTAAAAATATTTCCCCAATTTTATAGTTAAGCCAAAAAAGAGGTAAATAAGTAAATGGATTACTAATCCAAGTAGCGGCGGCGGCTAATAGAAGATTGCCTCTAAGGGCTTTAGCTAGAATAATCCCAATCAAAGTTTGAAATCCAAAAAAAGGGAAACATCCACTAAACACTCCCAAAGCAACTCCTCTTGCTCTCTCTCCAGGGCTTCCCTCCTGCTTCCAAACCCAGATACTCAATCTTCTAACTCGTTGAATCAACTTAAATAGAAATGTAAGCATCAGATTGTCTGTTGGGCTTTAAACTGAAAGTTCAATTTGATCGTAAAGAATATTGCTCATAATTAGTTGATGGATCTCAATTTCCCAACTGAAGAAACAATTGCAGCAGTGGCCTCAGCAGTTGCTCCTGGACAAGGAGGGATAGCAGTCATTCGCATTTCAGGATCATTTTCCAAACAAGCAGCTCAAAGCATTATCAATATTCCTGGGCATCAAACATGGGGAAGTCACAAAATACTGTATGGGCATGTTTTAGATCAAAAAACAAAAACACACATTGATGAAGTTTTAATCTTGATTATGGATGCCCCAAGAAGTTTTACAGGAGAAAATGTTGTTGAGATTCACTGCCATGGAGGATTAATTACTGTTAACAGAATTCTGGAAGAACTTTTAGACCAACCCTATATAAGACGCGCCTTGCCAGGTGAATTTAGTCAACGTGCAGTATTAAATGGTCGACTTAATCTCACTCAAGCAGAAGCAATTCATGACTTAATAAGCGCAAAGAGCAAAAAAGCAGCTCAACTAGCTATCGCAGGAATAGATGGAGATATTAATGTCGAAATCAATACTTTAAGAAATAAGCTACTGGAACTATTAAGTGAAATTGAAGCAAGAATTGATTTTGAAGATGATTTGCCTCCACTAAATAAAAATAAATTAATTAAAAGCTTAGAAAATATAAATCAAGAGTTAAATCAACTAATAATTGATGCAAAGCAAGGGTGCTTAATTAAGAATGGTCTGAAAGTTGCAATTATAGGACTTCCCAATGTTGGTAAAAGCTCATTACTAAATCTACTTTCGAAAAGAGAAAAAGCAATAGTGACTGAATTCCCTGGGACAACAAGGGACCTTTTAGAAAGTGAAATAATCATAGAAGGAATACCGATCACACTAGTTGACACGGCAGGGATTAGAATGACTGAAGATATTGTAGAAAGTATTGGAATATCACGAAGTCAGAAAGCATTAATCACTGCAGATGTTGTCTTATTAATTTTTGATATTAGTGTTGGCTGGAATAAAGAAAATCAAGAACTCCTAGATCAAATACCTAAAGAAATACCTAGGCTTCTAATAGGAAACAAAGTCGATCTAAAACAACAAAAAGATAAGTTAAAATCTGATGTTCTTATCAGTGCAATGAATGGAGATGGAGAAAAAGAATTAGTACGTGAATTATTAAAAATATGCGGGGCAACTCAAACCCAAGGTATAGCAATTGCACTCAATGAAAGACAACTTGATCTTGTCAGGGCTTCTTCAAAGGCTCTAAACAGAGTTCTTGAAGAAGAAACAAAACAACTACCCTGGGATTTTTGGACAATCGATTTACGACAAGCAATTAAAAATTTAGGAGAGTTGACAGGTGATGAGATTTCCGAAGCTCTTCTAGATAGGATCTTCTCGCGCTTTTGTATAGGAAAATAAGCTAATGAATTTACAAATTCCTGCTATTACTCATCTGTTAGATCTTTGGCTAAATGAAGATCTAGGTAGAGGTGACCTAACAGCGTCTTGTTTTGAAGATCAAATCTGTTCAGCATACTGGGTGGCAAAACAAAGTGGGGTGTTTTGTAGTGGTCCAATAGTACAAAAAATCTTTCACCGCTTAGACCAATCTGTAGAAGTCAACTTGCTCGTAAAAGAAGGTGAAAAGTTCTCCAATGGTCAAAAAGTCTTGAATTTGAAAGGGCCACAATCAGCACTGTTATCAGGTGAGCGTACATCTTTAAATCTAGCGATGCATTTATCCGGTATTGCTACACAAACCTATCGCCTAGTTAAAGAAATAGAAGGTACTGGGGTACATTTAACCGATACAAGAAAAACCACTCCTGGACTTCGCTTACTCGAAAAATATGCAGTGAGATGTGGAGGAGGAATTAATCATAGAATGGGCCTTGATGATGCAGCAATGTTAAAAGAAAACCATCTTGCCTGCAGTGAAGGTATTGAAAACTCTATCAAAAGACTTAGAGAATCCATCCCATGGACAACAAAAATCATTGTTGAAGCTGAGACGAGTCAGCAAGCTGAAGAAGCCGTTGCATATGGAGCCGATGGAGTCTTGCTAGATGAAATGACTCCTAATCAACTTCACCTTTTAATCCCACGTTTAAGAGAATTAGCAAAGCAAAAATCTGGTTTTAGAAAATCAGATCATGTTATTTTAGAAGCCTCAGGAATAAATATAAAAGAAATTAAAAACTTCGCGAATACTGGAGTTGATATTATATCTACTAGTGCAGCTACTACCAAAAGTAATTGGATAGACTTTAGTATGCGTCTCAATGAGAATAAGCAAGAAGACTAATGAGAGTAATTTATCAAGTTTTAGAAAAACAAATAACAAATGCTTTAGGAAAGGCTTTCCCAGAAGCAAAAGAATCACAAGGATCTCTTAACCCTCATTTAATGCGAGCAACAAAACCTGAATTTGGAGACTTTCAAATTAATGGTGCCTTAGCTCTAGCGAAGGTTATCAAAAAGACACCTCGTAAAATTGCAGAAGATATTATTAAAGAGCTACAAAAAAATAGTGAATTTCAAAAACTTTGTCTCCCTCCAGAAATCGCAGGTCCTGGCTTTATAAATATAAGTATTAGAGAAGATTGCCTTACCTCTGAAATACAAAAACGATACAGAGATAAACAATTAGCAGTACCACTTGTTAAGCCTAATAATGATAAAAAGGAATTAGAGCCAATAATTGTCGACTTCTCCAGTCCCAATATCGCAAAGGAAATGCATGTAGGACATTTGCGATCAACTATTATTGGTGATTCAATTGCTCGAATTCTTGAATTTCGTGGTCATCCAGTTTTACGTCTTAATCATGTAGGAGATTGGGGAACTCAGTTTGGGATGTTGATAGCACATCTCAAATCTGTTGCACCTAAAACACTTACAACGGCTAATGCTGTTGATATTGGAGACTTAGTGACTTTTTATCGGCAAGCGAAGAGATGCTTTGATGAAGATGAGGATTTTCAAGCGGCTTCACGAGATGAAGTAGTCAAATTACAAAAAGGTGATCCTAAGACATTAAAAGCATGGAGTTTATTATGTAATCAATCAAGGAAAGAATTTCAAAAAATCTATGATCTTCTTGATATTCAACTTGAAGAAAGAGGTGAGTCTTTTTACAACCCATTATTAAAAAAGGTTGTAGATGATCTAGCAAAGTCCGGCTTATTAATAACAGATAATGGAGCTAAATGCATCTTCCTAGAAGGGTTTATTGGAAAAGATGGAAAGCCCATGCCAATAATCATTCAAAAAACTGATGGGGGATATAATTATGCAACAACTGATCTAGCTGCAATTCGATACCGATTAAATCCTAAGCCAGAGGGGGATGGTGCTTGTCGAGTAATTTATATAACTGATGCTGGACAAGCTAATCATTTTGCAGGTGTTTTTCAAATTGCTAAGGAAGCAAATTGGATCCCAGAGCATTGTCGTATTGAACATGTACCATTTGGTTTAGTGCAAGGGGAAGATGGTAAAAAATTAAAGACTAGATCTGGAGAAACCGTTCGATTGAAAGACTTGCTTGACGAAGCAATTCATCGTGCGAAACAAGATCTTATTCGTCGTCTAAGAGAAGAAACACGCAAAGAAAGTGATGATTTTATAGAGCATGTTTCTAAGACAGTTGGTATCGCAGCAGTGAAATATGCAGACCTCAGCCAAAATAGAACCACAAACTATCAGTTTAGTTTTAATCGCATGCTTTCTTTACAAGGCAATACTGCACCTTATCTCTTATATGCTCTAGTACGTATTGCAGGAATCAGTCGTAAAGGAGGAGATCTTGATTCTGAAGCTAATGATATTGAATTCTCTGAGAATCAAGAATGGAACCTAATTAGAGAATTATTAAAGTTTGATGAAATTGTCATTGAAGTTGAAGAGGAATTATTGCCAAATCGATTATGCAATTATTTATTTGAATTGTGTCAAGTCTTCAACCGCTTCTATGATCAAATACCTGTTTTAAAAGCAAAAGAGCCTTCGAAATCTAGTCGACTAGTTTTATGTAGACTTACTGCAGAAACACTGAAATTAGGTTTAAACCTTCTAGGTATTCAAACTTTGGAAAGAATGTAATGGAATCTTTTAAAAAACGAATTGTATCCAGTCCGCCTAAACCTCGAGAAGAAATTGAAGAAATGAATGCCTACTCAGCACCTTTAGAGGGTCGTCGAAACTTTCTTCGCCTAGACTTTAATGAGAATACAATAGGGCCAAGTCCAAAAGTGCTAGATGCAATTCATAAGATTCCTCCAAATCAAATTTCTATTTACCCCGAATACAGTGGACTTCGTGAAGCAATAACAAGAAATCTAAATTCTTCGACTATCCAAAACAAACTTCAAGCAGATCAAATTGAACTTTTTAATGGTGTTGATGGAGCAATTCATGCAATCTTTCATGCATATGCAAGCAAGGGAGACCTCCTTCTCACGACTGTACCGACTTTCGGCTATTACAATCCATGTGCAAAGATGCAAGGGATGAAAATACTTGAGGTTCCTTATGAGGGGCCAAGTTTTGATTTCCCCTTAAATGCAATTAAAGAGTCGCTAATAAGAAATCATCCTAAAATTTTAATTATCTGCAATCCAAACAACCCAACTGGGACAAGGACATCAGCTAAAAAGATCCTTGAATTAGCAAAAGCTTCTCCTCAAACCTTAGTAGTTATTGACGAACTTTACGAGGCTTTTTTAGGCGATAGCTTACTCTCAGTAGTTAATTTCTCTAAAACATCCAATCTTGTTGTATTGAGATCATTATCAAAAACATCTGGTTTAGCTGGCTTGCGTATAGGGTTTGGGATAAGTAATCAAGAGGTAATTCATCGTATTAAAAAAGTAACTGGTCCGTATGACATTAATAGCTTTGCAGTAGCAGCAGCCTTTGCATCTCTTGAAGATCAAGAATATACAGATAACTATGTTCAGGAGGTATTAAAGGCTCGGACATGGATTCAACAGAAGCTATTAAACCATGGAGTAAAGCATCACATTGATGGAGGAAATTACTTCTTACTCTGGCCAAAAAAAAGTTCTACAGAAGTAGAATCTTCTTTAAAAGCAAAAGGAATTTTGATTAGAAATATGAAAAACAAACCATTTATCGAAGGTTCATTAAGAGTATCTATTGGGACAACTGCTCAAATGAAACAATTTTGGGAGGCACTAAAAAAAAGTGATTCGATTTAAGGCATCAAATTAATCATAATCTGATCATCAAACTTACGAGGCAGTTTATATTTTCTACCAACTTTATTTACTTTAATCCCATCCATTGATTCCAAAAAAGGTTCAATATTTGTTTGATCACAGTTGGTTGGTTTTTTACCTCGAACATATTGAACAGGGATAACAATTTTTGGATTTAAGTAGCGCACTACTTCTGCTGCTTCTTGTCCGTTATAAACCTTCGCACCACCACCTACTGCAAGAAACAAAACATCAGGTCTTCCATAAAATAATTTTTCTTGAAACCTAACTGGAGAAACGCTACCTCCAAGATGAACAAAATTAAAGCCCCCTTGATTCCATTGCCATGAAGTCGAATAACCAAAACGTCGACCACCTACTCTGTCATGTGGAGCTGATAAGCCTTGTAAACTCAAGCCTCGTATATCGTAAGAACCTGGTTCAACAATAAATATTCCTGAATAATTTCTAGAACCTTCATCAGCTAATTCTGAACTTGCAAGAATTACATCTGCTTTAACATTAGGTTTTTTGAGACCTTCAGCACATGCAACTGGCTGAAATGGATTGATTAAAACAGCATGCCCTGCTCCCTTTATCAAAAAAGCACTATGCCCAAAGCTAGTAATCTCGACGCTATCTGCCTTTGCTTGAGAAGTAAAAGCAAAAGTCAAGGTCATCAAAAATAACCAGGGTTTAAATTTTGATCTAAATAAATGATCTTTGTTAAGCATGAAAAATTCCTTAGACAGTAAGTTTGGCAAAATATTTCTTTTGATTATGCCAAAGATAGGAAATTACTCAGCAAATGATGACCAGCTTCGGTGAGAACACTCTCAGGATGAAATTGAACTCCCTGGATATGGGGATAATCTCTATGCTTTAATCCCATAATTGTCCCATCTTCCAGCCAGGCAGTAACTTGCAAACACTCTGGCAAAGTATTTCTTTCTGCAATAAGACTGTGATATCTAGTAGCAACTAATGGCTCAGGTAATCCAAGAAAAAGATCTTTACCAGTATGAAAAACATTAGAGGTCTTACCATGCATTAGCTGACTTGCTCTTACAATCTTCCCTCCAAAAACTTGCGCAATGGCTTGATGGCCTAAGCAAACTCCAAGAGTGGGTATTGAAGGTGAAAGCTCCTTTAAAACTTCCAAGCAAACACCAGATTGATTAGGGTCACCTGGACCTGGAGAAAGAACAATTGCATCTGGATTCAAGTTTTTAATTTGGGAGATAGATAAAGCATCATTCCTTTCTACACAAATCTTTTTCACAACCAAATGCTCAGATGCTAACTCGCCCAAATATTGAACAAGATTAAAAGTAAAGCTGTCGTAATTGTCAATAACTAGGAGCATTGAATAATCTCAGAGGCCTAAACGAGTTAATAATGGAGGCAAAATTAAACAGCAAGCAATTAATACTGATGAAAATGAAGCGACTAGAACAGCTGCAGCAGATGAATCCTTAGCAACTCGAGCTAAAGTATTAAAGCGCTTACCAATAGCAAGATCAACAACAGCCTCAATAGATGTATTTATCAACTCCAAAACTAAAACAGCACCAATCGTTAAAATAAGTATTGCTACATCATCGAAAGATAAATTCAACCATATCGAAAGAGCAATAACGCATATTCCAATAAATATATGGATTCGAAAATTACGTTGTGTCAAAAGATTGTATATAAGGCCTTGAATTGCATATTTAAAGCTAGAAGCTAAATCTTTAGCTGTTAGCCAAGAATCCTTCCGAAGAAAGAGTCGTTCTTGCTTTGGAATAATATCGATATCAGGTAACGAGTTTGGATCTTCTTGAATCATGCTTTTATGGTCAACTACACGAAATGACCCTTAAGTCGCTTTCAAATAAAATAAGTTTATCTTGAAAATCAAGCATCTTCTTAAGAGTTTTAGTATTCGAATGATTCCATCCCAATAAATGTAAAAACCCATGGCAAACAAGCCATTTTAATTCTCTGTCTAAAGAATGGTTATGTTCCTTAGCTTGTTCAAATGCAGTAGGTACTGAAACAATAATGTCTCCTAATTCAACATATTCATTAGACGCATAGCAAATACTTTCATCAATAGCAGGAAATGATAAAACATCAGTTGGAGATTCTTTATGCCTCCACTTCTTATTAATTAAGGAAATAGTGTAATCATCAGTAAATTGTAACCCAAAACTAAATTTAATTCTTTCTTTTACTATTTCGGGGCAAATAACTTTCTCACTACTTCTAATAAGAGCAAGCCATTTTATAAAAGTTTTAGACCAGACTTCATCATGAAGTAAAAGATTTCTTGCATCAAAAGTTAGTAGATCTAAAAGATTTGCATCTGAAAACCCATGAAAGGCAAGATCAATATCTAATTCAGATTCTTTTGCAGGTCTTAAATCCATATTAATTCTCATAAAGGCAAATTAGGCCTTCCTAATACAGCAAGAAAAACTATAAAAACTATAAACCCAATAGCAGTAAGACCAAAATGAAAAAGGCTTTGACTGCCTTTCTTAACCATATTTTTCATCGCTAATTTCACAAAACTAGGCGATGAGGTATTTTCTTTTGAAGTTATTCTCTCAGTTGAATTGCTTGTCATCAATTAATTATCTATTTGATTCTCTTGATTGTCTAGGCCTTGGAGCAAAAGAGATTGAATGAAGGGATCCAAATCTCCATTCATCACTCCATCAATATCAGTTGATTCTTTTGAAGTACGTAAATCCTTAACCATCTGATATGGATGGAAAACATAATTTCGAATTTGATTGCCCCATGCTGCTTCAACAATATCTCCTCGAATATCAGCAATTTGAGCGGCTCTTTGTTCCTGAGCAATAATCATTAATTTAGCTTTTAATAAAGCCATAGCCTTCTCTTTATTTTGCAATTGAGATCGTTCTTGAGTACATCTAACAGCCAAACCAGTTGGCATATGAAGAATTCGTACAGCTGTTTCAACTTTATTCACATTCTGACCACCAGCACCACCAGAACGACTTGTAGTTATCTCTAAATCTTTTTCTGGGATATCTAACTCAACATCTTGCTCAAGTTTCGGCATAACCTCTACTCCTGCAAAGCTTGTTTGCCTCTTTCCATTCGCATTAAAAGGAGAAATCCTCACTAATCGGTGAGTCCCTTTTTCATTTTGCAAATAACCATACGCATACCTACCTTCAACCTCAATAGTTGCACTTTTAATCCCAGCTTCTTCCCCTTCTGAGATCTCATTAATAGTAACTTTCATGCCATGTTCCTCAGCCCAACGGGTATACATTCTTAAAACCATCTGAGCCCAATCTTGTGCATCCGTTCCTCCTGCACCAGCATTTATAGATAAAACAGCCCCTTCTTTGTCATAAGGTCCACTTAATAAGCGTTCCAATTCCCACAGGTCTAAATCAGCTTTCAACTTATCTAATCCTTCCTTAGCTTCCAAAAGCATTCCTTCATCTGGCTCAAGATCAAAAAGTTCCAAAGAAGCCTTGGCATCTTTTAGTGCTCCCTGCCAATTATTCAATTTTTTCAGTTGGTCCTTAACTTCATCAAGTTGCCTCATCAATTTCTTTGCATTCAACTGATCACTCCAAAAATCTGGTTGAGATGCTATTTGTTCAAGATCTTGTTGACGAGCTTCTAGTGCCGGAACGTCAAAGACAGTCCTGAGCATTGCTCAGGCGGTCAATGAGGAAAGAAAGATCTCTTTTAAAATCTGCTAGGTCTAACAATTTAATCAAAGAAATTCACCCTTATGAAGTTATCAGTGGAAGGAACACACATAAGATGATTTTAAAATAATTACTGATTGTATGAAAAAAGTTGAAATCTATACATGGGCATATTGTCCATTCTGTATTAGGGCAAAAGCTCTGCTAAATAAAAAAGGGATTAAATATATGGAATATCCTATAGATGGAGACAATCAAGCTCACCAGGCAATGATTGAAAAAGCCAATGGTCGCAAAACAGTCCCTCAGATTTTTATTAATAATCAGGGCATTGGTGGTTGTGATGAACTTTATGAACTTGAAGAAACCAAGCAACTTGATAAATTGCTTTCCTAATAGGACTAAAAAATGAAGCAACTTTTTGTGATTGATCCAATTAAATTCATCAATCCAGCCAAAGATTCATCAGCAGCATTAATGGAAGCAGCATATAGAGCTTCTATAGAAGTATGGATATGCACTCCAGCAGACCTTCAAGCAAATGGTGGAAATGCAGGGGTAATTGCTAGCAAAGTAATCCCACAACCTTGGGTAAAAATTGAATCCCCTCAAAATATTTCTCTCAACAAATTTCATTGCATATGGATGCGTAAAGATCCACCTGTAGATGAGGCTTTTTTATATGCAACTCACTTGCTTGAAGTAGCAGAACGTGAAGGTGTTCTGGTTCTTAATAAGCCTTCATCTCTTAGAGCATGGAATGAAAAATTAGGAGCACTAAGATTTAGCCAATTAATGGCTCCCACACTCGTTGCAAGCAGAGTGGATGAATTAAAAAAATTCGCTGAAGATCACGGAGAGGTTGTTCTCAAACCTCTTGGTGGAAAAGGTGGGCAAGGTGTTATTCGAGTAGCAAATAATGCTCCTGGAATTCAAGCAATATTAGAGTTAGTCACTTTACAAGAAACTTTGCCTGTAATGATGCAAAAGTTTCTTGCCAAAGTGAGTGAAGGGGATAAAAGGATTTTACTAGTGAATGGTGACCCTTTAGGCGCTATCAACAGAAAACCTAAAAAAGGTGACTTCAGAAGTAATCTAGCGTTAGGTGGAGAAGCTCAAGCGACCGAATTATCTAATCGTGAATTAGAAATCTGCGAAAAACTTGCTCCTTCTCTTAGAAGCGAAGGCTTATTCTTTGTTGGAATTGATGTAATTGGAGGAATGTTAAGTGAGATTAATGTCACTAGTCCTACAGGAATTCGTGAAGTAGAGAAACTAATGAAAATCCCTCTTGCAGATTTAGTTATTAAAAAACTATTAGACAATTTTTCTTAGGTATTTAATACTTGAAGAAATTTGATCGAATAAGACAGCAAATTTTAACCTCACCTCATCCAATTCACTTTCTATAACAGACCCTTTCACGAGTCCAGCTCCAGCAAATAAATCTATTTTCTTCCCACGAGCATATCCACATCTAATTGCTACTCTAAATTCAGCATTTTGAGCTGTATCTATCCAGCCAATAGGAGCAGCATAAAAACCTCTGTCAAATGGTTCAAGAGTTCGAAGCCAATTCATAGCCTTTACGCGAGGCAAACCTGCAACTGCTGGCGTTGGATGCAAAGCATCTACAATTTGAAGTGGCAACTGACCTCTCAAGGTAAAAGTAATTGGAGTATGCAAATGAACTAGATGTCCATGTTTAGCTAAGCAAGGCTCATTAGAACTATGAGGTAACAAACCTAAATTAAGTAACTCATCATTGATTGAACTTACAACTAAATCATGCTCTCTTAAATCTTTTTCAGACGTCAATAAATCATTTTCTTGTGGTCCCTGCATTGCAGTACCTGCAAGAGCATCAGTAATCATCCTATCTCGTCTCAAACTTAATAGACGTTCTGGAGATGCTCCAAAAAATGATTCATTTTTAGAGCGTTGCCACAAAAAACGACAACTATCTTTTTGATAACTACGAAGACTTTTAAGTACTGTCAAAGGGTCTAAAGGTTCCTCCAGAACAAATGATTGCTTAACAGCAAGGACAAGTTTTTTTAATTGATTTGATTCAACCAATTCAATACCCTTTTCAAGGGCCAACTTATAGTTCTTTTCCCAATCTTTGGCCTCTGAGATTAATAAACCAACGTTTGTTTGATAAGAAGTCTTTTGATTTGACAATTGAGTAATCTCTTCTCGCATTAACCATAATTTCTCAGCGAAATCTCTTACATCAGCTTCTTGAGCTACAACTGCATTTAAACGAAGCCATGAACAACCATCTTTAGAAGTTAATTGCCATGAAGGAAGAACAGCTTGTACTGAAGGTTCATCTCTACTAAGTTCAGAAGTCTGCTCAAAAAATGTAAAGGCATACAAAATTCTTGGTTTAGCTTGTAAAGCAGCATTTGGGCTCCCATCTATCAATCGGTTCAATGTTTCATCTGAGAACCTTTGAGCTAATTCAAACCTTCTTTGACCCACTAATTCAAAACTTTGACATTTTCCGGCAGCAGCAATACAAAGATGTGGTGAAAGGTCCCAAAGAAAACTAAATTGCTGCTGGCTAGAAATTGAAGGGATCTGAGAGAGAGGATCTACACTTTTTATGGGTAGTGCAAAGCTTAAAATACATTCATCAACTCGCCTAGAATCCCAGCTCCATCTAGAAGCTTGCAAAATTTCACTGAAAGTTGACTCAAACTTCATAGCAAAATGAGGCAATAATCAACGAGACTGATCAAATGTATAAACCGTAACTCAGGTTAAAGGGAGGCAAACAAAATCTTATGCAAGACAACAATGCTGTTGCATCAATTAATTCAGCAAAAGCAACTAAAAGCAGGCTGTGGAAAAAAGCAATTAAATGGCCTTTATACTCTGTTGCTGTGATGCCAATAGTTTTGGCAGCAGGTTGGAAGGTTGGTGCAGGGGAAACTGTTCGAATTGGACAGCTAATAGGTTTCCTGGCTGGCTCAGTTTTTCTTTTGATTTGGGAAAATCTAACAAATGACCTTTTTGATGCTGAAGCTGGAGTAGATGCATTCAAGCTGCATTCTGTTGTCTTTTTAACGGGAAACAAAAGATTAATTAGAAATTTGGCTTATTTGATGCTTGGGATTGGTCTTGTATTAATGCTCATCCTCGCTTTAAGAAGTAATGCCGCAGTTTTTTTCTTGGTAATAAGTAGCTGCTGTCTTGGTTACCTATATCAAGGACCTCCTTTTAGATTGGGCTACCAAGGATTAGGAGAACCTTTATGTTTTTTTGCTTTTGGTCCTCTTGCTACAGCCGCAGCTTTATTAGTTCTATCTCCTGTTAATAATACTGAGAGCATACCTTGGGGGATAGCATTAACTCTAGGTTCAGGGCCAGCTATTGCTACCACATTGGTCCTCTTTTGCTCTCATTTTCATCAAGTTATAGAAGATGCTGCTAATGACAAAAAAACACTGCTAGTAAAAATAGGAACAAAGCGTGCTGCCTCCCTTGTTCCATGGTTTATTGGAGCAACGTTAGGCCTTGAGTTCCTACCAATTATTCATGGCAACTGGCCTCTCACAGCCCTTTTGGGATTGATTGCAATTCCTTCAGCAATACAGTTAATCAGATTGCTTAAAAAACACCACAATAATCCAAAATTAATTAGTGAGAGCAAATTTTTAGCCTTGCGATTTCAAACATTAAATGGAATTGGATTAAGTCTAGGCCTAGCTATAGAACCTATCTTCAAAACATGGTTCATCCCCTAAATAGATTTATGAACCTATCACTACAAATAAAATCATTTTCCTTCGAACTATTAAGATCTCTAAAGACATCGCAAGGTGTTTTGACAAAAAAAGAAGGATGGTTGCTTCATCTTCAAAGTGATTCTGGGAAATCAGGGTGGGGCGAAATTGCACCAATACATCAAGAAAAGCTCAAAATTTGTGATGAAATAATCAAAAATCTTGGCAATAATTTTTCACGTGAAACGCTAGAAAAAAAACTAAAATATTTTCCTCCGTCAATAGGGTTTGGATTTGGGGCAGCATTAGCCGAAATTGATTCTTTAATTGATTTTGGATCAAGTAAAAACTGGTCAAAAATTTCACAGACTGCTTTCTTGTTACCAACAGATCAGTCTCTTATCTCTAAACTTGACTCAACTCTAAAAAATCACTCCAATGAATCAGAAGAGCTTACTTTCAAATGGAAAGTAGGCATTTTGCCTAATGAAATCGAAAAAAAAATACTTGATGCAATACTCTCTCGACTACCTGCAAATGCTCATTTAAGGATAGATCCTAATGCAGGGTGGGATCGCAACCAAGCCAAAGATTGGGCTGATTATCTGATTGGCGAAAAAAGATTGGAATGGATTGAACAACCACTACCTTCAAATGATATTAAAGGATTGAAAGCATTAGCTAATCATATACCGATAGCGCTAGATGAATCACTTTTAGATAATCCATCACTACGAAAATCATGGAAAAGCTGGCAAATCCGTAAGCCATCATTAGAAGGTGATCCAAGAATATTGCTTGAAGAGCTAAAAAGGAAAATTGGTTTTCGCGTAATTAGTACATCTTTTGAAACTGGAATCGGAAGGCGCTGGGTTGAGTATTTGGCAACCTTACAACAAGAAGGCCCAACCCCTACAGTCCCTGGACTAGGGATTGGATGGTGTCCCAAAAGCCAACTTTTTAGTAAAAACCCTGAGTCAGTCTGGGAGGCAGCATGAAAGAGCTGAGATCAATCTTTTGTGATCCTGAAAGTCCTGAAAACACTCTAAGAAAAATTGAGAATGGAGTAAAAGAAAAGGTATGGATGCAACTAATTTCCCCAAAAAGCGAAAAGATCTTTATTTCTGAAACGAGATTACCTTTAGGACCAGGAGTAATTATTCGGAGCGGTGGTAGCACTGGAAGACCTCATCAATGCCTGATCCCTTGTAGCTATCTAGATCAATCGGCAATTGCATCAGCTAATTGGATAAAAAAACAGGGTTTAAATATAGCTAGCTGTCAAATCTTTAATTCATTACCACTAAGTCATATAAGTGGGCTCATGGCTTGGTGGAGAAGTCGTTACTGGCACACAAAATATATATCAATCAAACCATCATTAATGCGTAGTCCTAATTCACTAGAAAAAAGATTTGGCCGTATGCAAGCTAATCCCAAAATTACATCATTAGTTCCTGTCCAAGTAAACAAATTACTCAAAGAGCCTGCAGGCATTAGATGGCTACAATCATTTTCAATCATTTGGTTAGGAGGATCTTTGTTGCCAGAAGATTTAGCCTCAACTGCAAGAAATCTAAATATACGATTGGCTCCATGCTATGGAGCGACGGAAACCACCGCAATGATTGCTGTACAAAGTCCCAACGACTTTCTTATAGGTAATGAAAAATATAGCAACCTACTAGAAGATGTAGAGTTGAAGATTGGAAAAAATAATCGATTAGAAGTCAAGACACCAAGATTAGCTCAATATGAGGTCATAAATGGAAAGCTTAAAAAGATTACAAATGATAGGGGCTGGTGGGAGTCTGGAGATGCTGCAGAGATAGTCAATAAAAAGTTGAGGATACTAGGAAGAGTCGATACTGCCATTAACTCCGGAGGAGAAACGGTATACCCAGAAATTCTGCAAATAAAGTTATTGGATGTCGCTCTAAAAGCCAAAGTCCCTATAGAAGAATGTTTTCTAGTCCCGATTGATAACAAAGAATGGGGACAAAAACTTGTAGCTTTAATACGTATAGGCAATGAGCAAAAAGATTATGAAGAATCAAAATTAATTCTGGAACTTACAAAACTTGTTAAAGCTTGGCCTCCATATGAACGACCTTGCTCTTGGTATAGCTGTCCTGAACTTAAAAGAAATGCTGCAGGAAAATGGGAATCTAACAAATGGAAATTGTGGTTAAAGCAAAAACACAAGATCTAGAAGAACCTAAAAACATAAGTCATCATTCACAACTAGTGACATTGTTTCTGAGAGTAGAAGCTTCTATCCAAAATTCAATTCCTTCTGGCAAATTACAACTACTTCTAGTGTGTAGATCAATTGCCTGATGTTTAATTAGGCCTTGAGCAACATAATCATTATCTCGATTAAATTTATACTTAATTTGGAACCTTGCTCTATCAAGTTTTTCAGGAGTCAATTCAATCTCCAAACTATCTCCTGTATAAAGTGGGTACCAGAAATCAGCTTCACAATGAACTATAGGTAAACCAACTAGCAGTCGACTCTGAGTATTCTCAATATTGAAATTAGGGAAAATATCTATCGCTGTTAAACCATATTTTTCAAGGCTCTCCTCCCAGGCTTCATGACACCATCTTAAAAGCTGCAGAAAGTGCATTACCCCTGCTGCATCCGTATCACCGAAGCGAACAGTACGTTTTAAATAAAGCCATGCCTCAGGGTTTATAGCCATCTATCTAATTATCGGTCAACTGATCCCATGATTACGTCTATTGATCCAAGAATTGCCATGATGTCAGCGACCTTAGCACCCTTCAAAATATGAGGAAGAATTTGTAAATTGTTCAAATCTGCAGCACGAATCTTAAATCGCCATGGAGTTACTTCATTATTACCTTGAATGAATACACCAATCTCACCTTTCCCAGATTCTAAGCGTGTATACAATTCACCATTTGGAATTTTAAAAGTTGGTGCAACTTTCTTAGCTACATACTGATAATCAAAACCTGAGAGATTGCTGCTCTTCCCTTGAGCAATCTTAGATGCTTCAAGATTCTCTGTTGGTCCACCAGGGATCATTTCACAAGCTTGTTCCAAAATCTTTAATGATTGCCTCATCTCCTCAATTCTCACGCGATAGCGTGCATAGCAATCACCTTCTTTTTCCCAGGCAATATCCCAATTAAAATCGTCATAGCACTCATAGTGATCAACCTTTCTTAAATCCCAAGGGACACCAGAAGCCCGAAGCATTGGCCCTGAAAGACTCCAATTAATAGCTTTCTCTTTAGTAATTGAGCCCAAGCCCTCTATTCTCCTGCGGAAAATTGGATTATTAGTGATTAACTTTTCATATTCATCAATCTTTGGACCAAACCACTTACAAAAATCCTTACATTTTTCCAACCATCCCCAAGGTAGGTCACAAGCCACACCACCTATACGAAAATAATTATTATTTATCAACCTCTGACCGGTTGCAGCCTCCCAGAGGTCATAAATCATTTCACGTTCACGAAATATATAAAAGAATGGTGTTTGTGCCCCTACATCTGCCAAAAAAGGTCCTAGCCAAAGCAAATGATTAGCAATGCGATTGAGCTCTAACATCAATACTCGAATATAACTAGCTCGTTTTGGCACGGAAATATTTGCTAATCGCTCCGGTGCATTCACTACAATTGCTTCATAAAACATTCCAGCCGCATAATCCATACGACTGACATAAGGAACAAACATTACATTTGTTCGATTTTCAGCAATTTTCTCCATCCCACGATGAAGGTAACCAATCACAGGTTCACAATCGATCACATCTTCACCATCTAAGGTGACTACTAAGCGCAGTACACCATGCATAGAGGGATGATGGGGACCAAAATTGACCACCATTGGCTCCGTTCGCGTTTCCAGTTGCGACATGGGGCCGAAATTTCAAGGGATACTTACGATATTAGAGACTAGTCATGAAAGAAAAATCCAAAGTTGCCAATTCCAACTTCAATCATTTATCAGTTCTTACAAATGAACTGATTGAATTCCTTGAAAAATTACCAAAAAGCGAAAAAAAAATAAGCTGCATGATTGATGCCACTCTTGGAGGTGGTGGACATTCGGAGTTAGTGCTAAAAACCTTCCCTGAGATGAATGTCATAGGAATTGATCAAGACCCACAAGCAATAGAAGCTGCTTCCAAGAAGCTAAAAAATTTTGGTCAAAGGGTAAAAATTCACCATGCAAGTTTCAGCGAATTCAATCCATTAGAAAAAGTAGAGGTTTTATTTGCAGATTTAGGAGTTAGTAGTCCTCAAATTGATCAAGCTTCAAGAGGCTTTAGTTTTCAAATTGATGGTCCATTAGATATGCGAATGAATCCATCAAAAGGTATCAAGGCTTCGGAATTAATCACTAAATTAAATGAACGTGATTTAGCTAATATTATTTATAAATATGGGGAAGAAAAATTATCCCGTAGAATTGCAAGAAGAATTAAGAATGACTTGTCAACGAAAGGTCATTACACCGGTACTTTAGATTTAGCATATGCAATCTCAGGTTGTTACCCAGCAAAAGCTCGTCATGGAAGAATTCATCCTGCAACTAGAACCTTCCAAGCACTACGAATAGCAGTCAATAAAGAACTTGATGCTCTTGAGTCCTTGTTAGAGAATGGTCCAAAATGGCTCAATCCAAATGGCTTATTTATAATAATTAGTTTTCATTCTCTCGAAGATAGAATGGTTAAAAATTCTTTTTCAACTAATGAACATCTAGTTAAAGTAACTAAAAAACCAATTAGAGCAAAATTGACTGAAGTATCAGAGAATCCTCGGAGTAAAAGTGCAAAGTTAAGAGTGGCAAGAAAAAATAATTTAAACTATTAAATAAAAAAGAAAATTTAAGATCGCAATTCTCTAACTACCTTGGCAATTACGGTTACTGCTTTTTCAATATCATTAATTGTAGTTTCTCGACCTAAACTTAATCTTAGTGATGATTCAGCTTCTTTAGGATTACGACCAATCGCCATCAATACATGAGAAGGAGAACCATTGCTACATGCAGAAGAGCTGCTACACACTATTAAAGGCTTTAAAAATTTGTGCAAACGACTTCCAATGATACCACCAATAGTAAAATTAAGATTATGGGGAAGACGATTTTTCAAACAACCGTTAATGCGCAGATCAGAAACTTGATTAGAAAGTTCATTCCATAACTTATTACGCAAAAAACTTAGTCTCTTATTATTCTGATCTAAATCTTTAATTGCTATTTCTGAGGCTTTTGAAAAGCCTATAACTAAAGGCACAGGAAGAGTTCCAGCCCTCATTCCTTTCTCTTGACCTCCACCCCAAATCAAAGGTTGAAGTGGAACATTTCCTCTATTAACTAATGCTCCAATACCTTTGGGACCATAAATCTTATGACTACTAATTGTCAGAAGATCTATCCCTAAAGTATCTAAATTTATTGGTAAGTTTCCAAAGGCCTGTGCCGCATCACTATGGAGAAGGATACCTCTATCTTGACATAATATAGAAATTTTTTGCAGAGGTTGTATTACACCAATTTCATTATTAGCCAACATAATGCTTACGAGAAAAGTATCATGTTCAAATGCATCTTCTAATTCCTTCAAAGACAAGATGCCATCTGAACCTGGGTTTAACTCTGTAATACGAAAACCCTCGTTTTTTAGTTGTTTGAGAGGGTCAAGAACAGCATGATGCTCTGTAGACATTGTTATTACATGACCAGGTCTTCCCTCTTCTATAGCTCTAACTCGTGCATGCCCAATCAAAGCTAAGTTATTTGCCTCAGTAGCTCCACTTGTAAAAATTATTCTTTCAGGACTTACATGTAAGCATTGAGCAAGATTATCTCTAGCGAGACTAATCGCGGCAGAAGCATGTATTCCAAAACGATTTTGAAGATTAGACGGATTTCCCCATATCTCATTCCAGTAAGGCTGCATTGCTTCTAACACCCTTCCTGAGCAGGGAGTTGTTGATTGATAATCAAATTTCAAGGGTTTTTGTTGCATTAAACCAATCGTGAAAATTGTTTGAAATCAATATCCTTTAGTTAAATCGCTTCTAGATTTTGTAAAGACTTAATTGTTGCATTTATGAAAGAAACAAAATCTTCTGAATCAGAGGTTAATCAATTGCCTCGCATTTTATTAGTTGATGATGAACCAGGAATTAGAACTGCTGTTCAAGCGTATTTAGAAGACGAGGGTTTTGATGTAACCACTGCAATTGACGGAGAAGATGGATGGGACAAAGCTCAGCAGATCATTCCTGATGTAATCATTAGTGATGTAATGATGCCAAGATGTGATGGCTATAGCCTTTTAAAAAGGCTAAGAGATGATGAAAGGCTTGGAGGTACTCCTGTCATTTTCTTAACTGCTAAAGGAATGACAACCGATAGGACGCAAGGCTATCAAGCTGGAGTAGATGATTACATTCCTAAACCATTTGATCCTGATGAATTAGTTGCTCGAGTAAGAAATGTTGTGAGAAGACAAGAGCGACTCTTAACTGAAGCAGCAAGATATGCAGATACTGATGTAAGTCAAATGGCAAAGCAAATCACAGAAATTCGTTCAATGCTTACTCAAAATGACTCTAGATCACTAAAAAAAGACATTGTTATTCCAACATTTACTCCTAGAGAAGACAGTGTTCTCCAATTAGTAGCAGAAGGTTTAATGAATAAAGAAATAGCAAGAAAATTAGAAACTTCTATTCGTAATGTAGAAAAATATGTAAGTAGATTATTTATTAAAACTGGAACTTCAAGTAGAACAGAACTTGTGAGATATGCTCTAGAAAATAATTTAGTCACATAATAAGGGTATTGAAACTAGCTTTTAATTTTTCTAAATTCAATTAATTGTGAATAATAAAAAGGAGCCTGGTTTAACTTACTGCGAAAAACAGAGAACCCACATTCATTAGCAGACTTGACAATACCTTTTTCTCGCAAAATATATGCTCTAGTGGTTTTACTAGGGCCTGGGAAAAATTGTCCTATTTGTTTTAATAAGGCCAGTAATGGAGTATAAGGAGCAAAACTCACTATCAACTTCTCTTGTGCAAGTCCACAAAGATGACGGACCATTTCTTCTGCAGCATTCTGTGGATAATGAATAAAGACGTCTAGACATATAACGGTATGAAAAGAACCATATAAGCTTTCAAGATCAGAAGTATTGAAGGTTATTTTAGACATATCAATTCCATCAATCTCTGCTCTTCTTTTTGTCTCTTGAACCATAGATTCTGAAATGTCACTTGCAGCTATAGAGCCAGCTCCCAATTGCAGTAATGGTAAAGAAAGGCTTCCTACACCACAACCAGCATCACAAAAACTCATTTCACTTAATGGCTCAGATTCTTTAATCCATGACAAAACATCATCAACAGTTTTTTGATGTCCTATGCGAATATTTCTTTGAACCTTATTTACATCGTCAGTATCACTGTAAATCCGATTCCATCTTTCAAAACCAGTTCCATTGAAATAGGTTTGCACTTCTGATTTTTCAGCTTTTTTAAGCTCTTTATGACTATCTATGGGCATTGAAATTAGGTTCTAACAAGTAGATACTACTCAGCTCTGGTCCAAACAAGTTCTGAAGACGCTTCTTGAAAACTCCATCTCAATAATTTCTGCAAAGGTTTGCCAATTAAAAAATCTTGAATTGATTTGCCATGTTTCAAAGCAAGTCTTGGGGAAACAGTAGAAGCCCAAATGGAAGAAGATGCATTTTGCGACCATTTTGCTAAGCGTTTAGACCCTTCTAGCAAGGGTAAAGTTGTGCCAGCCAAAGTCCCATCTTCCAAGCGACAAACTCCTTTATTAATTAAAACCAATTGATTTTTCCACCAATATTCAGTTTGATCTATTCCATAAGGAGGTAAGGCATCACTGACCAAAAAAAGCTGGCATGGCAATGTCTTTTGAAGCATTACTGCTATTTGAGGATGAATGTGTACTCCATCTCCAATTAAACCAACACTAATCGTTCTATTTACAGTTGCCTCGCCAATGGGCCCAGGGGCTCGATGATGGAGACCTCTCATAGCATTAAAAGCATGCGTAATCATTGTCACCCCTTGTTGAAAGGCAATATCACTTTCTTGTGCAGAAGCTGAAGAATGCCCTAAAGCAATCACTATGCCAATTTGCTTTAACTTTTTTATAATTTCAGACGCTCCTTCCAACTCGGGAGCAAGAGTAACAATAGAAATATCTTCTTCAAAACCTTTAATTCTTTTGTGTAGTTCAAACAAACTTGGTTTAGCAAGGTATTTAGACTCATGAACACCTTTAAAGTTGCTTGCCAAAAAAGGTCCTTCCAAATGCGCACCAAGAAGTTTGCAGAATTTATCTTTATTGTTTTTTCTTGCTATACGAAGAACTTCTAAAGCATTCCTTAAAGAAGGTATATCTGAAGTCACAATTGTTGGACAAATTGCTTCAACTCCGTCAAACCATAGTTTTTCTAGTAATTCAGAAATCTTTGATAATTGATCCATATGCAATGCATTAAATGCAATTCCTAAGCCTCCATTAATTTGTAAATCAATTCCCATTGGACTTAACCAATCTCCATTCCAATTCTCTCCATCAAATAAATTGACAGCTTTCATTGGAGATATAGATTTCACGCAATTATTTTTATCCAAAGAAATAGACCAAAAAGCTTCTTCGCTGAAATTCTGTAACGGTTGTGGAAAGCGAATATTGTTTATATGCCGCATAAGATTTGAATCCTTTAATAGCTAATAGGCTATTAACAAGTTATCGTAATTAATACTATGAACTCTGCTTAATTTGAACTTGGCTTCAGAAGATTCTAAGCAAGCAATTTTAGTAGCTGTTGTAATGGGTAGCGACTCGGACCTACCAACTCTCATGCCTGCAATAGAAATTTTAGAGAATTTTGAAATTAAAATTGAAGTCAAAATTCTTTCTGCTCATAGAACCCCTCTAGAGATGGTCGAATTTTCTACAACAGCTGAAGAAAGAGGTTTAAAAGTAATTGTTGCAGGAGCAGGAGGCTCAGCCCATTTACCTGGGATGGTGGCATCACTTACCAATCTCCCTGTAATTGGAGTGCCTATTCAAAGCAAATCATTGTCAGGAATAGATTCTTTATATTCTATTGTTCAAATGCCAAAAGGGATTCCAGTCGCAACTGTAGCAATTGAAGGAGGCCTTAATGCGGGACTTTTAGCAGCAAAAATTATTGGTATACATGATCAAGAAATTATGAAAAAAGTCTCTGCATATAGAAAAAATCTTCATAATCAAGTAATCAAAAAAAATGAAAAATTAAATAATCTTGGTCCAAAAAGTTACTTCTTACCAAATTAAATATATTGAGAACTTTTAGAACATAAGAAACTTTTAAAAAAGATTAAATTCAATTAGTTTTTCAATAACTCGATCAACACACTTCTCTAAGTCCATATTAGCTGTGTCAATTTCTAACTCAGGGAATTGAGGCTCTTCATATGGACTTGAGATACCAGTGAAATCCTTAATTTCACCTTTTCTAGCTTTTGCGTATAGACCTTTTGTATCGCGCTCTTCGCAAGTCTTTAAATCTGCCGAACAATAAATTTCAATAAAATCTCCTTCCCCTACAAGTTCTCTCGCCTTATTGCGATCAGAGCGAAATGGAGAAACAAATGCAGTTAGAACAATTACTCCAGCATCTAAAAAAAGCTTTGCTACTTCTCCAATTCTTCGAATATTTTCTTCCCTATCTAAATCAGAAAAACCCAAATCTTTGCAAAGTCCGTGTCGAATATTGTCTCCATCAAGAACATAAGTTGATAAACCTCTAGCAAATAAAGAAGCATTTACTGCATTAGCCAAAGTACTCTTGCCTGAACCAGATAAACCAGTAAACCAAAGAATCGAACTTTGATGACCTTTTTTCTTTGCAATATGCTTGCGATCAACTGATGCTTCATGCCAAACAATATTTTTGGCTTTTGAGGGCTTTTCACCTTGAAATTCTGACATCATTCGATTAATTGATATACCCATTCTCTATCCAGATGGGAATAATTCTTAAACCTATCCTCCTGATTGTTTTGGTTTGTACCCTTCTTTAATCAAATGCTCTATAACTGCAATTACTTTATCTCCTTGAAATTCCAGAATATCTTCTTTCACAGTCCCTCCTGTGCCACATTTTACCTTTATTTTTTTTAGAAGCTTCTTTAATTCAGACAAACTAAGGCCAAGTCCACTTACAATCGTGACTGTTTTTCCTCCTTTACCTCCTCGGGTTTTTTTTACACGTACAGGACGATCAGCTTTAGATTTAGGATTGTCTAATTTTTGTTTAGTTTCATCAGGAGAAGAATCTTCAAATTCTCTCCAACTTCCTTTAGACATTCATCTAATCCTAATCACTTCTTATTTTCAACCTTTTTCTGGTGACAAGCACATTTTCTAAACAACCTAATAATATTGATCTTGCTCTTAATGCAAGGCCTTCAAAGTCAGGAAGATTTGGCCGTTTTGGAGGCCAATATGTACCAGAAACACTCATTCCTGCTCTTGATGAACTTGAAAAAGCCAATAAAGCAGCTTGGCAAGACTCATCATTTACTAATGAACTAGACCATCTACTAAAAACATATGTTGGTAGAGCAACTCCACTTTATGAGGCCAAAAGACTTAGCCAGCATTATCTTCGTAATGGTGAAGGTCCAAGAATTTGGTTAAAGAGAGAAGATCTTAACCATACTGGCGCTCACAAAATTAATAATGCGTTAGGGCAAGCATTGCTTGCAATAAGAATGGGAAAAAAAAGAATCATTGCTGAAACGGGAGCAGGCCAACATGGAGTTGCAACTGCAACCGTTTGTGCTCGTTTTGGATTGGAATGTGTGATTTATATGGGAAAGGAAGATATGCGAAGACAATCTTTAAATGTTTTCCGTATGAAACTTCTAGGAGCAAAGGTGAAACCGGTTACGGCAGGTACTGCAACATTAAAAGATGCCACCAGTGAAGCTATTCGTGATTGGGTGACAAATGTCGAATCAAGTCACTACATTCTTGGTTCAGTGGCAGGACCACATCCCTATCCAATGCTAGTTAGAAACTTTCATGCAGTGATTGGGAAAGAAACTAGAGAACAGTGCAAAGAAGCTTTTGGAAGATCGCCTGACGTCTTAATGGCTTGTGTTGGAGGAGGTTCTAATGCAATGGGTTTATTTCATGAATTTATTGAAGATCAATCAGTTCAAATGATTGGAGTCGAAGCAGCTGGCGAGGGAACAAATACTGGTCGGCATGCAGCAACTATTACTCAAGGTAGAACAGGGGTACTTCATGGTGCAATGAGTCTTCTTCTTCAAGATGAAAATGGACAAGTTCAAGAAGCTCACTCAATTAGTGCAGGACTTGATTACCCAGGTGTAGGACCAGAACATAGTTACTTAAAAGAAATTGGAAGAGCTCAATATGTATCAGTAACAGACGCAGAAGCATTAAAGGCACTTCAGTTAGTAAGTCAATTAGAAGGAATCATTCCTGCTCTTGAAACAGCGCATGCTTTTGCATGGTTAGATAAGCTTTGTCCCTCCTTAGAGAATGGCAAAGAGATAATAATTAATTGCTCTGGACGTGGTGATAAAGATGTAAATACAGTTGCTGAAAAGCTTGGATCTGAAATATAAAGTTCTTTTATCAATATCTAGGAATGGACTGATCTATTTCGATGCTCCATGCATCAATACCTCCTGCAAGATTACAAACTTCATATCTTGAATCCTGTTCTATTAACCAAGTAGCAAAGTTCCAACTCCTAATTCCTGAGTGGCAGATGACGACTATCGGCTGATCTAGGGAGATTTTCTGATCAAGGGTATTTGACCAATCCTCAAAGTTACTTAAAGGCATATGCAAAGTAATTGAAGGAAATCGAGCAATCTTAAGTTCACTATCTTCTCGAACATCTATAAGAATTGGTTTAGAATCATCGTTTTTCAACCATTCAAATAACTCTTGAGGGGATAGATTCCTAGGAACTTTCTGATTCATTTCGTTATTTTCAGTAACTGATTGGAGCTTAAAGACTTATAAACAAAGTAGAACATAAAATCTCCCCAAATAGTTATGAGGGCAAGATCTTTCATTATTGGCTTAACCATATCGATAATATCAATCCTTCTCATTTGCTTAGGTCTATGGAAAGCAACAGCTTTTAATAGTCCTTTAAATCTACATAATGAAGCAATAGAGATACCTCAAGCTGCAAAGTTTTTCCCAAAAGATAATTATTTCACAATACATCTAAAACTTGATCTCAATAATCTACCTAAATATATAGAAGCCATAGTGCCTGAAAAAAAGAGAAAAGTAGCAAAACAAGAGAGTATTAAACTAAGGGATGGTATTTTTGCTCTAATAGGCCTTGATTATGAAAAAGATTTAGTAAATCAATTTGATTCAAGGATTAGTTTTTCAATTTTGAATAAACTAGAGTCAGATTATAGTAATCGATGGTTGCTAGTACTAAACGTTAATAGTGAAGAAGAAAATAATACATTATTAAAAGATTATTGGGAAAGGAAACAGTTAATAGGAACAGAACTAATAGAAGAGTTAAATGAAGATATAAAAATAAAATACGGAAAGAGGAAAAATTTAAATGAATACAAAGAAACAATAGCAACTGCCTATACTCCAAAGAATGAATTCCTTATAGCCTCGGATCTTGAGACCCTCAAAGAGTCATTAAATTTATATATAAATTCTCAAGATAATCAATACTCAGACGAAAAAATTATTAAGATAATTCCTAAATTGGATCATGGCATTTCATTGATAACTGTTTCCAATAAAGCTCTTGGTTCTTGGTTTAATATACCAAGTACTATCACGCAAAGGAATGATTTAGATCAATTCATAGGCTCAATAAAGGTAGATCAATCTAATATTTTTCTAAATGGTATTCTGAATTTTATAGATGAAGTAACTTTAATTAAAAACCAAATAGAAGATAATAGCCTATTAAATCAATTGGGGTCGGAAATGAACCTAGAAGATATAGCTATACTGAATAAACCCATCTCTATTTTAGATGTAAAAAGCAATGACCCAATAGCGCAAATTATTAGACCTATTCTGGACAATTATATAAATAGCTTAGATTTAAAAGAAGCAAAAAAAATCGCCGAAGTTGAGAATGGTGAAATGGTATTTGCAAGAAGCGGTAAAGATTGGATAATAGGCACAAATAAAAATAACCAGAAAGAAATCATCAATGAAGCTCTTTTAAAACAAAAATTTTCTTCAGAAAAAGTCTCAACTCAAGAAGGTGATGTAGAAGTTTGGTCAAGAATAAAATTAAATGAAGTCAATGGGAATCAAGAAATAAACAAAGAAATAGCGTTTATGCTTGATCAAAATAGTGAAAGTAATTGGTGGAGCAATCAACTTTTACTATTGCAAAAAAGGAAACAAGGAAGCTCTTTATATCTAGAACCAAGAAATCTTATCTCAAATAATGGCAATACTTTGGATGGTGTAAGCGAACAACTTTCATTAGGAAAATCTTCTTCTCAACAAATTGGCAATTGGAAGCCATGGATGCTTATGGAAAGAATCATAGGAAGATCTCTAGAAAAAAATATCCAAAGTATAGATATAGCGATTGGAAGTAATCAATCAGAAGAAAACTCTGAGATTAATATTTCGGCAAAACTCTCTTTAGCTTAATTTAAACATGTTTGAAGATTAAAACAAATTTAAATTGACCAAAAGAAGAAAATAAGTATATATCATACTAATCGCATATCTTAGAATATTACGAGCTTAAGTTTAATAGATTAGTTAATATGATTACTCTTTACAAAAGTATTCATATTTCAGGTATATTTATAATAAGGATTTGGAGGAATTTAAAATAGAAAATAATCAAGAGCCCACTAGTATTGAATTAAGACCAGGGCTTGAAGGGGTTCCTGTAACTCAGTCATCTATATGTGACATTGATGGAATAAAGGGAGATTTGAAATATAGAGGTTATTCCATAGCAGAATTAGCGCAAAAGAGTAGTTTTCTGGAAACAACTTTTCTTCTAATTTGGGGAAATCTTCCTACAGCAAGCCAATTAAGAGAATTCGAGAATCAAATCCAAATGCATAGAAGGCTAAGTTTTCGAGTAAGAGATATGATGAAATGTTTTCCTGAATCTGGTCACCCTATGGATGCACTCCAATCCAGTGCAGCATCATTAGGTCTGTTTTATTCAAGAAGAGCAATCGATGATCCAAAATATATTTATGACGCAGTTGTTAGATTAATTGCAAAAATTCCAACAATGGTTGCCGCCTTTCAATTAATTAGAAAAGGCCAGGACCCAATACAGCCAAGAGATGATTTGCCATATTCAGCAAATTTTCTTTATATGCTTACAGAAAAAGAACCAGATCCTTTAGCCGCAAGAGTCTTCGATAGGTGTTTAATTCTTCATGCTGAACATAGCTTGAATGCAAGTACTTTTAGTGCTCGAGTGACAGCAAGTACTCTCACTGATCCATATGCCGTAATAGCTTCTGCTGTAGGAACACTTGCAGGCCCTTTGCATGGAGGCGCAAATGAAGATGTAATTAAGATGCTCCAAGAAGTGCAAACCCCTGACCTGGCAGGCAAATACTTAGACAAGGCAATTAAAAGCAAGCAAAAAATAATGGGATTTGGCCATCGTGAATACAAAGTAAAGGATCCAAGAGCATCGCTTTTACAAAGTTTTGCAGAAGAACTATTCGCAAGATTTGGTAAAGATGAAATGTATGATGTCGCAAAAGCATTAGAAGCAGAAGCGAGTCCAAGGCTCGGTCCAAAGGGTATATATCCAAATGTTGACTTTTATTCTGGACTTGTTTATAGAAAATTAGGCATTCCTAGAGACTTATTTACCCCAATTTTTGCCATCTCAAGAGTGGCTGGTTGGTTAGCTCATTGGAGAGAGCAACTTAGTGCCAATCGTATTTTTAGGCCAACTCAAATATATAAAGGAGAAAAAGATAGAAATTGGGAACCATTAGAAGATAGATAATCTCAGTAAGAAAAGTGTTTTAAAAATCGGAAAATCATTGAAATATTTACTAGTCTTATATGAGTAATAGTTTTCGAAGTGAATACTGGTCTAGATCTTGAATTGAGTTTCAACAACCTTCTTCAAGGATTTGGCATTTCCTCAGAGATCTCTCATATTCTTTGGTTACCTCTACCAATGCTATTGGTACTTTCATCAGCATTAATAGGAGTATTGGTAACTGTTTGGCTAGAAAGAAAGGTATCAGCTGCAGCACAACAACGAATTGGGCCTGAATATGCAGGCGCATTAGGAGTACTTCAGCCAATGGCTGATGGTCTCAAGTTACTTGTAAAAGAAGACGTAATTCCAGCTAAGGCGGATGGGTTACTTTTCACTCTTGGACCAATCCTAGTTTTAATTCCAGTTATTCTTTCTTGGTTAATTGTTCCCTTTGGGCAAAACTTACTCATCAGCAACGTTGGCATAGGTATCTTCCTATGGATAGCTCTTAGTAGCATTCAACCAATTGGATTATTAATGAGTGGCTACGCCTCAAATAATAAATATTCACTGCTAGGAGGCCTAAGAGCTGCTGCTCAATCAATCAGTTATGAAATTCCTCTTGCTTTATCAGTTTTAGCAGTAGTCATGATGAGCAATTCCCTTAGCACAATTGATATTGTTAATCAGCAAAATAGTTTTGGATTTCTAAGTTGGAATATTTGGAGACAACCTGTAGGTTTTGTTATTTTCTGGATATGTGCTCTTGCAGAATGCGAAAGGCTACCATTTGATCTTCCTGAAGCAGAAGAAGAATTAGTCGCTGGATATCAAACTGAATACGCAGGCATGAAATTTGCTCTTTTCTATCTTGGAAGTTATATCAATTTGGTTTTATCTGCCTTATTAGTTTCGGTTCTCTATTTAGGGGGTTGGGGCTTTCCATTTCCAGTTGAATGGATCGCAAACTTGCTAGGACAAAATGTTGATACTCCTTTAGTTCAAGTCTTTACAGGGTCTATTGGAATTGTCATGACAATAATCAAAACTTACTTATTAGTTTTCTTAGCAATCTTGCTGAGATGGACAACTCCAAGAGTAAGAATTGACCAATTACTAGATTTGGGTTGGAAGTTTTTATTACCTATTTCACTGGTGAATTTACTTTTTACAGCTGCATTAAAACTTGCATTCCCTATAGCATTTGGAGGATGATTCAAAACATAATTATTATAAGTAATAACACTTAGCCAGTTGAAATGCCTTGTAAAATTAATGCAAAGCTTTTAATCGGTATTTTGTTTGAAATTAAATGACTGGATTCTTTCGACAAGTTGCTGATTACACCCAAAATGCAATAAGTGCAGGCAAGTACCTGCTGCAGGGTTTGGCAGTTACCTTTGATCATATGGGTCGAAGGCCAATAACGGTTCAATATCCCTATGAGAAGCTTATCCCTTCAGAAAGATATCGAGGCAGAATTCATTATGAATTCGATAAATGTATAGCTTGTGAAGTATGTGTAAGAGTCTGCCCAATAAATCTTCCAGTCGTTGATTGGGTAATGAATAAGGAAACAAAAAAGAAAGAGCTAAGAAATTATTCAATTGATTTTGGTGTTTGCATATTTTGTGGGAACTGTGTTGAGTACTGTCCAACCAATTGCCTTTCGATGACAGAGGAATATGAATTAGCCTCCTTTGATAGGCATAGTCTGAATTTTGACAATGTAGCCCTAGGTCGACTCCCAACAAGTGTGACTACTGATCCATCTGTTAAACCACTCAGAGAGCTGGGGTACCTTCCTCAAGGCATTATGGATCCTCATGAAGTACCTAATAAAGACCCTCGTGCAGGGAAATTACCTGCGGAAGTATTAGATTGGATGAAACAAGAATCAAGCAAAGAGGGAGAAATTGCATCTATTTCTAATACAAAGGAGGAAGTAAACTAAATGAATATTGCTAGTAGTACTGAACAAATCTGCTTTCTTATCCTTGGATCTGTAGTAATACTTGGTGCGCTAGGAGTTGTTTTATTAAAAAATATTGTTTACTCAGCCTTCTTACTTGGTGGAGTATTTATGGGAGTAGCCGGTTTATATCTCTTACTCAATGCAAGTTTCGTAGCCGCAGCACAGGTACTTGTTTATGTAGGAGCTGTAAATGTATTAATACTTTTTGCAATAATGTTAGTTAATAAAAAAGAAGAGCTCAAACAAATTAAAGGGTTAAGAACAAGAAAAGTTCTATCAGGATTAGTTTGCACAGGCTTGTTATTTCTACTTCTGAGGGTTGATTTAACTACTAACTGGAATTTACCTGGTCCAAGTGCAATTGGTGAGTTATCTACAGAAAGGATAGGAGAACATTTATTTACTGATTACTTACTCCCATTTGAAGTAGCATCAGTACTACTACTAATGGCTATGATTGGAGCAATTGTTTTAGCAAGAAGAGATGTATTAAATACTGACATTGCTACAGGCGATTCCGTTGATCAAAATCTTATTGAAAAATCGAATGATCCAATTCTTCTAGAACAAAGCTCAAACTAATCTGTTTTTAACTTAATGACTCCAGTACCTCTTCAAGGATATTTATTAATAGCTTCAATCCTTTTCTGCATTGGTGTATGGGGACTTATCAATAGTAGGAATGCTGTTCGTGTATTGATGAGTATAGAATTAATGTTAAATGCAGTAAATATTAACCTAATGTCATTCTCCTCATATCTTGATGGATCATTAATTAGAGGTCAAGTCTTCACTGTATTTGTGATTACAGTTGCAGCAGCAGAAGCTGCTGTTGGACTTGCAATTCTAATATCACTATATAGAAATAGAACTACAGTAGATATGGAGAGCTTTAACTTGCTTAAATGGTAATTTAAAAATAAAAATGAATCTTGATTATATCTGGATAATATATAAATCAAATAATAAGATCGCACATAATGAGGCAATTAATTCTGCCAATATCTTAGAATCAAAAGGAAAGAAAGTACTAACATTCGATAGCACAAAGGAAACAAAAAAATTAGTAAAGAACATTCAAAGTAAAGTGAGAATGGCTGACTTGGCAGTTGTTTTAGGAGGAGATGGAACAGTCTTAGGGGCAGCACGTCATCTTGCAAGTCACAAAGTTCCGATTTTAAGTTTTAACGTTGGTGGAACTCTTGGTTTTCTCAGTCATGATAAAAAATTATTAAATAGCAAGAATCTTTGGGAAAAGATTCAACAAGATCACTTCGCAATTCAAGAAAGAATGATGCTGCAAGCAAATATCAATATCCAATCCATTAATTCTAAAATTAGTACACAAAAAAGTTTCTGGGCATTAAATGATTTTTATTTCCGTTCAGATAGAGATGAAATATCTCCGACATGTTCTTTAGAGGTAGAGATTGATGGTGAAATTGTTGATACTTATAAAGGAGATGGCTTAATTGTATCTTCGCCAACAGGCTCAACAGCATATGCTATGGCTACAGGAGGACCAATACTTCATCCAGAAATAGAAGCAATTATAGTCAGCGCTATTTGCCCTATGAGCCTGTCTACTAGACCTCTTGTCGTGCCAGCTGGATCAAGAATAATTATTAAGCCCAAGGGAAATCAAACTAGAAAAGTCAAGCTATGGCAAGACGGAGTAAGTAGTCACCTTCTTTCTCCAGGAGATAGCTGTTTAATAAATAAATCCAAAGATAATGCTCAAATGCTAATTCTCGAACAAAGTGCCTCTTATTACAAAACACTTACACAAAAACTTCATTGGGCAGGGAGCTTAATCAAAGATTCAGAATCTTCTTGAAATAATATGGCACTTGAGATTGAAAAAAGGTTTCTTGTAACAGGTGATGACTGGAAAGAACATGCAATTTCTTCGATGCAAATTCGACAAGGTTATTTATCTATTAATTTTGAAGAATGGGTGGTAAGGGTAAGAATTATTGATAATAAACAGTCTTTTATAGGATTAAAAAGTTCTTTAAATGGAACTATAAATACTGAATTCGAATACAAGATTCCAATTGAAGATGCAGAGTCAATTTGGAATAACCTAAATCATAAGTTGAAAAAAATAAGATTCAATCTGAACTTCAATAATGCTTCTTGGGTCATAGATTGTTTTCAAGATAAGAATTACCCATTGAAAATTGCAGAAGTTGAATTAGAAAATTCTCAATCTATTGTTAGCACTCCTAATTGGTGTGGAGAGGAAATAACTGGACAAAAGCACTTGTCAAATGCAGCATTAGCTAGATTGCCAATATCCAATTGGTCACTCAAAGAACTAAAAATTTTCAACCTAGACTAGTAAAAGGGCTCGAAATCCTTTAGATTCTATTTATATTTCAATGAATCTTGCAATCTCTGCTTGATCAATACGAGCTTGAGGAGGTTTATCTTGTTCGGCTTATATGACATTGACGGCATACTCCGTGTTACCTGCACAGATAAAGAGGCCTGCTTGGCATACGCAGAACTTCTTCAACTTCAGCAAGACGAATACTCCTTAATGGATTTGCCAGATTTATATTTCACTAATATCACTACTCAGAAGAAGAAACCTCTTCGTCGTCGGGCAAAGAACAGCAATTAAATCCATCTCGGCAGATTTTCCCATGATCCATAGCCCAATTTAAAAGGGCTACACGGTTTTTAGAACCTGTCTTTGTAAACATGTTACTGACATGATTATCAACAGTTCTTTTGCTAATGGTTAATTTTTGAGCTATTTCTTGATTTGTTAAGCCATCGGCAACCAATTCAATAATTTCCATCTCCCTAGCAGATAGGGACATTTGAGCTGAATTTGAAAAATCTCCTGTAAACATGCCCCCTAATCAACTTATTTAATTCATATTAGGCAAACTAGGCTGTTTGATAAGCGATAGTTATTATCAAATAAGAAAAACATTGAATTCCGTTCTTCAATCCTCTCTGGAATCAGAAGGAGTAACAGTCACAGCTGAAATTATGCCGCCAAGAGGAGGCGACGCATCTAAGGCAATTGCAACAGCCCAAACTCTTGCTGGAAGAGTGCATGCAATAAATGTGACCGATGGCAGCAGAGCAATTATGAAAATGAGCTCTCTTGCACTTTGTAAATTACTTTTAGAAGCTGAGTTAGAGCCTATTCTTCAAATAGCTTGCAGAGATAAAAATCGTATTGGAATACAAGCAGAATTACTTGGCGCCCATGCTCTTGGTATTAAAAATGTCTTATGTCTTACAGGAGACCCAGTACAAGCTGGAGATCAACCAAATGCGAGGCCAGTGCATGATTATGAATCGATAAAATTATTACAGGAAGTCTCGAATCTCAATAAAGGTAAAGACCCTGTATCTGGATCACTAGCAGATGGAAAAATCAATTTGTTCCCTGGTGCAGCAGCAGATCCAAATTGTCCAAATTTTAAAAGTTTACAAAAAAGATTAGAAAGAAAAAAAAATGCTGGGGCTCGTTTTTTGCAAACACAAATGGTTATGGACCCAAGCACTCTTGAAAGTTTTTGCAAAGAGATAGCAGAACCTCTTGAATTGCCAGTGCTTGCAGGAGTATTTCTATTAAAATCTGAGAAGAATGCAAATTTTATTAATAAGTTTGTTCCAGGAGCATGTATCCCAAAATCTATTCTAAGCAGACTAGAAAATGCAAATAATCCTCTTCAAGAAGGCATAAATATAGCTGCGGAGCAAGTGAAAAGTTATACCGGAATTTGCAAGGGTGTGCACCTAATGGCTATAAAAGCAGAAAGTTTAATTCCAACTATTCTTGATCAAGCAAATATCAATTTGTAGCTCCAATTAAATCAGTGCCTAATAATTGAGCCATAGCTTTTTGCTGAGGAGAAGGTTCTCCTAGATCTTGTCTTCTAGCATCAGTAATCAACCAATCAAGCGCAGCTTCTTGCAAATCAAAGTGATCACCATTTTTATCAACGCAGTATCTTCCAAAAACTAATTTTTCAAGAAGCTGAACTCCTGAACCAATTCGTGAATAGTCAAAAATAATTGAATTGTCTATAGTTGCTCCCTCGCAAATACAACAACTTGGACCAATCATTGAAGGACCAATAATTGTTGCTCCATCTTCTATTCGACTCATACCTCCTACATAAATTGGTCCTTTAACATTAATTTTATCCCAATTAGCAGCAACATTTAAACCAACAAAAACTCCAGGCCTAACCTCCTTCCCAGGAATATCAACTTGACGGAGATCACCTAAAAGTACGCTTCTAATTGCTTTCCAATAATCTGGCACTTTACCAATATCAACCCACTCAAAGTCCATCGGCAAAGCATAGAATGGAGCGCCAATTTCAACAAGTTTAGGGAATAAATCAGATCCGATATCAAATGGTTTATTTGAAGGAATGTGCTCAAAAATTTGAGGTTCAAAAAGATATATGCCTGTATTAATCATGTCACTTAAAGCATTTTCAACCGATGGCTTTTCTTGAAAAGCTTTTACTCTATTCTCTTTATCTGTAACAACAACTCCATAACTACTAACTTGTTCTTTAGACACTTTCTTAGTAATCAAAGTAGCTAAAGCACCTTTTTCTTTATGACTTTTGACAGCCTCAGAAAGATCTAAATCAATCAGCGCATCTCCGCATAGAACCACAAAGGTATCATCAAAAAATTCTTGAAAATCTTGAATCTTTTTTAATCCTCCTGCAGAACCAAGAGCATCTCCTATTAATTCTCCATCTTCTATACGACCCTCAAAGCTATAAGCAATCTCAACTCCAAATCTCTGGCCATCGCGAAAATAATTCTCAATCTCTTCTGCTAAATGAGAAACATTAACCATGACTTCCGTAAAACCATGCTCCTTAAGCAGTTCCAGCAAAAATTCCATTACAGGTTTCTGCAGGATAGGAATCATTGGCTTTGGAATCACATGAGTGATTGGCTGGACACGAGTTCCTTTACCAGCCGCCAGTATCATCGCCTTCATAGGCGTCTAATTCATGGAATGAAGATAAAATAGACTGATATGAACCTCTTCCACTAAGCCGCAGCCGGAGAACCATCTGTCACTTTAAGAGTTTTTAAAGGAAGTTGAGCAACAGAACCTTGTGCAAGAATTCGTTTTAGTTTTAATTTCCCATATAAAAACTTTTCTTGTTCTAAATCTATTTTCCCTTGAGAACATAAGAATAAGAGAGCCCAAAAGACGCCTATTCGATCAGTATCTAGATCACTAGAAGCAACTGTTTTCCAAGTAGAAACTAATTCATCGAAATCAATCCAATGCAAAGCTTGTTCCCAATTATTTAAAAAAATTCCTAAAGCAGCTGTTGTTTCAGGTAACTTTTCTCTATGAGCAAGCGATGAGACTTGTTCTATGATTTGTCTATCACTAAAGCGTTTTTCTCTTCTTCTTCTTGACTTTTTCAGTTCATCTAATTCAATTGTTTCTGCAATAGTTTCTAGCTGCTCAATTAATTCTCCAAGAGATACTGATCTCCTTAAGGGAGGGGGAGCAACTGGTCTACGGTAAAGATGGCGCTCAGGATACCTTGGAAAATCTAATCTTGGATCAAGCCACCCTTGCTCTTCATAAGCCATTTCATCATCTTCAAAAATAGCTTCTTCAGGAAAAGTTTCTGACTCAAGAACTTCTGCTTTCAAACCCACTAATACTGAAGCTGCTAAAAAAGCCTCACTACTATCGGCTAAATCCCTTTCAAAGCTTCCTCCATGGGAAGAAAGTTGATTATTTTTTTGTCTTGGGGCACTTATCCTTTGCCTTAATTGATCTAAAAAGCCATCTACTACAGGTATTACATCTATATCCCAAGGATCAATTTCTCCCTTTTCAGCAGCATCTTGTAAGAGGCGAATAGCAAGTCTCGCCCCTGAGGATGCAGTTTTAATCCCTTCTATAGACAAAGAAAAATCTTCTCTTCGAGAAAGTTAACTAAGTTAGATGTTTAGTGCTATAGAAAGCCTTTTAAGCAACATCTTTATCTACATTTTGAGTTGAGGAAAACTTCCCAAAAGACAATATATTTTTTCTATTTGAGGCAATCTTTTCAAGCTCTTGAATACGCTGTTTAGAACTTTCAAGCTCACGTGCATCAACGCTTCTAAGCATCCCACTCCATCCAGCAAAGAACCAAGCGACTAAAGCTCCTATTCCTGCTGAGCAAAGCATCAAGACGGGAAGTGGTAATGATGTTGAAACATTAGGGAAAATATTAACGGTTGTAGCCGCAGTGTTTTCCAAAGTGAAAAAAACAGTGAGTAATGCCAAGCAAAACATCACAGCAAAGTTGATTTGTCTCATCAAAAAAAAATAATCCTTACAAAAAGTACGTAAAAGATTTTCTATTGCAAGAAAAAAGAAGAAGTAAGTTTTGAGATCTTCATTTTTAAAAATTAATAATCCCGAAAGAACTTCAGATTTCAGGGGCTGAACTAGATGAAAAATACAGTTTTTTACTGGTAGGAATATTTTCTGACCGCTCAGTAAGTCTCTCAATAGCTGCCAAGTCTCTTGAAACCAAACTATCTATTGAGGCTGTATAAGTCTCTGTCATTAATCTTGGGTACAAGCCAATACCAATTATTGGTACAAGCAAACTTCCTATTACATAAATTTCTCTAGGTTCAGCATCAATAAGCTCTCTTTTGGATAAAAGCTCAACATTTTCTTTCCCAAAAAAGATTTCTCTCAACATAGATAACAAATAAATTGGAGTCAGTATTACGCCAATAGCAGCTAGTCCAGCGATAACAATCCTAAAAGGCAATGTGTATACTTCATCTGTCACAAATCCTGTGAATACCATTAATTCAGATACAAATCCACTCATCCCAGGCAAAGCTAAGGAAGCTAAAGAGCACACTGTCCACAAAGCAAACATGATTCGCATTTTTTGCCCTACTCCCCCCATCTCATCAAGTTGAAGAGTATGCGTTCGGTCATATGTCGCACCTACCAAGAAAAATAAGCTAGCTCCAATTAATCCATGGCTTACCATCTGCAACATTGCCCCACTTGTGCCTAAGGAGGTAAAGCTTCCTATGCCAATAAGTACAAACCCCATATGACTTATAGAGCTATATGCAATTTTCCTTTTAAGGTTTCGCTGGGCAAAAGAAGTAAGCGCAGCGTAGATAATATTAATTACCCCAAGAATAATCAATAAGGGAGCAAACTGTGCATGAGCAGCAGGAAGTAATTGAGCATTAAATCTCAACAGTGCATATCCACCCATCTTGAGTAAAATCCCAGCCAAAAGCATGTGTACAGGCGCAGTAGCTTCTCCATGAGCATCTGGTAACCAAGTATGTAATGGGACTACAGGCAGCTTGACTCCAAAAGCAATTAGCAAACCTGCATAGCAAAGCAACTGAAAACCCTCACCAAAATTTTGATTAGCAAGATGAATATATTCAAAGTTAGGCGTACCGTCTCCAAAAAACCCCATCCCAAGGGCTGCTAGAAGAATAAATACGGAGCTGCCTGCTGTATAGATGATGAATTTAGTTGCAGCATATTGCCGCTTTTTACCTCCCCAAATTGCCAACAACAAATAAACCGGCAATAGCTCAAGTTCCCAAGCTAAAAAGAATAAGAGCATATCTTGCACAGCAAAAACAGCTATTTGGCCTCCGTCCATTGCCAAAATTAGAAAGAAAAATAACTTCGGTTTAAAGCTCACAGGCCATGCTGCAAGCACAGCTAAAGCTGTTATAAAGCTTGTCAAAAGTATTAAAGGCATTGAAAGCCCATCAGCACCTACAGCCCAAGTCAGGCCCAAACCCGGAAGCCAATTAACTCGTTCAGAAAGTTGTAGACCTTCTAAAGAAGGGTCATAACCTTTCAAAAAAGCTCCAACTGTTATTAAAAAAGTTACTAAAGCTATACCCAATGCATACCATCGAATTTGTTTCCCATCCCCTTCATCAGGAATAAATGGAACAAGTAGAGAGCCAACAATTGGGAAAAGGATCGAAAGACTTAACCAAGGGAAATCAGCGCCAATAGGTTCTGGCACATACCCAGGAATTGTTGCCCAAATTGTCACTGGCAGGCATTCAAACACTTAGTAAGTTTTATCCACTTTTTGGAGTGTAGAAATACTTACAGTTCTGACATGCAATCGATAGGGGATGACACACACAATTAAAAAATTTCTTGGTTGCTCAAGTGCCAAGAACTCCAAATAATGCAACTAAAGCAATAACTCCTCCAAAAACAATAAGAGCATAAAACTGCGCTCTTCCTGTCTCAAAATATTTCAAACCTTCGCCACTGCCTAAAGTTAAAAGCCCTGTAAGGTTTACAAGACCATCAACAACTTTAGCGTCAACTTCTAAAACCTCTTTGGCAAGTTTGCGACTACCTCTAACAAAAATCTTTTCATTAATATCATCTAAATACCACTTGTTAGAGAAAAACGAGTTAATAGCAGGGAATCTCTTTGCAATATTTTCATTCAGATCTATTCGATTTAGGTAATAAGCGAGAAATGCTAGAGAAATACCAGCAATTGATATAGATACAGAGGCAAACGCTAGTGGCAAAAACTCATTCCAACTAAAATGACTTGCCATTTCAATGGCTTCATCTAAATCAAGTAATTTCGCAAAACTGCTATTCCAAGGAGTTCCAACAAATCCTATTAACACAGATGGGACTGCTAAAACAATTAATGGAATCGACATTGAAGATGGAGATTCATGTATTTTGCCAACGTGGTGCTCTTCGAAATCATCGTTATTTTTGCCTGCTGCAACTAATAATTCTTGCTGAAGCTCCTTATTATCTCCTCTAAAACTTCCCTCAAAAGTTAAGAAATAAAGACGGAACATATAAAATGCTGTCATACCAGCTGTTAGAAAACCTATTCCCCAAAGAAGAGGGAAAGCATTAAAAGCTTCACCAAGAATTTCATCTTTGCTCCAAAAACCTGCCAAAGGAGGAATTCCACTAATAGCAATGCATCCAATCAAAAAAGTAATTGCGGTAATAGGCATTTTTTGACGAAGTCCTCCCATCAATCTCATATCTTGAGCAAGTATTGGTTCATGTCCAACAACATCTTCCATTGCATGAATAACGGATCCTGATCCCAGGAATAACATTGCTTTAAAGCAAGCATGAGTAACCAAATGGAACATTCCTGCGATAGGCGCACCACAGCCCATAGCAAGCATCATGTAGCCAAGTTGAGAAACAGTGCTATATGCAAGACCCTTCTTAAGATCCATTTGTGTGAGAGCTATAGAAGCGCCTAAGAAACAAGTAATTGTTCCAAAAACAGCTATCAACAAACCTATAAATGGAAACTGGCTATAAAGGGGCTCCAATCTTGCTACTAAAAAAACGCCAGCAGCAACCATAGTTGCAGCATGAATTAATGCTGATATAGGAGTAGGGCCTTCCATCGCATCTGGTAACCATACATGCAATGGAAATTGAGCAGACTTTGCCATTGGTCCCATGAAAACCAAAAAACATAAAGTTAAAGCTGCCCAAATAGGAACAGTCCCTGAGTCAATAGCATTTTGAAGACCCAAAGCGATTCCATTGAAATCAAAACTTCCAGTGGCCCAAAAAAGGCCAAGGATCCCAAGCAAAAGGCCAAAATCTCCAACTCTATTAACTACAAAAGCCTTTTGAGCAGCATGAGCTGCTCCTTCTCTGTCATACCAAAATCCGACTAAAAGATATGAGCACATTCCCACTAATTCCCAAAAAACATATATCTCTAACAAATTGGGACTAATTATTAGTCCCAACATTGAACTACTGAATAAAGCTAAATAAGTAAAGAATCTCACATATCCTTTGTCATGAGACATATAGCCATGAGAATAAATCATGACCAAAAGAGCAATAGTAGTGACCAGAGCAAGCATTACCGCCCCTAATGGATCAATTACATAACCCATTGGAAGAGTGAAATCTCCTGCACTTGCCCAAATAAAAAGATGTTCAACTGTATGAGCGCTTATAACCTGCTCAATAAGTACCGCATAACTCAAGACAGCCGAAGCACCTAAGCATGTAAGCAAACTAACCGCAACGGGTATCTTGAACTGATTAATAGCTTTATTGAAGCTAATTAATCCCAATCCTGAGATAACTGCTCCAATGAGAGGGAGCAGTGGAATTAACCACGCGATTTCAGCTGGAGATGGCATCCTTAAGTATCCAACATCTGGAGTGTAGACATTTCAAGCAAACAGTTCTGAGAACTTGGAAGAGAGAAATACTTCTGCACCAAATGAAATGAATCGATGAGACCACCAAAAGAAGGCTATAGCAATACATATACCGAATTGAGAAGGCCTTAAAAACTCTTTCCAGTTCAATTTTTGTCTTCCATCAATGACAGCAAAAAAAGGAATTACAGAAGTGTTTTTCTTGAGTTCCTCAAATTCATCCCCAAATTTATTTTTTAATCTTCGATCTCCATGCCAAACCGCAAACAAATGATGAGCTATCAAACCTGCACAAGTGACAACCATAAAACTGCTTCCAATCCAAAGACCATGCGCAATACACCAAATAATTTGACCAATAGCTTGAGGATGCCTTGAGATCCTGATAATTCCTTTTGCATAAAGTCTTACTGTTGGTTTAGCTAAGGCAGGAATTTCTAAAAGGTTATAAGTTGCTGGGTACAAAAATAAAAAACTAATTGCAGAGGTAACCCAAACTAATTGAATCATTCCAGGAATTCCTTGAAGATTCCAAAAACGTAGTCCGTCATACCTATGGGCTAAAAAATATGCAATTAATACGGAAGCAGAAGGGATACTTAATGATGCAAATATCAACCTCCATGCTCTAGCACCTATTATTCTTTCCGCCTTAGGTCTAATAGCCGCTCCACCACTATGAATCACTGCAAAAGCAATGATCAAAAAAAGCATTACAAGGCTTGAGTGATGTATCCCTTCTGAAAACATTTGTGGCAGAAGATCTCCTGAATAAATATTTAATTCTGAGTAAAGGACGCTAGCAGCTTAAAGTTTCTAACATTGTTGCTGCCTATGGGGCAGCTGTCATGGCCGAACTGCCTTTCACCCTAGATCAACTCCGTATCCTCAAAGCAATTGTGCATGAGGGAAGCTTCAAAAAAGCTGCAGAGACTCTTTATGTCACGCAACCAGCAGTAAGTCTACAAATTCAAAATCTTGAAAAACAATTAGAAATAGCAATTTTTGATAGAGGCGGCCGTAAAGCTCAGTTAACTGAAGCAGGAAAGCTCTTATTAAAATATTGCGAGAAAATTCTTAACCAATGTGATGAGGCTTGTGGAGCAATCGAAGACTTACATAATCTAAAAGGCGGTTCATTAATAATTGGAGCAAGTCAAACCACAGGAACATATTTGATGCCAAGAATGATTGGCTTATTTAGGCAAAAATATCCTGATGTATCCGTACAACTGCAAGTACACAGCACTAGAAGGACTGGATGGAGTGTTGCCAATGGTCAAATTGATTTAGCAATTATTGGCGGACAACTCCCTCAAGAACTTACAGAATTTCTAGAAATAATTCCATATGCAAATGATGAATTAGCTTTAGTTTTGCCAACGAAACATCCATTATCAAGACTTTCTGAATTAACCAAAGAAGATCTATATCGCCTAGCATTTGTGACTTTAGATTCTCAATCAACGACTAGAAAAGTTGTTGACAAACTACTTTTAAATTCTGGGTTAGAAGTGCAACGTCTTCGAATAGAAATGGAACTTAATTCTCTTGAAGCAATTAAAAATGCTGTTCAATCAGGACTAGGAGCAGCATTCCTCCCTGTAGTTTCTATAGAAAGAGAGTTAAGTGCTGGAACTATTCATAAACCAATGGTTGCTGACCTAGAAGTAAAAAGAGAGATCAAATTAATTAGCAATCCCAATAGATACACTTCAAGAGCTGCAGAAGCATTTACAAAAAATATTTTGCCGGTATTTGCAAGTTGGGACAGCCCTTTAAGGAATCGATAAAGATGGTGGAAATTTAAAACTCTATAGCTTCTCTGCTAATACCACTTGCATCATCGCCATCACCTTTAATAAGAAATTTGTTATCAGTAAAATCAGCCTGATAAACACATTTGACAATAGGTTTATCTCGTAAAGATCCTATATAGGCAAAAGTATTCATACGCTGTTTGCATTCTCGGACATCTTGATTAGAAATCGCTCCTTGTTGTTGCAATACAGTCCAATTTTCTCTTCTAATGACACATCCTGGCTGAAGAGATGGTTGAGTGACAAAACTAGTTGAGGGATTAAGGGTAGTAAAAATCTCAATATCTTGAACAAAAGCACTAGCGCCATAATTCTTACAAATATCTGGATCAGGAACTGCTAAATCCAATTGATTTTGACTTGCAATATTTCCTGTAGACCCTCCTGTATTAGTACTAACCAAAGTACCAAGTCCTATTCCCAGTAAAAGGACTCCTGCAAGGACAGAAATAGTTCCAGTATTCATTTTGATGCCATTAGCAGAAGCACCTGATTGCCCACTCGGACCGTAGAAGCGTCCCGATACATCTGAATCAAAGCTCTCTCTTCCAGAGTTATTAAATCTCCTGGCATTGCCTTGAAGGCTTTGTTTATTTCGTCCAATTCCTGGACGTCTTGAAGGTGGGCGACTCACAGCAAATCTTTTGACCTAGGAAGTCCCATTGAATAATTTAAGACACGACAGTCTGGGTTATAACTTAATTGACCAGCTTGCAAAATTTGACGAATTTTAGACTCAAGTTCTGAACCAATTTTTCGCAGGTTGTAATCAGTTAATTCTTTACCGGCGTATGCAGTAACTAATTCCTTAAATCGAGTCTGAATTACTTGAGTAGCATTTTCAGTCCAAATAAACTCATTATCAGGGTCTAAATCAAGGGTCAAATGAGTTGGATCTTCAACGATTTGTTCATTCTGATAAATTGCGGTAAATATCCTAACGTGTCTTGTAGTGCACTTAATGAGGGCATCTGTCATGTAAATAATTGGTGAATGATAGAGGTTCTTAATAAACAGAATTCAATATAAGCAAAGTTTAGGACCCTTTTCTAACTAAAGTTGCTTTCAATCTCGAAAAAAGTATGCGTGTTGCGATTGCAGGAGCAGGTCTAGCAGGACTTTCATGTGCAAAGTACTTGTGCGATCAAGGGCACACACCCTTGGTTTTCGAAGCAAGGAATGTACTGGGAGGCAAAGTCGCTGCGTGGAAAGATGAAGATGGGGACTGGTATGAAACAGGCCTACATATATTCTTTGGTGCATATCCAAATATGTTGCAACTTTTTAAAGAACTAAATATTGAAGATCGACTGCAATGGAAAAGCCATTCAATGATCTTTAATCAACCAGAAGAACCTGGAACATATAGTCGATTTGATTTTCCTGATCTGCCAGCTCCTTTAAATGGAGTATTAGCAATATTAAATAACAATGACATGCTGAGCTGGTCAGAGAAAATCTTGTTTGGAGTTGGGCTAGTACCTGCGATGCTAAGAGGTCAAGAATATGTAGAAGAATGCGACAACATGTCCTGGTCTGAGTGGTTAAAAGTTCATAACATTCCTGAAAGAGTTAATGATGAGGTCTTTATTGCTATGAGCAAAGCCTTAAACTTTATTAACCCAGATGAAATATCTTCAACAGTTCTACTAACTGCATTAAATAGGTTCCTTCAAGAAAAGAATGGTTCAAAAATGGCTTTCCTTGATGGAGCTCCACCCGAAAGATTATGTGAGCCAATAGTGAACTATATAAAATCTCAAGGTGGTGAAGTTTATCTAAATAGGCCTTTGAAAAAGATTAATCTCAATGAAGATTGTACAGTAAAAAGTTTTACAATAGGTGAAGCTAATACAACAGAAGAAAATGATATTTATGCGGATGCATATATCAGTGCTTTACCTGTAGATTTATTCAAATTAATGATTCCTAAGCAATGGAAAGGTATTGAATCATTTCGGAAGTTAGAAGGGTTAAAAGGAGTACCTGTTATTAATATTCATTTATGGTTTGATCGAAAACTTACTGATATCGATCATTTATTATTTAGTCGATCATCTTTGTTGAGTGTATATGCTGATATGAGTAATACTTGCAAAGAATATGAAGATCCTAATCGCTCAATGCTTGAACTTGTTTTTGCTCCTGCTAAAGATTGGATTGGAAGAAGTGAAGAAGATATAGTTGAAGAGACAATGAAAGAACTTAGAAAGCTTTTCCCTATACACTTCACTGGCTCTGACCAAGCCAATTTACGAAAATTTAAAGTTGTAAAGACACCTTTATCTGTATATAAAGCAAAACCGGGATGCCAAGAATTAAGGCCAGATCAAGAAACTCCTATTAGCAATTTCTTCTTAACGGGAGATTACACAATGCAAAAATACTTAGCGTCAATGGAAGGAGCTGTTCTTAGTGGAAAAATTTGTGCTGAAAAGGTAAGTAAATCAAAAGAAAGATTATTTGAAAATGATAAACTTCTTACAACTAAGGAATCAGAAATAAATCACCCATAATGAATACTAAAAATGCGGTGAATCTTGAAAACGCCTATGAAATTTGTAGAAGAGAAACCGCAGAATGGGCTAAAACCTTCTATCTAGGCACATTGCTTCTACCTCCTGTTAAAAGAAAAGCAATATGGGCAATTTATGTTTGGTGTCGAAGAACTGATGAGCTAATGGATAGTAAGGAAGCTCAGCAAAAGTCCAAAAATGAACTTGCTGATCGCCTTGATAAATGGGAACAGAAAACTCGTTCAATCTTTGCAGGGGATGTTAAAGATGAGTTAGATGCAGTTATGGCAGATACTTTTGAACGATTTCCACAATCTATTCAGCCATATCTAGATATGATTGAAGGCCAAAGAATGGATCTCAATCTTCATAGGTACTCAACTTTTAAGGAACTAGAACTTTATTGCTATCGCGTTGCAGGAACAGTGGGCTTAATGACTCAAAATGTTATGGGCATAGACAGTGCATATACGAATGCACCTTGGAGTGAAAAGCCAGACCCCTCTGAAGCAGCAGTCGCCCTTGGGATAGCAAATCAACTTACAAATATTCTTAGAGATGTTGGTGAAGATAGATCTAGAGGACGCATTTACATTCCTCAAGAAGATCTGAAACGTTTTGGATATGCAGAAGATGATCTAATGGCAGGAAAAATTAATTCCCAATGGAAAGAATTAATGGCATTTCAATTACAACGAGCAAGAAATTGGTTTGAACGATCAGAAGAAGGTATTAGATGGCTCTCACCAGATGCTCGTTGGCCAGTATGGACTTCTCTGAGGCTTTACAGAGGAATTCTGAATGCTATAGAAAGATTGGATTATGATGTCTTTAATAATCGAGCGTACGTTAATAAATGGGTGAAAATAATTGAGTTGCCTATTTGTTACTTGATAGCTCAAACAAAATAATACCAAAAATCAATCTCGTATATTAAACAGGTGTTTTCTGATTAGCTAATAATTCCTTTAATTTTGATAATTCACCTGCCCATCTTGGATCAGGAGCTTCTTTGCTAGGAGCGTCACTATGAACAACCTTTTTAACATCTTTACGATTTGAACCTTTGGATTTTGGATTTCCCGAAGAGCCATTGCGCCTACCCGAAGAATTATTTGATTCTTTCCTCTCAGAACGTTCAACCCTCAAGTTATTACCTTTAAATTCATGACCATTTAATTGTTCAATGACTGCATTTGCTAATTTCTCATCCTCAACATTTGCGAACCCAAAGCCTCGACAAGCTTTAGTATCTCTATCTAGAACGGCTTTGAACCGAATCCCCTTTCCCACAGTTGCCAAGAGCTCTTCAAGCTCTTTGTTCTTCAAATTTTGCGGCAAATTACCGATGTAAAGACGTACGCTCATGAAAGATAATTGATATGGGAAATGAACATCATCAGTAAAAAAACTGAACTCCTTATGTGTAGTTAATCACAAAAGAGGTTGATTTTGTTCCCACCAGTAAAAAGCTGATTGAACTGCATCTTGTCTATTTTGCAAGCGACCAAAGGCTTTTTCCTTACAAAGAAAATTCATTAATTTGCCAATCCAGGGACCTTGGGGAGCATTAAATATCTTCTTTAATGTATATCCATCGAGAGGAGATCTAGGATGAAAAAGTGGATCTTGAGCATCCCTCCAACGAGATAACCATATATTTTGCTCGCTAGATGGAAGTTGAAGAATTAAAGCAGGCATAGTATTTTCTAGGTCTTTATGTAACTGAATTCTCTGGTTTTCATTAAGAGTTTGAAAGGCCAATCCATCATTCCTTTGATACCAATAGCGTAAAGAAAAAGAATCTTTTATTTTTTTTCTACTAAAGCCTAAGTCTTTTAAACCTTGATCACTTAATAGATTTGTTAAACGAATTAAAGGCAATGCAATCTCTTGCTCATTAGCATTCAAAGAAGAAATATTTGTTAAAGATAGAGATTCAGCCTTTGAATGAATCTTATGAGGTTCCCAAGGTTCTAAAAGACCAATTCTTTGTATTACTTTTATTACTTCATCTGCCCAAAATCCCTTCACAAGCCTTTCCAGCTCTACTTTTATTCTTTCTGCTGCTACACGTTCTAAATATTTGACATTAGAAGTTATAAATTCAAGTGTCTGTGAATCTAAGAGGAGATTTAGTTCAGCACTCAATCTAAAACCTCTTAATAATCTCAAAGGATCTTCTATCAAATTCTTTTTAGTGACTGCTATAAGCTTTCTTTCCTTTAAGTCATCAATTCCACCTTGGGGATCAACAATCTCTGGGAAGGAGCCAAGTTTTAAAGCAATGGCATTAACTGTAAAATCTCTTCTATATAAATCCTCATTCAAACTTTTTCCTACTTGGCTAGCTATATCAATATTCCATTCTTTTATTACTACTCTAGCTATATCTCTTTGAGAGTCCAAAACAACGCAAGTCCCACTTTTCTTAATGGCTAATTTCTGAGCAAGATCAATAGCATTAGAAGGAACAATTAAATCAAGATCTAGCTTATGATGAATTTTATTCAAGAAGGCATCTCTTACAGAGCCACCCACCAATGCAGCTCCTTTTGGTAAATCATCTAAGCTTACAGGCCATCTTGAGGGCTCAAGCCTTTCCCAAACTAATTTAGTTAGTGATGCTTCATCACCTTCTAAAAAAGAAACATTAGTGTGAATTAAAGACATGTGCATTTGTGTGAACTGCCATTGGGTAAATCGATGCAAGACATATCACTCTGTAGAAAAACAACATGGAGTAGAACACCTCTCTTCAAATCCAGACTTCCAAGGAAATAACCCATCAATTCATATCATTGTTAAAGAGCAATCAAATGCTGACATTGAAATTGAATGGGATGTAAGAAAATGTGAAAGTTTCTTAGAAGAACAAGGTAAATGGTTGCAGTTAAGACCAGGCGAACGAATACCTTCGTAGTATTGATATGTCAACTAAAGATAATGGAAGATTTCTACTTGCATTACATAGCTCAACTAAGATGCTTGGGATAGCAGTTATAGATTTAAAAGATGAGAAAAAAGCAATTAAAAGTTCAGTTTTTAAGGTAGAGAACGAATTATCAAAGAACTTATTCAATTATGTGGAAACTTTAATTCCCAAAAAAGATTGGTCAAAAATCGCAAGGTTAGCTGTAGCAACAGGTCCAGGAAGTTTTACTGGAACGAGGCTAACTATTGTTATGGCTAGGACCCTAGCTCAACAAATAAATTGCCATATTGATGGAATAAGTAGTTTTGCATTAATGGCTCCAAGGCTATCTAAAAGACTCAATGATGCTGAAAGAAACCAACCATTCTGGATAATAGAATCCCTAAAAAGAAGAGGGAAAATAGCTGGGAAATATCAAATTTTAGGAAATGGAAAACAAAGAAAAACCATAGAGATCAAAAAACCCTCATTGTTAAAAAAAGGAGCGCAAGTCCAGCCATCATTGGAAGCAATTGAAAATGTATCCGAAGATATTAAAGAATTAATATATAATTGCTTAAAGGCTTTCGAAGAAAATAAAAAAAATACATGGCAAGAAATAATCCCATTATATCCAACTTCCCCAGTTGAAAACTTAGAGTGAAGTCTAGTCAGTGTTTTTGGTTAATAAGTATTATTCTAATTGGATGGCTAGCTCTAATTGGTCCTATTAATCCTTTCATAAAGGCTATCTTAAATAATCAATCGCCAAAATTAATACTCGTGCTAGGTGGAGATGTTGATAGGGAAAAATTAGGGCTTCAAATTGCAAATGAATTAAATTTACCAATAATCATTAGTGGAGGAAGTAATCCTGAATATTCAGAATGGTTAATTCAAAAAGAAGGCCTTTCAATAGATCAAGTCAGAAGAGATTATAGAGCTAAAGATACTCTCAGTAATTTTACCTCACTAGTAGATGAACTATCTAACGAAGGAATTAACCATGCTTTACTTATAACAAGTGAAGATCACATAAATAGAGCAATGAGCATTGGTAATATTGTTGCAGGAAGCAGAGGCATTAAACTTACAAGCATATCTGTACCATGTGCTGAATTATGCAAGAAAGAAACCCAGAAAAAACAATATTTTGATTTAGTTAGAGCAATTACTTGGGTTTTAATAGGAAAAGATCCTAAAAATCTTATTCCTAATAATATTGAGTTTAATTTTATAGATTAGAAAAAGACTTATTAATTTAAAAGTCCTTCATCTATCATTTGATTGATCTTTAATTGGAGAATTTGTGTTGTTTCTAAAAGATCTTCTTTCTTCCGAGTTGCAGGAGGCGGAACTGGTTGACCTATACAAATGTGGATAGGTAGTAATCGAGGTAAAAAACTTTTCCTAACAAGAGCTCTATGACTATTAATAATTGCCACTGGAAGTAGAAAAGCTCCGCTTCTAGCAGCTAACAAAGCTGCACCAGACATTGGCTTATTAATCCTCCCATCTTTTTGACGCGTCCCATCCAAAAAAAGTCCTATAGCAGAGCCAGAAGAAAGTTTTTCTATTGCTGCTCTGATTGCTTGCCTATCACCACCACCTCTATTAACTGGATATGCCCCACATGAACGAATTACCCAATTAAGAACAGGAATATCAAATAACTCTTTTTTAGCCATAAAAGCGATAGGGCGTCCCAATACATGTCCCAAAATAGGAGGATCAAGATGTGACCCGTGATTAGCTACAACCACTAAAGGACCCTTTTGAGGAACATTTTGATTGCCAAACGTACGTCCTCGAAAAACAAATCTAAATATGGGAAATACTATGAAATAACTAACAAAAGAATAAATAAAACTTTGTTTTGGAATAATTAAAGAAGATTTTTCTTGAGTAGAATTTTGTAAGGCTTTTCCCAAGGTTTAATGTCCTAAATCAGTGGCAGAAGAGATTTGATTAATAGAAATTTCTTTTAATGATCTTTTGGCTAAGCCACTTAATACTTTACCTGGTCCTATTTCAACTAAAGTATGAATATTTTTACTACTAATAACTTCCATTATCTCTCTCCAACGGACACCAGAAATCATTTGTTCTTTGAGTCTTTGTTTTAAATAAGAACCTTGCTGAGTGGGATTTGGATCAACATTACTTGCGACAGGAAAAATAGCATTATTAAACTCAATTTTATCTAGCTCAATAGAAAAAGATTTAGCAGACTCTGACATAAAAGGTGAATGAAATGCACCTGAAACCTTTAAAGGGACAGAACGTTTGCAATCAATACTCTCTAATACCTTCTTTAATGCAGAAGCTTTTCCAGATAAAACAACTTGATCCAAACTATTATCGTTGGCCACAACAACTCCTTCTATATTTTCTACAATTCCAAAAAGTTGTTCCTGATTAAAACCCATAACCGCAGTCATTGCACCTCCACCAGCTAAGGCCATCAATTCAGAACGAATTTTCAATAATCTCAAAGCATTTTCAAAATCAAAAACTTCAGCACAATAAAGTGCCGCAATCTCACCCAAGCTATGCCCAGCAACCAAGGAAGGTTTTCTCCCTTGATTCTTTAAGTCATCAACTAATAAAGACTGAATAACAAATAATGCTGGTTGTGTATTGCGAGTATCGTTTAAATCATTTAAATCACTGGATCCTTGATTCTTACCCTCACAAATTGCCAATAAATCTCTACCCAAAATTTTAGACGCTATTTCAAATCTTTCTAATGCTCCTGAAAGAGATAAAACAGGATCAGCCATTCCAACTTTTTGAGATCCTTGACCAGGAAAAACCCAAGCAATGCCCATCAAACTAATAAATAAGGAACCTGCAGGTTAAATCGGACCATGCCATTTTATTAAAGCAGCTCCCCAGCTCAATCCAGCACCAAATCCACTAGTGGCAATCAAATCATTGCTTTTAATCCTCTTATCTCTTACTGCTTCATCAAGCATTAAAGGAATTGTTGCTGCAGAAGTATTGCCATAAAAAGCCAAATTACTTAAAACCTTACTTTTGGGGATTTTAAATCTAGTCGCGACAGCATCAATAATCCTTTTATTAGCTTGATGTAAAAGAAGCCAATCCAAAGAACTTGAATCAATATGATGCATTTTCAAAAGCTCATCAAGAATTGCAGGTACCTCGCGCACGGCAAACTTATAAACTTCTTGTCCATTCATTTGAATTGAGTCAAAATTCCCAATTTGAAAATTATTTTGTTGAACTATTGATTGAAATTCTTTTGTCTTCCCAAGAGTTAAACAATCTCCTCTACTTCCATCTGACCTTAATTTAAAACCAATTAAATGATCTTTATTATCAGAAGATTCAACAGCAACAGCTCCGGCACCATCTCCAAACAAAACGCAGCTTTTTCGATCATCCCAATCAACCCAACTAGAAAGCTGATCAGCCCCAATGACTAATATTCGTTTCATTGATCCATTACGCAAATATTGTGCCCCAGTAACTAATGCAAATAAAAAACCACTACAAGCAGCAGTAAGGTCAAAAGCTACAGCATTTTTTGCTCCTATAGCTGATTGAACTTTTGCGGCGCTTCCAAATAAATCATCAGGAGTCGATGTGGCCAAAATAATTAATTCAATAGTCTCTGGCTTCCATCCAGCCATTGAGATTGCTTGTAAACCTGCAATTGAGCACATTTCTACAAAAGATTGATCCTTTCCAAGAATTTTTCTTTCACTAATGCCTGTTCTAGTCCTAATCCATTCATCACTAGTATCAACCCTCAAAGCAAGTTGGTCGTTTGTGATTTTTTGCATAGGAGTAGCACTACCACTTCCTACAAGCAAAACTCCTAATTGATTTTTTTGCTTTTCAGTCAAGCGAAAATAATCTCACATGCAATCAGTCAATCACAAGACAAGCACTACTGTGCTAAATACTCATTGCTTTTGTTGTTTGAAGCTTAGCCAAATCTTCCATTACTCCATGATTAGCTGCAGAATGAGCTAATCGCAAAGCGCTTACTACTGACAAGGCTTTACTGCTCCCATGCCCAATGACGCAAATACCATTTACACCTAATAAAAGTGCACCTCCATGTTCTGCATGATCTAAACGTTTTTTAATTCTTTTTAAGTTGCTTCTCAAGAATGCAGAACCTACCTTTCCTCTTCTGCCTCTAGGTAACTCCGATCTCAAGACATTTAATAAAACTCCACCAACAGACTCTAAAAATTTAAGTAATACATTCCCTGTAAATCCATCACATACAACAACATCAAAATTACCTGACAAGACATCTCTACCTTCACAATTACCAACAAAATTGAAACGCTCTTCTTCAATTAATAATTCATATGTTTTTTGAGAAAGATCATTTCCCTTACAAGCTTCTTCTCCGATATTAATTAAGCCTATTCGTGGTTGCTTAATTTGTAGAACATCACGAGAATAAATATTACCCAATAAAGCAAATTGGTGTAAATACGTAGGTTTGCAATCCATATTAGCTCCAACATCCAACACCAAAACTGGTTGTTCTGGATCCTTAGTAGGGAACAAAGCACCAATAGCAGGCCTATCAATGCCTTCTAGTCGACCTAATCTAAAAATTGCAGATGCCATTAATGCTCCTGAATTTCCTGCTGAATAAACAGCCATTGCATCTCCTTTCTTTACTAGATCCATTGCGACATTGATGCTTGAGTCTCTTTTTTTTCTTACAGCTGTAGCTTCTTCATCCATACCAATTGATTTGCCACTTGCTACTAGCTGAAGATATCCATCAGAAATTGCTTGGTTGAACAATTCTAAAATTCCTAATTCTTTGGCTGAATCAAAAACTATTTCTTTTTCACCAACAAATTTGATACGAAGTGGAAGCCTATCTATTGCTTTTAAACATCCTTCTAAAATTGGCCCAGGAGCATGATCTCCTCCCATTCCATCAACTGCTATCCAAATTCTTTCAGAATCATTAATAAATCCTTTGCCTAAATCATTTCCAGTGCCTTGAAGTCTTCTTAAAGGATCAAATACAAGAGGTTGAAGAGTACTCCTTGCCATAGAACCTGCAGTAGAAACTACTGAACCAGCAGAAGAAACAACTGAGCCTGCACTAGAAACAACTGTACCTGCTACATTTCCAGCAGCAGAGGCAGAATTAGTTGCAGTATCAACAAGACTGGTTACAGCAGCATTACGTCGATACCAAATTACTAATCTCCTAATTGCTTTAGGACGATTACTTTTTGTACGAAAATCATTTTCCACAGGATTTATTTAAGGTTTGTCATTGGCCATGGGATCAACAATCCTCTGGAATAAATAACCAGTGCCTCTTGCAGTAAGAATCAGTTCAGGATTAGCAGGATCATCCTCTAACTTAGATCTCAGTCTGGATATATGCACATCAACTACTCGAGTATCTACATGCCTTTCAGGCGTATAGCCCCAAACCTCCTTCAAAATCTCCCCTCTACTAAAGGGTTCACCTGAACGACTAACCAGAAGTTCAAGCAAACTAAACTCCATTCCAGTCAGTCGAATTCTTTCATCACCTCGAAAAACCTTTCTCTTATTTGTATCAATACGAAAAGCAGCAACCTGAATGACTCCTGAATTGGGCAATCCAGCTATTTGCTCCTTTTCGATTCTCCGTAAAACACATCTAATTCTAGCCTCGAGTTCCTTTGGACTAAATGGCTTAATCACATAATCATCCGCACCCAGTTCAAGGCCTGTAATCCTATCTGCTACATCGCCTAAAGCAGTTAGCATAACTATGGGTACATCAGACTCTTTGCGCAATTCTTGTATAACGCCATAACCATCCAACTTTGGCATCATTACATCGAGCACAACTAAATCTGGTTCATAGTTTCGAAATTTTTCAAGAGCTTCATTCCCATTAGATGCAGTTACAACTTGGTAACCAATCATTGATAAACGAGTATCCAGAATCCTCCGGATACTTGCCTCATCATCAGCGACGAGAATGATTTCCTTTGATTGACTGGTGGCAGTCATTTGATCTTTGGCTAACTCAGCAAAAGTTTGAATCTTTATAAGAGTCTAAAAGCAAGCTCTAAACCCCAACAGTATTCAACTACATTCATCTTTCTTTACACAACTTAGTGAAACGAACTAGCACTATTTACATTTGTCAGAACTGCGGGGCCGAAACAGCTCAATTCTTTGGTAAATGCTCTAGCTGCGGGGCCTGGAATTCAATAATCGAAGAAAAACTCTATGCTTCTAAAGACAAAAGTCGAATAAGAAATACTTCTAGATCGCAACAAAAAGGAACCTTTAGATCCGAACCAATTGCATCAATAAAACAAAAACCAATTACAAGATTATCAAGTGGCTATAAAGAATTTGATCGCGTGCTAGGAGGTGGATTAGTTCCAGGATCACTAGTTTTGATTGGTGGAGATCCTGGAATTGGCAAAAGCTCCCTTCTTTTACAAGCTGCAACTGAAATAGCCCAAGAGCATTCAGTCATTTATATGAGTGCTGAAGAATCTGCAAGTCAAGTACAAATGCGCTGGCTTCGTTTAAAGAGAATTGAATCCAATCTTCATATTCTTGCTGAAACTAACTTAGAAATCATCGTTGAAGAACTGGAAAAGGTAAAACCCTCAGTAGCAATTATCGATAGTATCCAAGCTTTACAAGATCACACTATTTCAAGCACTCCTGGATCAATTACCCAAGTTAGAGAATGTGCAGCAGCTCTCCAACAAGTTGGTAAAGCTCACAACATAACTTTATTAATCGTTGGACATGTGACAAAAGAAGGAATGCTTGCAGGTCCAAAAGTTCTAGAACATCTAGTGGATACAGTTTTAACCTTTGAGGGTGATCGTTTTGCAAGCCACAGACTTTTAAGAGCTGTAAAAAATAGGTTTGGAGCAACAAATGAATTAGGAGTATTTGAAATGCAATCAAAAGGTCTTATCGAAGTTTCTAATCCAAGCGAACTATTTTTAAATTTAGAAGCAGCGACTGGAGTTGCAACTATTGTCGCCTGCGAGGGCACTAGGCCTCTTGCCGTAGATATACAAGCTTTAATTAATCAAACAACATATGCAAGTCCTAGAAGAACAGCCACTGGGGTTGAAGGCAATCGGCTTCACCAAATACTTGCGGTAATGGAAAAACATATGCAATTAACATTATCTCGCTTTGATTGTTATTTAGCAGTAGCAGGAGGGTTGGAAGTAGATGAACCCGCTGCCGATCTAGGCATAGCAGCAGCTGTGATATCAAGTTACAAAAATCTGCAAATTCCTTCAGGAACAGTCCTTATTGGAGAACTTGGCCTTGGAGGGCAAATTCGTAGTGTTGGCCAATTATCCCTAAGGCTTCAAGAAGCAGAACGATTAGGTTTTACAAGAGCAGTCGTGCCTGGCACTACAAGAAAAAATTTTACTAAGGATAAGAACCTCAATATTGAAATAATAGAAGCACAAACAATCTCTGAAGCATTAAGTTTTGCACTACAAATAGAATTCTAATTACAAATAAACGTCAATTTTGCTTCGCCCAGTAGTTTTCAACCAATTTTCAATATCCAAATAACCCCCTGGATAAAGCCTTACGGCCTTAGTCCAGACTTCAGCAGCTTTATCAAACCAAATATCACTATCATCCTGTTTTCCATCTTGTTGGGCTAGCCTACCTCGCTTTTCATAAATCAACCCCATGTTTTTCAGGCATGAAGGTTGCTTTGGATTTTCTTCTAAAGACCTAATATAAGTTTCTAAGGCCTTATCCTCATCTCCATTACTCATGTAAATTATCGCCATATTTTTCAAAGTCTCTCCTCGATCTACAGCATTCTCCTCAAGTCTTAAGCTCTCCTCATAGTTTTCAAGAGCTTCAGAATAATCTCCATTATTTTGAGCGGCAAAACCTTCTCGGTAATAGATATAAGCTTGCTTCTCTTTAGCTGCAATAGGCATCATATTTACAATTCCTTCAGCAATGACAGTAAAGGCTTTGTCGAAGAAATTGTCTTTGTTCTTACTACCTGGCACGGATGGGGAAAGAGTTTTGTGAAAAAGATATATCCTATTTTCGCCTAATTCTGGAATTTTGCAGAAAGCAATCAAATTATTGTTTTTTAAAAACACCTAAAGAAAGGCTGGCAAATATTTATTAGCTTGAATCAATACTGATTTTTCAATAATCCTTGAGTAATAGAAACATTCAATCTCAGCTTTATTCCGTTTTATTAGATGTGGAAGGTATGAAATGTGGTGGGTGTGTTAAGACTGTTGAACAAACTTTGATATCTCACAAAAAGGTTATTAATGCAAGTGTCAATTTAGTTGAAAGAACTGCATTAATAGATCTTGAAAAAAAAGAAAATTCTATTGAAGAGATATTAGAAGCGCTTGCCAATAGAGGTTTTCCCTCAAAAGAAAGAGTTTTTTCAGAAAAACAGAGTTCTTTTGCATCACAAGAAATTCTTCCAAGTGAATGGTGGAACCAATGGAAGCAATTGATAGTTGCATTATCTTTATTAGTTCTTTCTGTCGTTGGTCACCTCGCTGAAGGAGGAACTTTTGAAATTCCAATTTTTGGAACATTGGCTTTCCATGCAAGTCTTGCAACCTTTGCATTAATTGGCCCGGGTCAAGGAATTTTAAAAAATGGTTTCCGATCAGCTTTGTACCTGACCCCCAATATGGACACTCTGGTTGGCATTGGGGTTGTAAGCGCTTATTTAACAAGTTTGAGTTCATTGGTTTGGCCTGGAGTGGGTTGGCCATGTTTTTTTAATGAACCAGTCATGCTTCTTGGTTTCGTTTTAGTAGGAAGGTTTTTAGAGGAAAGAGCTCGCTTTAGAACAGGAAAAGCACTTAAAGAGTTAGCAGAACTACAACCAGACAAAGCAAGATTAGTAATTGGCAGCAATCAGGTTCGAGAAATACGGGTTGGTGCGTTAAAGCCTGGCGAAAAGATTCAACTCCTAGCAGGCGATCGCAATCCAATTGATGGAATAGTTCGAGAAGGAAATGCTGCAGTAGATATATCAAGTATCACAGGTGAATCAGTACCTATAGATGCAAAATCAGGAACGGAATTATCCTCAGGAAGTCTCAATTTAGATGGAACCTTAATCATTGAAGTTCAAAGGATAGGAAAAGAAACAGCATTAGCAAGAATTATTGGCTTAGTTGAACAAGCGCAAGCAAGAAGAGCTCCTATTCAAAGCATTGCGGATCAAGTCGCAGGAAAATTCTGTTATGGAGTTGTTGGATTATCTCTATTAACATTTTTCTTTTGGTGGAAGATAGGAACTTTGATTTGGCCGGAAGTATTGCATTCTTCCGAACAAATGTTGATGCATAGTCATGGGAATATGCTGCAATCATCTTTAGGAGGTAATGCTCAAACTCCTTTAGGTCTTGCGATTCAACTGTCCATAGCAGTACTAGTAATTGCTTGTCCATGTGCACTTGGCTTGGCAACTCCTACAGTCATCACTGTTGCTTCCGGATATGCCGCAAAGAAAGGTTGGCTATTCAAAGGTGGAGATGTGATTCAAAAAGCCTCTGAAATAAGACAAATTGTCTTTGATAAGACTGGAACACTAACAATTGGTCGTCCTAAAGTGTTTGGATATTTAGGCACCAAAGATACAAATAAACTAATACAAATAGCAGCAAGTCTTGAAAATAAAAGTAGACATCCAATTGCCCATGCAATTCTTCAAGATGCTCAGGAAAAAGAAATACCTTTACTAGAAACAATGAAAGTAAAAACAATTCCTGGGAAAGGTATTTTAGGTGAAATAGATGGAATAAATGGAGTTATTAGAGTCGGTAAATTACAATGGATGAATAATGAAGGGATTCAATCCATTGATAATCTTCAATTAGAACTAGAACAATCGAAATTCAAAGGTCAATCTAATATTGCCGTATCGATTAATCAAGAATTAATTGGACTAATTATTTTAGATGACCAGCTTAGAAATGATGTTGATAATGCAATCTCTAGATTAAGAGCTTCAGGTATTAGTTTAAGCATATTAAGTGGTGATAGAAAAGAAGTGGTAAGTCGTTTAGGAGAAAAGCTGGGATTTAATCAAGAGCAATTAGGCTGGGAACTAATGCCAGAAGAAAAACTAAAACAGTTGGAGAATCTTAAAAAGTCTGGACCAATCGCGATGGTAGGAGATGGTATTAATGATGCTCCTGCACTTGCAGCCTCGAATCTTGGAGTAGCCATTGGGACAGGAACTCAAATTGCTCAAGATTCTTCAGACTTAGTGATTATGGGAGATAAATTAGAAAGTTTGCCTGATGCTCTCTTGTTAGCAAAAAATACAATCAAAAAAGTAAAGCAAAATTTAATTTGGGCATTTGGTTATAACATTATTGCCTTACCTATTGCAGCAGGAATTCTTTTACCGGGGTTTGGGATACTACTTTCTCCTCCTATTGCAGCCTTGCTAATGGCAGCAAGCTCAATCACTGTTGTCATTAATGCTTTATCTCTTAAAAAAGCATGAAAGGACTGTTTATTGTTTTAGAAGGAATAGATGGTTGTGGTAAAAGCACCCAAGTTAATCACCTATCACATTGGCTTCCTAATAGCGGAATAATGCCTAAAGAGTCTTCCTTGCATATAACCCGTGAGCCTGGCGGAACAGTTTTAGGAGCTTCTTTACGAGAATTATTACTTAATGACAAACAAGAAAAATCACCAGACCCTTTAACCGAGCTTCTACTATATGCAGCTGATAGAGCACAACATATAAATCAATTAATTAGGCCATTATTAAAGAATGGTGATTGGGTAATTAGTGACAGGTTTAGTGGGTCTACCCTTGCATATCAAGGCTTTGGAAGAGGTTTAGACTTTGATATAATTAAAGATCTTGAAAAGATTGCTACAAAAGGTTTAAAACCAGATTTAACTATTCTTCTTAACCTTTCAGTTAAGGAAAGCATAAAAAGACGAGAAGCAAAAACAAAAGATAGAATAGAAGCAGAAGGTAAATTGTTTCTAGAGAAAGTATCATCTGGCTTCTCTAAAATAGCATCAGAAGAAGGATGGGTTACAATCTCAGCAGAAGAAAGTCCAAGTGAAGTTAGCCATAAAATTGAGAAAGAAATCACTCACTTCATGGAAAAATAATGAAATGGTAAATCATGAGATATCTAGTCTTTTTGAAGGTCTAGAGCATCAAACTATAGCAATTAATTTATTACAAGCATCTCTAAGAAATAATAAAATAGCACCTGCATACCTCTTCTCTGGTCCTAAGGGAGTAGGTCAAAATACCTCTGCTATTAGATTTCTAGAGGGTTTAATTAATATCAATATAAAAAAAGAAAGTACAAGATTTAGACTTGAGAAACTCAATCATCCTGATTTATTATGGGTTGAACCAACTTACATAATTGAAGGCAAGTTAATCAAAAAATCGACTGCCAAGGCTCAAGGCTTTAAAAGTAGGGTCCCATCGCAAATTAGACTTGAACAAATAAGGGAAGTTACAAGATTCTTAAGCAGAAAACCTGTTGAGTCCAAAATAGGGATGATAGTTTTAGAAGATGTTGAGAGCATGAATGAATCTGCCTCAAATGCACTCTTAAAAACTCTAGAAGAGCCAATGAATGGAATATTAATTCTTACTTCTAGTAGAAAAGATAGGCTCTTAAATACAATCAAGTCTAGATGTCAAGAGATACCATTTAAAGGTCTTAATTCAAATTTAATGAAAAAGGAGTTTTCAAATAATGAATTAGAAGATGATCTTAGAAAGCATGAGGAAGTATTATTAAATCTTTCAAATGGCTCACCAGAGTTATTGAAGAATAATATGAATTTATTACAAGATATTCCAAGAGAAATTATTAATAAAATAGAAGAAAGACCTTCTAATTCATTAGAAGCACTTTCTATTTCTAAAGATATAGTCGAGGCACTTAATTTAGAAGAACAGTTATGGTTAATTGATTTTCTTCAACAGGAATTCTGGAACAAAGATCATTGCTTATTAACAGCTAATAGATTTGAAGAACTTCGTAAACATCTACTTGCATCTGTACAACCAAGAATTTCCTGGGAAATTGCTTTAATAGAACTTGTTAAATTCAATTAAAAGTAGCTTTTTCTTGCGAAGTTGTATTTAATTTAGATTCTTTCACTTTTCGAGATTCTATTACTAAATTCTTAAATTGTTGAATCCTTTCACCTGTAGGCAATTCTAAACAATAACCTGCTCCATAAACTGTCTTTATAAAACGGGGCTTTCTAGGCTCTGGCTCAAGTTTTGTCCTTAAATGGCGAACATGAACACGAATCGTCTCAATATCATCATCTGGTTCATACCCCCAAACTTCTTTAAGGATCAAAGAAGGAGCAACAGTTTGACCATGCCTCTGCAATAAACAATGAAGCAATTCAAATTCAAGATGAGTAAGTCGAACTGGCAAATCAAACCATATAGCTTCAAAGCGCTCAGGGACCAAAGTCAATGGACCATAATTAAGTATTTCCTGCTGGTTAGTGCTTCCTATCGGTGCGCGATTTGTTCTTCTCAATAAAGCTTTTATCCTTACCTGTAATTCTTCAAGATCAAATGGTTTAGTTAGATAATCATCTGCTCCTGAATTAAAGCCTGTAACTTTTTCTTTCGTACCTCCTAACGCTGTAATCATTAAAATAGGTATTCCAGAAGTTCTTTCATCTCGTCTAAGACGTTGGCATAAAGTCAGGCCATCTACCTTGGGCAGCATTAAATCAAGAAGAATTAAATCAGGTGTGTATTGAAGTGCAAGCGCTTGACCCTTGATACCATCTTCTGCGCTTTGTACATCAAAGCCAGTATGTTCCAAATGACCAGTGATCAATTCACGCATATCCTTGTCATCTTCAATTAGCAAAATGCAAGGCTTCATTAGTCAAAACTCAAGAAATTAATAGTGCAGCAATGAGCCGCTATATGGAAGTTGTAGGATTCTCTCAAAATTTCATGTTTTTTGCAGAATTCAAAAAACCTTTTTGATTAATACAGATTCCTGCAAAAAACTAATAGAAACTGGACTTTTGGTCAAATGAAGATCAATGAAGATTAATTAGCTCTTTAGAAAGTCTTCAGAATTAAGGCATGAAATGTCAAAGATTTTCTTAAATATGTAAAAAATCAAACCATTGGAAAGTGATTTTTTGATTTCTAAAACTCCCCGGGCGGGATTCGAACCTGCGACCAATCGGTTAACAGCCGATCGCTCTACCGCTGAGCTACCGAGGAAAGCAATTAAGAACCTAGCCTTGATACTGCCGAAGGGCAAGTCACTTTAATTTGTTAATTAATTCGTTACCTGAAAACCATTGACTTATTTTGCCTCTTTTCATAACAACCCCCCCATCGCAATACTTGAGCTCTTCCAGCCGATGAGTAACCCATAGAGCAGTAATTGGATTGTTTACTCTTCTAGTAAGGGCTTGAACAATATTTAAAATTATTTCTTGACTATCAGGATCTAAAAGAGCTGTTGGCTCATCCAGAAGCAGCAAATTGGCATTACTTATCAATGCACCTGCCAAAGCTAAGCGTTGCTTTTGTCCTCCACTGAGTGTATGGATTGGTCTAGAAAACATACCTCCAAGACCAACCTGCTCAAGAGCCAAATTAATCTTTGCATGCAATTGATTTACTAATATATCCTTAGGCGCACTTAACATTAAATCACTTCCACAGCTAGGCAAAAGCAACTGGTGATCTGGATTTTGAAGCATTAAAGCAG
>CACPKH010000001.1 GCA_902634515.1 uncultured Prochlorococcus sp. | reverse complement strand
ATGATCGAGTCATAACAGCTCTTCTAGTTATTAAAATCTCTCCAGGTAAAACAAACATTTCATCTGCTTGGTCACCATGTATCGCTCTTCGAGCATGGGGTATTAACCTTTCCAAGTATTTATTCGTATAGCAAAGAATTCTTGCTGAGTCTGGATCATTATTTTCAGCTCCTAATTTCAATGAGAGCTGTGCTTTACTTAGCCAAGATTTTGTATTTAAACAACCCACTGATCCTTTCTCATTTGAAAATTCAGGAAAACATTTAGGAGGAGTGCAAGTAAACGATTCTTCTCTCAAGAGGTTAGCTAATTTCAAAACAGGTCCTTGATGCCTAATAACTTCTGAAAGGTGAAACTTTTGTGCTTTTTCTATTGAAAATAATGGACTAACAGATTCACCTATTGGTGGCAATTGTGCTTGATCACCTACAAAAACTAATCTTGTCTTATATTTATGAGCACATTTTAATAATATATTTAAAAGATTAGAGTCAATCATTGACGCTTCATCAATAAGAACTAATCCCAAATTGTCTAAAGAGTTTTCAGTTTGTTTAGTCTCTTCACATAGCTCAAGATCTCCTTTTTGCCTCAGCTTTAACCTCAGCAATCTATGAATTGTAGAAGGATTCCATGTTGGTTTTAAACCAAGTTTCTTTAAATATTTTCGCAAAACACCAACTGCTTTATGAGTTGGGGCAACTGCTGTCCAACAGAGTTTTTTCTGCTCAACAATATTTAAAAACTTTATGGAAAGGAAAGTTTTGCCACTACCAGCAAAACCACTCAAAACGAATGGCTTATCAAATTCTTCCTTTTCAAGCCATAACTTAAAGGCCTTAAATGCATTTTTTTGATCTTTAGTCAGTTTGATATCTAAATTCCTTAAGCCAAACCAAAAGATTGCAATATATGGAGAGGAGATCCGATAAAAACAATCCCTGGCAAAGCTATGGCAGGTCCAAGCAAGCTTCCTACAAAAACTTCTAGTTTGGTATGACCAAGGCTTTCTTTAAGAGGGGCCACCGGAGGTAAAGGCCAGTTTTGTGATGGTAATTGATTGATTCGTGCAGCTGTATTTCCTGCGGCTCGCCTTATTCCACTGGCGTCATACATAACAACAAAAGCAATAGTGGTTGCAAGTGCAAAAGCTGGATCCTCAAATCCCATAATCAAACCTATTCCTGCGGCTGTCCCTGTAACGAGTGCTGAATGACTAGAGGGCATGCCTCCAGTCTCTATTAAAACTGAAGGTCTCCATTCTCTTTTGACAATTAACTCAAAAAATAATTTTGATAATTGAGCCAATCCACAAGAGATAAGTCCCCAAAACAAAACACTGTTATCAAGCAATTGCGTAAAGGAGGATAACTGAGATGTATCTATTACTGTCATCTATCTCTACTAATGATGAAGTCAGCTAAGGAGAGTAGAGGAGAAGCATTCTCTTTCCATGGATTAAGAACTTTCTTAGCTCTTTGTACAAGCTCATTGGCTCTATCTCTTGATTTCTCTAGTCCAAGCAACTTTGGATAGGTAGTTTTATCTGCAATTAAATCTTTTCCTGCAGTTTTGCCAAGGACTTCACTACTGGATGTCACATCTAGAATGTCATCAATTATTTGAAAAGCTAGCCCTATAGATTTTGCATAAATTCTAAGCGCCTCTAACAACTCATCATTAGCTCCGCCAATAATGGCTCCACAGATTACAGAGGCCTTTAACAAAGCTCCTGTCTTATGAATATGAATATATTCAAGCGTATTCAAATCGACATCCTTTCCCTCACATTCAAGATCAACAACTTGTCCTCCAACCAAGCCCGGAGCTCCAGAAACTAATGAAAGTTCTCCAACTACTCTTAACAGTCTTTCCGCTGAAACTCCTTTTGTTCTAAGAGAAACCATCTCAAAAGCCCTAGTCAATAATGCATCTCCAGCAAGTATTGCGATTGCATCTCCATAAACCTTGTGATTTGTAGGACTACCTCTTCTTAGATCATCATTATCCATTGCTGGCAGATCATCATGAATTAAAGACATCGTATGAATCATCTCTATAGCTACAGCTGTAGGAATAGCTTTCTCAGAATCTCCTCCAGTGAGTTCACATGCAGCCAGGCACAGGATAGGACGCAATCTTTTCCCTCCTGCAAGAAGGGAATATCTCATTGCTTCTCTAAGTTTCTCTGGCTGTTCAGGGCCCAAAGAAGCATCTAAAGCTAATTCCACCCGATCCTTAGCCAAGGCTAAATAAGTGGAAAAATCAAAGGAAGTAACTTCCTCCCGCACAATAAAAAAAGTTAATTACAACAATTCTCTCAGGAGTTAGAGCTTCATGGAAGCAAATCTCTAAGTGTGAGAGATAAACCGCAATGCTCTTGCCATCTAGAAACGGTATTTACTAGCAACATAGAAACTGTCATCGGCCCTACGCCTCCAGGGACTGGAGTAATTGCACTAACTTTAGAGATGGCTTCTTCATAACGAACATCTCCACAAAGACTATATAAAGAACCATTAATATTTGGAGACTCTTTAAGGATTCGATGAATTCCCACATCGATTACTACGGAATTCTCCATCAAATGCTCCTTACCAATCAATCCCGGCTTACCTGCTGCAACGATCAAAATTTCAGCCTGTCTAGTTAATTCTTCAAGATTTTTAGTAAATGAATGAGCAACAGTAACTGTTGCATTAGCAGCTTGAAGCATTAAAGCCATAGGCTTCCCAACAAGAATACTTCTGCCAACTACAACAACTTTTTTCCCTTTTAAATCAATTCCATTTGCTCCCAATAAAGCCATTATTCCTGCTGGTGTACAAGAGCGAGGGCCAGGCTCTCCTTTAATTAAGCACCCCAAATTATAAGCATGAAGGCCATCTGCATCTTTTGTTGGAACAATAGTTTTAAGGATTTCTGCTTCATTAATCCCTTGAGGTAAGGGTAATTGGACCAAAATCCCATCTACATTTATATCTTCATTTAAAGCCTTTATTTTTTGTATGATTTCTTGAGTAGTACTTGTTTCATTAAAATGAAACTTAAAGCTTTCTACTCCGACCCTTGCACATGCTTTTGCTTTATTTGCTACATATACACGGCTGGCAGGGTCATCACCTACACAAACAACTGCTAAACCAGGTGGTCTTTCAGCCTTCTCTAGACCTAGAATAATTTCATGCTTAATTCTCAATTCAATTTCTTTGGAAAGTTTTTTACCATCAATCGTATTAGCCATGAAAATAATCTAACTTCTATACAGCATGCCTCTAATAAATAGCTAGCGTGACATTCTTTTTCTAATTGCTTTGGCAAATTTTCTCAGTTTGAAAAACATATGGAGAGTATGGAGGAATAGCCAATTCCCCAAAAGAGCCGCATTGCAATGGACTTCAGCAGAGAAGAGTGGACTATTAATTGTTTGTGTATTTATAGCAATAGTTTCCAGTTACAAGTTATTAGCTGTTCCTGACTTAAAGCCGGGAGATATAGCTCCATTTGATGCAATCGCAACAGAAAATGCTCTTGTTATAGATACTGCAGCGTTACAGCAAAAAAGATCTGACTTAATTCCTAGGACTTCAGTTCAAATAATTGATAAGAATGAATCTAAAAAACTTGAAGAGAAAATTATTGAGCAATTAGGTTATTTAGAGCAAGTCGCTATTAGCAATGATTCAGATAGAATAGGCCCTGTAAATCTAACTATTGAAGAAAGAAATTGGCTTTCCAATCAAAGTGAATCTCTTAGAGATCAATGGGAACAAGAGATACTAATAACTTCAAAAAAAATGCTAAAGCAAGGTCTTGTTGATACATTGCCATATGATCAAATTTTTGAAGCAGCTAGATTCCAGTTATCCCCAAAATTAGATACCAATAATCCTTCAATTACTCTTGGCAGCAAATTAATTGCTGATACTTTTCAGGGAAATTCTAATCTTAGACATGATGTTGCAAGGAGCCAGCAACTACTTGAAGAACTTATTACTAAACAAGGGATACCAAAAATTGAAGTTAAAAAAGGAGACTTAATTACTAAAAAAGGCGAACAAATAACACCTAAAGGTTATATAGTTCTTGACCATTTTAGGCTTATCAGACGCAGTGCTAGGCCAATAGAATGGCTTGGAAGATTCAGCGAAGCAGTTTTAGGTTGTTGGATTTTATTAATGATAATGCGAAGAGAAAAGCCTTCTCTAAAAGCAAAGCATGGTCTACTTGCCTTAGGCTTATTATTAATTATTCAAATTAGTAAAGACTGGTTTGGAGCTGCAATTAGTCCATTACAAATATTAGTCCCTCCAGCTCTCCTTTTATCACAAGGGATAGGAACAATATCTGCTTTAGGATGGGTTGCCATTGGAAGTCTTCTTTGGCCAGTACCTGTTAATGGTATTGGAGAAGGAAGATTATTAATCGCCGCTCTAACAGCTGCATTAGTCGCCTTCCAAGGTGGAAGGATGAGAAGCAGAGCTCAATTACTTCAAACAGTTGTTTTGCTTCCTTTTAGCGCTCTCATAAGTCAATGGATTCTTCTAGGTAGTCGAATATCTCCTTCTAAAAGTGCGTGGGGGAAACTTTCCCCTAATTCAGAGACTCTTATCACTGAAGCTTTAGTGCTTGGAGCAATGTTAATGTTTACAATTTTCCTAATTCCAATTATTGAAAATGCTTTTGGCTTATTAACAAAAGCAAGGTTAATGGAGCTTGCTGACCAGGAGAGACCTCTGCTTAGAAGGTTATCGAAAGAAGCTCCTGGGACATTTGAGCATACTCTTATGATTTGTGGACTAGCAGAAGAAGGAGCGAGAAGTATCGGAGCAGATGTTGATTTAATTAGGACTGGAGCTCTATATCACGATGTTGGAAAACTCTTCTCTCCAGAGTGGTTTATTGAGAATCAAGAAGATGGTCTCAACCCCCATGACCAGTTAAATGATCCATTTAAAAGTGCAGATATTTTGCAAGCACATGTGGATGAAGGCCTAAAGCTGGCCAGAAGGCATCGTCTTCCTAGTCCTATAGCTGACTTTATTCCAGAACATCAAGGGACACTAAAAATGGGATATTTTCTTCATAAGGCCCGAGAAATAGACAATTCAATTCCTGAAAATAGATTTCGTTATAAAGGCCCAATACCCGCCTCTAGGGAGACTGGTATTTTAATGCTTGCAGATGGCTGTGAAGCAGCGCTTAGAGCATTAGATACTAAAAGTACCGATAAGGAAGCCTGTAATACAATTAGGAAGATTGTTCAATCGCGACAAATAGATGGTCAACTCAAAGAAAGCACTTTAACAAGAGCTGAAATTGAATTAGTAGTAAGAGCATTTGTCAATGTATGGAAAAGAATGAATCATAGAAGAATCAAATATCCAATCCATTCAAGGAAGTCAGCATATCCAGCATAAAAATATATTTTTTTTCAAGAAATACCTTATTAATTAAATATTTAATGAAGACTTGCTTAAGAAGTTTACAATCTGATTCTTCTGTGCCCAGGTAAACACCAGTAAACCAAGCCTAATAAATTTAAAACTGCCACGAAAAGAGAAAGTCCACTTATTCCAAAGAATTCTCCTTCCATTACTAATCTAGTAATGGCGTAAGGCAAAGTGCCAGAAAGAGCCATTGAAAGAGCAATTATCGCAAGCAAAATTCCCCATTGCCTTTCAGCCAAAAGGCCTGCAGAAGCTACTATCCCAACAATTGCAGCAGGCCAAGCAAGACTAACAGCAACACTTATATTTGCCACTTGCCAAGAGTCTTCAGAGCTTACTACAAATGCAATAAAAGGAAGTGCTATTACATTTGCAAAAAGGCCTATCCAAGAAAGCAACCAATATCCGCGTATGTTTTTTCTCATTAATAGAAAGTTATCTATCTAAAATCAAAATAACTTTAAAGCGATAAAAAAGCCATTTTTTGCTTTCGCAATTGAACATATATCGCATAAAACTAGTTTTAGGCGTTTTGATCAGAAAGAAAAGAGTTAACTCTTTCTACTTTATTTCTGAAAGAAGTTTTCTTATCAATTCTTGTGTTCAACTTTAAAGTAGAAAAAATTCGAATTACTCCTTTTGAATGAAGAGTCTCGTGACAAGCTCTAACACAATCAAACACATCATCCCATTCACCTTCTATTGCAGTTCCATTTGGACCGAGTTCATAATCTAAACCTCTTTTTTCAATCTCACTTTTACAGATGGCTATATATCGCGAAATTGAATTCCCTATCCCTAGGGGAACAATTGTTAGATCAATACTTACTATCATTGTTTTGAAACAAAGAAGTTTTCATAATTTAAAAACGTTTGGAGTACCTATGAATAACAAATTGTCCTCCAAGAACCATTTTCTGTTTTTACTTCAATCCCAATGCTCTTATCAGCATGAGATGGATTCTGTGAATGAACAGATGACCAATCTTTTGCAGCCCAAATAGCTGAATCAATAGATTCGTATGTGGTGTCTAATACTGGATGTGGATTTCCATCAAGACCTACTAGTCGATAAAGCCCTTGACTCATAGACATAACTTATACCAATTATTCAACCGTCACTTTTCATCTTATACCCTCTTTGACGAATTCATCAAAATCTTCATCTATAAATTTGCTTTAACAACATCATGTTGGGGGTGTATTGATTGCTTATTTTTAGAAGCCACTAATCTGTTTAAAGCATTGATATAAGCCTGAGCTGCTGCGACAACAACATCAGTATCTGCAGAATGACCAGAAAAAATCATTCCATCATGCCTGAGCTTAATAGTAACTTCTCCCAAAGCATCAATCCCTTCTGTAACTGACTTTACGGAGAATTCAATTAATTCATTGGGTTCACTTGTTAATAGATCTAGGGCTTTACATACTGCATCAACTGGTCCAGTGCCTATAGCAACAGTAGTCTGCTCTCTACCATCTTGATCACTAATAGTCACTGTAGCGGTGGGCTTCAAAGCTGTTCCACAACTGACTTGAACTAGATGCAGCTGAAACCTTGCTTCAGGCTGCATTACTTGCTCACTAACTATTGCCTCTAAATCCCTATCTGTAATTTCTCTTTTTCGATCTGCTAGATCTTTAAACCTTGCGAAAGCCTCATTTAAATCTTCTCTAGTTAAGTCATAACCAAGCTCCTCCAACCTTGCTCTTACAGCACTTCTACCACTTAATTTACCTAAAGAAATTCTGTTATCACTTAGTCCAACAGTCTTAGCATCAACAATTTCGTATGTAAGACGATTTTTCAAAACACCATCCTGGTGAATCCCAGACTCATGGGCAAAAGCATTTGCGCCCACAATTGCCTTGTTAGGCTGAACAACCATTCCAGTTAAATTCGAAACCAATCGAGATGTTTTTGTGATTTCTTCTGTTCTAACAGCTGTAAGAGGAGTTGGATTATCTGAGTCTCTTCCAAAAAAAGGATTAAAATAGCGCCTTCTTACATGTAATGCCATCACTAGTTCTTCAAGCGCTGCATTACCCGCTCTTTCACCAATTCCATTAATAGTGCATTCAAGCTGCCTTGCTCCATTCTTTACAGCTTCAAGGAAGTTTGCCACAGCTAGTCCTAAGTCATTGTGGCCATGAACCGACAAAATAGCTTCATCAATATTAGAAACGTTCTTATTAATACCGGAAATTAACTCTCCAAATTCGGAAGGCGTAGTAAAACCAACAGTATCAGGAATGTTTATTGTTCCTGCCCCTGCTGCAATGGCAAGCTTGATTACTTCATATAAGAACTCAGGATCACTTCTGGCTGCATCTTCACAAGAGAATTCAACATCATCTGAGAATGATTTGGCATATTGAACCATTTCTGGGACGATATCCAACACCTCTTTCCTTGTCTTACGAAGTTTGTGCTGAAGGTGAATGTCACTTGTTGCTATAAAAGTATGAATTCGTTTCCTAGGTGCTGGAGATATCGCATCAGCGCAAGATTTAATATCTGCTTTAGAAGCTCTTGCTAGCCCACAAATAATTGGCCCTTCTTCACCTCCAACTTGTTCTGCTATTCGTTGAACAGCCGCAAAGTCTCCTTGACTTGCAAAAGGGAAACCCGCTTCTATAACATCAACTCCTAAGCGAGCCAGTTGTTGAGCTATGGCCAACTTCTCTTCTAAATTTAAGCTTGCACCAGGAGATTGCTCTCCGTCTCTGAGAGTAGTATCAAAAATAAGAACTCGACCTGGATCCTTAGCCATATAATGGTCTAATTAGATACTTGTTATTTTTATTCTAACTACTTACTTAACGTCATCATAAATTTACAAAAAGGGTTTTCTAAATTTGGCAACGGGGAAACTAGCTCTAGTACTTCATGCACATCTACCATATGTTAGATCTGCAACAGAAGGATCACTTGAAGAAGATTGGTTCTTCCAAGCACTTCTGGAATGCTATCTCCCTTTAATTGAGATTCTTGAAGCTTCATCAAAAGCAAAAGAAGAGAATCCAAAATTAACTATTTCTCTTTCTCCCACCCTTTTATCATTACTTAGTGATAATGAGTTAAAAAAAAGGTTCCCAAATTGGTTGGGAAAAAGATTAGAACTTTTAGAAAATACAGAAAAAAACAAAACTGAGGCAGCAAGTCATCTATCTAAATTCTTATCCAATCAATTAAATCATTGGGAATTATGCAAAGGAGATCTAATAGAAAAGTTTTCCTCTCTTCAAAAGGATCATGTAATAGATATTCTCACTTGTGCAGCCACCCATGGTTACTTACCTCTTCTTAGAGAAAACCCTGAAGCAGTAAAGGGTCAACTAAAAACAGCTATTAGAGAGCATCAACGTTTTTTCGGAATTAAGCCTCAAGGCATATGGCTGCCTGAATGCGCTTATTACGAAGGCCTTGATGAATTAATGATTGAAGCTCAATTGCGCTATTCCGTACTAGACGGACATGGGCTTTTACATGGCAGACCTAGACCTAGATATGGAATATACGCTCCTATTTGCAGCAAAAATGGAATCGCTTTCTTTGGCAGAGATAGCGATGCAACTCTCCCCGTTTGGTCAGCGCGAGAAGGATATCCAGGAGATCCACAATACCGAGAGTTTCATAGAGACCTTGGATGGGATCTATCAAAAGAAGAACTAAAAAAAATTGGCATCAAATCTTCTAGACCTTTAGGATTAAAGCTTTATAAAGTTAGTAACTCGACAGTATCTTTAAAAGACAAGGAAATTTATGAGCCTAAATTGGCTATTGAAAAAGCTAAGGAACATGCAAGAGATTATTTAATCAATAGAAGGAATCAATTAAATAAGTTAACTGAACGTATTGAAATTGATCCTATATTAGTAGCTCCATTTGATGCTGAGCTCTTTGGCCATTGGTGGTTTGAGGGACCTATATTTATTGCAGAGATATTTAAACAGTCACCGAGTCAGAATATAGAGCTTACAACATTAAAAGAATATCTTTTAGAAAGTCCTATGATTCAACTTTGCGAGCCATCTCCTTCAAGTTGGGGAGAAGGTGGTTTTCACAAATACTGGCTCAATAAAAGCAATTCATGGGTTGTAAACCAATGGTCTAAAGCAAGTAAAGAAATGGTATTTCGTTGCAGCAATAAACTATCTAATGGTAAAAACTTAAGAATTTTAAGGCAAGCAGCAAGAGAATTACTATTGTCTCAATCTTCAGATTGGAGCTTTATTCTTAGAGCTGGTACTACAACTGAATTAGCCAAAGAAAGAATTAATAGACATTTAAATAGGTTTTGGTTATTATTAAATTCTCTTGACAATAATAAATTACTAAGTGAATCTGAGTTAAAGAGAATAGAATCAGAAGATCGTATATTTCCTTTAATACATATTAATGACTGGAATAGAGATTAAAATTTTATTTGTTATGGCTAACTAATCCAATCATACCTAATTTAACTTGCACTGGAGATATAAAAAATAATCTAATCATAACAAGTATTAATTTTGGCAAAGGGAGAGTATTGGCAAGGAAACCTGACCAATCCTTTTTAGGAAGCTTAAAGAAAGTTGTAAAGAAATTTCTCAACAAAGATTCATTAAAACTCATAAGTCTTTGTAAACCAAACAGATATAGACGATGTCTTTGTACTAACTCTGGCGTCCAAAGTACTTGCCAGCCTCTTTTAGCTAACTTGGCTGAATCTAAATTAGGTTTTTGTGAAATCGAATTAGCTAATTCCTTTGCCAATGCAGGAGCTCTTCTTAAAAGAGCACCAACCATATATCCAGAAGCTGGGTGAACCATACTTGCTGAGCCTCCAAATGCAAGAAGAGGTTGGTTTAAATAAGGCAAAGGCAAATTCATTGGGAACAAGCAATGCTCCTCATGAATTGTTTCTTCAATAAAAACTCCTCTTTTAGACAACCTAGAAAAAAGCCTTTCTTTCAATTTGCTCCATGAAACAGGAGGAGAACAGGCCAAGGATGTTTCTTCAACAAAAAAAACTCCTTCCCCAAAATCCATCGCATACAAAAATGTAGGAGGCTCTTTTAATTCACTTTTAGAAAGATGGTCTGGGCGAAAATCCATTAAAACAAATTGGTCTTTTTCAACTGGAGCAGAGCTGAATCGACCAACAATTCCATAAGCCGCTTGCTGAGCAACTGCACCATGATCTGGCCTTTTTATAAAAGGTGTCCTATGACCACTTGCATCTATAACAACTCTTGCACGGAAAAGATTACTAGAAGTGCAAATAACTTCTGTTATTTGATCTTTATATTGAATATGTTGAGCAGTTTCAATAAACCAAGCTAAATCCTTACATTTATCTAATAAAGCTTTCTGAAAAACTGATTGATCAAATAGACCATAATCAAAATTATGAGAAACAGATTTTCTTCCTTTTTCATTAGCACCATTACCAAAATAACTAACTGTATTTTCCCAACGGTGCTCTAATAATGAAGCTAAACCAAGTGACTCAAGTTCTTCTGCCCAAATCCCATAAGTATTAGGCCAAGGCTTCTCTGGAGAATGAGAGGCAAGTGCTCCTACTTTTAAACCATGTTGAACCAATTCAGATGCTATGCAAAGAGCTGCAGGTCCAGCGCCCATAACCAAAACATCATAAGTATTTATCAATTTCAATTCGCAGTATCTTTTTCTTTATCTATTTCATCAATAGATTTAGGTGAGTTTTCATTCTGTTCTTCATTTTCTGCTTCAGGCGGTACCAACACCATTTCTGAAAGATGGTCTCCATTGTCAAGACGTTGAAGCCTTACTCCAGTAGCAGCTCTTGATTGCTGAGGAATCTTGTCAGCACTTGTTCTAACAATGACTCCTTTTTCACTAACTAATAAAAGTTCTTCGCCTTTCCCTAAAACTCTTAACCCAACTAATACATCTTTATCATTTCTAAATTTAATTGCACGTAAACCCATACCTGCTCTTTTTTGAAGCCTAAATTGAGTAACAGGAACTCTCTTGCCTAAACCTGCAGCAGAAGCAACTAATACCCAAGGTCCTTCATAAGGACTAATTGACTCAGAGACTTCTTCATCTTTTGTATCTGCAATACGATCAGCAAGTTCACTTGGCAAAACATCCATGCTGACTAAAGAGTCCCCTTGGCGTAAATTCATTGCCCTGACGCCTCTTGCTGTTCGACCTAATGGTCTTAATTCTTGATCATTTAATCGGAAATGAATTGTCATTGCAGTACTAGAGCCAATTAAGACACTATCTCCTGTAGCAGCTAACCTTACCCACCTTAAAGAGTCTCCTTCTTCAAGGCTGATAGCAATCAAACCATTGGCCCTGATTTTACTAAAAGCAGATACTTTAGTCCTCTTTATAAAACCACCATTTGTAAGCATTAATAAGTGATTATCATCATCAAAAGAACTCACTGAAAGTAAAGAAGTAATCGCTTCTTCTCGAGGGATTGGCAGCAACTGAACAACTGGTGTACCTTTGGCGGCTCTGCTACATTGAGGCACCCTATACGCTGGTAATGTATAAGCAACTCCTCTATCACTAAAAAGTAAGAGGTTATCGTGATCATTACAACTAATAAATAATTTAACTTCCTCTTCACCTTGACTTCTAGTGCCAGATTTACCTCGAGTTCCTCTACTAGTTGCTTCAAACTCATTAACAGGCATTCTTTTTAAATAACCAGTTTCAGTAAGTAAAACAACAGACCTCTCATTAGCGATTAAATCTATATCTTCTATCCCACTTCCTAGATCCAATATTTCAGTTCTCCTGGGGATAAGATATCTTTCATTTAAGCTAGAAAGTTCATTTCTAATTAATTGCAGAACCCTTTCCCGGTTTGCCAAGATATCCTTAAAATCCTTTATCCTATTAAGCAAATCCTCATGTTCTAGTCTTATTTTATCTGCTTCTAAGGCGGTAAGCCTTCTAAGCTGCATTTGCAAAATAGCATCCGCCTGTAATGCAGTTAAACCATGTACTTCTTGCAGATTATTTTTTGCAACTGATGTATCTGATGCTGAACGTATTAGACTAATTATTGGGTCTAGTTGATCTAATGCCAAAAGAAGGCCTAAAAGCAAATGATCTCTTTCTTCAGCCTTTCGTAATAAATATTTAGTCCTTCTTTCTATTGTCTCTATTCGAAATTTAAGAAATACCTGCAACATTTTCAAAAGAGAAAGTGTTACTGGCTCACCTTCAACTAAGGCAAGCATATTTGCACTAAAGTTGGACTGAAGTGGAGTTAATTTGAAAAGGTTATTTAAAACAACCTGAGGATAAGAATCTCTTCTTAACTCAACAACAATTCTCATCCCATCTCTATCACTTTCATCACGAATATCAGAAATCCCTTCCAACTTTTTATCATTAACCATATCAGCAATTCTTTCAATAAGTGCTGCTTTATTTGTTTGATATGGCAACTCAGTTATGACAACTGCATCTCTATCTGGTCTCCCTTTAACTTCAATAGTTTCAATTTCTGCAACACCCCTCATAGTTACAGAACCTCTTCCTGTCAAATAAGTTTCTTTGATTCCACCTCTTCCTAGGATCTGGCCACCTGTAGGAAAATCTGGCCCTGGAATTATTTTCATTAAATCTAGGGCTTCTAAGTCTGGGTTATCAATCAAAGCCAATAAACCATTAATAAGCTCGCCAAGATTATGCGGAGGAATGTTAGTGGCCATTCCAACAGCAATACCTGATGAGCCATTCAACAAGAGTTGGGGTATTCGTGCTGGTAAAACAGTTGGTTCTTGCTGTGATCCATCAAAGTTATCTATAAAATCAACAGTCTCTGATTCAATATCTTCTAAAAGACTATCTTGAGTAAGAGCTTTTAGCCTGGACTCTGTATATCTCATTGCTGCAGGAGGATCATTATCTATTGACCCAAAGTTTCCATGGCCATCTACTAATGGCATTTGCATAGAAAAATCTTGAGCCATCCTTACAAGAGCGTCATATACAGCTGTATCTCCATGTGGATGGTATTTACCTAAAACCTCTCCTACAACACGTGCGCATTTTCTATATGGCCTATCACTTGTTAAACCAAGTTCATACATTGCATAAAGGATTCTGCGATGAACTGGTTTAAGCCCATCTCTTGCATCAGGCAAGGCTCTTCCTACAATTACACTCATCGCATATTCCAAATAGGAACGCGACATCTCATTACGGAGATCTGTCTGAATGATCCGATCTTCGAATTCACCAGGAACGCCTTTATTGGGTTCCATAGGATCAGCCATGCAAAAGACTTTTATTAATCAATAGATTTTATCTTGAAATAAGACTAATTGTTAGGCAAAAATATTAAATTCAAATGCATCTTTTGTTCTTGACACAGCTCGTCTTAGTCCAAGACTTAACTTCTTATAATTTAGGGTGTCCATTTAATCAATAATATTATCTCTTATTAGTAGAGCTTTAAAAAATCATTACTTTTATGCAATTAAATTAAAAATCCATAAAACTAAAATTGGAAGTCTATCCAAACCTAGTAAACGTTAAGTATTTAATATATCTAAGAATAGAAGATCTAATATTAGCTTCTATAATAAAATTAATATACCATTTCCCCATCCTTAAGAGTCAGCGTTTAATGAATTGATATCTAAATGAGAGCAAAGCCAAGCTCATGTTAGCTTTTGAAATTTACTTAATTATAGTTATTTGAATAGATTTAACTTAATCAAAGTAACCTAAACCAGATAAGAGGATTTGGCATGAAGTTTAAATACCAAAATTTGTAAGTAACAAAAAAACAACTCTTAAAGGGAAAAGTGGGATGGATAGAGGAGGTAATTTTATAATTTATTTCTTAAATTTCATAGTCTATTTGCAATTTACTGCACATATATCAATGCAAATCAATGGTTATATATTCTACTTAATAGATTGGATTCGATAATTTAGATAATTGTGCGGAATTCCTAGGATATTGTTTTCCAGATTTGATCGTCATGTTAAGGCTAGTGTTTGATTTCCAAAAATCACCCTATAAAAGCAATTTTTTAATTTCTTTAAGCTAAAAATTTTTAATTTCGTCCTCACTTTCAAACAAATCAAGCATTAAGCTATCAATTGAGTATCTTGGCCTAAATTTATTGAAGCCTAATGTGAATATCCAACTAGGTCGCTCAAGGTCAGTTCGTCGAGCATATGGAATCGACGAAATAGCTCTCGTGCCAGGCGAAAGAACAGTAGACCCTGAAATTACTGACACAACATTATCGATTGGGAGGCAAAAGCTAGAGATCCCAATTATTGCAAGTGCAATGGATGGTGTTGTCGATGTAAATATGGCAATTAAACTTTCCAAACTTGGGGCTTTAGGTGTTTTAAACCTTGAAGGAGTTCAAACTAGATATCCCAATCCCAAAGAAGTGCTAAAGAAAATTTCTTCTGTAGGGAAAGAGAGTTTCGTACCTTTGATGCAAGAAATTTACAGTCGACCTATACAAGAAGAATTAATTCAAAAGCGTATTCAAGAAATCAAATCTAAAGGGGGAATTGCAGCTGTAAGCGGTACACCGCAAACAGCACTACGGTTTCAAAGAACCATCTCTGAATCAGAAGCAGATATATTTTTTCTTCAAGCAACAGTTGTTTCTACTGAACATGAAGGTCCTGAAGGAAGTCAAAGTCTGGATATTGAAAATCTTTGTAAAAACATAGGCATCCCAGTTGTTGTTGGCAACTGCGTAACTTATGAAGTGGCATTAAAACTTATGAGAGCAGGAGTTAATGGAGTTCTTGTTGGTATTGGGCCTGGAGCAGCATGTACTTCCAGAGGGGTACTGGGCGTAGGAATACCACAGGCAACTGCAATTGCAGATTGTGCTTCTGCTCGTGATGATTTTCAAAAAGAAAGTGGTAAATATATCCCTGTAATTGCCGATGGAGGAATTATTACTGGGGGAGACATATGTAAATGTATTGCTTGTGGTGCTGATGGGGTCATGATTGGTTCTCCTATTGCGAGGGCAGAGGAGGCGCCAGGTCAAGGCTTTCATTGGGGCATGGCTACTCCCAGTCCTGTCCTCCCGCGAGGCACGCGGATTAAGGTTGGCTCTACAGGAAGCTTAGAAAAAATATTAAAGGGTCCTGCGATACTTGATGATGGAACCCACAATCTTTTAGGAGCAATAAAAACTTCGATGGGGACTCTTGGAGCTAGAAGTATTAAAGAAATGCAAAAAGTTGAAATTGTTGTTGCGCCTTCTTTACTGACTGAAGGGAAGGTATACCAAAAAGCCCAACAACTTGGGATGGGGAAATAAAAACATCATTACATCGTTAAAATCACATCAGACTTATTACAGTGACTTGTTTTATCTAGAAAAATTTAAATTGAAAACAAAATTACAAGATGGCTATTCAATTCTCTTTTTATTAACTCTCCCCTCAAAGTTGAGAAAAATATGGCAGGAATCTTTTTTTTAGGCAAAATAAATAATGATTTTGAGTAAGTTTTTTTTTGGGTATGTCTAGCGCTACTGCAGTTACTGATTCATCTTTTGAGCAGGAGGTCCTACAGTGCGACGTGCCTGTACTAGTAGACTTTTGGGCTCCATGGTGTGGCCCTTGTCGAATGGTTTCACCAATTGTGGATGAAATATCAAAAGAATTTGAAGGGAAAATTAAAGTTTTTAAACTAAATACTGATGAAAATCCAAATGTCGCAAGTCAATATGGGATTAGAAGCATTCCAACATTGATGATTTTTAAAGGAGGTCAAAAAGTAGATACAGTTGTTGGAGCGGTTCCTAAAGCAACCCTTTCAGGAACAATTTCAAAGCACCTTTAGATATCTTTGTAAGAACAAATTTAGCAACTTAGTACTTCAGTGACAGTAAATATAGGTTTAATTGATTATGGGATGGGAAATCTTCATTCTGTTCAACAGTCATTCAATAGATTAGGCAAAAGGCTAAGTATAATAAAAGCCCCAAAAGATATTGAATATTGTGATGCGCTTATCTTGCCCGGCGTAGGTGCTTTTGATCCCGCTATGCAGAACCTAAGTAAAACAAACCTTATACCCCATATAAAGAAATGGGCAGATGAAAAAAGGCCTCTACTTGGAATATGCCTTGGGCTTCAATTAATGTTTGACTCTAGTAATGAAGGTAAGTTAAATGGTCTTAGTTTATTAAAAGGAAATATTGATTATTTGCCAGAAGATCAGAAACAAAGAATTCCTCACATGGGATGGGCAGTACTTAAACAACAAAAGGTATGTCCATTAATAGAAAGCAATAAAAACCCTTATTGGGTTTATTTTGTTCATTCATATGCTGCTAATCCATCAAAAAATGATTTAGCTGCGACAGTAAGTTTTGGAGAAAAACAAATTACCGCAATGGTTTGGAAAGATAGAATTGGAGCCTGCCAATTTCACCCTGAAAAGTCAGGTAAGGCAGGGCAAGAATTATTATCTAACTGGCTTAAATGGTTAAATGACGGAGCTGAAGCAATATCTTGAAAGGTCAACTAAGGCTTTTAAGTGGTCAAAAAATTAAAAGCCCAAATAATTTAACTACAAGACCAACCACCTCATTAGTTAGAGAAGCTCTGATAAATATTCTGGGCAAAAAAACAATAGATAGTTCTTGGCTAGATCTTTTTAGTGGGAGTGGAATTATTTCTTGCGAAGCTATACAAGCAGGAGCAAAAACAATTATTGCAATTGATTCAGATAAAAAAACCGCACAAATATGTGCGTCGAACCTGTCAGTTATTTCAAATCAATCAAAAGTGGATTCAAGTATAAAGTGCATTAATACTGATGTCCTGAAATGGCTAAAGGTTGGCAGGGAAAGGAAAAAAGAAAAGTATCAAAATGCAATCCCTTCTATTGGCTTTGATTTTGTTTATCTAGACCCCCCATACAGGTCTAATCTTTATATAGCTGTACTTGAATGTCTTATCTTAGGAGATTGGATTAATAAAGCTTCTTTAGTGATTTGCGAATCATCAAGCTCAATAAATTTTGAGCTGCCAAATCCATGGGTTCTAAAAGACAAACGAGTTTATGGTAAAAGCAAATTAACTTTTATCACTCCCATTCAGGAATAGAGCTCTCTCTTCGATATTGATTCCAGGCACTAACAAATAATCCTAAAATGGTTATTGGCACTAGGCCTAAAACAATTCCACAAAGAAGTGGCTCAATCATTTTGCTCTCAAAAAGTTAGATTATTATCCACAATTCTTTCATGCTAATGAACTTTTCGTGAAAAGCACTTCATCAATTGGTATAGACAAACATGAAACAGTGAATAAAAGGCTAAAGCCTTTAATGATTATTAGTGCCATTTCATGCTCGATAATTCTTCTTTGGATCTTGTTTGCAGGTAAAGTCGATCCATATATAGAAGCATCCTTAACCAAGCAAGGATCAATAGACAAAGGGAGTAGGCTTTTTAGAATGAATTGCGTGGGATGCCATGGAATTTCAGCTCAAGGACTTGTTGGCCCTGAGCTAAGCAAAGTTACTAGTCAATTAACTGATGAAAGGATCATCAATCAAGTTGTTAAGGGTCTAACACCACCTATGCCAAGCTTTGAAATGGAATCACAATCTATGGCTGACCTTTTGGCATACCTACATTCATTAAATCAAGGGTGAGAAATAGTTTTGAAAATATAAAAATTGTACTGGTAGAACCTTTAGGCTCGATAAACCTAGGAAGCATTGCGAGACTCTGCTCAAACTTTGGGATTAAAGATCTTAGACTTGTATCTCCTAAATGTGATCCTTTTGATATCGAAACAAAGAAAATGGCTCTCAAAGGAATGAAAATAATTGAGGATGCAACTTATTATTCAACTCTTCTAGATGCAGTAGAAGATTGTGTTCGTGTAATTGCAACATGTGGCAGAATAGATCACGGAGATATTCCTCTTTGTTCGCCAAAAAATGCTTTAAATTGGCTTATAGAAAGTTCGTCGAATTATCCTGTCGCAATAGTTTTTGGCAGAGAAGATAGAGGATTAAGCAATGAAGAACTTTTGTTAGCACAAAAGGTTATTTCAGTATCTACTCCATCAAATTATCCATCTTTAAACTTATCACATGCAGTAGCTATAATTCTATATGAATTAACAAGATCTTCTGAAAATTACAAAGATAATAAAGGCGATAAATCTTATAATCTTTCTACACCAAAAGAGTTAAATAACTTTCTTGATGATGCTAAGGACTTCCTTTTGAGAATCGGCTTCTTATATCAACATACTTCCTCATCTAGAATGGCAAAGATCAAATCATTGCTTCAGAGAGCAGAAGTAAGAGCGGAAGAAGTATCTTTAATTAGAGGAATCCTAAGACAAACTAAATGGTTTATTGATAACAAAGATCTTTAATATTATGATATTCACTAGAACTATATAATAAATTGTCTAATAAAGAAATTGACTTCTCTAAAATAAGACCAATTAAACTCATAAAGAGTTTTTTAAAGCTTTACCTTATAGGGATAGGGCTAGGAGTTATAACTGGCTCCTTGCTTAAAATGGTTCCAAATTATCTTGAAGGAAGAGAACCCTTAGCAAATTTAGCTGGACAAGGAAAAGAAACTTTTAAAGATAAAGCCTCTAATAAAAGAATTGTTAAAAGAAAGAAAATAAATTCAATCAAAGAGACTTCTGAGATAAGAAGTCTTAGTTCAAAATGGGAAAGACTTGGAAAAGAACAAAATGATTTAATTGCTAGTGCATATATATTATTTCAAGATGGAAAGTATGCAGAATTCCAGCCAGATATAATATTACCAGCAGCTAGCACTATTAAAATTGCAATACTATTTATTCTTCTTGAGAAACTAGATGAAGGTAACTTATTGTGGAACGAATTATTAACTTTAAACAACAAGGCTGTCGCTGAAGGCTCTGGATGGATGAGATATCAAAAAGTTGGGAAAAGTTTCCCAATTCATGAAGTTGCGACAGAAATGATAAGAATTAGTGATAATACAGCCACTAATCTTTTAATTCAACGTTTAGGTGGGAAAGAAATAATTAACAAGCGAATGCTTGAACTCGGATTAAATAAAACCCAAATAAATAACTTATTGCCGGATCTTCAAGGAACCAATACAACAAGTGTGAAGGACTTAACTAATATTATTCAATTAGCTGATCAAGGTAACCATTTAAGCCAAAAATCTAGAGACCTATTTAGAGAAGTAATGAGTACGTCTATTACAAATAAACTAATCCCTGATGGTCTTTTAAATGGACTAGGAATTAATCCAGGCAATAGTGACTACAAACTTCTAATACAAGGCTTTAGGGTATATAACAAAACAGGTGATATAGGCATTACATATGCCGATGCAGCTTTATTAGAAATGCCAGATACTTCAAGAGCAGTTGTTGCTTTTATAGTTAAGGGTCCTTTCAATGATCAACGTTCTACAAATTTGATTAGGAATATGGCTGCTTCGACAATCCAATATTTAGTGCAGAAAGACTTAACCAAAAGGCCTTAAGGGGATCCAATAAACCAAAATCTTCCTAAAACAATTATTGATTTATAAACTTTTTTCATAAATAATTAATACTTAGGTGTCCTGCCTATGAAACAATCCAAAACAAGACAAAACAATTAACCAGTGAGTTCATCTAGTAAGCGAAGAGTTTTCCCCTTCACAGCAGTAATTGGCCAAGAAGAAATGAAACTGGCTCTACTGCTCAATGTTATTGATCCTCGTATTGGAGGAGTAATGATAATGGGGGATAGAGGCACAGGTAAATCAACAACCATAAGGGCACTCGCTGATCTTCTCCCAGCAATAGATGTTGTACAAGGAGATCCTTATAACAGTTCTCCAAATGATCCAGATTTACAAAGTTCTGAAGTGCGTCAATTTATAGAACAAGGAGAAACTCTAATTACTGAGGGGAAGCAAGTCCCTATGGTTGATCTCCCTCTTGGTGCAACAGAAGACAGGTTATGTGGAACCATAGATATAGAAAAAGCATTGGCGGAAGGTGTAAGAGCTTTTGAGCCAGGACTCCTTGCAAAAGCCAACAGAGGATTGTTATATGTCGATGAAGTCAACCTTCTTGATGATCATCTTGTAGATGTTCTGCTTGACTCTGCTGCTTCTGGCTGGAATACAGTAGAAAGAGAAGGAGTATCAGTTAGACACCCTGCAAGATTTGTACTTATAGGTTCAGGAAATCCAGAAGAAGGAGAGTTAAGGCCTCAACTACTTGATCGTTTTGGCATGAGTGTTGAAGTTAGGACCGTTAGAGAAGCACAATTAAGAGTTCAAGTTGTTGATCAAAGGACTTCTTTTGATGACAATCCAGATGCATTCGTTACATCAATTCAATCAAAACAAGATTCCCTTCAGCAAAAAGTTAGCGATGCTCAAAATCGGCTCAAAGAAGTTCAAATAGATGAAGATCTTAGGCTTAATATCTCAGCCATATGTGGTGAGTTAGATGTTGATGGATTACGAGGAGATATTGTGACGAATAGAGCTTCTAGAGCATTAGCTGCATTTGAAGGAAGAATCGAAGTCTCAGAAGACGATATCGCCAGGGTAGTTAGTTGTTCTCTTAGGCATCGTCTTCGGAAAGATCCTTTAGAGCAAGTTGATTCAGGAGACAGAGTAATAAAAGCATTCTGCAAAGTATTTGAAAGAAATGAACCTAGTGAAAATGGAGCTTTTGAATTAACTTCAGTAAATTAATAAATTGAGAATTCTAGGAATCGATCCTGGCCTGGCAAGAGTGGGTTATGGATTAATAGATTTTTACGAAGATAAGAAAATTATGCTTGATTGTGGAATCATTTCTACTGATAAAAGCAAAAGAGAAGAAGATAGAATGGTTGAGATTTCTAAAGATCTTCGTGTATTAATAAGAAAATGGAAGCCCAATCTATCCTCAGTAGAAAAATTCTTCTTTTATCGTTCAAGTACAACCATTAGTGTTGTCCAAGCCAGAGGAGTAATAATGATGACCCTTGCTCGTTTTAAAATACCTATTGTTGAATACCCACCTATGCAAATAAAACTAACTTTAACGGGATCAGGTCGTGCAGAAAAAAAAGAGATGATTGATTCTGTGACTAGAGAACTTTCTTTAACAAACCCACCTAAACCAGATGATGCAGCAGATGCTTTGGCAATAGCAATAACTGCCTATTATCAAAGATGACTCCGTATATAGATTAAACTTAGTAGTTATAAATTAATGAATAATCTTGCAGAAAAGATCTCCCTGAGGAAAAAATACAAGGAAATCAGAAGCCTAGAGGCTAATAAGAATAGTGAAGCAATCTTCTCAAAAGTTCTTCTCACATTAAATGACTTATTCCCTATAAATAAGAAAAAAGATTTTATTGGCATCTATTGGCCAATAGATACTGAAGTTGACCTCAGAGAATTAAGAAAGCATGGAGAGTTCTCTATTGCTTTGCCTGCAAGTAATAGTAAAAAAAATATAAATTACCACCCTTGGTTAAATAATTACCTAAAAAAAGATTTTCATGGAATACCAGCTCCTGTAGATACTTTTCCATTGAAGCCTGAACAAATAAAACTATTATTAGTGCCAGCTTTAGCTATAGACAAATCTGGATATCGACTGGGATATGGAGGTGGTTATTTTGATCGTCTAAGAGGTAAAGATGATTGGAAAAAAATAAAAGCCTTATTAATAATCCCTGAAGCATGTATTTCATCATCGCTATTACCCAAAGACGAATGGGATGTTCCCTTTGATGGGTGGATCAGCGAAAAAGGTTTTCACCAAATCAAAACATAATGATTGCTGGTTTATGCTTTTAAAAAAGTATCTAGATCTAATGCTTTATGAGTGATATCAATGAACTGAAAGAGTTAAAAAACTTCGGGAGTCAAGAGCTAAATAAATTAGTTTATAAGCTTCAGTCTTCTAAAGAAGCTCGAAAACGTTATGAATATTTGCTTTGGCTCGCAAAAAGTCTACCTCTATTGTCAGAAGAGTCTTTTAAAGAGGCTACAAAAGTAAAAGGTTGTATCTCACAGGTATATGTTCTTGGGAAGCTTTCTAAAGGCAAAATATTCTGGCATGGTTATTCAGATGCTCTTATTACAAAAGGGATGCTTGCTTTTTTAATAAAGGGGTTAAACAATCTATCTCCAAAAGAAGTACTAGCAATTGAACCCAAATTCATTGAAGCAACTGGATTAAAAAGTAGTCTTACGCCATCACGAGCGAATGGATTTTTAAATATTTTCCTTAACATGAAAGAACAAGCAAACTCTTTTTTATAAACCTTTTCCCTTGAATACATATAGTCAAGAAAACCAAGCATCAAAAACTTATGAAAAGAAAAATTGGGATAGGACTTATTGGATTGGGGACAGTAGGGACAGGGGTAGCAAAAATAATAAGTTCACCTAATGGAAGAAATCCTTTGGTATCTCAATTAGAGTTGAAACGAGTAGCAGTAAGAGATATACAAAAAACAAGAGCTGTAGATATTGACTCTTCAATAATTACTAATGACCCATTAGAGGTTGTAAATGATCCTTCTATACAAGTAGTTGTAGAAGTAATGGGTGGAATAGAACTAGCAAGAAAAATAATTTTAAAATCTATTGAATCAGGAAAATCAGTTGTTACAGCAAACAAAGCTGTAATAGCTAGGCATGGTAATGAAATAGCGAATGCAGCTCATTCAGCTGGTGTATATGTGCTTATAGAAGCTGCTGTAGGAGGCGGCATACCAATAATTGAACCTTTGAAGCAGTCCTTGGGAGGGAACAGAATCAAGAAAGTAACTGGAATTATTAATGGAACAACCAATTACATACTTTCGCGAATGTCAAAAGAAAATGCTGACTATAAAGAATTGCTCAAAGAGGCTCAGCAACTTGGTTATGCAGAATCTGACCCATCTGCAGACGTTGACGGAGTAGATGCTGCTGACAAAATTGCAATCTTAAGCAGTCTTGCATTTGGAGGCACTGTTGAAAGAGAGTTGATTCCCACTAAAGGAATTAGCAATCTTCAAAATAGAGATGTTGAATATGCAAAGAAACTAGGTTATGAAGTCAAACTACTTGCATTAGCTGAAAGTATAAGCAAAAAAAACTCCTCGGAAAAATCTCTAGCATTGAGCTTGAGAGTTCAGCCAACGCTTCTCCCAACAGACCATCCTCTCGCAGGCGTTAATGGTGTCAACAACGCTATTGTTATTGAAGGGGACCCAATTGGAGAAGTAATGTTTTATGGTCCAGGCGCTGGAGCTGGGCCTACAGCTTCAGCAGTTGTGGCTGACATACTTAATATCGCAGGCGTGAAACTAATGGGAGAAGGGAACATACATCTTGACCCACTTTTATCTGCCTCAAGTTGGAGAGAGTGTTTTCTAGCCGAACCAAAAGAAATAATGCAGAAAAATTATATCCGTCTAATTACAAAGGATACGCCTGGAGTGATTGGACAAATTGGTAAGATTTTTGGAGATCATCAAGTATCTATTGAATCAATAGTTCAATTTGACGCAAGTGATGCTGGAGCTGAAATCGTAGTAATAACCCATAAAGTCAATCAAGAGGAAATGTCAGAAGCTCTATTATCAATAACGAAACTTCCTGAAGTGCAAGACCTTGCAGCTCATTTAGGTTGTCTTTAAACAAACTTAAAGCTGGCAAAACAACCAATTACTTGTTAATTGTGTAAGTGAGTCAAATGACTCTGATTAATTTCTGATCTTTTCTTCTATTAGTTCATTCTGAACAAGTTTATGAACTTAAGAAAAATAATTCAATCCAAATATGACCACCCAAAGAAGGACTCACTTCATCAAGGTGACTGTGTTCACTTAATTAATGATGAAAACCTATTCCAAATTATAGGAATAGATAATGAGCATGAAAAATGCTGGGTTAGACAATGGCCTTTATTACCTAAAGGATCACCAGTATTTGAGATTCCTATTCAAGAGATCGCGTTGCCCACAATAAAAGGATAAAGAAGGTATATCTTCCATATCCTTATTAATAAATTCACCTTGCTCAAATCCTTACCAAAAAACAAAAGATTTAGAAGATTAATCACCTCATCAACTGTTCTGATATTTATTATATCTTTAATTTCATGTGCCCAAAAAAGAGACAACAGTAGAATTATTGTTTCTAGTAAAGGGAAGATAGAATCTATAGATCCAGCACAAGCAAATAAGTTACTGGCTATTCAACTTATAAGTTCATTAGGAGATACTCTTTATGAGATCAATTCAAAAGGTGTTTTAGAACCAAAATTAGCTAAAACTTTGCCAAAAGTTAGCAAAAACGGTTTGACACTCTTAATACCTCTTAGAGAAGACGTACTTTTCCATGATGGTACACGCTTTGACGCCTATGCCATGGCATTTAGCCTTAATAGGTTTATAGAAATAGGAACACTGAATTATGTAATTAGTGATCGAATTAAAAGCATTGAAACACCAGAAAAATTCCTACTACGTATTAATTTAAGAAGGCCTTCAAGTTCTATTAAAGGTTTATTGACATCAATTAATTTAACTCCAGTTTCTCCTACATCTTATTCAGAAAATCATAAAACTTTTAAAAACAATACTTTTATTGGTACTGGTCCATACAAATTAACTAGCTTTACCCCAGAAGGACTCAGCCTAGACCCTTTTGAAAATTATTGGGATAAAAAAGTTGCGAATCAAGGAATTGATTATATAAACTATAAAACTTCTTTATCTCTTTTTAGTGCAATTAAGAGTGGCCAAGTCGATGTCCTTTTATCTAACTCAATAGAAGATGGTCATAGACTTGCTTTGAATAAATTATCTCAAAGAGGTGTCTTAAATGAAGGAATAGGGCCTGCCATGCAAATAGGATATATCGCTTTAAGAAGCAATAACCTACCTCTTAGCAATAAGACCTTAAGGAAGGCTATTTCTTATAGTATTAATAGAAACTTAATTACTGAAAAGGTAAGTTATGGTTTAAGGGAACCATTAAGGTCAATTGTTCCGCCTATCTTAAAAGAAGAACAAATCTCTCCTTGGCCAGAATACAACCCTAAATATGCGAAGGAGCTTTTTAAGCAATCTAATTATTGTGAAGATGAGAGATTATCAATTCCTATAACTTTCCGATCAAATGTTCCTGCAGATAAGCTTTTAGCTCTTACTTGGCAAGAGCAAGTAAAAAGAGATCTTTCAGAATGTTTAATACTTGAGTTAAACGGAGTTGAGTCAACAACTATTTACAAGCGACTTGCAGAAGGTGCTTTTGAAGCTGTAATACTTGGCTGGACAGGAGACTATCCAGATCCTGAAGCATATCTTTCTCCATTATTAGAATGCTCAAAAATAGATGGAGAAGTTTGTAAGGAAGGAGAAGCCGTTTATGGGGGAACATTCTGGGCAACACCAGAAATACAAAGTGCTCTTAAAAAAGGTGAATCCTTAACTGGAACAGAACGAACCAAAATACTAAAAAAAGTTGAAATTCTTGCAGCAGAAGGATCAGCAATTATTCCTATATGGTTAGTAAAGCCAAGAGTATGGACTCAGGCAGACTTCAATTATCCTGAATTTGATGGAAGTGGAAGGCTTCTTTTAGAAAAACTAAAAAGGAACCTAAATGAATAGATCTAGATCTCTTACAAAATATGCTGCTTCCAGACTGGCCTCAGTCCCAATAATGCTATGGCTCATATCAACTATGGTCTTTCTTTTACTGAGGATTGCTCCTGGTGATCCTGTAGATGCAATTCTTGGTAATAGAGCTGATGAAATAGCCAGAGAAGCAATGAGAGAAAGGCTTGGATTAAATCAACCTCTCTTTAATCAATATATCAATTTCTTAAATGATTTAATTCATGGAAACTTAGGCACAGCGTTAAATACCCAAGAACCTGTTAGTCAAATCATTTCTAGGTCATTGCCAGCAAGTATTGAATTGGGTTTTTTTGCATTAATTATTGCCTCAATCATTGGTTTTAGTATTGGCTTTACTGGTACGGCAAAGCCAGAAAGCAATGCTGATTTTGCAGGTCGTTTATATGGAATAGGCACATATGCGTTGCCACCTTTCTGGGCAGCAATGCTTTTTCAACTTTTCTTCTCTGTAATTTTAGGATGGCTGCCTATAGGAGGTAGGCTTCCAGCAGGTTCATTAATACCATCGGGAAGTGGTTTCTTAGTAATAGATAGTATAAAGAATGGAGATTTAAACCTACTACAAATGAGCATTAGGCATTTATTATTGCCAGCTACAACATTGGGAATTTTATTAAGTGGGATATTCAGTAGATCTTTAAAAATAAACTTAACTAAAACACTAAAGATGGATCATATTGAAGCAGCTAAGAGTAGGGGTTTAAAGGATTCTCAAATCCTATTATTTCATGCTTTGCCAAATGCAATGCTTCCAGTTCTCACAATAACTGGTTTGACAATTGCATCCCTTATTGGAGGAGCACTACTAATAGAAATTACTTTTTCATGGCCAGGTTTAGCTCTTAAACTGCAAGAAGCAATTAGTCAGCGAGACTACCCAATAGTTCAGGGAATTGTTGTTGTTATATCAATGTTAGTTGTATCTATTGGCGTATTGGTTGATTTATTAATTGCAATAATAGACCCAAGGGTTAGCTATTAATCCTCAATAAGATTCTCTGAAATTTGTTTATCAATAACATGAAACCTTAAGTTAGAATTTATTTCATTGGTAACAACATCAACTTCTTTTTTAAGTTCAAGGTGATCTAAGAACCTAATTATTTCGGAAGCTAATAAACTTTGTACTGACAATGGGTGAGAGCCTACTAAAGCATCGCTTAATTGAAATAGGTCTTTACCTTTAGATTTATCAGTTTGGCCCTTAACCCTTATAGGAGAAAAATGGCTAGCTCCTTCAATCAATAAGGCCCTATTATATTTATTAGAATTAATTGAAACCATTAGTACAAGTTGTTCATTTAATGATGGTGTAATTAGATCAAATGTTCCTCCTGTTAATAAAACTGGAGCTTCAATCTCCAAACTAGATTTATCAGGCCAAAGCAAGCTCCCAAAACTATTAATAGCAACAATTGCTTGTAAATCTTTTATATCTGGCTGATCTAATAAAGGAACATCAACTAATTGACACTGTAGAAATCTTGATAAATTTGTAATAGATAGATCATCAAGTGCTTCTTTGCATCTTTCCGAAAGTCCTTCCTTAGGCTTAGCGCCTAAAGCTAAAAGCGATGTTAGAGAACCTAACGAATGACCCATGAGAACAACCTTTTGGCCTTCAACATTTATCAGTCCATCTTCCCTTGCCTTAATTACCGAGTGTAAGTCAGCCAATCTATAAAGGAAGACCTCTGCTCCTCCTGGAGCAGGAAGACTCCCATCCAATAAAGAATTAAGAGCTCTATGATCACTACCAGGGTGATCCAGAATAACTACTGGCCATCCCTGATGACTAAGACTGCGAGCAAGCCATCGAAAGTGCTGCTGATCTCCTCCTAAACCAGGCATAAAAATTATCCAACTTTCTCGATTTTTTTCTCTAGAGAGAGGTTGCCAAATCTCTAATTTAAGGGTTTGATTGCGATGCGGAACTTCTAATAAAATAAACTCATGACTAGACTCTTTAAGTTCACCAATTGAGGCCTCAGATGCATTGATATTAACGCTGGGTTTGTAATTCAATTCTCTTAAATCGGTTAGCAGCTTTTGTTGCTTTTTCAATTCATCTCTCCATTTGCTAACTACTTGAACCCATTGATTCAAGTCAAAATGAATGACTTCAGCTGGCAATTCCTTTAATAGATCTAATGTTGAAACTTCTTCTTGGCTTTCAAGTAAAGATTCAAAAGTGTTAAATACTTTTGTACCAGTTTTATCATCATCCAAAGTAATTAAGTCACTTATCTCATCAAGTAATTTTCTCCCTGTCCAACTTCTCAAAAGTTGACGAGACATACTTTGATCCTTCACTAAAGGAGTGTTGAGGAAACTGGATAAAGCAGAACGATTCTGAAACCCAAGCATGTTCAACCATACCGATAGTTCAGAGTTCTTTCTCAAGCCAAGATTCTGATCCCTACTTTCTAAGTCAATTCCCTTACTCCAATCATCCAACTCCTTTATGGAAACTGGAAAGGTCATATCTTCGAAGTGAAACTCTACTCTTTCAGCAGCCTTTGATTGACCAAGGCTAAAATGAACACTCAAAACGGTGGTTAATAAACCAAAAGCAATTGTTCTTCTTATCAAGTCTTTTGAAGACAACGTCAAATCTCAAATCGTGGTGGGGACAATTCCCTTTGGAACTGCGATTGTTAACGAAAAGCAGGCTTTCTGCCTCTATAGGAGCTGGAGGAGTTCTTTACTTAACTCCTATAGTTTTTAACAGTCTCTCATTATCTGCATCTCAAATAGGATCTGGAATAGCATTTGCAGCAATAGCTGGAACTATAACCAGACTAATAACTGGTTATTATCTTGATAAAGGTACAACTTATACAGCTCTTCTAAAAATTTCAGCCCTAATAGCTATAATTGCTGATTTGATATTAATTAATTCCCATGAATATCACCAGTTTGTTTTTGGCGAATTGCTTATAGGTTCAGCAGCTGGTATTTATTGGCCATCAATTGAAATAGCTGTACCTATAACTTGCGAAGGATATAAATCAAGTAAGGGATATGCTCTTGTTCGAACTGCAGATGCATTAGGGGTAAGCGTCGGAACCCTCTTGGGGGCATTGGCAGCTTTATTAGGCTACATACGTTTGATATATGTTATAGAAATAATAAGCTTATTGATATTTATTAGAATAATAGGTGCAGGAATTCTTAGAAATCAATCAAAACAAGTCTGCAAAAGCAATGATAACAATTTAACTGATAAGAAAGGAACACCATTCATAGATTTGTACAATTTATTACCAAAACTCTTACCAATATTAATAATTAGTATTTTCTCAACAGGAATGCTCTCATTACTTCAGAGCGCATTACCTCTTGATTTAGTCAGAGGTGGTATTAATAGACCTGCTATAAATGAAAGTTCTACAGGTTTTTTGATTGCCATTCAATTAACTTTATTGTTGATCATTCAATGGCCTCTAGGAAGTTGGCTAACAAGAAAGAATATAAGCTATGGCTTAACATTAAGCATGATAAGTTTTTTTATAGGTAACCTTGCACTATGCATTTCTAGTTTATACACTAATGGGCTTATATTTACAGGTATAGGCCTATTTTTTGTTTCTATAGGTTTAGCTTCTTTTCTACCAACAGCTACAGAAGCAGTTATACAAATTTCACCCAGTAAAAATCGTGGTTTATCAATGGCAATATACTCACAATGCTTTGGTATAAGTGCCTCTTTGGCTCCATGGATTTCAGGGAAATTATTAGACTTGAATGGTCATGCTACTTATTTATGGTTTTTTTCAGGTTTAATATTCTTTTTAATGCTTCCATTGGCAAGAGAAATAAAAATAAAGACCTAAATTAATTATTAGGAAAGTCATCTAGTGATTTTTTAGAATCTTCAATTTCAATCAGACGCCTTTCCCTCAAGAATAGAAATAATGGTGCTGAGAAGGCAAAAGCAATGGTAAATGTACTGAAGTAGATAAGCCACATATTCTTAACACCTATTCTTCTAGACTCAACAATAATCCATAATAGAAAAGCAGATGAAGATATTGCTAAATCTCTTGAAAGAGACCTTGCTGCAGGATTAATATTTGCCATTTTAATAAAAAGAGCTATATCAAAATTCAAACCATAGTCTTGAATAAATTGTATATTAGCTAGAGTAGGTAATATTGCTCCAAAGAAAGCAAATATAAGATAAATAGAACTTAGAAAGTTCTTGGGAATGTTCATAATAAATTTGGGTTTAAAAAATAATTTTTAAATATAGCCTATAAAAGACAATATCTAAATACCTTTGATTAATAATTTTAGCTATACTTGTAGAGTAAGTTATCTAATAATCTTGCTATTTATGATTATGGTAGATAGCACTAAAGGACAAAAAAAATTTAAAGACCTAAAACTTGCTGTAGTTGGTCATGTTGAATGGATGACTTTTATAGAAGTAGACAATCTTCCAAAAGCAGGAATTATTACTCATTCAATTAGACATAAAGAAGAACCTGCAGGGGGTGGAGCTGTTTCAGCAATAAAAATGAGTACACTCATTAATAAAGAAGTTCACTTTTTTACAGCATTAGGCAATGATTCCTTAGGTAGAGAAAGTTATTCAAAATTGAACGAGCATAACCTTAAATTACATGTAGCTTGGAAAGATCAGCCCACTAGAAAAGGAATAAGCTTTATAGATAAAAAAAAGGAGAGATCTATAACTGTCATGGGGAATAGATTGCAACCTAATGCAGAAGATGATCTGCCATGGCAAATACTGAAAAGTTTCGACGGTATTTTTATTACGGCAACCAATGCCAAAGGTCTTCAACTTTGCAGAGCAGCGAAGACAGTAGTTGCAACTCCAAGAGTAAAAATCCAAGAGATACAAAAAGCAAATATTGAACTAGACGCTTTGATTAGCAGCGCTCTTGACCCTGATGAACAAGTTCCAATGAAACAACTAAAGAAAAAACCAAAATTAGTTATTCTTACAAAAGGTTCAGATGGAGGAGAATCTTTCCCAGGTGGAAAATATAAAGCATTTCACGCTCCTTCTCCTCTAGTTGACTCATATGGATGCGGAGATAGCTTTGCTGCTGGAGTAACTACCGGAATTGCAGCAGGATTAGGAATTAAAGAAGCAATAAAACTTGGAGCAAAATGTGGTGCAATTTGTTCGACACATTTTGGTCCTTACCTATAATTCACAAAAACATCGAATTAATTAAATCAAGAAAATCTTGAAAGAACTAAACAAAAACAAGAATATTTCGAAAAATATAGGAGACTTCCTAAAGGAGGATAGTCCAGTTTCGCTAACAATTTTCTATATTCTTATGGCATTCATTTTATTTATAGAGTCTATAATTATCTTGCTTTCTATTTTTAAGAAGGGATTTCTTAAAAAAGAAATACTTTCAAAGAAAAGTAATCTTGGCTTTGACATAGATATAATATTAAAGTCATGAAGTAATTAATTTTTAAAGGCTTAATCTAATCATATTACTGGCAAAGTTAAAAAATTCTGCTTAAATCAATTAAGAATCAAAGCTTTAGCATGAGTCGTTATATTGGATTGATTACTTTAATCTCAATATTTAGTTTCAGTTTATATTCTTACTTCAAAAGTTTAGCAGCTCATAGATCAATTTTTAGATTATCTGAAATTAAAAGAAAAGCAAATAGTCGTAATCGTCTTTTAAAAAGATATAAAGATCAGGAGTCAAATATATTACTTATCAACCCTGAAAAAGATATAGAATTTTACAAGTCTGATAGAGAAATAGACCTCAGAGAAAAGGCAGATATTCATAAAACAAGGCTAAGAAAACATGGGAAGTCTAAACTCAATGGAAAGCTTTACTTCAAAGGACCAAAGGGAGGGGTTTTTATTCTCAATGAGAAAGGAAATAAAAAATATATATAATTAATTAAAGAAGATTATTATGCAACATCAAAATATTCATAAAATTGTCTATTAGCCCAGTGGCTAGTATTCTGTATACTTTTCAATACGGAATTATACTTTTCCATCTCAGGGAAATTTCTTGGATTTTTCTCATTATTCTCAGAGGGAGTGTTATCAGAGGATAATTTAGAAATCTTTTCCCTATAATTCCTAGCCAATTGCTCAATTGAGAAGGTCTTAGGTAAGGGGCTATCAGGCCTTTGATCGATCACTATGGAAATATCTAGGTCTTTTATAAGAAAAGCAAATAAATATCTAGAGCGCAATAGTAACTAAATATTCCTATAGGTTATTGGATCAAACTACCATTGCATAAGGTAGCGCTAAGGTTAAATCATAATTTTTCTTGACAGGCACGTTTTTATTATTATCTTTAATGGCACTAAGTAAAAATAGTGATAAAGGTGAGACTAATCCCAAAACAATCAACAAAGAAATAATTTGAGTGATTCTTATAGACGGTTTTCTCTCAAGCTTCTCTCCACATATGCTACAAAAATAGTCATCTTGATTTTCTAAAAATATAGTGGCCTTCTTGTCAAAGCAATATGGACAATAATATCTAGGCATTTACGTCTTTATTTTTTTTTGAAATTATGCTTTGCATAGATTTTCATTAAAATCTTTAAGAACTGACTTGTTTTAAGTCAGATTATTTTAATGGGGAAAGCTCTTCACATCTAATTAAATCAATGCAATTGGGGTGATCATTAATGTATTTATTAAATTCCATAGCAAGCATTCTGGCTTCAAAGCAATCATAAGCATAGAAACAGTTTTCTATTGTTCCATTATCAAAGGAACGATAACGAACTGTATATGGTTTTAGTTTGTTCATTAAATCCTCAAGGGATATCAATATAAATATCGCTCTTACATAAGCTAAATTTCCACAAATATCTTCCAAACAAAATATAAATGCTTTTTAGAAAAAGCTATAAAGCAGCAAAAAGCTCTTACACAGTTGGCATAGGAGGCTTGTATCCACCGCCATTGTCAGAGCATTCAAGGCTGTCTCTAGTCGAAATACCAGTAACAGGATTTACTCCATCTGCTATCTCACATAAGTTTTTCTGGTCATCGCTATCAAGAACTGCATAAGAAAAATCTGCTCCAGATATCTGAGCACCCGCAAAACTACTCCCAGAAGCAATCATGTTGACCAATATTGAATTCCTAAGGTCAGTTTTTTGAAAATTTACTCTGTCAGAGAGTGTGTCAGTAAGGTTTATTCCATTTAAATTAGAACCTTTTAAATCAGATAAAGTCAAAACAGTTCCATGCAAGTCAACGTTGCTTAAATCTGCATCTCTTGCCGTAGCACCGGCTATGGAAGACTTGGAAAGATCTTGACCATGAAGGTCAATACCAGTGATCTGTGACCGAACATAATTAGGAACTTCATCTCCCTCCTGCAAAACAGCCTGCGCCGAATTCAAAGGTAGGGAAAACAAAGCAAAAGAGATTATCAAAAAGAAAATTCTTTTAAAAATTGAATATGAAAACATGTCTTAAGGCTGAAAAGAATATTTAATATCTAATTATTATCTCTCTTAAGTCAAAGTCTATTCCAATAATAGAAATATCAAGTTACTTTAAAAATTTCTTCTAAGAGAAAAAATTCAATTCAGCTCTTATAGTGGCCTACCAGAAATATATTCATGAACAGAGGGATTAATCCAATAAATTCCTAAGCAAAGCATAAGAAACAAATTAAAAAAAATTAAAGCTCCTCCCATAATTACAAATTGAGTTCCATTTGTATCAATTGAATCGTTATCACCTTCTAATACCGACCTGAAAAGCTCCCTCATCAATAAAAATTTGTTTTGTCGGGCTAATCTAACCTATGGGAGCATTTATCGTGATCAAAAACCGATCTAGAAAAGAAACTATTTTTTTAAATATTCCTTTTAGCAAAAGGCTTTCACAAGTAAAAGAGTTAGAAAGAGAACAACCAATATCTTTAGATTATTCTAATATTTGATAAAGTATTTAAAAAATAATTATTATGCCACTAATTACCATTAGAACTTCTTCCAATGAAAACAAAGGAATAGATGAGCTCCTAAAAGCTATTTCTCTTAAAATGGCTCAGTTAACAGGAAAGCCAGAAAGGTATGTAATGACTTCTATTCAAACGAATGTTCCAATGATCTTTGGAGGCCAAAAAGATAATTCCTGCTATGTCGAAGTTAAATCAATAGGTTCTTTAAATCCAACAAAAATGTCATCGGAACTATGCAATATAATTAATGAGATCTTGGGAATAGAAAAAGATCGAATTTATATAAACTTTGAAGATATACAAGCAAAGAACTGGGGTTACAACGGTTCTACCTTTGGATAAAATATTTTTTTAGTTGAATCAAAGATAAGCTAAGGTAATAAAAAGCTTTTTATTACGTACAGAGAAATACAGTTTTGCAAGTTGCTCATAGAGGCTTAACCTTTAAAAATCAAACTGATATTTAATGTCCACTAGTAAACGAGAAGAGGTCTGCTCTCATTTGCGCTATATACGCCAAGAGCTAAGAGATCTAGATCAAATGCTTAGAGAAGACGGCTTGCTCCCAGAGAAAACAGAGCTCAAAGAGGTTTACAACTCTCTTGATGCATTACATGAACTTCTTACAGGTAAAGTCAAGAAACGTCCTAAGCCTGAGTTTGACGATTAGCTATTAGAAGATTTAACTCAAAACTTGGAATAAGAAGCAATTTAAAATTTTTAAGATAATCCTGGAATCTCAGATTTTAACTGATCAACCCACTTAGAAATGCGAGAGTCTGTCATATCTGACTCGCTGTCTTCATCTAAAGGTAGTCCACAAAAACTATCGCCCAGAACGCTTTTTGACTCATCAAAAGTATATTCAGATGTAGTTACATATCCAACCATTGATGCTCCTGCACTTTTGAAAAACCTATGCAGTTCTTCCATTGCATCGCAATAATTTTCTGTATAAGTAGATGAGTCACCTAATCCAAAGATTGCAACTTTCTTTCCAGAAAGGCTCAACCCTCCAATCTCATCAAGCAGAGAATCCCATGTAGTACCAGACCTTTCTGAATCAGCTCCAGTGTTCCAAGTTGGGATTCCACAAATAATCCCGTCATGATTAGCGAGTTCATTTAGATCATCCACATCTGAAATATCTTTTGGGGATTCAGCTCCTTGAAGTAAGCCATGAATCCTTTCAGCAATATCTTCAGTTTTTCCAGTGGTTGTGGCGAAATAAATTCCTATGGTCATTAGTTTTCTTATAACTTGTTTTTTATATATCAATGAATGGTTCTTTGAGGGAAACTGGTTACTTTTCAACGTGTCTTCTTATACATGTCGCGGTAAAGACAGTATTAAGACCTCTCATAATTAAATCAAGGCAATAAAAAACCTCGTTAAAACGAGGTTTTTAAAAGAAACTTTTAGTTAGTAAAAGTAAGTGGATTAAGAATCAACTATCAAGAATTAATAGTGAAGGTCGCACTCTTTTCATTACCTATAGAGGCTCCTACGTTCTTAAAGTTAAATCCTAAGGCACGTAAAGCATGCCAAAAATGTCCTTGTAAGAAGAAGAATCCAAGGTAATAGTGAACATTTACAAGAGCTGCTCTAGTGGAGTGTCCCCAAAAAGCTGTTGCATCTGATAAGTCTCCAGTGTCAATCCAATAAGGAGAAACAGAGAACTTAAGCTGAAGAACTTCTCCATACCAAGATTCTGGATAGACAGTGGTATTTGAAGCAGCCCAAAAGGCAGCAACAATAGCCATCCAGCCAATACCTGCTAAAGACCAAGAAAGAACAGCTTCAGCTGAGAGCAGTTCTGCTCCTTTAAATTTGCTCCATTCCCCAAGTCTTTTGTCTTGCCATGGAGTTGATCCTGCAACGATGTGAAAAGCTCCACCAGTAATTTCAACGAAGCCTAAAAAAGCATGACCTCCCATGACATCCTCAAGGCTGTCAATAGTAATGAAATCAAACTGTCTTTGCCAAATCATTGATAGGTCAAGATTGTAATTGACCTGACGAACTGTTTCTAAAGCAGGATCATAAATGCCATGAATCCTTGCCCATTCAACAAACCAAACACAAGCCACACCAAAGAAAATTAAATGGTGACCAAGAATAAAAGTTTGGTTATCAGGGTTATTCCATTCAAGCTTAAATTTCTTAGCTTGTAAGACTTCACTTTCTTCTACATTTTCGTCAAAAAGTATTCCATGAAGGAGCCCTCCTCCTCCATATACCATTGAGAAAATAAGGTGAAAGATCGCAATAGTTGCTACACCAGCCCCTGTCCAAGCCCCAGCTTCATCAAAGCCAATGCCAATAGAAGCAAGATGAGCCAAGAACAGGGAGCTTTGATGTCCCATAGGTATTTCTGGGTTGTACCTAGCCAGCTCCCAAAGAGTGCTACCACCAGCTGCAAAGCAGATCAAGCCTGTATGGCCTACATGTGAGGCAATAAATCGGCCAGAGCGGTTGGTAACTACAGAATTACCAGCCCACCATCCATAGGTAACTTCTGGATTTCCATAGGTCTGCATAATTTTTTAAGCAATACAGGCGAATATCCAATGAACATTACACTGCGCTCATTAAATATGCGCAGAATAGTTAAAGGTCTTTATTTAGTTGGTAGGAAATAAATATTGATCTGAAGAGAAAAACAGGTTGAACAAGCAAATTTTATAAAAAAATTTCAACTCATTATGATTATTCAATTAAGGGAAAAGGACTGCAGTGCAATGCTTTAGAAAGTTCAAGTAAAAAGATTTATATGACCAACAGATGGATGGAGCTTACTAAATATGATTTCAAAACAAAAAAGTAAAAATAAAAAAAAATCATTAAGAAGTAACTAGAGCTGACTTGGGGTTGGAAAGTGGAAGTGAAGTTATACCGGAGATAAGCTCGAAAGTTTTAAGGTTTTCACATTTTAAAAACTTCATTCCTAATCAATCAAGGTTCAAAGCTAATTCCCTTAATTTTGAATTTTATAAATGGATTTCTAAGGTGTTTATAGATTGATTAAATTAACAGTTTTGTCAAAAAACCCCTTTTCATGCAAATAATTCCAAGCTCTAGGCTATAACTTATCTACTTTTCATTGCATAGATGATTGATTTCTCGCATTTACTGGATTTCGCGACGCAGCTACCTCACCCATCAGACATAGGTTTAGTAAAGCCATCAGGTGGATTCCAATTGCTCCCAGTAATTTTTGGAATACTTGCAATAATTCAAGTATCTCAGTTTCATTGGTATGCGAGAGACTGTAATGATCCTGAAAAGTTTGAAGGGACTGAAAGACAAAAGTTATCTAGATAATTTGATTATTTAATTAATCAAATAAAAAAGCAGAGTCAAAAGCTCTGCTTTTTTTATGGTTAATAAAAAAACCAAGCCAATAAAAAAACCCCTATATAAGCAGGGGTTTTTTTATTGGCTTTTAAACTATTAAATCTTAATAGAAAAACTAAGTCCTCTTTTATTTCAAAGAGTTCTTGGTATTCCAAATGGACCAGTCCTGTCAAGCAAACGCTTGAAGTCAAATCCCATAGCTCTCAATGCGTGCCAAAGATGGCCTTGTATAAAGAAGAAGCCTAAATAGTAATGGACATTAACCAAAGCAGCTCTGGTTGTATGGCCTAAGAAAGCAGTTCCGCCAGGAACAGTATCTACCCAATAAGGAGCAATCCCAAATTTAAATTGTAGGACTTCTCCATACCAGGCCTCTGGATAAACAGTTGTGTTTGAAGCGGCCCAGAAAGCTGCCACACATGCCATCCAACCAATACCTGCTAAAGACCAAGAAAGAATTGCTTCAGCTGAAAGCAAGCCTTTTCCCTTGAATTTTGTATAAGTTCCAATTTGCTTAGTTGCAATATGGAAAGCTCCACCCCCAAGCTGGAAAAAGGCTAAGAAAGCATGTCCACCCATGACATCCTCAAGGCTGTCAATAGCAAGGAAATCAAACTGATGATTCCAAATCTGGGTAAGGTCAAGGTTGTAGTTAACCTGACGAACTGCATCAATAGCAGGGTCGTAAATTCCATGTATTCTGGCCCATTCTACGAACCAGATATTGGCAACACCAAAAAACAGCAAATGGTGGCCAAGGATAAAAGTCTGATTGTCAGGGTTATCCCATTCCAATTTGAACTTTCTAGCTTGTGGCACTTCTGAATCCTGCATATCTCCTGTGAAGTAGACAGAATGCAAAAGGCCTCCCCCCCCATAAACCATGGAGAGAATCAAGTGAACGATGGCAATATTGGCGACACCAACACCTGTCCATACGCCAGCATCATCAAATCCAATACCGACAGATGCCAAGTGAGCAAGGAAAAGAGAACTCTGATGACCCATTGGTAATGAAGGATCAAAGCCTGCTAGTTCCACAAGTGTGGCTGCACCGCACCCAAAGGCAATTAGTCCTGTATGAGCAGCATGAGCTGCAATGAATTTGCCTGAGCGGTTGGTGACTCCAGAATTACCAGCCCACCACCCGTAGGTGACATCTGGGTTTCCGTAGGTCTGCATAATTTCTTTTTGAGCGAAAAAGGCGCTATTCCCCATGAACACTACATGGTGGTCCATAAATATGTACGGAATAGTTAAAGGTCTTTATGTAAGAGAAATAAAAAAACATTTTTCAACATGCAACGAGATGAGATTTTCTGTGCTCTTTATGTTTATCTATTAGGAAATTTTGCAATCTTTTATCGATTAAATGATTACCCTCATTCACTCAACTCCTCTATTTTCTACCATTACAGTTGGTGGGTTTAACGGCCTAGCAGCAGTATGTGGACTAATTGCATTTGTCCAGGTATCTCAGTTCATCTATTACGGTTTAGATCAAAACGATCCTTCAAAAGGGTAATTATCAGTTCATACAGATCTGATTTAGCAAAAACTTATTTTCCAATTAAATGATTGACCCTACTCACATTCTTGATTTCGCCACTCAATTACCACATCCTTCAGACCTAGGAATAATAAAGCCTTCAGGAGGCTTTAACTTAGGCGCTGCACTATGTGGATTAGGGGCATTCTTTGGCATGAGTCAGTTTTTTTATTATTCTGATGACTCCAAAAGGATTGATCCATGGGCTAAGAAATAAAGCTCAGTTTTACTAAGTAAAACAATTAAAAGGTTGAGGTTAAAAACTCAGCCTTTTTTATTGGCAAAAAAAAACCTTGCCAATAATGGCAAGGTTTAAAAAAACTAAATCGAGGATTTAACAAAGGCCCTAATATCAAGCCTCAGTCAAGCCTCCTACTGCTTGAGGAATACGTCTGAAGTCGAATCCCAAAGCACGTAAGGCATGCCACAAATGGCCTTGAAGACAGAAGAACGCAAAATAATATTGAACGTTAACTAAAGCAGCACGAGTTGTGTGGCCAAAAAAGTATTTGCAATCTGATATGTCACCAGTATCAACCCAATAAGGAGAAATACCAAACTTCAATTGAAGGGGTTCGCCATACCACTCAGTTGGGTAAACAGTTGTATTTGTTGCGGCCCAGAATGCTGCAACAACTCCCATCAAAAACAATCCAGCCAATGACCATGACAAAATTGCCTCGGCAGATAGAAGCCCAGAACCTTTAAATTTGTCATATTCACCAAGGCGTTTCCGCTCAAAAGGTGTTGTAGAGCCTGTAGCTATATGGAAAGCACCACCAGTAATCTGCAAGAAAGCTAAGAATGCATGACCGCTCATTACATCCTCAAGGCTGTCTATTTTTACAAAGTCAAATTGGTGTCCCCATACCATTCCAAAATCTCCATAGCCTGGGAAAACTGTTCGCACAGCCTCCACTGCAGGGTCATAGATTCCATGAACTCTGGCCCATTCAACAAACCAGATATTCGCTACACCCAAAAAGATCAAATGATGGCCAAGGATAAACACCATATTGTCAGGGTTATCCCATTCCAATTTAAATCTATCTACTCGGCCAATTGGACCGCCTTGTAGATCAGGGTCAAACAATAAAGAATGAAGAAGTCCTGCTCCTCCATAAACTGCTGAAAAAATTAGGTGAAAGATTGCAATTGTTGCTACACCTGCTCCGGTCCATACTCCAGCCTCGTCGAAGCCAATGCCAAGAGATGCCAAATGAGAGAGATATATAGAACTTTGATGCCCCATAGGGATTGAGGAATCAAAACGTGCAAGTTCCCATAAACAACTTGCACCAGTTGCGAAGCAAATAATTCCTGTATGACCAACGTGAGAGCCAATAAATCGCCCTGCTCTGTTGGTTACTACAGAATTACCAACCCACCACCCATAGGTGACATCTGGGTTTCCGTAGGTCTGCATAATTTAAAAAATGAAGGCTAAATAGCTGGCACACACACTACAATCCTTCATAAGATATGAGGAGATAAAGTTATCTTTATTAAGTTAAAAAGCGAATTTGTTGTTATTAATACAAGAAAACTAGCCTTCAAAGACTGTCAAAGATGATTTCGAGTTCCCCTTTTTAATCAAAAACAAACATTGAAGCCAATGAAATTAGTGTGCAATAAATATAATTAATTTAGGAGTCCTAAATTCTAATGCATAATTTATACAAGCAGAAATGAAATAAAAAGCCTGGGATTAGAGAGGGATAACTATAACTCAGAGTCAAAAGAAGATAAGCGTAACTAGGAATTATAAATAGAATAATTTATAAATCGGAGCACAAAGATATTGATTAGCAAACATAAAATACTCTAAAATTAGAAAGGAATGGAACAACTAAATAGCTTTTAAGGTCTTATGAATAAAGGTTTTGTATGGTTTATTATTTTAATCAATAGATCAAAAGCTAAACAAAGAAAAGAAAAGTTTATTTCTCTTGTAAAGGTATTTCCAAAAATACTTTTGCTAAAGACTCAATTATTTCTTCTTCAGAAGAAGAGTCATCGAAGCATATCAAAGCCTTAGAAAATTGAGTTAATTCGTTTAAAACATCTTGATCAATCATTTCTTCTGATGGGCAATTCCTTGTACTTTAAAATTATTCGACCTGCCAATAAAGCCAAGAAAGATAAATAGGCAATAGAATATAATTCCTACAATCAATACCAAGCTGCCTAGAATTAAGGGATCCACTTTTAATCTCTAACTAAAGTAAAAATATAGTCTAATACATTACAAATAAGTACTTCTTTCATCTTAGCAAAAAGTATTTCTTCCATCGTAAATCCATAGCAGCGAGGTCCAGGCAATAACCGGCTTTACATAGAGTCACAAACTGTGTTATATTGCTTAACATAGTTTTCCAAGAAACCTCAATGACACCTGAAGCTGAAAAGTTTAATGGTTGGGCAGCAATGATTGGATTTGTTGCTGCATTTGGCGCTTATGTCACTACTGGCCAAATTATCCCAGGGATTTTTTAAATGACTACTTCTAGTCAAGTCACTATTGAATCTGGCAATAGACAAAATGTTTTTCCCGTTGAAGCCAGACCTGAATTAATTGAAAATTACGCTGGTTACCCAGAAGAAGCGGAAAAAGCTAATGGACGTTGGGCAATGATTGGCTTTACAGCTCTTATGGGGGCCTACATAACAACGGGTCAAATTATTCCAGGGATTTTCTAATGAACAAAACATATTTAGAAAATGCTGAAATAACAAATGGAAGACTTGCCATGATTGGTATTTTTGCTGCAATTTTTAACTACAGTGTTTTCGGCTGGATTATTCCTGGGTTCTTTTAAGGCTAACTTTAGCAATAGCCTTCAAGAGAAATATTTAGTTAATTTGAAAAATCAGTTCGCCATATATATTTAAACTATTATGTTTAAATTACTATAAAAATATGCCTATAAATTCAAAAGGTCGTCTTATAGAATGTAAATCCAAATCCAATTGTGAATTGGTTGAGTGGGAATTTGATGATGTAAATAAGTGCTTCACTGAAATTGTTTCAATTGCTTCATCCCTTCCAAGAATAGAGGTTTTAGAAAGTAATAGTTACTACTGGCATGCAATATGCAGAAGCCTAGTTTTTAGATTCCCTGATGATTTAGAAATACTAAAAATAAAATCACCAATAGGTGCAAATAAAAAAGGCCTTATACAAATAAGGTCTGCTTCAAGAGTTGGTGCCTCAGACCTTGGAGTAAACAAAAAAAGATTAAAAGATATTTATTTTAAGTTGATGAGTTTCAATAAAAAAGGCCCTAATAGAAGAGGCCTTTGAATTGAGCAGATTTTTAGAGATGTCAAATCAAGTTTGATACCTCTTACCTCTATAAGTAAGGAGAACATGTTCTTTCTGAACTGGTTCCTTATGTTGCTCGTATTTTTTCCCACGATAAGTAAGAGTCATTTAAGTCCTCCAGAGTAAACTCAAGTCCCCGTTCCCTGGCTTAAGTCGTACTGCGCCTTCGCAAATAGAAGGTGAACGTTTAGTAGCAACCGCTACAAAAATATTATGAACCAAAACTGGTACAAATGCAATAAGTTGTCTTTTTTAAAGTCCAAAGACATTTGGAGCTAAATAATGTAGGGTTCTTGGAAATTTGAATTTATTTTGAGCGAATACCAAGAACTAAGCCTATATATTTCTTTAGCCATAATTGCTATTACTTTAGTATTCATAGAAGATAGCGGCGATGACGATGACCAAGATGGAGGAATGATGCAACCTGTATATATTGGTTCGAAAGGGTAAATCCTTAATTGAATATATAAACATCTTCAGCTAAAGGGAATTTTCAAAGAATTTCGACTATTAGAGGATAAGCACCTCACTGGAATGTAAAATATAAAGGAATTCTTAAGACCATGACTTCTACCTACTTCTGCTCAGGCTTAAGCGACTCTCCTATATTGCAAGACTTAAATAAAAGGCTTGATAAGCTTAAAGGTAAAGACAAATCTGCCCTTGAGTCTGAACTAAAAGAATGGATTGCCGAAAAAGATGAAAGCCCAAATGAAATTTGGAGCATTCCAGACTTAACAAATATAACTTTGAGAGCTTTCTTCTTAAGAGCAATCGAAAGAATTAATTAGTCGAATTTTTTTCTATATACAAAATTTTATCCCAAAGACTATCCTTTTAGGTTCTTTCAAGGGTTTGAGAAAAGAGTCTAAAGTTATTTTTCAACAAAGACAATTACGTTAGAATATTAAATAGACAATTTCTGTAAAAGTGATTAGTTAAATCTTTCCTACTTTTTGATATAAAGAAATAATCGAAAGCCTATTAAATTTAAACAACCTCTAATAGCTAGTAAATCAACTTGCAAAGTCAGGTGATAAAGCAATGATAAATAGTCTGTGATTTTAGTTTATTGGAACTACTAAATTGTGAGAAGCCACTATAATAAATTTTTCAAAAGCTAACTTTACTAATGTTTAGGCCAAAATTACCGTTAAGAGTTTTTTATAAAGGTGTCTTTTTTTCAACTTTATTAATGTGCTCATTAATTTCATCTAATTTATTTTTGACAAAATCATATGCATCTCCAGGGATGTTTGAGTTGCAATGGGATGCTGATCCAAGTTTCAAGAAGCTTAAAACGCTACAAACATCTAATGAAAAAATGGATAGAGCAACTTATTATCTATTTTTGAGATCTAGTGAAAGAAAAACTGGTATCTTACAAATAACAGTTAAATTACCTGATTATTTTGATGCAGCATTAAAGGAAAAGAAAATTAGTTTATGTGAAGTAAAGATCGGTGGGTTCCAAGATAAAACAAGATGTGTTAATAAAATACCTGCAGTTATTGAAGTTGGCAAAGATCAAACTTCCATTGATGTATTCCCTGATAGCCCTATACCAGTAGACAATAAAGCTTATGCAGTAGTAATAAAGCTATTTAATCCAAGGTCAAGTGGAATGTATCAATTCCATGGGTACGCAAAATCTACTGGAGCCATGGATGCTTCTAGCTATATAGGTTCATGGACATTTGATGTAAAATAATTAAAGCCTTGATTATTTATTCCCATCCAGCTTCAGTCATCATATTTATAGCCTTACTATTAAATTGACCCAATTGGCTAATTGTTACTTTATCTGGATTAAATGTACCAAAACCTTTAAGTTCTTCTGACTTATTAAATCCTATTAATGGGTGTTCATATGTAGGCTCTGCTAAGCCTTTGCTTCCAGTAGGAGAAGCTAAGAATTCTAATAATTTAATTGCCTCAGTTTTGTTTTTAGCATATTTAGCTAAGCCTCCCGCGCTTACATTTACATGGGCAGGGTCAGGAGTAACAACTTTTACTTTCTTGGCAAATCTCGTATCTCTTCGCCCATTTACTCCTGCTAGCATTCTTGCTACATAATAATGATTTACAATTCCTACTCCACATTTTCCTTGAGCAACAGCACGTGTAAGTCCTATATCTCCTGGGAAATAAGGCTGGGAAACATTAGAAATCATATTTTCCAACCAAACCCTTGTAGCCTCCTCACCATTAAGAGCTAATTGATCAGCCACCAATGATTGATTGTAAGGACTGTCTCTTCTTCTTAGACAAACCAAACCCTTTAAGCTTGGATCAGCAAGGTCTGAATAAGTTTTAACTGTATTTAAATCTACCTTCTTTGGGTTTACTACTAAGACTCTTACTCGCCTAGTTAATGCGTACCACCTTCCTTCAGGATCCTTATAATTGTTCGGAACATTTTTTTCTAAGAATTCGGATTTATAAGACTGCAGAAGACCAAGCTTAGCTGCATTAGTTATGCGAGCTGCATCTACTAATAAGACAACATCAGCATTAGAGTTTTTTCCTTCTCTTTTAAGTCTTTCTATTAATGAAATACCAGTAGCTTCTATAAGTCTTACTCGGATACCTGTTTCCTCTGCAAACTCTTTGAAAACCATACGGTCGGTGTTGTAATGACGGCCAGAGTAAACAAGTACCTCTCTAGTTTCACCTTCTACTTTTTGCAAGAAAGTTGAACCAATTAAGACGGATCCAAATACAATTGAGGAAATTAAAGAAGTTAAGTTCTTCATAGAAACCTTATTAGGTTTTAAGACTATTATTAGTTTATATAAGAGGGACGGAACGTATTATCGATGAAAAATTTATACGCTAATGTGTATCAAATGTTTCTCTAGGTATTCTATTTTAAATCTCTATTGCGAACCATGGATTACTTAATACATCAATTAGTTGATAGCAAAAGATCAAAAGAAATTATTTCAGAAATTCTTAAGGACAATGATTCCTGGGAGGATGGCAAAAAGACAGCTGGATCTCATGCCTCATTGGTAAAGAATAACTTTCAGCTAAACAAAGATTCACATACCTCAATTAAACATTGTGGGGAAATAATAAAAATAATTCAATCAGATCAGTTAATCAAAAGTTTCGCTCTCCCAAAAAAAATTCACAGTTTAATGTTTACAAGAACATCTTCTAGCCAAGGCTATGGAATGCATATTGACAATCCATATATGAAGACAGGAAGGAGTGATTTGTCTTTTACCATTTTTCTAAATAATTCGAATGAATACCAAGGAGGTGAATTATGCATACAAACCATTCAAAAAACTGAAGAAGTAAAATTAAATTCAGGTCAAATAATTCTTTATCCAAGTACTAGTTTGCATTCAGTTAACAAAGTTACTAATGGAGAAAGAATAGTTTGCGTTGGATGGATTCATAGTTATATAAGAAGCAATGAAGATAGAAGTATTCTTTTTGGACTTGATGCAGGCGCCAAAGGAATCCTTGCTAAAAATGGCCAATCTCCAGAACTCGATTTAATATTTCAAGCATATGGCAATATCCTTAGGAGACTAGGCGATTAAATAGATGCGTCATTCTATACATAGACAAGTAATATTTATTGCTTCAAGAAAAGCTTGTAAGAGCCAAGATTATAATTAAATTCAATTACTTCATTTATATGAGCAAGAGATCTCCCGTTGGGATATTCATAGCAGCGACTGCTATTTTAGCAAGCAGTACATTGCAATCTGACCTAGGTCATGCTGAAGAAAATGATATGGGTGGACTAAAGGAATGGACCACAGACCAAGCAATAGATGCAGAAAGTACCTTGGATGAAGCAGCAAGAAAAGCTAAAAAGAAAGCTGAAAAAGAAGATATATGTATACCAGTTGGAGAAGGAGAAAATTGCTGGTAAATGTTTTAACGAGTAACTAAACAAATTTTTTTCATAAAAAAAGGCGGTCATAATAGACCGCCTTTTTATATTAAAAGTACTAAGTAACTTGAAGTAAGTAATTAGAACTTGAATGTTGTCTGAAGAATTCCACCAAAGAAGTCATCAGCATCATTAGACGCGCCATTTAGACGATCTGTAGCACCAAAGATTGCTGGGGTAACAGTAATACCATCGGTTACTTTATAGTCATAATAAAGTTCCCAAGTGAAGGCATCTTCAGCTGCATCAGCTGTTCCGCCGCCAACAATTTCAGTAGCTCTTTGTGGTTGACCGAAAGCAAGAGCAAGTCTGTTTCCGTCAATAAGAGCATCCTTCCAAGTGAAACCAGTCATCCAAGCAGCAGCTGCCTCTGTATCACCAGTTGCGAGAGCTACTCCATGGGCTTCATCAACGTTAACCCAGTCATAGCCAAGCTGAATTTCTGGAACCATTCCAGTTTCCTCTGGCTTCCAATAAGCTCTCAATGCATAAGCAGTTGAGTTGCCTGTTGTCTTGTGACCAGCGTCAGTACCATAGTAAGAAGCCCACTCATAGCATTCATAAGTGCCTGATGTGCCAGATCTTCTATTAGTAGAGTCGTTAGTATTACAGAAATGCTTAGCTACAGCTAAAGATACCTGCCAACGTGGTGAGCCATACTCAACTTTAGAAAGCCATTTTCCAATAGCCTCTTGTGTTGCAAAGCCTTTAGTGGAATCGGCAGAACCTTTAGATACGTAGTTAGTAGAAACAGCAAAACGAGGCTGAGATCTATCTTCTACAGGCTGTGTCCATGCAACACCAAAACCACCACTAGTACTTGAGCCATAAGTAGCTGCGTTTCCACCTAAAGCGAATTGCTTAAGCATTGGCTTGTAGATAGAAGGAGAACTAGCAAGCATGTAGTAGTTCTCTACCAATGGACCAGCCCAAACGGTGAAGTCACCAACTGGGAACTGATACCAAATTTTGTCAACCTTTACAGCATTGCCGTTGGAAGAAGAATCACTTAAGTGAAGGCCATGAGAGGTGTCCTCACTCCAAGAATTTGATCCATTACCAGTAACGATTCTTGTATACAACTGGTCTTGACCAGTGAAACTTGTATACAAGTCATACTTGGCACGGTAGGTCATATGCAGAGCATCATCTATCTCCGCATCGGTGTTATCGTCAACACCACTTAAAGCCAAAGTGTTAAAGCTAACATGGCCTTTAAGCTTGGTTGTAGATGAGAATTGACCAGCACTAAGCTCATTAAGCTTGTACTCAAGTCCATCAACACGACCTTTAAGGATCGCCATTTCTGAACCAAACTCATTGGTCAAACGAGTTGCTTCAGGTGTTAAACCTTGAGCATCTGCACTAAGACCACTATCAAGGCAAGCATTAATTAAAGCTGCAGCTTCATAACGTGTTAAAGCCTGGCCATTTTTAAGACTTTGAGTGTAGGCATTGTCTACACAGCCATAGCTCTCACTTAAATTTTGTAGAGCTGTATAAGCCCAATCTCCTGGTACAACATCAGAAAATTGAACATTAGAAGGCGCGCGTAAAGCAGTCTTTCCTGAAAACTGAGAAAGATCATTCATGTTCACTTCAGCTGCATTAGCAGCTAAAGGAGCCAAAAGACCTAACGCAGCAGGAGCAACCAGCAAGCGCTGAAATAATTTCATAAGGGTTCCTCACAACTACCCAAAAAATGGGTATATATACTTTATTATGTCTTTGAGATAGTGCCAGGTATTCTTGTGACACTTTATTGTATCTTTTGATACGTAAGTAGATTATTAGAGCTTCCTTAAAAGCCTTTATCAAAAATCTAAATTTAAAGTTATTTTTTTATTCTTGAAATTTATAAAATTCAACTACGTTCAGAAGCATTTCTACAATGACATCATTGGAACATTTTGTTTTTTCCTGCAATTTCATGCATGCTTCTTTTACAGAAACAAAACAATCCTCACAAATCTCCGTTAACTGTTGATCTGTTAATTCTGAACAAGCCATGTTAGAGAAATATTTTCTTTACTTTAACCATGAGAAGAGAATTAAAGGTAGATATCAGAAAAGAAAAAATTGAATTAACTAGTTTGTGATTAGGTTTAAAACTACTTTTTATTTTTCTTCACCCCACCTTCTTCCAATTTTGAATCCCCAGGTCTGGGCAAGTTCAACAACTTCATCGTGTGTTCTGCAAGAAGATAGCTCTTCTCTTCGTCCAGGTATTTCTTCTAAAGATTTAACTAGTTTATTTAAATCCTTAATTTTTAAAATAAAATTCTTTAAGTCTTCTTCTGCCATGATTTTTTAATAATTTAAAAATTTATCTCTACGATAAATCTAATATATCTAATTATATTCTCCTGGTACATCATTTTTTCGAACAGTCACCTTGCCAACTTTCTTTCCGGAAAACCTAAGTAGCTCATCACCTGAAAATTCAAATCCAAGCTTCAAAGCTATTTGTGCAACATCATCAGCCGTTGAAGCAGCAAGCACTTGCGCTTTCAGGGTAGGCTCAGACTGCATTTTTTGAAGAAAAGATTTTAATTGGTCTAATCCCATATTTTCATTAAATCATGAGACTATTGTCAAAGACTAAGAACAAGAAATGACTATTCATCCAAAAGTCTTAATGCTTTTAGGCAGTGGAGAACTTGGCAAGGAAGTGGCAATAGCTGCGAAAAGAATTGGTTGCACAATAATTGCATGTGATCGATATCCAAATGCTCCTGCAATGCAAGTATCAGATATTTCTGAAGTATTTGATATGAGTGAACCCAGAAAACTTCAAAATATAATTAGAAAATATAAACCTGATGCTGTAATACCAGAGATTGAAGCTCTTGCTGTAGATGCCTTAGAAGAACTTGAAGATGAAGGGCTAACAATAATCCCAACTGCTAGAGCAACTAAAATAACTATGAATAGAGACAAAGTTAGAGACTTAGCATCAAAAGAACTAAAGGTTAATACTGCTAATTATGAATATGCTTCGAGTAAAGATGAGCTTGTAAATGTATCTAAAAGCATTGGCTTTCCTCTTTTTGTTAAGCCTGTAATGAGTTCATCAGGCAAAGGGCAAAGTATAGTTTTTGAACCCAATGATTTGAGTAATGCTTGGGATAAGGCAATAGAAGAGTCAAGAGGTAAATCCCAAAAAGTAATTATTGAAGAATATATAAAATTTGATTTAGAGATTACATTACTAACAATAAGACAAAAAGATGGTTCAATAATATTTTGTCCTCCTATAGGGCATGAACAAGTTGATGGGGATTATCGATGTAGTTGGCAACCAGCTGAGATTAAAAGAGAACAGTTAGATAAAGCCAAAGCAATAGCTTCTGAAATTACAGAAAATCTTGGAGGCGTTGGGATATTTGGAGTAGAGTTCTTTATATCTAAAGATAAAGTAATCTTCTCTGAACTTTCTCCAAGGCCTCATGATACAGGCCTTGTAACAGTGATAAGCCAAAATATAAATGAATTTGAACTTCATATAAGAGCGATATTAGGTATACCTATACCAGAAATAATTATCAAGAAGCCTTCAGCGAGCAGAGTTATTTTGGCTCAAGAGAATTTTAAATATGTTGCTTATACTGGAATAGAGCAAGCTCTGAAAGAAAAAGATACCAATCTATTAATTTTTGGAAAGAATTCATGTAAAAAGAATAGACGTATGGGAGTCAGCCTTGCAAATGGAGAAACCATTAAAGAAGCAAGGGAAAAAGCTGATCAAAGTGCTTCAGTTGTTAAGGTGATTAAAGGTTCATCCCCTAAATACTAGTATGGACTTAAAAAGCATCAAAAGGTTATCCCCACTATATGAATATTGGTCTTCTGAGCAAAATCAAAATGATGAGACTAATCGCATATCAAAGACAAATAAAGAATCAAAAATATCCTACCTTTTTATTAAAGAGCCTTATAAGTGGGAGAATCTTTTCCAAAGCATTATCATAGAAATAAATAGAGGGGATGCAGATTCTATTAAGGGTCTAAAAATAATACTTGATTGCATAAATCTAGAAGAGAAAGAAAAAGTTCTTTTAAAATTTAGTGAAGAGAAAATATTTAATTCTTCAACATTAGAAGAACTTAGGAAGCCAATAGATTTTAAAGGCAATACTAAAAAAAATCTTCTTAGATTTATAAGAATACTATTTTCTATATTTACAAATCCTTATGGCATAGAACAAAAAAGAAATAGAATTCATTTGTATGAAAAAACAGGTTTTATAATAAATGAATGTAGAAAATTTATATTAAAAGGTAAAAAAGTATAAATCATTTCTTTTTATTTCTCCTAATCTCATCATTCATTAAAGTAGTGTCAACTAAGTCCTGATAACCTCCTCTTGCCGAACTTATGCCAAACATTACTAAAAAACCTATTCCTGTAAAAGCAATTACTCCAATTTCAATTGGGCTAAGAGAATAAGCAATGCCAAACAAAACAAACATTTCCTCTTATAAGTAAAAATATAGATATGCATCCTAATTCAATTAATTGGGATTTGAAAAAATCTTCTAAATTTTATACAGATCAATAAATGTAGCTAATATTTATTATTAACTCATATTATAAGAAATTTTCAATTTCTATTCAATCCCATAAAGCATCATGCCACTATGTAATCCATAAGTGATTAATATGAATGACATTATGCCTAAACTAAATAATATAAGAGTGAAAAATCTGTTCACTCCATAACCTAATTCAACTTTATTAAAATCTGCTATTACAAAAGATTTATACGAATACTTACCTCTATCAATTAATCCAGAAGGCCTGATAATAGAAGAGGCAGAGGCCTTAAGGATAGAGGAATTGTTAGTTTCAAGGTAGTCTTCAGAAAATAACCTTGGGAACATATATGTATGCCATAAAGCAATAACACATACCCAGAAGATCATGCTGAGTCCAGTAATCCCAAAAAGGAAATATCTAAAGAATTCCATGACTAGAAGATAGTTATAAGAACCCAATTATAAGCTTAGAAATCACTTAATTTTCATTCAGATAATACCCTTCGAGGTGATTTTTTTTCTAACATCTTTCCTCTAATATACATAAATATGCAAAGTGTAAAGATAACTACTGGAGGGTGAAGTGCAATTGACTCACTTACCATCTGAATCTCAGAAGCTGTCATGTGAATATTTAATGCTGTAATAATTATCCCAGAAAGGCTTTACTTTTCGAGTGATATTTTTTAGTTCAGGATGAAGCTTATATTACAAATAAAAATCATTCGCATAATTTTTTTTTAAGTTCTTGCTTATATGAAGGTCAGAAGCATCTTTTCGAAAATAAGTTATCCATTTGAATTATTTTCATTCCTGACAAGTTACGAAAAGGGCTAGCCATATGAACTCGAATATTAGAATTTGTACTGCAAATTTCTGTTATCCATAATGGGCATGAAGAATATAGTGATTCTTTTGAAAATTCCTTTGACATTTAATAAAAGCTAATTAAAAACTCAACCTCTTTCTAGCAGATAGAATCTGTTTCTTGTAAGCTTAGAACTAGAAAATCCTCTTTTATACCTAGATTTGTCTCATTAGAAGTCTCGAAATAGTAAGAAGCGCACATTAATTTCGCCAATCCCCAAAATACTGAGCATTAAGCGCTCTGGCCGATTAAAAAGAAATCGATAGTAACCATCTCATATATTAATGCTTCAAATTCTGCACAATAGCTGATATGTTATATGGATTAGATTTTTTAATTTGACACAAGTAACTGTTGGAGAAAACGAAGGGATTGAATCAGCTCTTCGAAGATTTAAACGCCAGGTTTCTAAAGCTGGAATATTTGGCGAGTTAAAGCGTTTACGTCATCATGAGACTCCTATTGAGAAATATAAAAGAAAGCTTCAGCAAAGGAGAAGGTTTAAAAGGCGTTGATTTAACTAGCAAATACCTTACTCATAGAAGTCAAAACTACAATGCCCATAAAATAAAGCTCTAAAACAATTACCTATTTCTATAGACCAGTTAAAAAGCCTAATGTCTATTGAGTTCCCTTATCTAATTGGTATAGCCCTAATACAAAAAGGAGAGGCAAGGGCAATGCCAATAGGAGGAAGATCAATCCAAAAAGCCTTAGACGTATCTGAAAATCCTGGAGAAAAAGGTAATTTGATTGCCTTAGAACTTCTGCTCAGAGTTTTCCAGTCGAGTGACCAAGTATCAGTAAAAGGAAATTCAGCAAAAGAAAATCTACTCATAATACAAATGTCAATAAATTCGATGCAAGATAAACTTCCAAGCATTAAAGCGGAATGGCTCAAGACAGGAGACACGAGCAAATTACTAAGATGTCTTGAGGATTGTTGCCACGGTATTTGGAGTATAAGCTTCGCAAAACACTCAGGCATAATTTACAAACGAATAACATTTTAAGTAAGCTAAGCTTACTTTTATAAAATAGAAAGTTCATGCCTAATGTAGCAATGAAAAAAAGAAATTTATACTAACTTGCTACGAATGCTGTTCAAGATAAATTGATTGATTTGTTTAAATATATAGATAATTTATTGGGGTATTTTTTCTAACATTGAAACAAGAGTTTGATGTGCATCAGAACTATCCTTTAAAGGATGATCAAATTTAATTATGATATAACTTCCATCAACTGATAAATGCATAGATTCAGCTGTTATTTCTAATAAATTGGCATTTATAGGATTCTTAATTCCCCCGTAGAAACTGGCATAAGCCTTTAGAGATTCTAAATGATCTTTGTTCATATGATTACATATCCTCTGGCTAACCTCTTTAGTAATCGGATCTTGCCGCATAGTGAAAATATATGATGTTAAAACTAATCATATGATTTCAAGCTGGAAAATACAAACTCAATCCTACTTCCATCATCCCCCTCAAAGCTTTCAGTCTCTATACACCTTCGAGACAAAACCCATGGTCCGCCTTCTGCGAGAGGAGTAAAATCGTCCACAAAATTTGATTTACCTTTTATGGGCATTCCATTTACAGGGTCTAGATATTGGCTGGTATATAGATTACTCAAATAACCATCTCCAGTATCAATAGTTTTAGTAGTAAAAATATTGATTAAGCTTCCATGAATGTTCCTATATACCATTGTAACGATATTATCTTTTATACGATATTTATCTCCTTTGTTACTGCCCCCTACAATAATCTCCAATCCAACATCATTAGTATTGCCAATAGAAAATGTATTACTTCCATGAACATCCTCAAAAGACCTTCGAACTCTATGAATAGCAACTTCCCATAATTGAGAGCTAATAGCTTTCTTTATACCTTCATCGTCTATGCCTTTAATTTTTGGTTTCATATCACTACTAAGAATAAATTCTCCTACAACCTCCTTTTCACTTTTTTTCATTGAACAATTCCCTTGATATCCCTTAAAACCAGGCTCCCATGTATATCGGTTCTGATATGCCGATTTAAAAAGATGCAAAGCATCATTAGGCTCTACATGATCAAGTTTTGCCATTAAGAGATTCTTATATGCTAATTATTACTTTAATTAACTTCTGTTCAAAAAGGTATCTAAATTATTTGAGGGTAACTGTCTTAGATTGAATATCGCTTAAGTTCGTAGAACGCAAAACCCTAAAAAGTGGAAAGCCAACAACTAAAAATGCTGAGATGGCAAGTGACAAGTTAATTGTTGAAATGTCTACTCCTAATTCAGAAGAAGAAAGGGCGAAAAAAGTCAATCCTTGCATTTTTAATTAGTTCATACATCATTGAATATATATAGAATGTCGTATTTAAAATATTTTTGTTAAAGAAATTTGACTTGCAGATAGAAGTTTATACACAAATTAATATCATATGACATTATGCAATGAATCATTTAATGCTGTAAGCATAGCAATAACATACATATGACATAAAAGATACTTTTAATCGGATAAAGATAACACTTGGGAGTTAACCTATGAATTAGATTAAGACTTTATATATTTATAATGAGTGAAGAAAAAAACACGCCAAGCTCTTCAGAGGAAGTTCAATCATCCGTTAATAACGAAATAAAAAAAAAGAAGAGTTCTCAAGACAATGTTTTAACTGCTTTTGAAGCATCTTCAGCCTTAAAAGATGAGAAATTAAAGGTAAAGAATTTCCCAATACAAGCTGAAATCGACAAAATAAAGAATCCGACTATAAAAAAGCTTGTCAAAAATGACCAGCCTAAGGATTTAACCACTATCTTTAAAGAAATTGAAAAAGCCATCCCTCAAGAATCAACATTAAAAAATACTGCATTTCCCCATCCAAGAAATTGGATTGGACCAAGATTTATGGCTTTATGGACCTTTCCTATCGCAGCAATTAATAAAAGTAGAGTACTTATATCTACATCTAATCCGATAAGACCATACTCACAGTCCCAGTATTCAATTGAGAACTCAGAGACAATTTTTACAGCTTCTACTAAAGGCTTTGAAGGGAAACAACCAATAAGATTTTTTGGAGCAAGGTTCTTAACTATTTGGGTACTACCTCTAGCTGTTACAGGAACAATTATGGAGTTCTTATTTGTTTCACCTTTAACAGGAGTTAATCCCTTTGGATGAGAGAAGGCCTTAATAGTCAATTCAGCAGAGAAATATTTATAACTAGTTTGCGTTACATAAATTACAGAGAGAAAAGATACTTAAAAAGGAAAAAATGTATACCTTTAATGAACAAAAATGATCTTAAAGTCTAAGCTAGAAATGCTAGATAGGTATATAAATCTTCTTTTTGAAAATGCTTTTTAAAGTATTTATAGTAGTTGCACCTATCTTAATCTCTGCATTTTCTACTATTTTCTGGCTTGCAAAGTGGGAAGTAATTAAATTTGATAAAGGTTTTGTAGCAAGTATTGAAAATTATCAAAATTGGGAAGATACGGCTGTAGTACCTAGTAATAGGCCCAGGGATGGATATCCAGTATTCACTCTTAGAACATTAGCTGTTAATGCATTAGGAATTCCAACAGTATTCTTCCTTGGTGCAATATTTGCAATGCAATTTCTTAGAAGAGGTGTTATAGGTGTCTAGGGAGTTAAATAAATGAGGGCTTTAGATCAAGTATTATTTCTTCTTCTATCAATTGCCGCATTTATCTGGATTTCCTTTGAGATAACAGGAACTTTAATCTCATATTTATAGTTAAAGGTAGAAATGTTTTGAATGATATATAAGATTGATACTTTAGTCACATAATTTTCTATTCATGCTTATTTATAGTTAAGTTAGATAATATTTAACAAATGAATACTCGACAAGAAAGAGCCAGTGAAATAGTTAAAGTCGTTTTAAGAAGTGCAAAAGCTAGGATGAGAAAGTTAAAGGGAGATAACAGGATTGCTTTAGAGAAAGAGTACAAAGAATGGATTCATAATCCATTTTTCAATGATGACGTTTGGTTCTCAACAGATAAGAATTTATCTGAATATATAGAATGAAAAGATTTTGCTCTAATTAGGCCTAACTTTAAGGTTATATTTTTTGAGAGGAATTGGATTAATCAGAGTGCTTTTCTGGCCAATTAATTTCTTGGCAATCTCTATACTTCCCTCCGATTGAATAAGTCTTGTCAAGATCCCATTAAAGTTAGAATCTCCTCCAGTAGTACTTGCAAGAATTGAAAGAGGTTTAAACCGATTAATTAATTCTGGTAAAACATTTTTTCCTTCAATAAAATAACCAGTAATTGGTAGTCCTAGATTTATAACAGGAGTAATAACGGCATCAAGTTCGCAAGATGGGATAGAAGAATCAAGAAAGCCATGAGGTTCAATATATATAGATCCAGAATCGCTAGTAATTAAATAACCATTTTCAGTATTTGGTACAGATGGTCCTGCAGTGGCTTTGATACTTATATTTTTAATTTTTTTCTCTTCGCCTGGTTTTAGTGCAATAACTTTCTGAAATGAAAGAGATTTAACAACATTAGAAGCAGATTTGGAACCAACTACTTGAATAGACCTATCTAATAATTTTAAAGAGGGAACATGTGCATGATCAGCTAAACCTTGAGTAAGTAAAAGAATATCGATATTTGAAGGAACTTCTATATCATTATTTAAAATCCCCTCAATTAACCAAGAGCCTGGTGGAAATTTAAGGGTTCCAGTAAGCCAAGGATCAACTAATAGTCGAACATCATCAAAATCTATAATCCATCCACTTGATCCCAAATAAGTTGCTTGTAAAGTCATCTAAGAAAAGAAGTAAATGGTAAAAAATATGCTTGATAAGGAAAGGGCCAAGGATTTCTTTTTTAAGAAGAGATTTATTTAGATTAAGTAAACTATTATCAATGTAACGAATACTCCCTTAAAAAAACAAAGCCAAAGCATTCCATAATCTGTAAGGCCAAGTTTAGACTTATACCAAGCGATAAACCTCTTATGAGTTGCAATAAAACCCATTAAATTCTAAAGAAATCTTATTACCAGCGTAATAATACAAGCCTGAAAAAACTTTCTAGGCCATTAAAAATAAATCAATTCTTTTCGTTTTAGCAAACCGAGCTCCGTCATATGACATAATTCTTCCAATTTTCTTAATGATTGTGGCCAAAGGTTACTGGATCAAGCAAGCAACCATCCCGAATACAGATCTATTTATCGAATACATTCAGACCGTGGTGCCTTGGCTCTTATCTGTTGGAGGGATCATTATCGCTAAAGATATAAAGCAAAACTCTGACGTAAATGAATGGGATGGAGGCCAACTAGGAGTAATTGTGGAATTTGAATCAAGGAAAGCCGCTCAAAAGGCTTTTGATTCTGAAGTTTTTCAAGAATATATTCAAATCAACGGACTGGAATCTGATTTGAGCTTGTCTATTTTTGGTTAATTCTTAAAAAAGGAATTACTGTCATCTGTTTAGATTTTCATAGAAATTCTTTAAAAAGGTAATCGCAGCAAAGAATGTAAAAGAATAAACTGCAAAATTTTGTAAAAATACAAATCTTTTTTTCTTGAGAATTTTACTCATTCTAAAAATGTAGTTGACTATTAAATAATGCAGATTTGACGGCAAAAGAAATGAGTATTTTTACCTTTAATTCAGTTTTTAATGCTTAGCCACAAAAGTCTCGAAGCTCTTTCCACTTAGCTAATCCTGACCTAACGCCCGAGAGATCGTCTGTCGAACCATTAATTTCAAAGGCCTTAATGAGTGACTCTGTTGCAGAAATTCCATAATTAGCTGCTTTTCTTTGTTCCACACATCCCTGCAAGGCGTCTCCATTTAAAAATTCTTTTTCTGCATTTTTAAGATGCTCAGTTGCCAATTCACTATTATCATTCCAATCTTGCATATGGCTTTTAAAGTCAGTATCTAAGTCTGCAATTACTGTATTAGAAATAAAAAATGAAATTAACAAAGAAAATATTGAAAGTAGCATTGCCTGTTTTAGAGACTAAATAAGATTATACTAAAGGATTTATTATCAGAAGTATTTGTCAAAGACAACTCTATATCCTTTTGAAATTTTAAATATGCCTTATTCTATGTTATTAGCTTATAAAATAAAAACTTTATAAAAGTAATCAAAAGGTAAATTATTGATCCATATAGAAATCCAGCAATACCAGAGGCCCAGTCCTTAAAGCAAAATGTGCTAAAGCATATAGTGGATAAACCTAGTAGAAGAAAAAGCAGTTGCATGTATATATTCTATATTAAATAGAGATAAATATCTTTAAAAAGTCATATTATTGGCTTGTTTCCTATAAAAGAATCATTACTCAAACCAAATCAAGGATTTTCAATATGATTAATACTGATATTTCAATAATCTCAGAAGAGTTACTCAGAATAATTTAATATCGAAACAAACATAAAGGAATCAGCCTTAATTAGTTCTTCATTAATAGCTGTGGTCAACCCATACTAATCTCTGAAATCAAATAAAAACCAAAATGTAAAAAGGATGTAAGGTTAATTGCGAATCAAAAAGAGTAAAAATAATAAATAATAAGATTGCTTCAATAGGAAATATATAATCGACCTTTTCTTACTTAAAAGTAAAGTATTTACCTCCTCCTCTAAGATTCTAATCAGAAGATTCTTTTCTCTCAAATATAGATATCCTTCAAGAAATTCCTGAAATTAGTACCTTAAGGCTAGTAATCCATATCATTTAAATGGTTAAACAAAATTTAGATTTATCATATTTAATGTATGTGGGGTTTATTTAAAGGCTTAAAAAGGCTAAATAAGGGTATGACAGAAAAAATTAGATGAGCACAAATAACTCCAAAAGTCTTCCTAAAGAAGTCAAGTCACTTCTCCATGAACTTAGGAAATCCCTACCTGAGATTCAGACAATATTTCTTATGCCCATAGCTTATGGAATAGCAATAAGCGAAAAATATTTAAAAATAGCCTCAGAAAACCGAAAAGCGGCAAAGCTATATGCAGAAAAAGTCAACAAGGAACGTTACGCAGCAGAGCTTAAAGAGAAATCAAACCAGATTATTCAAGAAAGAAAAGCTAAAGAAGAATATAAAATTGCCGAAGAGATTAGAGCTGAAAAACGAGCTCTTAGAGAACGACAAGAGAAGTTAAAGCTAACTCCTAGAAAGATTTTCCATACTAGCCTTGCAGCCACAAGCACAATTGCCCTGGTTTTTGGAGCAATCATGCTAGTACCTATCGCAAGACGATCTCGCAATATTAATGAGTGCATTAAAGAGATATCATTAAAACCCCAATATAAGAATGTTAGTAAGCTAGAAAAAGTTTCACTCTGCAATAAAGGTACTAATTAAATCATCTCTATGGATTTCCTAAGAAAAATTAGACAAAATTTCCGAATAAGATTCTAGGAAGTTAGGCACAAAGAAATTCAATTAGCTGATCAATTCTTTTTTTGTTGACCCCAAAATCACCAACGCCAATTCTTGACTCTGATCTGATTTGCAAAAGAGATTTGTCAGAAACAGCTTTAATTTCAAGGTCATCAACAAAATGCATCAATTTTGTTGTGGACTCTGCATGAATATAAAAGTTATCCTTTTCGATAATTTCTGTTCTCGGGAGTAAATTAACTGCTTCTATTGATTTCTGGAAAAACGAAGACAAATCATTTGATTCAATTTCAATGAAAGCACAATGACTTGATAGAACACATGGAGCTAATTCGTTTATCTTTTCAACAGCCCAAACTGAGCTAATAGCAAAGCAATATGAACACACAATCAACCAAGCAAAAAAGGCTTTAAGCTTCATTTGATTTATAGGTTGTTGTCAGACAATAACTATTAGTATCTCTTAAGAATCTCTTAATACACAGTTTTGAGCATAATCGTTTATTCTCTACAAAATTTAAGGACTTAATTAGCTTGGGCATTGATTTTCTGACTATAGGAATATCTGGTTTTTTTGCACTAGGAGCAATACTTGTTCTATTTGGAAGTGATGGTGATGATGATGATGATGATGGTGGTATGGGGCAACCTGTATTTGAACCATTATTCGCTGGGTCTGGCGCATAAAGTCCAAAATCGTACTTACTAGAGATCTAAAGGAACTCAGACATTAAGCCAAAAAGCTGAAAGAAGGATTACATCAAGCTATCTATAAGTTCAGTTGTTTTAACGACTTCAAGAAATTTGCAAAAAAAAGTTTTAGTGCAGCCTATAAAGCTCTATTAAGACAAAAGAGACAACCCCAAGCATGGCAATCCTTCCATGCGCTATTTCTGATCGGCTTAGTCGTTCAAAAGACATCTTTTAAAAGCCTATATTTCACTATTTATAACGAATTAAAGCAAAACTGTAAGTAGTTATAATTGCTTCTTTTTTCTTATGCTCAAGTAAAAACCTTTTTTTCACTGCAATGCAACACTTTCAAACTTTGAGAAAGGACATATGAAAAGTACTTATCACTATGAGTCATCTTCTTCGTTCCTTTTAATTCCTGTATAGATAGCCCCTATAAACAAAAGGCCAATGCATAAATAAGCAATCCTTTCAATTAAAAGAGTGATAGGGTTGCCTACAGTGTCTAAAACTGGTTCCATAATCTATCAGTTACATTTAGATCGTTATGCAAAAAGATTAGTATATAATCACATAGTCTACATAAGACTAGGTATATGAAAGTTAATTGTCTAGATTAAAGTGTCAGTTTCCTACTCAAGAAAGTAGGCAATTAATTTATTTTCTATTGCAAGTACCTATTTTTGTAGATTTCAATTAAGAAAAGTAGATTTTTTATCAGTCATATCAGGGAGCGCACAAATATCCTCATAAGAAGGAATATTGACAATCCATTCGTCAAATTCAGCAACCAGCGCATAAAGGTCTTTACCTTTTAAATGCTTAGACCTCTTCAGAACATGTACAACTGAAAGAGAAAGAGACTCAAATGCTGAGTTAACTTGTTCCATTAAATTTATTACACATCCAAATGTATCAAGTATATGATATCGAGCAAGTGAAGTGTTCCTTGAACTTGATAAATCCCTTTTAATTTCCTTCTAAAGAAGTGTTTGACAAAAATTCTAAATTATATTCATTAAGCTCTTCGAACATCTCTTCTATCCTTTCATCTTGAGCCTCATCAAGCATTTTTAAGTGCTTTGCCTTTAATTCCTGGTCTTCATTGCTAGTCATAGTTTATATCATAACTCAATCTAGTTGGCATGCTAATTATTTCTTTAGTAAATAGTATAGACTTACAAAAAAGTTCTTAGCTAGTGAAAGAAACTAGAAGCCTAGTGTTGCTAATTTAGTCTTAAAAAGATAATGCAACTTCAATTGCAGCCATGAGATCTTCATCATCTGGCTGGATATTTGGTTGAAACCTTGCTATTACATTTCCATCTTTGCCAATTAAAAACTTTTCAAAGTTCCAACCAACGTCACCAACTGGCTCTGTTTTATTAAGTGTGGTATATGGCTCTGTGGTCACCCCCTTTGCATGTACCTTACTAAAAATTTCAAAAGTAGCTCCATAGTTTAAAGAACAGAACTTTTTGATTTCATCAAGTGTCCCAGGTTCCTGGCCTCCAAAGTCGTTACAAGGGAACCCAAGGATGAGAAGACCTCTCTCCTTATATTTATCTTGTAATTCCTGCAAACCTGAATATTGAGCAGTATTCCCACATTTGCTTGCAACATTAACGATTAAAAGGACTTTACCTGCATAATCCCCAAGTCTCTTGTTATCGCCATTGGAGGTGACAACTACAGTATTAGTAACGTTGACTTGCATAAAAATAAATTTAATGACTGCAAGATACCAAATCTATTTCTTTAGATCAATACATAAAACATTCTTATCAAATTCCATCTCTAGAGAAGGGACACGATTAGTTCAAAATCTTTTTCTTGAGCAAATGAAAAAAAATGATCTTTGCAAGTAAAAAAATTGAATATAATTTGATCTAGCTAGAGAGTATCTACTTTTCATGTCTTTAAAGGTAGGTTCAAAAATACCTGATTTTTCTTTAATTGACCAATCAGGTTGTGAAAGAAGCAATAAGGATATTCAAGGGCAGGCTCTAGTGTTGTTTTTTTATCCGAAAGATGATACCCCTGGCTGTACTATTGAAGTATGCGGATTTAGAGATAAGTATGATTTATTTAAAATCTTAGGAGCAGAGGTATGGGGAGTAAGTCAAGGCAGTCAATTAAGTCATCTAAGTTTTGCTAATAAAAACAAACTTCAATATCCTTTACTATGTGATGAGAATAATTCTTTAAGGAAAGCCTTTGGTGTCTCTAAGGTATTAGGCATGATTGATGGAAGAGTTACCTACATAATCGATTCCAAAGGGATTATTCGACATATTTTTGAAGACCTATTAAACGGTCCTGCCCATATCAAAGAAGCTGTAAGGGTTTTAAAAGAAATTCAAAATCATGTCAATGATTAATTAGTTCCACAACCTATCAAACCTATTTGACCAAATCTTTTTTCTTTTGTCCTTCTATTCGTAATGGAATAAATATTTCCCTTATTGTCATTCGTTTCTAATCGACATCCTATTGGTTGAAATTTAAGGCAAAGACTTATAGGGTCATTTGGTTTAAACATTCTCTTTGCATCTGAAAAACTTATAGGGTTACTTCTTTTATGCATTTTCCAATCACCATTCTTATCTTTAAGACTCCGAAAAAGGTATAGAGAGTGATTATTAGTTAAATTTATAATTCCATTTTCTGAGCCAAACTCTCCTTCTATAGCTCCAAGTCTTGAATCAATCGAAGCAACATTAGCCATAACACATTGATCAACATCTAATTTCGTTGACTCAATATCCTTTAAAAAGGCTGGATAAATAGGTCGAGCTCCATAATTTGGAAAATTACATGTTTTATACGCAGTTATCATTGCTTCCTCAGGCCAATGTCTACCCCAAGCAATTGTTGCGATGGCCGCATTAATATCATCCTTTGCCCAAGCATCTTTTCCATTTTGATTTAAACCTATCTTGCAAAGTAGTCTTAATGCCTCCCGTTCAGAAGTAGAAAGCTTCTTTTTCTCTATCTGAAGCTTCACATTTCTCGATTGATTAAATCCATAGGTTGAATTGTCTCTAGAGCGATTTCTTGCAGCAAGAGGAGAAATAGGTAGTAAAAACAATGCCGCAACAAAACATTGTTGTATTACTTGCTTGGTCTGCATAAGCGCGATTATTCTTGAGACAGAACTTCCTTATAGGTTAAAGAATAACTCAGTTACGTCCAGTGCCAAGAGCCAAGTCTTTAGCTATTGCTTTTCCAGCTATCCAAGCACTTGTCCAACAATGTTGAAAGTTAAAGCCCCCTGTTACACCATCAATATCTAAAACCTCTCCCGCAAAATAAAGTCCTTTCTGAATACGACTTTCCATTGATTTAAAGTTAACTTCATTAAGACAAACTCCTCCCGCAGTAACAAACTCTTCGCCGTAAGGCCCTCTACTATTTATTGAAAAAACATTTTTACTTAAGAGATCACATAAACCTATTTCCTGAGATTTGGAGAACCCACCCCATCGAGTTTGCGGTGATATGCCTAAATAGCTAAGGAAGGAGATCCATAGCCTTTTAGGAATCCCCTCAAAGGGGTACTTCTGAATCAAAGTCCTGCTGGAGTAGTTTTCCCTATAAAGCTTTAATGAATCTTTTATTGAATCATTAGTAGCACTTGTCCAATTAACTTCTAGCAATGCCTTATATCTAGTTTCATGTAATTCTCTTGCAGCAAAAGCAGATAATCTAAGAATAGCAGGGCCACTTAAGCCTTTATGCGTTATTAAAATTCTTCCATACTCCTTAAATAATTTACTGCCACATTTTAAAGATAGGTATGCATTATCAACAGTTATGCCAGCACATGTTCTGTGATAAAAATCCGTTAAGTTAAAGCTAAAGATTGATGGTGCTGCAGGAATAACTTGATGACCTAGACAATAAGCAAGTTTCTTACCACGAGGATCTCCGCCTGTCGCTAATAAAATCTTTTTAGCATTAAAAGAAGTTCCATCACTACATTGCAAAAAGAATCCCTTCTCTCCCATAAATTTAATTGTTTTTACAATCATTTTAGTTGAATAAGACACCCCAGCTCTATTGGCTGTATTTAGTAGGCATCTAATAACTTCTTTGGAAGAATTAGATTTAGGAAAAATACGGCCATCAGGTTCAATAATTAATGGCAAGCCCCTCTCTTCAAACCATGCAACAGCATCACCGGTTGCGAATTGATTAAACGCTCCTATTAATGAAGATTTTCCCCGAGGATAATTTTGTGATAACTCTGTTGGTTCCCAGCAAGCATTGGTTACATTACAACGACCTCCTCCACTAATTCGAACTTTCTCAAGAGTTCTTTTGGTGGCCTCAAGTATGACAACAGAGATAACACCTTCCTCGGCAGCTTTAATAGCTCCCATAAAACCCGCAGCACCTCCACCAATTACCACCAAGTCAACAACTTTATCCAATTTCATTAACCTAATTACTTTTGCAGCATCTTATTAGACATAAGCTAATGTCCAAGTTAATTACTATTATTTTCAATTAATTTATATCAAAATAGAATTACAAGCAAGAATATAGAGTTACCTACAATTAAAGAGATACAAATGTTGTCAATACCTCCTTAATTCAAAATAGCCCTTCTAAGAACCGATATATCATCATTACCATATCCTTGGTCAATAAGCTTCTTCTCTATTTCCCTAACTTTCGTAGTTATTGGTAGTTTTAGTCCTACTTCAGATGCAGTTTTCAGCACTATAGATAGATCTTTATGGTGCAAAGATAATTTAAAGCCTAAAGGGTATTCATTCAGAATCATTGCTTTTGATCGATTAGAAAGAGCCCATGAACTAGCTGCGCCAGTTTCAAGAGCTTTTACTACAGAATCCATTGGCAGGTCTAATTTTTGTCCAAGTGCAATTGCTTCTGCAACTGCTGCATAACTACCTGCAACTAAAATTTGATTAATCGCTTTTACTTCTTGCCCTTTCCCTGTCTGACCAAAGCAATAGATATTAGATGCTATTGGCTTTAAGAAAATAGATATCTTCTCTAGTAGTTTCTCATTACAACCCAGAAACATTGTCAAAGTTCCATTATCTGCTCCTTCAGTCCCTCCAGAAACTGGTGCATCAATATAGTCAACATTCTTCTCTGCTAATCTTCTTGCAATAGTTCTAGACTTAGAAGGACTTATAGTTGATAGGTCAATAACAAATGCCTTCCGCTGTAATTTTTCATATGCACCTCTTGAAGAAAACAATACTTCTTCTATAGCATCACCATCACTAACACAAATAAAGATAACATCACATCCTATTGCTACATCTTTAGGGCTAGGACAAGGGATTGAACCTTCCAGTCTTTCATCTTTTTCAGCATCACGACTTTGGGTATGCACTTTTAGGTGAAACCCTGCAGAGATCAAGTTGGCGGCAATAGGAAGACCAATCGCTCCTAAGCCAATAAATCCTACATGACTTTTAGACATCTAAAATCCAAAAAACTAAGCTATCTAAATATACTTCAAACAATTAAATTAATACGTCTACAGCTTAAAGCCTCTTAAAAGAAAGAATATAAATTAGATTAAGGAATTAATTATCCTTTACTGCAGCTTTGACAAACAAAGTTATCTTTGAAAAATAACTAAATAGCTAAAAGATTTGACCTTTATCCCAATTTGATAGAGAAGTGAGAATGTACATCTGCTGGTTTAATAAATCAATCAAACAATTTGTGATGACAAAAATTAATTAGTAGCAGCATTAGATCCTTATGATCAAAATTAGAGAAATTAAAAAGTGGCTAGTCAATCTAGCTAAGATTAAACATCTAATAACAATGATTTGTGGAGACAAGAAGTCCTTTTTGATTAATGCTTAGAATAATCTCAAACTTCTTCGAGAGGGTTGAACGTTTCTGCTATTAATTTAGAGGCATATAAATCAAGCCAAAGTGAATCTTCTCTATGTAAGTCGCAAATAGGGTCTTTTTCTACAAAGCAATCGTCAATGAAGTCGTCCAGAGCTTTTGAAGTCATTGAAAACAACGTAATTAGATAAAATATGCATTAAAAATAAAATCAAACAAGTCCGTCATAACACCTATAAACTTATTAAATGAGATAAGCAACAGTGCAATTAAGAGATATGAAAAGCCTTCTAACTAAGTCTTGGACCACAAAATATGGGTCCTATTCTCCAATCTGATTTAAAAATTTTCGACTTCTTTCATGCTTTGCATTAGTAAAGAAAACTTCTGGGGTTGATGTTTCTATTACTTTGCCTGAATCCATAAACAAGACTTTATCAGCAACTTCCTTCGCGAAGCCAACTTCATGTGTCACCACAACCATGGTCATTCCCTTTTCAGCAAGAGAGCGAATGGCATCTAAAACCTCTCCAACTCTTTCAGGGTCTAAGGCACTGGTAGGTTCATCAAATAATAGTAATTCAGGTTTTAATGCTAAGGCTCTAGCTATAGCTACTCTTTGTTGTTCTCCACCACTAAGTTGACTTGGATACTTTCTTGCTTGAGTTATGATGCCCATCTGGGAGAGCAAACTCATGGCATGCTCTTCAGCTTCTATACGATTCTGCTTCTGAACCTTAATAGGAGCAAGAGTAATGTTTTCTAGAATTGAGAGATGAGGGAATAAATTAAATTGTTGAAAAACCATCCCTACACGTTTTCTTATCTCGCGAACATTTCTTTCATTATGATCTGAATGAAGTGGTATGCCAACAATCTCAAGCTCTCCAGAGTCAAAAGTTTCAAGACCATTAAATGTGCGAATAAGAGTGCTCTTACCTGAGCCTGAAGGCCCCATTACTACAAGAACTTCTTTTTTCTTTACCTCCATAGAAATTTCATCAAGCGCACGCAAACCTTTTGAAAAAGTTTTCACTAACTTTCTTGTTCTTATTACAGAAGTCATTAGTTTTTTATTGTTAGTTTTTCAATAGTCACTTTCTGCTCAAGATGACTAGCAAGAAGTGCCATGACTGTACATATAAGCCAATAGATTCCAGCAAGCCATACATATACTTCCATATACCGGCCAATAAATAGTGGGTTAGCAAGTATACTTCTACTAATGCCAAGCAACTCTACTAATCCTAAGATTGCCATTAAAGATGTATTTTGTAGTAGTCCTATAGCTTGATTAGTAAGTGCAGGTAAAGCAATAATTAAGGCTTGAGGAAGAATCACAAACTGAGTAATTTGAAGTTTGCTTAATCCAAGAGCTTTTGCAGCTTCTTCCTGGCTTTTTGGTATAGATTGAAACCCTCCACGTATATCTTCTGCTACATAAGCAGAGACAAATAATGTAAAAGCCAGTACAGCTCTAATCACACGATTTATCTCAACACCGATAGGGAAAAACAAAGGTATCAAAAGCTGGCCAAAAAAGAGAATTGCAATTAAGGGAACTGCTCTTAAAGCCTCTATATATATTGAGCTGAAGAACTTAATCAATGGCAAATCACTTTGCCTTCCGATCGCCAAGATAATTCCCAGCGGAAAAGCTAATAAAGAACTACAAGTGGTCAAAAAGATTGTAAGAGTTACACCCCCCCAGTATCTACTTGCTACAGGCAATAATCCTAATCCCCCCGAAAGTAAAACAATCCCAAGGGGAATAACACCTATCCAGGTGATCGGTAAAAGTTTGCGAAGCCAACGCCACCTTGGGCCAACAAGTGTAATGATTGTAAGAGAAATCAAAAGCAATAACCATAGTGCTGGTCTCCATCTTTGATCTGCAGGGAAAAGACCGAATGCATATAAGGGATAGTTTTGAATAACTACAGCCCAATCCGCTCCAAAAAGAAGCCATTTAATTGTAATTGTCGATAAAAGAAAGACTGCTAATAAGATAAATAGAGTTATGCAAGTGTCTAAGGAGTTTGAAAAAGCAATACGCCTTATATAAGGGAAAAGATTATGCTTCTTATTCATAAGTTCAATTTATCAGCGTTGTTTATAAGTCAAAATATACTTATTAAGTAACTCCATTAAGTTGCTAATAATAAGGTTTAGGAGCAAGAAACTTAAAAGCAATAATAGAAATCCCTCGATTGCTCGTCCAGTTTGAGTTATGACGGTATCACCTATCGCATAAATATCTGCATATCCAACTGCAATTGCCAATGTACTGTTCTTTGCAAGATTTAAATATTGGCTAGTCAATCCTGGTAAGATTGCAGGCAGAGCCTGAGGCATGATTATCTTATATAAACCATCATTTTCGGATAGCCCAAGGCTCCTAAAAGCCTCCCATTGACCTATAGGTACAGAGTTAATTCCTCCACGTACAACTTCAGAAATATATGCTGCTGTAAAAATACCTAGCCCAACTAATAATGATGAGAATTCTGGTGAAAGGTTAATCCCAGAAAGAATTATTCCTTGATTGGATAAACTTAACATCCCTTTAATAGGAGAAAATATTTCCCCTTGAATACTCAAGAATCCAACAAAGTACCAAAACATAAGTTGTAGAAGAAGAGGAGTTTGCCTAATTAATGTCACATACAATTTAGACAATATTCGAAGCAAGGTATTTGTTCCTGTGCTTGCAAAACCGACCAAAAAACCTATTAGAGTAGCTATTAACAACGATGAGGAGATTACTTTTAAACTATTTAGCCAACCCATAAATAGGGCCCATGCATAACTACTAGAAGGGGAATATGGCAAGGGATGTTCAGCTAATGCAAAGCCTGCTGAACGGAACAACCAACTAAAGTTAAGTCCAAGGCCAGCACGCAAAAGGTTTACAGATAGATTATTAATAAAGAGCGCAACTATAGAAATGAACAAAGTGCTAACTATTACTTGAATGAATAAGCCTCTGTATCTTTTAATTCTCATGTCATGACATTATTGATTTGTTGACATCAATTAAAAGGAGGTGAGATATGTACTCCACCTTTGGTATAAATTTCATTCAAGCTACGAGGTATAGGGACATCACTATCAGGTCCAAGGTGACGATCATAAATCTCTCCATAATTACCAGTGGCACGAATCACCTTAACAACAAAGTCATTATCTAGTCCTAATTTTTCACCAAGATCACCCTCTACACCCAAAAACCTTCTCAATGGTTTTAATTGAGAGTTTTCTTTTGCCATTTTTAACTTTTCATCGATGTTATCTTTTGTAATTCCCTGTTCTTCAGCAGATATAAGTGAGTAAATCACCCATCTCATTGCGTCTGAAAGTTTCTGATCTCCTCCTAAAGAAGCAGGCGCTAGCGGTTCTTTACTCAAAACATCTTCAAGAATAATGTGATCTTTAGGACTAGCAAAGCTAGATCTAGCTGCAGCAAGTTGAGATCTATCAGATGTCATAGCAGCACATCTACCCTGGGAATAACCCTGAATAACTTGATCTAAATCCTGATATTTTATAGGGGTATAAGGAAGCGATATAGCTTCAAAAGCATCATTAATATTCTGCTCTGTAGTCGTTCCAGAACCTACACAAATTGATTTACGAGCAAGACCATTAATATTATTAATTCTACTATTTCTTTTCACCATAAGTCCTTGTCCATCATGGAAGATAACTGGTGCAAAAGTAAGTCCATTCCCACCAGAAGAGTCTCGACTCAAATTAACCGTGGTGTTTCTGGACAAAAGATCAACTTCACCTGTTCTAACCGCAGTGAATCTTTCAGCCGCCGTTAGGGGCCTATATTGAACTTTGTCTGGATTACCAACAAATGCTGCCGCAAACGCTTTACATATATCAACATCGATGCCTTGATACCTCCCATCACTTTCAAGAAAGCTGAATCCAGGAATTTTCCCACTAACTCCACAAACAAGTTCATTTCGTTCTTTTATCAAGTCAAGCCTTGATTGATTAACCTCAGAAGTTGTTGCACACCCTCCTAAAAGTAGCGACATGCTTGCCATTCCAACTAAAAAACGTCTCATGTTTTTTTATTTATCTTTAATTATCTTTTTATCAGATTTTTAATTGGAATAGGAGATTAGTTTAAATTTCTCAATTCTCTAGGAGTTTTATCAAAAGTCAAAAATCAATTTACTAAAAAAACGATTTCTGGTGATAAAAATCGATTCACACTGGATTCTGAAAGAAATTTAAAATGACATGATTCAATTTCTAGGATCTAAAGGAATGCAAATCTATATTTTTCTACAAACTTCTACTGATCATGAAATTCTGAATAATGAATAAGCCAAAATACTTTAGTGAAAACTCTATATCTACCTCTGACTAGATATGTTAAATATTAAATAACCGAATAGGAGGGTTATGAAACTCAGAACTCCTTTTACTATTCTCCAAGGGAACTGTAAAGACATTGACTATATCGATGATATGCCTTGTGCTTTACCACAAAACAAACAAAAAGATTATTGGGAAAGAGAATGTGATCTTCATGCAACTAAAAGTGCTTGCAAGCTCTATGAGGTGTAAACAAGATTCTATGTCGTTACTTAGGAGACTTGCATGCTGAAGCTCAGCATGAACTCTCAGGCGAATCACTTAGGACTGATGCGCCTCTTGAACATGAAGGCAAGAGCCAAAATTTTGCGCCTACCGATTTAGTAGCAACAGCATTGGGTACTTGTTTCATAACAATTATGGGGATAAAGGCAAAGCAACAAGGATGGAAATTAGGTGAAATAAACATTGAAGTTAACAAAATCATGACGAAAAGTAAGCCTAGAAAAATTGAATCAATTTCACTTCATATCAAAATGCCACCAGGGTTACGTTCTCATCAATTAAGAGTTCTACAAAAAGCCACAGAAGATTGTCCTGTTCTCCATAATCTTAAAGATTCAATAAAAATAAAAATAATATGGGTAAGCAAGAAAAAAGAATCTCTAAAGTTTTTCCCTACGCATGTTTTTCGTGAAACACCTAAGGTCACATTCTTTGATGCAGGAATTGATAAGTCAAATAGCTCTGATGTTGTGATTCATCATGGTGATGCAGTTTCTCCTCCTAACAATGGTGATGATGAAATGTATTACGTCCATCATCACCAAATTGACCACAATTTAGTATTAGAAGGGAGTCGGACTTTTACCTTATTAAATCCTGAATGGGATGAGCCTCATCATGTGATCTTCTTAAATCCTTCAATGGGTTCATTACAAATCCCTATTAATACGTATCATCGATCTATTTCAGGAACTAAAGGGAGCATGGTGCTTAATCAAGCAATTCGTGATGAAGAATTTGACAAACAAAAAGAATTTAAGCCAATAAGCCTAAGAAGCTCAATTGACCTGAAAATAGCTAAGTCTGCTGATCCAGTTTATTGGTTGTGGGATGAAGGAAAAGTTAAGAGGGTCAAGTCTGGGGGAAAGCATGTTCAAAGGAAATGTCCTAATAAGTTAAAGAAAAATTATATTCACTCTAATAGTCTCAATTGATTGAGGCAGAGTATTGAATTTTGATAAATGACTCAGAGACTTAGATAGTGTTATGGGAAAGTTAAACATCTAAGAAGCTATGTTCTGGAAGTTTCTATTATTTTATTGTCTAAAAAAGAGTCATTTGATCAACAGTATCTGATTGCTCTAGTGACTCAGCTATCCAATTCAAAGGATTCCATCTTTCTAATAAAGGTTCAAGTTGTCTTAATTCAGTTCTATTTCTATTCCTCATCCACTCTTCCTCCAATCCTTCAGGAATGATTACAGGCATACGCTTATGTAATGGTTTTACAAGTGCATTTGATTCTGTAGTAAGGATTGTGCAACTATCCAGCTCCGACCCATCACTACCTACCCATCTATCCCAAATACCAGCCAGCCAGAAAGTCTCTTTATTAGTTGGTTTAATGCGATAACCTTTTTCAAAAAAGCAACTAGCTGGAATTAAGCAACGGTGATGCCTCCATGCTGCTCTAAAAACAGGCTTTTCTGCAACTGTTTCGGCTCTTGCATTAAAAGGTCTAGGTGATTCTTTATCAAAAGGATCCTTTGACCAAGATGGGATTAGGCCCCAAAGCATTAAAGAGCTTTGTGTCTTTCCTTCTTCTTTTAGCAAGGTAATTATTGGTTCCGTTGGTCTAATTAAAGAACGCTGTGAATATCGCGCCTTGTGTTCAAACGATAAGTTCTCTTGAATTAATTTTGGGAGTTTCTCTACTTGTGTCTCTAGAGAATATTTTCCACACATCGCAATCTTTACAAAAAATAGTGAATGTCAATCAACTCTAGTAAAACGTGACTAAGCTTATTTAGCCAGTATGAATTTAATGCCAACAGTAGAAGCCGCTAACTCTGCAATTGGTTCTTTTAGCTTGATTTTATTTATTGGTTCAAGTATTTATTTAATATGGATGTTCCAAAAGTTTTTTAACAAAAAGGGCAATAACTAATAAAAGATTAAAAGCCATGCAGGTCTACGAAGCAATGAGCTAATACTCTTTGTTACTAAATTGAGTTATATCAATTAGTCTTACGCAATTACTGGGTGTAAACAAGTTCACTAAATAACATGCCAAATATCGACAAGTAGGCCTAGATTGGTTCATGTCACAGGATTGTTATGGTTGATAAATTCTTTAAAGCAACATACTATGTCATTATTTCTCTGGTTCTAATTTCAATTTTATATGCTGTATGGGCCAGCTATACACTTGTTTCTCAGCGTTCAAAATCCAGTGAGATTATCAAGGTAGTAAAAGATATTTATCAAAGTCAAAAGTCCTTAACTATTGATGTAATAGACCTGACAAAAATACTAATAGAAGATAAAAATGCAGACATTTATTTGGATGTAAATAATGAAGAAGAATTAGTTATTGAAGAAAATCAAAAGGTCGGACTAAAAGAACCTCTTTTAAGAAATGAGAATGCAACGAATCCTCTTGAAATTATTACTGAGCCATTTGAAATTGAACAAGAGTTAGCTGATTCAGAAATAGACGTACTAATGGAAGACTCCTCCTATACTTCAGATAATCAACCTACTCCTCTTGAAATTATTACTGAGCCATTTGAAATTGAACAAGAGTTAGCTGATTCAGAAATAGACGTACTAATGGAAGACCCCTCCTCTACTTCAGATAATAAACCTAGTCCTCTTGAAATTATTACTGAGCCATTTGAAATTGAACAAGAGTTAGCTGATTCAGAAATAGACGTACTAATGGAAGACCCCTCCTCTACTTCAGATAATAAACCTAGTCCTCTTGAAATTATTACTGAGCCATTTGAAATTGAACAGGATCTAAATAAGATCAGCTAAAATTATCTTGAATTCATTTAAACACATTCAATAAGAAATAAGAAGCCTTTACCTATTAGGTTTTATAAGCATCATAGATTAATCTTCCTTAAAGGCAAAAAGATGCCTATTAACAAAAAAATCCTTACATCTTTTGCATTAGTAGTAATTGGAGCAGTCATCGTCTATGAAATGATTTTTAATTTAATACTCCCAATTGCTCTACTTTTTTTTGACCTATATCTCTTAAAAATATTACTCAAAGGTTTTGATAATGATGAAAAAATAAAATCTCTGTTGCTTTTTGGGGATAGCTCTAATCTCTCATCAACAAAAAATAATATTCCTTAAGAGTCCTATTGTATTTGTAGTTGAAAAAGAAGATAAATCTGCATAATCATAAAAGAAACTCTAATGAGTTCATACATCTAATGACTATAACGATCAATTCTTGACTTCAATGATTTCATAATAAGGATGGTCATCGTAATCAGCATCGGAGCAGCAAAGATCTCCTACTATTTGCTCAAGCAACTCATAAGCATCATCGTATTGATCAAAACTTTGAGAAGTGATCTCATCTTCCTCTCCATCATGTCTAGCAAGTGCAAATTTCATTAAACTAAATAGTTAATAGATTGAAGACAGCTAAGAATAAAAAAAAGACCCTTTAAATGAATACTGAAATTGAACCACCTATACATTAAACAAGAATTCCATTATATCAGGCTATGACTGGCGTTTTACCCTCTAAATGATGGTTAGACCAAACACGAAAATAGTTAGACTAGATTTTGCTTGGTTAGACAAGGTTTAAGACGGAGGCAAGACAGGTTGGGATGCAAACGTTCTCGGAAACCTAGCCCTGAAAACGTAGATATAGTCAAAACATTTTTAAATGATCTAGTCTTAATCTGAGAACAATGCATTCTTCTGAATTTCTCTTTGAATTGAGTTAATGCTCGATAATTGAGATAGGAAACGCCTATTACTTCCCCTGATTGCTGCGCTTGCAGATAAGCCTTTACCTTGGCTGGTTTAGGTGATGCAGAAACTTAATGAATCAGATGGAGGGAGATGGATAGAATTTACATAAAAATCAGGAAATTTATTTGATTTAATAATTTATAGATAGAACATAAGAAATCTGGTTTAATTTTAATAAATATTGCTACTACTATTAATTTTACTTAGTTTAATAGTAGATCTAATTCACCATCACCACAGTTGTACTTTTTATTAACTAAAATGTTCGGACTTGTAATAAAGTAAGTAACTGATTCTTCTTCATAATCTCCACCTCTAATATCCTTGAAAAGAGTCTCAGAGGCTCTGCATACATCTCCATTATCAATATATAATTTATATAGGTTGAATTTCCCATACTCATCTTCAAAAGGATAAATAGGAGTTGTTCCTGATAAACTTCTCATTTGTTTTATATAAAATTTTCTAAGGTGCATAGGCTGAAGCTTAATGCTTCTTTTGTATTCCTCAAGCTCTTTACCCTTTAAGAGAGTTCCAGCTGCTTTTAGTTGCATCGTTGATTCATTTATCTCCTCTTCCATTGAAGTTACATAACCTATTAGGCTTTCTAAAGGAATATTTTTAACAAAGAAATCAGTGTTAATCTTTTGGCCATTTCCAAGTTGAGACTGAAATTCCCTAATTGCTTTGGCTGATTTTAGATCTGTCTTCAGAAAATAATTTATAGGCTGAAGTGCATAATTTGAACACTGTTCAATAATTTCACTAGCTTTTTCTCTAGCATTAATTGTGAGATATGGGCTTCGTTCAACTTGGGAGTCTAGAAAGAGAAAATCCATTGCTAATTCACTTAAATATTTACCCTGAGCTTGTTCACCACATGGTGATTCATTGTAAGAATAAGTGGGGGGAAATGAAATAGCTATTTTAGCTTTTTTGGCTCCTTTAGAATAAGGATCAAGATTCTCTTTATAAGCAGTATTTATTAGTGTAAACATCGCACTATTTTGATCTGTTTTATTAGAGAGATTCTCTGCTTTTTCAAATAAAACCTTTAAAGTTTTATAATCCAGTTTACCTTGATATGATCGAATATCAGCGGCTGCTAAAAGTTTAAATATTGGTGTTTTCATGTTTTGAGTTATTCCTACAGCCTTGTTTTCATCTCCAGAATCAAGAAGAATGTTGATTAATCCCCTGTGAAGAAAATCTTTTTTAAAATCGCTTTGACCTGCAGCACAATTTTTAAAACTAGATAGAATTCCTACCTTATATTTCTGTCCATCACCCTGAGTACTGAAAATACTATATGCATTTCTAAAATTTTTGCTAGCAGTAATTATTCCCGAAAAGTCATCTTTTATATCACATCCCTTGAGTCCATTATCTAATGAAACAAAACCCAAGCAATTAAAGCTTGGTTCAGATTTACAAGTTTTAAGATTATAAGCAATTAGTTCATCCATATATTTCTTTCTTATAGCATTTATATTATATTTCCCAAAGTCACCAGATATAAGTATTTCAATTCCAGCATCAGTACCCGAGAAATTATCAACTATTTCATCAATTTTCTTTATAACCACTTCTTGTTTTCTTATCCTTGTTTTTATATCATCTTGAGTTGATAAGGAAGAATAAACCTTTATAGCATCCGCTAAAAGCTGTTTTTCTGATTGTGGTTCTGATAGATTTTCAGCTATTGCAATTGAATTAAACAACAATAAAGTTAAAGTATAAAAAAAAGTATTTAATATTTTTTTTAAATAAAGCATAATGTTTTTCTAATCTTTGTAGAGCATATTATATACTTAGTTGGTCTAAATAAATTTTATTTTTAATTTTCTTTGTTGGGTTAGATAACTTGTTAGCCTAACCTGTCAGAAGCCTTGCTAAGACTACTGTCTTAGACGTTAAACAAGAACTCCATTATATCAGGCTATGACTAGCGTTTGACCCCCTGAATGATGGTTAGACCAAACACGAAAAAAGTTAGACTAAATTCTCGATGGTTAGACATGATATGAGAAGCATTTGAGACTGACTGCTATAAAAGCTATCTCAGTCTCCTGATTGTGAAATACTAGTCATAGCAGAGGTGACTAATCAATGGGTAAGTCTCAGGAAAATACAAACCTTAGCTTGAATCAATTAAAACATTTAGAACGAACAAACTGACATCTTTAAAGAGAAAATTGATCACCAAAAAAGTAAAAGATTTATTTGAAGAATATCAAATAATGATTAATGATGATTAAACCTTAATCTATTAACCTCTTGGAATCATCTAGCTTTCACCCTACACCTTATCTAATGATAGGAATTATTTTATTTTTCTTATTTGGTTCAGTAGCATATGGAATGTACAACTCATTTGGTCCTGGCGCCAAAGGATTGACAGATAGTATTGATGAACATGCACGTATGCATGAATTAGGCATTGCTCATACTCATGGAGACAACTAAAGTTTAATGTCTTATTTAAATGATTCTTACTTAAAGCAAATGGCTGAATCGGCTATTTTCTTCAATTCAGACTACAGCTTAATAGCATTCATCCTTATATTAACTACTGCATTTTTACTAGGATTCTCTTTTATAATAATATTCCTGAGTCTAAACAGGAATAGTTTTGTGCACCTAAAAGATTAGGAATCTGTCAAAAATAAATCAATTAATCATCGAAAATCATTCAAAAGACGTTTTAATCAACTAAAAGTATTTCATATGATCAAGTTTCTGACTATTTGTAAGAGGATAATTATAATAAAAGGATAGTCAAATGAACTGTACAGGAAGGGATCTGCCTATACATTAAACAAGAACGTTACACTATCAGTGATACCAAAGGGTTTAACCATGTCTTACAGGGTTAGACAAGAACATAAAAAAGTTAGACTAGATTTTCTATAGTTAGACCTAGCTTGAGAATGATTTGAGACTAAAAAGTAAAAAAAGAGCATAGCGTCTTCTTTAAGCCCTTACTCTCCTCTTTCACTTTTCACAAGTGTGAGGCCTCTTAGTTATAGAGCTTATTTGATAAGCTTTTTGCAAATGTAATTAAAGTTCTTGACACCTTGCATCTTTAGCCTATAGCTCTTTTCTTCTGATTCATTAAGCATTTTTGTTACTTCAGGTGTGTCACTAGGAAATCTTGGAAACCCTAAAAAATGCTTTGAAGATTTGTATTTTTCAAATGTTCTGTAATTTGGTGTTTTTAAATCAATCATCCCTCCTTTCGACCATGTTTGAGTGAATTCATTGCTATAAAAATCCCACTCTTTCACTTTATATTCAAAAGTCTCACAATTAAACTTATGCGTATAACCTGGTGGATGTAAAATTATTTTGTAATTATCATCAAATTCCTGATTAATAATAATCCCAAGATAATTAAATATAACAACATCTGAGAAAGGCATTCTTCTTGGGTTCGCTATATAATGATAATAAATAGAAGGGTTACTACTCGAAAACCTATCTTCGCCCATAAACACCCAATCTAAAGAAGGAATAGAATTATTCTTAAGGCATTTATTAAATGAGCCATTGTCATTCATGCACTTATCAGAACTAGCTAATTGACGGAGTCTTTTTAATTCACTTGGTTCTTTATTAATTAAAGAGGCACTAAATTTTGGCCTAACACAAGAAGCAAGTGGGAGTAACATCAACAAAAAGAATATTTTCTTAATCATTTCAAAGTCTATTTTCTACAAGAATACAACCAACGAGATTTGTTAGCAATAATTTAAACTGTTTGCTTATTTTAAAAACTTTCTGACTCTTTATTAAAGTTAAAAAATGAGACTAAGAAATTTTCTAAAATAAAAATTTTTCAGACACAAATTCTAACGGTTTTTATTCTAAAGATTAAAATATTGCTTAAAGAAATATTGCAGTTGCTGTCACAAGATAAGAGCATACAATATGACAAGTAGTTTTTTATTAGGGATACTTTAAATCGACAGCTTCAGCTGGATTTAAATATCGTTTATACCTATCAATACAAACTGTTTGACCAATACATTCATATTTCATATATTCAATCAGAATTCGGTTTAATTTGACTTCGCAAGCTGCCATTGTGAGTCCGAAAATTCTTGCACCACGCCAGGACCAATTAGTTGCCGAACATATGTTTTCTCTAACTTTTTGCCAATCTTCTAAAGTATTGGAATCAATTGCAACATTGTATACGGAATGTTTGTTACTTAATAATTTTTCCTTATAACGCCTATTACCTAGCCTTTGATTATCCAAAATAACTTCCAATTCCGCATCTAAATCCTTCACTAACGATCGATAACAACTTACTTGATTTATGCGAGTAAAAGGTTGTACGTCATCACATGAATTAAGAAGATCTTCCTTGACTCTGATTAGGAGGAAATCTTGGTCTTCAGCAAGTCTTAAACGATTAGATGACTTAAAGCTGTTGTAAGCGATAACACAGAGAGCAAATGCGCCAATGGTGCAAACTGTTTTTAAAAATATGAACTTCATGTCATCATCAAGATTTCATGGCATGAATTGGTTGGCATTTTCACTGGCTCTAACTCTAAAAAGTCTTGCTATGACTAATTTCTTAGACATTAAATAAGAATTCCATTACGTCTCCTTCTTCAACAAGGTAATCTTTGCCCTCACTTCTTATCCACCCTTTACTTCTTGCTTCGCCAATTGAACCAGCTTCTAGTAATTTCCTATAGCCTATAGTTTGGGCCCGAATAAAACCTTTTTCAAAATCAGTGTGAATTACACCTGCAGCTTGAGGAGCTTTCATTCCTGATTTTATTGTCCAAGCTCGGCTCTCTTTCTCACCCGTAGTAAAATAAGTGCGTAAGCCCAAAAGTTTATAGCAAGCTTTTACAAGGCTTTGCAATCCTCCGCCTTCAACTCCTAAATCTGACAAATAATCCATTCTTTCTTTCTCCCCTAAATCAATCAATTCTGCCTCTACTTGAGCTGATATCCGTATACTCTCTGCATTCTCTTTCTTAGACCAGTTTTTCACATCTTCTGAGAAAGAGTTTCCTTTCGCTAGATTTGACTCACTTAAATTAGTTGCATAAATAATAGGTTTGGAAGTTAATAATCCCAAAGGTTTTATAAGTATTCTCTCTTCCTCACTTATCTCAAGGGTTCTCGCTCCCAGACCATTTTCAATTGCAAGAAATACTTTTTCTAAAACCTGATCTTCAACTTGTGCTTCTTTGCTGGTACGAATCTGTTTTTTCAAACGATCTCTTCTCCTTTCGATTTGAGCAAGATCTGCTAAACCGAGTTCCAAGTTAATTATTTCTATGTCTCGTATTGGATCAACGCTCCCTGAAACATGAATAACATTTTCATCATCAAAGCATCGAACGACATGAACTATCGCATCAACCTCTCGAATATTAGATAAGAACTTATTCCCCAAGCCTTCTCCCTGACTAGCTCCTTTTACAAGTCCAGCAATATCTACAAATTCAATTCTTGTTGGGATAATTTGTTTACTAGAGCTTAAATCCCCAAGTAAATGCAATCGCTCGTCTGGGACTGAAACCGAACCAACATTTGGTTCAATGGTACAAAAAGGGAAATTTGCAGCCTGTGCCTGAGCATTGGCAACAAGTGCATTAAACAAAGTTGACTTTCCAACATTTGGCAACCCAACAATTCCTGCTTTAAGCATATGAGAAAATCTTTTGTGATATAAGGAGGTTTAATCTGACTAAAATAGTCGCTAAATGCTCCATTCATTATCAAAATAGAATAAAAGAAAAACCTTTGTGCTCTTAAGGAAGGTTCTTATATTGCAAGAGCAGCCTTCCTACAACACTTCAATTACAATTTTGCCAAATGATAGATCAAGTATTAAAGCAAAAGAAAACCATATATATTATTTCCTTCATTTTAATAATGCTAGGGAGCTCATTTGCTTGGAAGACTGGCCCTGGGAAGCAAAAGAGTCGTGACTTAACTCCTTATACAACAAATGCAGAGGAAGGAAGGCTTTCTTCAATAATTTCTGCTAGTGGAGAGTTGCAAGCAGAAAAAAGTTTGAATATCAGTCCCCATAGACAAGGTTTAATTAATGAAATTTACGTAGAGGAAGGAGACTCAATTCTTAAAAACCAATTAATAGCAAGAATAGAAAGTAGGGATTATCCATTCAGATTAAATGAAATCAAGACAGAATATGAAAACAAAAAAGAAGCTTATGAGCGTCGTCAATTTCTCTTCAAAGAAGGTGCAATCAGTGAGGAATCCTATAAACAATATCGAAAAGATTTTCTGACAAGTAAAGCTCGTCTGGAACAAATTCAAGTTGAAGGGAAAGAATTATTTATTAGAGCACCTTTCAAAGGGATCATTACTGCTAAATACGCAGAGCCTGGATCTTTTGTGTCACCGAATTCTCAAAGTCCAACAAGTGCCAATTCTAAAAACTCAGTTGTTGAAATTTCACAAGGGCTTGAAGTATTAGCAAAGGTACCAGAAAGTGAAATTGGAAGAATTGAGATTGGGCAATCAGGAATTGTTCGAGTTGAAGCATTCCCTGAAGAGAGGTTTAAATCGCTAGTGAGCTACATTGCACCAAGGGCTTTAAAAAACAATAATGTGACTTCTTTTCAAGTAAAACTTTCGTTGATCAACCCTCCACCTAAGTTAAGGATAGGGATGACTGCGGATGTTGAGTTTCAATCTGGCAAAACCAATCTTCAAACACTAGTTCCAACCGTTGCAATTATTACTAGAGAAGGTGAACCAGGTCTTCTTGTTGTAGGAGATAACAACAACCCTACTTTTCAAAAAGTTGAATTAGGTTCTAGCAGTGGCAGTAAAACCGCAATTTTATCTGGCATAAGTCCTGGCGAAATTATTTTCATCGATCTGCCACCATGGGCTAAAACCCGAAACTAATAAATTGTCTTTATAAAATTTATATGTCAAAAAAAAGAGAATCCCCAGTCTTGCTTCTTGTTGATGGACATTCACTTGCTTTTAGAAGTTTCTATGCTTTTAGCAAAAATGGTGAAGGTGGATTAACTACAAAAGATGGACAACCTACAAGCGTTACGTATGGCTTCTTAAAAAGTCTCTTAGATAATTGTAAACATCTCAGTCCTCAAGGCCTAATAATTGCTTTTGATACTAAAGAACCTACTTTCAGGCACAAGGCAGATCCTAACTATAAAGCGAATCGAGATGAACCTCCTGAAAATTTCATCCCCGATCTCAATCAATTGAAAGAAATTCTTGTTAATAGTTTGAATATTCCAATATTCATAATGCCAGGTTTTGAAGCAGATGATCTTCTTGGAACTCTTGCTGAAAAAGGAGTTAAAAAAGGATGGAAAGTTCGAATCCTTTCTGGTGATCGAGATCTATTTCAACTTGTAGATGATAAGCGTGATATAGCAATAATGTATATGGGTGGAGGGCCTTATGCGAAAAGTGGAAATCCTACTCTTATAAATGAATCTGGTGTCAAAGAAAAATTAGGTGTTATGCCTAATAAAGTTGTAGATTTCAAAGCACTTACAGGCGATAGTTCAGACAATATTCCTGGAGTAAAAGGGGTTGGTCCCAAAACAGCTATTAATCTACTTAATGAGAACGAAGATCTTGATGGAGTATATAAATCATTAGCAAGTCTAGAACCTAATAACGTTAAGTCGACCATAGGTAGCATCAAAGGTGCGTTAAAGACAAAGTTAAGTGCTGATAAAGAAAACGCCTACCTTTCTCGTTACCTGGCAACAATAATCACAGAAGTACCTATTGAAGAAGATATAAGTTTTGAATTGAGAGAGGTTAATCAAAGCAAGTTAAAGCAAGCATTGGAGGGACTTGATCTCCATAGTCTTATTCGCCAATTACCAAGCTTTGCAGCAAGTTTTTCTAAAGGAGGTTTTAAGCAAAATAATATCAGTGAAAAGGAACTTGCATCTCCAAGGGTTATTGACTCAGACAAGGTTGACAATAAAAATAATTCATCTAACAAAATAAACTCTCCAGTTCTTAAACCACAAATCATTAATACTCAAATCAAGCTTAAAGCTCTCATCAATATTTTAATGCAATGCAATCAGACAACTCAACAGGTGGCAATTGATACAGAGACTACTTCATTAAATACTTTTCAAGCAGAGCTTGTTGGCATTGGATTTTGTTGGGGAGAAGGTATTGAAGATTTGGCATATATTCCTTTGGGGCATCAATCAGAAGATCTTTTGAACAATCAACAAGTCAACCAATTATCTCTAAGAAAAGTTATTGAACTACTTACTCCCTGGTTAAGCAGTGAAAAGCACCCTAAAGTCTTGCAAAATGCAAAATACGATCGATTAGTTTTCCTCAATCATGGGATCCCTCTTGAGGGCGTTGTTATGGATACACTTCTTGCCGACTATATTCAAGATTCAACTGAAAAGCATAGCTTAGAAGAAATGTCTAAGCGAGAGTTTGGATTTACGCCTACTACCTATAAGGATATTATTCAGAAAGGGAAAAGTTTTAAAGACGTAGATATCAATACAGCAAGCCTTTATTGCGGAATGGATGTCTATCTAACTAGGAAACTTTCTTTTCGAATAAACAAACATCTTCAGAGGATGGGTAATAAACTAATAGATCTTCTAGAAAAAGTAGAACAGCCACTAGAGCCCATTCTAGCAAATATGGAGGCAAGAGGTATTAGAGTAGACATCCCTTATTTAGAAAGTTTGTCTGTAGAGTTCAATAAGTCACTCGATCAACTAGAATCAAAGGCTCATGAATATGCAGAAACTACATTTAATTTAAATTCTCCAAAACAATTAGGTGAAATCCTATTTGAGACTCTAAACCTTGATAAGAGAAAGTCTCGTAAAACAAAAACTGGTTGGAGTACTGATTCAAATGTTCTTGAGAAACTTGAGAAAGATCATCCTATAATTCCATTATTAATAGAGCATAGAACACTTAGTAAATTACTAAGTACATATATAGACGCGCTACCTCAGTTAGTAGAAAAAGGTACTGGCAGAGTTCATACAGACTTCAATCAAGCAGTAACAGCAACAGGGAGACTAAGTAGCAGCAAGCCTAATTTACAGAATATTCCTATTCGTACTGAATTTAGCAAAAGGATTCGAAAAGCATTCCTTCCGCAGGAAGATTGGAAGCTATTAAGTGCAGATTATTCTCAAATTGAGCTCAGAATCCTTGCCCACCTTTCAGGAGAGATGGCCCTTCAAGAAGCCTATAGAAATAATGATGATGTACATGCTCTAACTGCAAAGTTATTACTAGAAAAAGATTCGATTACCAATGATGAGAGACGTATTGGAAAAACAATTAATTTTGGTGTTATATATGGGATGGGGCCACAAAGGTTTGCTCGATCGACTGGAGTCAGTCAATCAGAGGCCAAGGATTTTTTGAATCGTTACAAAGAACGTTATCCAAAGATCTTTTTATTTCTGCAACTTCAAGAAAGATATGCCCTAAGTAGAGGTTATGTTGAGACATTACTTGGTAGGCGTAGATACTTTCATTTCGACAAGAATGGTTTAGGAAGACTAAGAGGGCAGGATCCAAGCAAAATAGATCTAAGTCTTGCAAGGAAAGCAGGAATGGAAGCACAACAACTAAGAGCTGCTGCAAATGCTCCTATTCAAGGGTCTAGTGCCGATATTATAAAAATTGCTATGGTGCAGCTTGATAAAAGGCTTAGGGAATCAGCACTCCCAGCAAATCTACTATTACAAGTGCACGACGAATTAGTGCTGGAAGTGGCTCCATCAGAAATATCCCAAGTTAAAGAAATAGTCGTTGAAACAATGGAAAGTGCAGTGAAGTTAAATGTTCCCTTAGTTGTCGAAACCGCTACAGGTGACAACTGGATGACTGCAAAATAAGCAAATCATCAATTATGGATATAGCCTTAAATTCTTCTCTTTAAATAAAGTGGCACTTCGTTTAAGAAACACTCTTACAGGGAAAACAGAAGTTTTCTATCCTATAAAACCAAATGAAGTAAGCATTTATTGTTGTGGCGTGACTGTATACGACCTCTGTCATCTAGGTCATGCTCGTAGCTATATTATTTGGGATGTTTTGCGTAGACACTTAATTTGGCAAGGTTACAAAGTTACTTTTGTTCAAAACTTCACAGATATTGACGACAAGATCTTAAAACGTGCAGCTGAAGAAAACTCAACAATGTTAGAAGTGAGCGAAAGAAATATTAAAGAGTTTCATAAAGACATGGATGCTTTAGGGATTCTACGACCTGATCGTATGCCTAGAGCTACTAAATGCCTAGATGAAATTCGTTCAATGATTAGTCGTTTAGCAGCAAAAGGTGCAGCCTACTCAAAAGATGGAGACGTTTACTTTGCTGTAATGAAACATGCTGATTATGGACAACTGAGTGGACGTGATATTTCAGAGCAAAAGCTTAATGCAGATGGCCGTGTAACTAAAAAGGAAGAATCTCGCAAGGAAAATCCATTTGATTTTGCATTATGGAAAGGAGCTAAAGAAGGTGAGCCTAGTTTTAGCTCTCCATGGGGGAATGGAAGGCCTGGTTGGCATATTGAATGCTCAGCGATGGTACTTAAAGAATTAGGTGAGACAATAGATATTCATTTAGGTGGGTCTGATCTAATCTTTCCACATCATGAAAATGAGATTGCTCAGTCTGAAATATCTACTGGCAAAAAGCTTTCGCAATTTTGGTTACACAATGGGATGGTTAATGTTGAAGGCCAGAAGATGAGTAAATCTCTTGGCAACTTCACAACTATAAGAGCCCTTCTTGAACGAGGTATATCCGCAATGACTCTTAGACTTTTCATCCTTCAGGCTAACTACCGAAAGCCAATGGATTTCACTGATCTGGCTCTTGAAGCTGCCTCAGCAGGCTGGAAAGGACTCAATAGCGCCTTGTGCTTAGGCTTGCTCTATAGCAATGATCTAAATTGGCCAGAAGAAAAATCAACAAGCCACAAGGTTTCACAAATTCAAGAGACATATGAAGAGATTCGTCAAAGGTTCTTAGATGTACTTAATGATGATCTTAATACTTCTGCAGCTCTATCTGTACTTTTTGAGATAGCTCGTCCTCTTAGATCTTTGGCCAATCAAATTGAACGTGAGGGAATCAAAGCACTATCGGACAAAGAAACAAATGATCTATACACAAGATGGAATACTCTTGTTGAATTAGCAGCTGTCCTGGGATTAAAAGGAGAACTAAAGAACAGGGAGTTACCTAAGGAGAAGAATTCTTTAAGTCAATCGCAAATTGAACTGTCAATAGACAAACGTAAAAAAGCAAAAGCAGCAAAAGATTTCACAAAAGCAGATCAAATAAGACAAGAACTTCAATCTCAGGGCATTGAACTAATTGACAAGCCTGGAGGGGTAACAGATTGGATTAAAATTTAACTTTCTTGTAATTAATTTCCAGATAATTTACTTTTTTGTCTACAAGAAGCCATTAAATGAGAGACTGTTGTATAGCTGCATAGACATTGTGAAAGCCATCAGCGTGCTGGGCTCCACTGGTTCTATTGGCACCCAAACTCTTCAAATAGCCAAAGAATTCCCTACACAGTTCAAAGTTGTTGCGCTTACAGCAGGTCAAAACTTAGACCTGCTTACAGAGCAAATTAAAACCCACCAACCAGAAATTGTTGGGCTAGCTAAAGAAGACAATATTTCTGAACTTCTAGATCGCCTAAATAATTTAAGTACAGAAGAAAAGCCAAATGTTCTACCTCAAATTGTTGGAGGAACTGAAGGCTTAAACATGGCTGCATCATGGGACCATGCTGACCTTGTTGTAACCGGTATTGTCGGGTGCGCAGGTCTTTTGCCAACTCTAGCCGCAATAAAAGCAGGGAAAGACATTGCATTAGCCAATAAGGAAACTCTTATAGCCGCTGGTCCTGTTGTATTACCTGAATTAAAGCGAAGTGGGAGCCGCTTGCTCCCGGCAGATTCAGAGCATTCAGCAATTTTTCAATGCCTTCAAGGCACTCCTTGGGCTGAAAATGCGAGACTTTCAACAGGAATACCAACACCTGGATTAAGACATATTCAACTGACTGCATCAGGCGGGGCTTTTCGTGATTGGTCCTCGGCTGATTTAAAACATGCCACTGTTAAAGATGCAACTAGTCACCCCAATTGGAGCATGGGGCGAAAAATCACTGTTGACTCAGCGACTCTTATGAACAAAGGTCTTGAAGTTATTGAAGCTCATTATTTATTTGGCCTTGACTACGATCACATAGAAATAATCATTCATCCACAAAGTATTATTCATTCAATGATTGAATTAGCTGATTCCTCTGTCCTGGCCCAAATGGGTTGGCCCGACATGAAGCTCCCAATTCTTTATGCAATGAGTTGGCCAAATAGAATTGAAACACCATGGAAACGATTAAATCTTTCAGAATTAAAGCAACTCACTTTTAAAGACCCAGATACTGAGAAATATCCCTGCATGGGTCTAGCTTATAGCGCTGGAAAATCTGGTGGCACTATGCCTGCCGTTTTAAATGCAGCCAATGAACAAGCAGTGGCATTATTCCTCAATGAAGAAATCTCTTTCCTAAGTATTCCTAAAGTTATTGAAGCTACTTGCGAAAAACATAAAGACGACTTACAAGCAAATCCTCAGCTGGAAGATGTTATCGCTGTAGACAAATGGGCTCGCATAGAAGTTCAAGAAATTGCAAAAAAACAAAGCAATCTATTCTCAACAACAATTTAATTATCGGATGAATATCCGCGTCAGTCATCATCTCCTTCTATGTGCAACATCAACAAAATCATTATGCTGTAATCCTAAAAATGGAATTAAAAGCTGGGAGAAACTTAAAAGAACCCTACAAGAATTAAACCTTGAAGACCCGAAAAGAGCTGAGGGAATTGTTTTAAGGAGCAAAGTTGACTGTCTAAGAGTATGTAGTGAAGGACCAATCCTTTTAATATGGCCAGAAGGAACTTGGTATCACAAAGTAACTCCAAACCTAATTGAATTAATTGTCAAAGAACATATTATTCGCGGCGAGCCAATAAATGAATTTATCTTCAAAAGGATGATCCTAAAGGAGTAAACTAAGGAATGGAATCAACAATCTTCGTAAGTAAGTTTCGTACTAATAAATCTCCCCAGCATCCTTCTGCTCCATGAAAACCATTATGACCTCCGTGAGTAGTCAATATTACTCTTAAATTAGAAGATTGTTGCATAGCTTTGATCTGCTCATATAGTTTGTTTGCAGAATTTGATGGGACCCAAGGGTCATCAAGAGCTTGTATAAAATATGACTTTGGCAGAGAAGATGAATTATTTAAAAGAGAATTAATAGGAGAAGCTCTTAGGTAATAATCATCTACATCATGAAAGCCCCATCTTGGAGCAGTAATTGCAGCATCAAATGCCCGTATGGAATTAATTGATCTCATATTCAAAAAATTCTTAGAAGTTAAATGGTGCCTTTCAGAGTTTGTTATTCCAAATGGATCTGCAAGTGTTTGTCGTACTAGACGATGTAAGAGCCAATACTGATAAATACTATTTCTTGGTCTTTCAATAGAAGCGCTACATTCAGCAAGGTCTAAAGGACTACTTATACAAATCAAACCATCCAAAGCCAATTTGTTTTTAGGAGAGAGGTTTGTTAATTCCAAACAAGCATTTAGCAAAATTGTTCCACCAAGAGATATGCCTACTCCCAGAAGAGGTATAGGAACCTTTCTTTGTTCCTTATTTCTAATGTTCAATGAAATACACAGTTCTCTCGCTTTTTCGATAACCGGTTCCAAATCACTATCACATTTAGCTGAATAGGTGCCTCCAGCAAGTTCTCTCCCAGGGTCTGCTCCCCGTAAATTCAATCTCAAAACAGCAAAGCCTGCTTCCAGCAAAGTAAAGGCCATTCGTCTCAAACCTCGACGCTGACTTGAACCACCCAAGCCATGAAGCATTAACACCAAGCCTTTTATCCTTGAATCTTTTAAAGGTTTATCAAGTAGAGCTATTAAATTCCCTTTATCTTCATTTCCACCAGGTAACTCAGGTACCTTTATATGAATAATTTCTCCATTTTCAAGAGGCAACTGATCTTCAATAAAAGTATCTCTAAGTGTCTGTAGATCCCCTCCCAGCCATGGGAAACGCTGCTTGAAAGGATTTAGTTCAAGCCTTTGAAAAAGATCGAATTGAACGTCATCTTTTCCCGTCAATTCCTAACTCCTTAAGTTCAACTAATAAATCCCCAAGGACTTTCTTGGCATCACCAAAAACCATTGATGTGTTTTCTAGTTCAAATAAATCATTTTTTATTCCAGAATAACCAGCACTCATCCCTCTTTTTATAACGAATACTGTCCTTGCTTCTTGAACATCAAGAACTGGCATTCCATAAAGAGGTGAAGTTTGATCATTTTTAGCTTGCGGATTGACTACGTCATTAGCACCAAGAACTAATACAACATCTGTTGCAGGAAACTCAGGGTTAATAGCATCCATTTCTTTGAGCTGCTCATAAGGGACATCTGCCTCAGCAAGTAGAACATTCATATGTCCCGGCATGCGCCCAGCGACAGGGTGAATAGCATATGTGACATCAATACCTCTAATTTCCAAAGCTTTCGTAACTTCTCTAAGAGTGTGCTGAGCTTGAGCTACTGCTAATCCATAACCTGGAACTATAACTACCCTTTCAGCGGCTTCCAAAGTCAAAGCACACTCCTCAGCGCTGCAACTAGTAATATTAGAATATTCTCCAGAACCACTAGCACCAAGACTCGCGTTAGTTCCTAACGCCCCTCCAAAAAGGACAGAAATCAAAGACCTGTTCATTCCTTTACACATAACTTGTGTAAGGATTAAACCTGCAGCACCAACCATTGCACCTGCAACTACAAGCAACTGACTACCAACAACAAATCCAGCGGCAGCAGCGGCAACACCTGAATAGCTATTTAATAATGAAATAACTACTGGCATATCTGCACCACCAATAGAAAGGGTTACTCCTATCCCAAGAAGTGAAGAGCTAACAACAAGTGTCCAAAGCCCATTTTCACTACTAGTCAGTAGACCTATAGCTCCTATTAATGCAATGACCGATAGAGAAATATTTATAAAATGACGAATCCTACTTTGGATCCATTTAGGAGTTGAAAGCCAACCTTGAAGTTTTGCCATTGCAACTACTGAACCAGTAAAAGTAATTGCTCCAACAAATACTGAAATTACAATTGAACCTTGCTTTACTAATTCATTAACTTGCCCAACTGAAGAATTATTTACTATTTGATCTGGGAAGAGTGCATAAGCCAAAGCAACTAATAAAGAAGACATGCCACCACAGCCATTAAAGAGAGCGACTGTCTCGGGCATAGAAGTCATAGGCACTCGCTTAGCAATTCCAATACCTAGCGACCCCCCTACTGCAGTACCAAGAAGAATCCACAACCAAGCTTCTTTAAAAATCGAGATTCCACTACTTAAAAAAGAGTTAAATAAAAGTCCAAGAACAGCAAGAGCCATTGCAATTGCGGCCAATCGATTTGCAGCTCTTGCTGAACGGACTTTAGAAAGGCCTTTAATACCTAAGGCCAAAAGAAGCACAGAAACTAAGTCAATCGAATATTTAAGGATGTCAGATATAGCAATAAACATTTAAGAATCCCCCTTCTTTCGTGATGGTTTACGGCTAAACATCGCCAGCATCCTGTCAGTCACCAAGAACCCACCTACAACATTAAACAAAGCAAATCCAAGAGAAATAGAACCGAAAATCAGAACAGGAACGCTCTTCGCATTCATGATTAAAACTAATGCAGCTAGCATTGTTATGCCAGAAATAGCATTTGCCCCACTCATTAAAGGCGTATGCAAAGTAGGAGGAACTTTACCTATTAATTCCAGGCCTAAAAGACTTCCTAAAAGAAGTATCCAAAGAAGTTCATTCATTACTCAATTGCTCCTGGTCCAAGAATTTCATGTTTTCGAATATCACCATCCTTGCTAATAAGAGAGCCGTCAATTAATTCATCCTCTGTATTAAGGATTATCTCACCATTTTCAATAATTGGTTGAAGCAATGAAAGCAAGTTTCGTGAATACAAGGCACTTGAATGATTGGCGACCGTACATGGCAAATCAGAAGTTCCTATAATCTTGACTCCTTTCCTGGAAATAGTTTCTCCAGATTTAGTCCCTGAACAATTTCCTCCTTGAGAGGCTGCTAGATCAACTATTACAGCTCCTGGTCTCATGGCATCCAACATTTCATCATTTATCAACAGAGGGGCTCTTTTCCCTGGTATTTGAGCAGTGCAAATCGCCACATCAGATTCTGCTAACTGCTCTTTCAATATATTTCTCTGCTCTGTGAGAAATTCTTCGGAAGCCTGGCTTGCATAACCTCCTGATTCTGAAGGTTTTTCTTTAATTTCAGGCAATGCAATAAATCTTGCTCCCAAAGATTCAACCTGTTCTTGAACAGCTGGCCTAATATCACTTACAAAAACTACTGCACCAAGACGCTTCGCAGTTGCAATAGCCTGAAGCCCTGCTACCCCAGCTCCCAAAACAACAACTTTTGCTGGCTGAACAGTACCTGCTGCTGTCATCAACATTGGGAAATACCTATCAAGAGCACTAGCTGCCAAAAGGACTGCTTTATAGCCAGCTATATTTGCTTGTGACGAAAGTGCATCTGATGATTGAGCCCTACTAATTCTTGGAAGAAGCTCTAGAGCAATCGCAGAAAGGCTTAAAGCTTCCAATGCTTTAACAAGAGGTTTATTTGAGTAAGGGTTTAATAAACCTATTAACAATGTTCCAGGATTTAATTTTTCTAGAAATTTTGTGTTTGGAGTGTTTACACAAAGAACAATATCGACTTTCTTGAGCAAATCCTGATCATTTTGTAAAACCAATTGACCTCCAACTCTTTTATAACTCTCGTCAGAGAATCCAGCGGAAGCCCCAGCGCCTTTCTCAACAAAGACCTCAGAGCCAACTGCGACAAATTTTTTTATGGTCTCAGGCGTTGCAGCAACTCGAGTTTCTCCAACGGCTGATTCTAGAGGGACGAAAATTCTTGGCAAAATAATTATGCTTCTCCAGCCTGAGGTTAAGCCCCCATTGGTTCTAAGACCAGAATTTTTCTTGAAAAAAGCTTTTCGTTCTTGAACTTTATAGCTAAGAATAAAGATAGGAAACTTATATCCACTAAGAAAAATGGGTCTAACAGCGATCGAATGTCCAGATGGAGTATGCCATAGCCATCATGGTGGTCATGCTGTTCCTCGCACAGCCATGCAAAAGAATCTCCAAAGCCATGGGAAAGAGTGGTGTGAGCGACTTGCAGAAAGAATTTATGAAATGTCAGTAGATACTTTTTCACAAACAGTTATGCCTAGCCTCCACTCCTCTGGTTGGCAAAGGAAACATCTCGACTGGGAATTTAAACTTTCTGAGAAAGGCTCAGAGCCAGACGAGACTCTTGTAGAAGGCATAATCAATGCCACAGAAAGTTTCCTCAGAAGCAGTGAAGTTCATAGGCTTTTTATTCAAGAGTTAGTTCAAGGCACCTTTGCAGAAGCAACTAATGACAAATTACGCTCCAAGGCCGTTCATTCCTTGATTGAAAATGAAATAATGTCCATGCTTGAAGAAAGAAAAGAATCACTTTTAGACCGTTTAGCAGAGAATCTCATGGAAGAAGCCAATGGTAATTTTGAATTGGCAAGGAGAACAGCCCTAGAAGGTATTAATGAAGTTGAAAAGCTTCTTTTAAATCACACAGAAGCTATTTGAATCAGGGATCAAGCGCTAGGTCCAATATTTTAGATACTTAATTAGAGCCTAAATTTAATTAAAAAAATATTAAATAATTCAATCCTGTCTCTTAGAAGCCTTGCAAATAGGCTTGATATATAAAGAATTCCTTAAGTCAATAATTCTATTTGTGCACAAAATACATTTTAGGACAAAACAGGACAAGAATTGGGGGCCTTCTAATACATGAGTAAACCTCACTAGGTATTAGCTATGAATAGCTCTCTTCAAAGGAGAATAAATATAGCCACCTGTTGGGCATCCAGTAGAGTTGCTCTATTAGATAGCATTGAAAGTTATGAAGATAGCTATGCAATTACCCAAGAATTTAGAGAATGGATAGTCTGCCTAGAGAGCAAAGAAGGTAATATAAATTCTTCATTAATGAAAGTTCCTACTTTTTTAAATAAAGAAAGCAATGAATCTGATGAGGTTGTTGAGCTATAAAAAATTGCTAAAAAATAAATATCATTCTAAGTAAATTCAGAATTTCTTTTATATACCCCTATTTCTTATTTAAAATCTTGAATTATCTTTAGAAGTAAAATAACCACCAAGGTTGCTTTTCTTATGGCCGAAAGGCAAATACAAAACAAGCTTGAAACTGAAAACCTTGTAATTATTGGTTCAGGTCCTGCAGGATATACAGCTGCAATTTATGCAGCCAGAGCAAACCTAAATCCATTAATTATTACAGGCTTCCAAAAAGGAGGAATTCCTGGTGGTCAGTTAATGACTACAACATTTGTAGAAAATTATCCTGGATTCCCTAATGGAATAATGGGTCCAGAATTAATGGATCTAATCAAATCCCAAGCTTTGAGATGGGGTAGCAATCTTATTGAAGAAGATGCTGAAGAGGTTGATTTCAATAGCAAACCTTTTTCTATAAAGACCTCAACTGAACTAATTAAGACACATTCTTTAATTATCGCCACTGGGGCAAGCGCTAATAAACTAGGGATTCCAAATGAAACTGAGTTTTGGAGTAAAGGTATTAGTGCTTGTGCTATATGCGATGGCGCAACACCTCAATTCAGAAACGAAGAACTAGCTGTTGTAGGCGGAGGAGATTCAGCCTGTGAAGAGGCTGTGTATTTAACTAAATATGGAAGTCAAGTTCATTTGATCGTTAGATCTAAAGAGTTAAAAGCAAGTGCTGCAATGTCAGATCGTGTAACTTCAAATAATCAAATAACAATTCATTGGGAAACAGAATTATTAGACGTTGAAGGCAAAGACTGGATATCTTCTTTAATTCTAAGAAAAAGGGATACAAATAAAATAAAAAAAATTAATGCGAAAGGTCTTTTCTATGCAATAGGCCATACTCCAAATACTGAACTCTTTAAAGATCAATTAAAGCTAGACAGCAATGGATATATTCTTACTGAGCCAGGACGACCAGAGACATCTTTAAAAGGTATTTTCGCAGCAGGTGATGTTTGTGATTCTGAATGGCGTCAAGGCATAACTGCTGCAGGGAGCGGATGCAAAGCAGCCTTGGCGGCTGAAAGATGGCTAACTTTAGAAAACCTTTCATGTTTAATAAAAAGAGAAGAAGTTGAGCCTAAAGAAGCAAAGTCGTTTGATGAAAGTGAAATCAGTACCAAAGAAAACTTTCAAGATGATGCACTTTGGCAAAAAGGTAGTTATGCACTACGGAAGCTCTACCATGAAAGCAAATTACCTTTATTAGTTGTTTATACATCACCTAATTGTGGACCCTGTCATGTACTTAAGCCCCAATTAAAAAGAGTCTTGACAGAACTAGAAGGGAAGGCTCTTGGTATAGAAATTGATATTGAAAAGGAAGAAGATATTGCTAAGCAAGCTAATGTAAATGGCACACCTACAATTCAATTATTTAAATCAAAAAAACTTTATTACCAATGGAAAGGTGTAAAGCAAAGAAGTGAATTCAAAAATGAAATAAACAAACTCCTCTAAAAAGTTAATTATTTATCTTTTTTTACCCCCTTGAGGCCTGTTACCAGATCCTCTATTGCCTGGTCTTCCTCCACCTGCCCCAGCATTACGTTCTCTATAAGTTATTCTTCCACGAGTAAGGTCATAAGGGCTAATCTCAACCAGGACTTTATCTCCAGCAAGTAATTTGATTCTAAATTTTGTGAGTTTACCTGCTGCTCTGCATAAGCATTGGTGCCCTTCAGGCTGTTCTAAGGTAACCAAATAGAATCCATTCCCTTGTTCTTTTTCAATTACTCCTGAAGTTTCAATCATTCTTTTTTTTGAACTAAAATTTAATTTCTATAATTGTATTAAAAAGAAGAACAATTCAATCAAAAAAAACTTATTAGCCAAACACTTCTTGAAGTTCTTTAGCAGTTTGAAGTTGGCCATAATAATAATTTGCCCTTGCTCTTTGATTAGGATCCTTCAAGCTATCAAAGGCGTCAAAGCCAAGATTTCGCCATAATTCATTGCCACAAGTTTTATCTAATTCTTTCGAGGCCTCTGTAGAAATATTAAGGAGTCTCCGATTAAGATTCTTTATTTGGGCTAATGACATAAAGCAATGCATCAAGTATCTTCATAGTACAAACAAACTACCAAAGTGCAAGTTTTGGGGGTTGATCTAAAAAGGCAGTTTTTTCCTTTCCTCTTTATTCAAGTCTGCCTCCATCTCCCTTAAGCGCTTAAGAATAACCTGATAGTACTCTTCTATATAAGACTCCATAGTTGTCATTTCAGATGGGTCTATACCAAATGCAGAATATGTTCCTTCCATTGGTGCGTTTAAAGGCTCTCCGCTTCCACTAACATCAGCGAAAGATAATCTCTCGGCAACATTTACAGTCGGTTCAAAAAACGAGACCAGAGTTTTAGCAATATTGATAAGGAATGGAGAGACTCTCAAAATCTTTGCTTTTTTATTACTAAATCTTTCACACAAAGCTACCAAGTCTTTAGGGGACCATGCTTTAGGACCAACGAGAGGGAAGCTTTTTCGAATTGTTTCAGGTTTACTTAATGCTGCTATTGCAAAACGAGCCACATCTTGTGTATTCATATATGCAATCTCACTTGCATTCCCACTAATCCAAACTGGTTGACTATCAAGAATTGGAATCGCAAATTGCCCTATAACACCTTGCATAAATCCAACTCCTTGCAGAATTGTGTAATCCAATTCAGAATCTAAAAGCAATTTTTCTGTGCAATATTTGATGTCCATTAAAGGCACACTGCGAAACTTTTCCGCATAGAGCAAAGACATAAAAACAACTCTTTTAATCCCTTTTTTTTCACATGCTTGAAAAAGATTTAATTTACCTTGCCAATCAGTTTCATAAACATTTTTAGGATCATCTGCTCTTAGAGTTGCTGCATCGATAACTGCATCAACATCTTTCAAAGAATATTCAATATCTTCATAGTTCAATAAGTTGCCTTGAGTTAGCTCACAGCCCCATTCTTGAAGGAAAGAGGCATTGCGAGGCCTTCTGACCATGCAACGAACATTGTAGCCAGCGCCAATAGCGCTTTTAGCTATCTGACGACCAAGGGTCCCTGTGGCACCTATAACTAGAACCTGCATCCGTGAGGGCATTATTAACCAGGAGCTTAGTAGGAAGTACTAAAAAATGTGAGAGAGAATCAATCTCCCTGTAACTTTAGGAGGAGTGCTCCTCCAAGAAGACCTAATGGAATTAGTACCCAGAAAACTGCAGCAATTCCAAAAATCTCAGAAGCCATTCAAAAAAATTAATTCATTTAACTATTTAAACCCCTAATATTTAATTCCCCAAGGGAATGAGCTTTAAAAGCAATAAATTACCACCCAAATATCCAATGATTTCTTCGTTCAAAAGTAATCCAAACTGGGGAAAAGCTAATCAGGGGAACTGGAATGGATTTAGTTTTCACTGGAGAGTATTAGGAGAAGCAAACAAAAAACCTGTTTTGTTGCTGCATGGTTTTGGTGCTAGTAGTGAGCATTGGAGAAAAAATGCATACTTCTTAGAACATGCAGGTTATAGGGTATACAGTCTAGATTTAATAGGGTTTGGGCAATCGGAACAACCAAGTCCAAAAAAAATAAAAAAATTAGACAACAAGTTTTGGTCAGAGCAAGTCGCCAATTTTCTTGAAGAAATAAATCGTCAAAACAATACAAAAAAAACAATCCTTATAGGGAATTCACTAGGAGCTCTTGTTGCTTTAACAACTTCGACATTTTATCCAAATCTAGTTTCTGCAGTAATTGCCGCTCCACTTCCTGATCCAGCTCTAATGAAATCAATTAGCTTAAGAAGGCCTAAATGGCTTAAAGCTATAAAAAATATTTTAATTAGATTGTTCTTCAATATTTTGCCTCTAGAACTTTTAATCCCTTTAATAGCAAAAACAAAAATAATTGAAATTGGACTTCAATTTGCATATTTTCGATCAATCAAATCAGACATAGAATTAAAAAATATCGTAAAAGTTCCTTCGCAACGTAAAACCGCGCCCAGATCCTTACGAGCTATGTGTATTGGCATGAGCACTAGAAATGATCTTTTTACTGCACCTTTTTTATTAGATACCCTTTCAAAAAATAAACCTCGTCTACCATTTCTACTGATATGGGGTAGAAAAGATAGATTGGTACCTTTATTAATTGGAAAAAAACTAATCAATAGGTACCATTGGATTAAATTATTTATTCTTGAAAATTCAGGACATTGCCCTCATGACGAGTCTTCATATGAGTTCAATCAATATATTTTAAATTGGTTGAAACTTAATTTATAAGCGCAATACATCAAGCATGAAGCACACACTTTCAGTACTAGTAGAAGATCAATCAGGGGCTCTTAGTAGGATTTCAGGCCTTTTTGCAAGAAGAGGTTTCAATATTGAAAGTCTTGCCGTTGGTCCAGCAGAGGCTCCTGGTATTTCACGACTCACAATGGTTGTAGAAGGTGATGATGAAACACTTCAACAAATGTCTAAACAATTAGATAAATTAGTAAATGTACTAAACGTTATTGATTTAACAATTCTTCCTGCCGTCGAAAGAGAGTTAATGCTTTTAAAGGTTTCTGCGACTGCAGATCAAAGAACACATATATTGGATTTAGTTCAGGTTTTTAGAGCAAAAGTTGTAGATGTTTCAGATGGAGCCTTAACACTTGAAGTTGTTGGAGACCCAGGGAAGCTTGTGGCAATCCAAAAGCTATTAAAACCATATGGAATACTGGAAATAGCTCGTACAGGGAAAGTAGCTTTAGAAAGAGCTTCTGGTATTAACACTGAAATGCTTAAATCAACTTCATCCGGAATAAACCTACCTGCATAAAAATAAAATATTAGAATCATATATTCTCAATGCTTAAAATATAATCTCCCTCTTCAATATTCTCAAGAAGATCTAAGCCCTTAATAACTTTGCCAAAAACTGCATACCTTCCATCTAACTCTGGTAAATCTCTAAGAGATATATAAAATTGTGCACTCGCAGAATCTAAGGATTCTGATCTTGACATAGCTATTGAACCTTTCTGATGCTTTAGGCTAACTCTGTTAATCAACTGTGCCTTCATAAGTTGATTATATCGAGGAAAAGGCTCATTTTTTAGTGATATTTCTAATGGAATAAAACGTGAATATCCTTTTATAGGATCAATGTAGTTCCCACCTTTTATAAGAGTTTTTTTAATAGAGTTTGCTTTTCGAGAAGGGTCTCCTCCAATTATTACAAATGGTTTTGGATCTTTGATTACGTTGTTGAAAGTAGTATTTACATATATTCCTTTCTCAACTAAATCAAGGAAATTTCCTGCAGTTAAAGGCGCTAAATTACCATTGATTTCAATAATTATAGAGCCTTTGTTAGTTATAACTTCCAATGTTTTCTTCTCATAAATACATTTGAATGATTTATTAGGGCAAAATCTATTTTCAGGAAGGTCTTGAGAGTTATTACAACTAACAAGAAAGAAAGAAGAAGATAAAAGTAAACACAAGAACTTAAAGAAGTTAATCAACTTCATGTTCTAACCAGTCAATCCCTCTAAAGTTACTTCAAGGAACCTAGCTAGTTGAGCAGCCTCTTGTTCTAACTCTAAAAGTGGTTGAGGTGCTCCTGTGCCTGTAATAGGTATATCCTTTCGCCCTTTGACTCTTAAACAAATTCTTCTTCTGGCATTAAACCCATCTTTTACATCCATTTTTACAGATTGAATATCTTTAATAGGAATCTCAATTGCAATCTTTTTAAAGAATGCTCTTCTAGAGACAACTAATAAACCACTACTTTTATCAAAAACATTGGATCCTGAACCAAAGTCAACTGAAACAAGGGTCCAAAGATATACAGCCAAAAGAGAAGCTGCTACTCCATATAGACCCATTAGCAACCCCTGAGGGATAAAAATTAAAGTCGAGGGTTTCCCTAAAGGAAGGAGGTCTATTCCTAAATAACTCGAGCTTGAAGCAAGTAAAAAACCAAGTCCTCCGATGCTTAACATTGAAGAAACTACATAATTGGAAAATTTTCTAGAACCTTTAATGCTTTGTTCAAGGAAAGTGTTTGAAGGCTCGGTTTCAATGGAAGGATCCTGAAAATCTGTTGACATGACTTGAAATATCTTGACCCATTGTCTCAAAAATATGTTCAAAAACCACAAAAAATTAATTCTTGAATTTATTTAGCAATACAACAAGGGATTTCATCTATTAAAAATTTCACCCGATCGGTATTCGAAATTGTTAAAGTCTCCCAGTATCCCAAAAACCTCAGCAACGTTCCTCTTATGACGATCGCTGTTGGTGGCGCCCAAGAAAGAGGATGGTTTGACGTCCTTGATGACTGGCTAAAGCGCGACCGATTCGTATTTGTTGGTTGGTCTGGTCTTCTTCTATTCCCAACTGCCTATTTGGCAATTGGTGGTTGGTTTGTAGGCACAACCTTCGTAACTTCCTGGTACACGCATGGTGTAGCCAGCTCTTATCTAGAAGGATGTAATTTCCTTACTGCCGCAGTTAGTACTCCTGGCGATGCAATGGGGCATAGTCTTCTTTTCCTCTGGGGTCCAGAGGCACAAGGAAGCTTTGTTCGTTGGCTTCAGCTAGGCGGTCTATGGAATTTCGTGGCTCTTCATGGAGTATTTAGTCTTATAGGCTTTATGCTTCGTCAATTTGAGATAGCTCGACTTGTTGGAATTCGTCCTTACAACGCACTTGCTTTCTCAGCCGTAATAGCAGTTTTCTGCGCCTGCTTCCTCATATATCCATTAGGTCAGCACAGTTGGTTCTTTGCGCCATCATTTGGTGTTGCAGCAATTTTCCGCTTTATTCTCTTTATTCAAGGTTTCCACAACATTACTCTTAATCCATTTCACATGATGGGAGTAGCTGGAATTCTTGGTGGAGCTCTTCTATGTGCCATTCATGGAGCAACAGTGCAAAACACTCTCTATGAAGACACAAGTGTTTATTCAGGCTCTAGTGCTCAAAGCACTACTTTTAGAGGCTTTGACCCAACACAGGAAGAAGAAACTTATTCAATGATTACAGCAAACCGTTTCTGGAGTCAGATTTTCGGCATTGCTTTCTCAAACAAGCGTTTCCTTCACTTCCTAATGCTCTTCGTACCTGTAATGGGTATGTGGTGTGCCGCAATAGGCATTGTTGGTCTTGCCCTTAATTTGAGAGCATATGACTTCGTTAGCCAAGAAATACGTGCTGCCGAAGACCCCGAGTTTGAAACGTTCTATACGAAAAACATACTTTTAAATGAAGGTATGAGAGCCTGGATGTCTTCTGTGGACCAGCCACACGAAAACTTTGTATTCCCTGAGGAGGTACTCCCACGTGGAAACGCCCTTTAATAGTCTTTTAAAAGCTCCAAACCAAAGTATTGAAGAGACTGGTTATGCCTGGTATGTAGGCAATGCTCGTCTAATCAATCTCTCAGGAAAATTACTTGGAGCCCATATTGCTCATACAGGCCTAATGGTCTTTTGGGCAGGTGCAATGATGCTTTACGAAGTAAGTCATTTCACTTTTGACAAGCCAATGTGGGAGCAAGGCCTAATCCTTCTTCCTCATGTAGCCATGTTTGGCTATGGAATAGGTCCTGGTGGAGAAGTTATTGACATAATGCCTTACTTCCAAGCAGGTGTTATTCACCTAGTTGCTTCAGCAGTGCTCGGATTTGGCGGTATTTATCATGCACTTGCAGGTCCAGAAAAGCTAGAAGAAGAATTCCCATTCTTCTCTACTGACTGGAGAGACAAAGATCAAATGACAACCATACTCGGTCGTCATCTTTGCGTTCTTGGATTAGGAGCAATAGCTTTCTCAGTTAACTGGCAATTCCTTGGTGGTCTTTATGACACTTGGGCACCAGGTGGTGGAGAAGTTAGGCTTATTACTCCAACCACAGATCCAGGGATTATCTTTGGATATCTCTTCCAAACCCCATGGGGTGGCGGAGGAAACATGGTAGGTGTTAATTCAGTAGAAGACATTGTTGGTGGACATTATTACGTAGGAATCATTGAACTAATTGGCGGTCACTTCCATATGCAAACCAAACCATTTGGTTGGGCTCGTAGAGCCTTCATATGGAATGGAGAAGCCTTACTTGCTTATGCATTAGGTGGACTATGCGTTGCCAGCTTTTACGCTTCGGTATTCGTTTGGTTTAACAACACTGCATATCCCTCAGAATTCTATGGGCCTACAAATGCAGAAGCTTCTCAAGCTCAGAGTTTTACATTCTTAGTAAGAGACCAGAGGATAGGTGCAAATGTTGGCACAACAATGGGTCCTACTGGACTAGGTAAGTATTTAATGCGTTCACCTACTGGTGAAATTATCTTCGGCGGAGAAACAATGCGTTTCTGGGACTTTAGAGGTCCTTGGCTAGAGCCACTTAGAGGAGAGAACGGATTAAGTCTTGACAAAATCCAAAATGATATTCAGCCATGGCAAATTCGTCGTGCTGCTGAATATATGACACATGCTCCTAACGCTTCTATCAACTCTGTTGGTGGAATTATTACCGAGCCTAATGCTGTTAACTTTGTCAACCTTCGTCAATGGCTTGCTTCAGCTCATTTCTTCCTTGGCTGGTTTACATTTGTAGGCCATCTATGGCATGCAGGAAGGGCTAGAGCCGCTGCTGGTGGTTTCGAGAAGGGTATTGACCGCAGAAACGAACCTGCTGTTTCAATGCCTGATCTAGACTAAAAAAAGAATAAAATCTTTTCTTTTAAAAAGCTCTCAACATATCAGTTGAGAGCTTTTTTTATCTTATATTTTCTATTGGTAATTTATTTTTGCTTTCCTCAATGCAAGTCTTAACCAAGGCAAACTTAACCCAATAACATTGCTATAACAGCCTTCAATGCGCTCAATGAATATACCGCCCTTGCCATCTATAGAAAATCCACCTGCACAATTAAAAGGTTCTTCAGAATTTACATATCTTTGAATCTCTAATTCTGACAACTTAGAGAAATGAACTTTAGTACTGATAACAATATTTTCACTAGAATTAAAATCGTTTGATCTGAGATTAGATCGCAATCCTTTTCTGAATTTTAAACAATGACCTGTATGAATAATTCCTGTTGATCCAGACATCATCTTCCAACGATCAAAAGCTTCTTTAGTATTTTTAGGCTTGCCAAATATTCCTCCATTAAACTCAAACAAAGAATCGCAACCCAAAACACCAATAAAGCAATCCTTTAACGGGTCAACAAAATCCAAAGAAGTAATCTTAGTTGCAACAGTCTCAGCTTTTTCAATAGCAAGTCTCTGAACCAATTCTTTGAGAGAATTAAAAGAAAAGCCATCTTCAGAAACATTACTAAGAATTACCTTATGATTAATTCCTACTTGCTCAAGTAGATTCTTACGAGCTTTTGAAGCAGAAGCTAATACTAACAAAATGATAAAACAATTTTATATATAGATAGACTTACATCAAAAGCATCACGAAACTGTTATTTTTTTGCACTTAATGGAATTAATTGATAAAAGGATCATCAACAGAGCGCACATTGCAATTAAGTGTCTACCATTGAATTGTAATTTTTATATTGATGCAAAGGACTATGGGTTAAATGCTCAAGAAGTTTTTGAATTAAAAGAAAAATACTCTTCAACTTCTAAAAAATGGTTTAAAAATAATGAAAGCGTTGAGAAAACATTTCAATGGTTAATCATTATTGGAGTATTGAGAAGAGAAGTTGATGGACAAGGTCTAACTTCAAAAATAAGGCTTACACCACTAGGGAGAAAAATTATTCAAGATACTCCTTCATTAGCCAGAAGTTCAGCTGGTTTTTCTGAACAATTAAAACACTGGTTCAATCGCAACTTCCTAATTCAGTGAAATTAAATTTAAAGCACACACCAATAATGGTTCTAGGAACATCAAGTGGTTCAGGTAAATCTCTTTTAACAGCAGCAATCTGTAGGTCACTAAAAAAGAGAGGTGAATTCCCTGTACCATTCAAGGGGCAAAATATGAGTAATAACGCCTGGATAGATGCAAATGGTGGAGAGATGGCTTATTCCCAGGTTTTTCAGGCTTGGGCTTCAGGGATAGAACCAGTTTGTTTAATGAACCCAGTCCTTCTTAAGCCTCAAGGTGATTGCATGAGTGAAGTAATCCATCTCGGAGAAAGCATTGGTATTACAAGAGCTCAAAATTATTACAATAACTATTTTTGTTCTGGATGGGATTCAATTGAAAAAGGATTAGAGAAGCTTATAAATACTTACCCTAAATCAAGGCTAGTTTTAGAAGGGGCAGGGAGTCCAGTAGAAGTAAATCTTCAAAAAAGAGATTTAACAAACTTGCGATTAGCTGAATATCTTTCCGCCAATTGTATTTTAGTTGCAGATATTGAAAGAGGTGGTGTTTTCGCTCAATTAATAGGAACACTTGCCTTGCTAAAAGAAAATGAAAGAAAGCTTATAAAAGGAATTGTGATTAATAAATTTAGGGGTGACCTTTCATTATTTGAGAATGGTGTTACATGGATACAAGAAACTACAAAGATTCCTGTCTTAGGAGTAATGCCATGGTTATCAGAAATATTTCCAGCAGAAGACTCATTAGATCTTTTGGAAAGGAAAGCAAAGAAAACATCTCCTGAGATTGAAATAGCAATAATCAAACTCCCTTATTTAAGTAACTTCTCAGACTTTGACCCTCTTGAAGCTGAGCCTACTATAAAAATAAGGTGGGTAAAACCTGGAGATTCATTAGGTTCGCCTGATGCAGTAATTATGCCAGGGAGTAAGCAAACGATTAAAGATCTAGAAAAGATTTTCTCTAGTAATCTTGGTAATCAATTAAAAAGTTATGCAAGAAGGGAAGGTCATATTTTTGGGATTTGTGGAGGTATGCAAATGCTTGGAGAGTCCCTTGAAGATCCACATTGCCTAGAGGTTAATGAAAATTCGACTAAGAAAGTATGTTATGAAGGGCTTAAGTTGCTACCAATAAAGACTATTTTTGTAGATAAAAAATTAACAAGGCAACGAAACTTAAATGCAAAATGGCCTACTACTTCAATTGTTACTGGCTTTGAATTACACCATGGCAGAAGTAAATTAACTAGTAAGAAAAATAGAATTGAATATCTTTTTGAAGACTCTTCTCTAGGTGTACTCTATGAAAGCAAAGGCACAGGGAAAATAGCTGGCACATATCTACATGGGATATTTGACAATGGTGAGTGGAGAAGGGGATGGATTAATGAAATTAGAAGTCGTAAAGGCCTTCCTCTTTTAGAAATTATCTCTGAAAATCATCAAAAGAAGAGAGAGTACTTAATCAATCGACTAGTCGAAGTATTTGATGCACATATCAAACTAGATCTTGTACTTAAATCATGAGCTTAAATAAAATAAAAATTATATGGCCTAACGGCAACTGTTCTTTTGAAGAGCCAAACAGCTTTTGGCTTGATGCAGCCAAAAAAGCAGGAATTTCAATACCTACTGGATGCCTGACAGGTAGTTGTGGTGCCTGTGAAATTGATGTTAATGGGAAGACAGTAAGAGCTTGTATTGGCAGAATAAAAACATCAAAAGAGAAAGAGTTAAGTGTAGAAATGTCTACAGATCCATACTGGTAGGTATTAAAATTTTTTAGAACCCTAAAATTATATGATTAGCATTAATTTATGTCATTGTACTTGCTAGGGTTGAGTATAAATTTTTCGTTTTAGTTTAGTTATTACTATTTTAAAATCATTCTAATGGATATCAAAACTAACTTAATCAAAAAGTTGAAAAGCAAAGAAGCAAAAATAGGAGTTTTTGGATTAGGTTATGTTGGCTTACCACTGGCAATGGCTTATGCCAAAAGTGGTTACACAGTCTTAGGCTTTGATATTGATCAATTTAAAGCTGAGTCTATTAATTCAGGTAATAGTTATATCTACCACATTTGCTCCTCAGAGCTAAACGAATATTCATCAAAAAAGAAAATTCAAGCTACAACAGATTTTGAACGTGTCAGTGAAGTGGATGCAATCATAATTTGTGTACCAACACCACTTAGCAATCATAGAGAGCCTGACCTTAGTTTTATTCGTGCAACAATGAAATCCATTCTCCCAAATATTCATTCAGGTCAAGTAATTAGCTTAGAAAGTACTACTTATCCAGGCACAACATCGGAAGAGATTCTACCTTTGATCATAAAAAAAGGATTTGAAATAGGCAAAGACTTCTTTTTAGTTTATTCACCAGAACGCGAAGACCCAGGAAATAAGAATTTTGAAACATCTACAATTCCTAAGGTTTTAGGAGGAGATACTGAATCTTGTAGAGCAGTTGGGCTTTCACTATATGAACAAGCAATAGACAAAGTAGTTCCTGTTAGTAGTACACGTGTAGCCGAAATGACTAAATTACTTGAGAATATTTATCGTTCTGTAAACATTGGTTTAATGAATGAGTTAAAAGTTTTGACAAATAAAATGGAGATAGATTTATATGAGGTTATTGACGCAGCCAAAACAAAGCCTTTTGGTTTTCTTCCATTCTATCCAGGGCCTGGATTAGGTGGACATTGCATTCCTATTGACCCTTTTTATTTGACATGGAAAGCAAGAGAATATGGAATGCATACTCGATTTATTGAATTGGCTGGAGAAATCAATACTTCAATGCCAAATTATGTAGTAGAAAAAACAGTGTCTGCACTTAATCAAGCCTGTAAGTCTATTAAAGGTAGTCGGATTTTAGTACTAGGAATAGCCTATAAAAAGAATACAGGAGATATACGTGAGTCACCTGCTGTAGAGATACTAAATATACTTAATTCAAAAGGAGCTTCTATATCATATTCTGATCCTTTCTTTCCCGTTTTTCCTCAAATTAGAAAAAGCTCTTTCAATTTGAGAAGTATTGAATTGAATGCTAAATCACTAAAGAAGTTTGATGCAACAATTTTAACAACGGATCATGATTCTTTCGATTACAAGTTAATTAAAGATAATAGTTCAATTATTATTGACTCAAGAGGTAGGTTTGATTTATCTGAAAATGTTTATAGAGCTTAGAAAAAAGGTAGTTACTCATATCAAAGATTCTTCTAAGCACTATTTACAAATCAATTAACTCTAATAATTTCTCTGGATATTTCGAGAGGATTTTAAAAATATTAGTTTTAATACCGTTCTGCTTGCAGGCCCGAAGTACTTCGATATTCATAAGGCCCGTTTCTCTCAGACCTCTTGTACTAATGCCTCCTAATTGCATAAATACAAAAACTTCTGAAAGATGCTTATATCTCAATTTGCTATCTGAAAAAACCCTTACAATAAATTCAAAATCTCCTGCAATAAGATAATCAGAATTAAAAATACCTACTCGATTTACGACCTCTCGACTTAGGAATAAGCCAGGATGAGCAGGCATCCAACCTGACGACAAACGTTTAGGCGTAAATCGATTGGATCGATAGCGTCGAACCACGCGCTTAGGATCTTTCTTGTGAAAGAAAGAAACATCTGTCATTAAAGCTCCAATATTATTTGCTTCAATCTCTTGAGATACACGAGAAAGAATATTTGAAGAGGCATAATAATCATCTGCGTTAAGAAAACAAATAATATCTCCTGTTGCGAGACTTAATCCTTTATTCATAGCTTCATATATACCTTTATCTTGCTCCGAGACAAAAACAGTCGTTTCCCCCTTTTGTTTATTTATGACGTCTTGAGTACCGTCTGTCGAAGCTCCATCGACAATAATATGCTCCACTTCATTATGATCCTGAACATTAACTGAAGTAATAGTACGACCAATCGTCGATACAGCATTAAAACAAACTGTAATCACAGAAACCTTCATATCAAGCCATTAGCAATTGAAAAAGCCTTCCTTTCAAAAGTACTAATCAATCTTAAATTATCAATAGTATTAAATTTCAGCATATTTCATTTAGCCGCTATCTGTAGGATTTGCATGGCAACATCTTTCCAATTATTAGGGATGCTAGAACGTTGAAGGTCCCAGTCAGGCCACCAGTTTTCTCCTAATTTAGCTTGTAAAGTATAAAGCGCATCTTCAAGGGACTCTGGAATATTCGGATCAAAATAAATTGCTTGTTCACCACATAATGATCGTGCATAGGGTAAGTCTGGACAAACAATAGGTAGTCCAATAAAAATTGCCTCAACAAGGGGGAATCCAAAGCTTTCTTTCTTAGACAAAAACAGCAAAGCATCAATATGTGAATAAAGTTTTATCATCTCTTCTTCAGACAAAAAACCTACACAGTTAAGACTAGAGAGATAAGGTGCCGGATTCTTGTTTTTTTCTATTGTCAAAATAATCTCTTCTACTGGCCATTTTGTACTAGGACTAACATGACTAAGTAAAGAGTGATTCTTATGAGGATAGTTAGCCGCTGGGTAAGCTAGTTTTAATTTTCTTTGTGTATTTCCTGTTCGTCCATAACGTCTTAAGCCACTACTAAGCAGCCAATCAGGTGCTGGTTGAGGAACTACATGTACACGCCCTATAATGCAAGGATAACTTTCTTCAAGCGCCTTGCGCATCACTTCCGTCTGTACAATAAAGGCTCGAACAAATTTAGAATTCACTTTAAAAAGTAAACGTGCAAATAGAAACTTGATATTTTCGAAAGTTAGATTAAATTTCTTAGGTGGGATCAAGTTCTGTTGATGTATAAAAACAATTTGAGGAGAATTGCATCGTAAAGGAAGATCTCCCAATACAATCAATGGAGACCTACCATTAAAACGTCGAGCAAGTAGACTACATTCAAGAATTCTAGAAATTAAGTTAGGCAGAAAACGATAATATCTCTTGATAAGAGTAGATTTTGATCTACTCTTATAAGTAGCTAATATTCCTGTACTAGGAAGATATAACTTCTCTATTATAAATTCAGAGTTCTTTTCAAGAGCGGGTAATAAAGACTTTAAGAGTTGAACAGCTCCAGCTCCAGTCGCATTAGTTAAATGTAAACGTACTAAAGAGTAAGCGTCATTTTTTATCATCAACCCTTTTATACCAAGGCGAAGTTATACAGGCAAGTTCTCTAGAATTAGAAGTTATAACATCAAGAATATATTTTGCCCCTTTAGCAGGCTGAATAGCCTCCTCTGCAATGGAGCAATTAGCTGTCATCTTCTGAATCAAAAAAGGTTCATTTGAAAATCTGACTAGCATATCAATGAGTTTCTGTTCATTGTTATTTTGAAAGATCTCTCCAGAATGAAACGTTGTAACTATTTTTTTTGCTCCAACCTGATCACTACATAATACAGGGACTCCAGCACACAATGCCTCATTAACTACTACACCCCATCCATCATAATGACTAGGAAGTATTAAAAGGTCATAGCTATTTATATATTGCTGGGCTTTACCAAAAGGAATCATCCCACAATAATTTATTCGTTCGCCATCAAAATTATACTTATGTGGTTTCCCTTTACCATAGACATCGAGAGTGAGATTGGCTCCTCTGATTAGGGCCTTCTGAACAGCCCTAATTAAGAAAGAAAGACCTTTCCTTTCAATCAAATTACCAACAAAGATTAGACGTAAAGGGTTCTTTTCATTTTTAGATTCTAAAATCATCTTTGGCTTATCAACAATATTTGAAGGTATAAAATATCCAAACGGGAATAATTTCACATCAGGCATTCCCGCCTGTGAATATTGCTTAAAGGCCAAGTCAGAAATAGTGAATATACCATTCAAATTCCTGCCTAACACAAGAATATATGTTCTATATATTATTGGACGAAGTAAAACTTTTAACTTGTTATACCAACTAATGCCATTACCAAAGTAACTATATGAAACCGGTGAGTATGGCTCGGAAATTATGTAGCAAGTAATTCTTAGTCTTGTTGCAAAAAAAAGCAAAAGCATCATAACTGGACTTTCAAAAACACTTCCAAAAAGATGTGGCTGATCTTTGTGTCTAAATAGGAATCGAATCCCATGAAATAAAGTCAATTTTGAAGGCATAACTTCGCGTTTGACATTATCTACTTCTGTGTTTGTCCAGCCTTGCTCTAGACGTTCCTTATTATCAAGTCTTAAAACATTCGTAATGATAGGAAGGCCACTCTGAAGAGAAAGTTCTTCATAGAGAAAGACCTGATGATCAGTTAATACAGGATGCCAGGCAATTATTCTTTGATAACAACAAGTCATACAAATTATTCAAAAAAGAATCTTTGCAAAGTCAACCCAGCACTTTCTGGAGCACATTTTTCTTTAATGGCTTGGTAGCCCATTGACGCACATAACTCTGCGGATCTTCTATCATTAACAATATTAAAAAAATGTTCTATTAAAATATTCGGATCGTTGTCTGCAACATATTTGGCCCCATCGCCTAACAAAGACCTAACATCACTAATATCTGTAGAAATAACAAGAAGTCCAGAGCCAGCAAATTCAACCACTTTTGAGGGGAAAGTAGTATTTGCAAGTTTTCCATCCACTAATTTGAGTGACAATCCAACTTGACTTTCTCTTAGAATCCTTTGATAACGAGCATTAGTAGTTCTTCCATGGACTCTTACAATAGGGAACCCAGGCTCAGCCTCTAACTTCTTAAAGTCAGCCAAGCTATCCCCTTTGCCAGTAACCTCAAAAGTTATTAAAGAAGACCACTCTGTTTTCAAACCTCTAAGACGTCGAATAGCTTCAATCAAAAGAGAAGCACCTTGATCAGGGTTCAAGGTGCCAGACATCAAACAAGATATCTTCTCAGAGTGCCATCGTTTCTCATTAATTTCACCTTCTAAGACACCATAATAAGAATATATTGGGCGCAGTGCTGTCTTAGATTGTAGTTCTCTACAAGCAAGTAAAGCTCCTTCAGAGCAGTGAATCTCAAATTGTTCTAAGATTAAAGAATTAAAATATTGTTTAAAAGATTTGCTAGAAAGAAGTTCACCATCCTCGAGGTCCAAGAAGTTACGATATCCCAGACGAGATGCCTCCCAAAGCGTAAGCAAGTAAGCCGGTAGACGATTATAAAATACAGCAACTTTATTTGGATATTTACTTAACCTCTGAAGAGGTATAATCAATCCAAAGAAAGACAATATTTGAGACCAAACTCTAAAGTGAGAGAAAGGAGCATAAATTATTGGAATCCCATCAATGCGAGTAACTAAAGCTGAAAAATAATCTTTAGTACCATCAACACTACCTCTACCAAGACTTAAAATATAGGGACGCACTCCAGATTTTTTAAGTGCCTGACACATCTGAATTACCTTACGAGAAGCAGCAGGGCTATCACTACTAATGCGACGATTTATGCGTGTGGAGTCATCAAGTGCATTACAGACAACTAAGAGAATTTGTCTTTTTTTTAACTCGTAGAAATAATTCAAAGGTCTTAAATTAACAATACGAATCTTGAAAACTTTTATATGCCATTAAAAGGCCATCTTCTAAACTTGTTTTTGGAGACCAACCTAAGTTATTAATTTTATTAGAGTCAAGTAATTTACTTGGAGTCCCATCAGGCTTGCTGGAATCAAAGGAAATATTGCCCTTGTATTTTGTAACCTCTTTAATAAGTGTTGCAAGCTCAAATATCGATAAATCCTTTCCTGTACCGACATTAATATGACTACACATTTGTTCAGTGCAGCTTCTATAAACTTTTTCATCAGTATTCATAACATGTATGCAAGCGAGAGCCATATCGTCTACATAAAGAAATTCTCGTCGTGGTTTTCCCGTCCCCCACACAGTAACAACTGATTCATTTTTAACTTTGGCTTCATGAAATCGACGGATTAAAGCTGGAATTACATGACTATTCTTAATGTCATAATTGTCACCTGGTCCATATAAGTTAGTAGGCATTATACTTCGATAATCTATCTGGTGGTTATTTGAATACTGACGATTATAACTCTCACAAAGTTTAATGCCTGCTATCTTTGCTATAGCGTAAGGCTCATTAGTCGATTCAAGCTTACCCGACATAAGTTTTTCTTCTTTAATAGGTTGTTCAGTATTCCTTGGGTAAATGCAACTTGAGCCAAGAAATAAAAGCCTCTTAACACCACTTTTAAATGAAGCATCAATAATATTTGATTCAATCATCAAGTTTTGGTATATAAATTCAGCTGGATAGCTATTATTTGCATAAATACCACCTACTCTTGCAGCAGCCAAATACACTTGATCAGGTCTTTCCTTTTCAAAAAAAGATCTAACTTCATGTTGATTAATCAGATCTAACTCTTCATGTGCTCGGCAAACTATATTTCTAAACCCTTGTTCCTGAAGTATTCGTACAATCGCTGATCCAACCATTCCACTGTGACCAGCTACATAAATTTTAGATTGAACATTTGCTAGATTCATTCGTGATAATCCATTGGCTTATAGCCATGGCTTTTAATAAGCTCATCACGTTCTGCACTTTTAAGATCTTCAGAAATCATTTCAGCAACTAATTCCTTAAAGCTAATTTTTGGACTCCAACCTAACTTGTTTTTTGCTTTAGTAGGGTCGCCTAGTAGGGTCTCAACTTCAGTCGGCCTGAAATAACGAGGGTCAACTTTGACAATATGTCGACCATCATATGAGCCAATTTCATTTACCCCTTTACCTTCCCATGAAATCAACATCCCAAGTTCTTTAGATGCAGCATTAACAAAGTCACGAACTGAATACTGGATCCCTGTGGCTATAACAAAATCTTCTGGGTTTTCCTGCTGCATCATTAGCCATTGCATCTCTACGTAATCTTTTGCATGGCCCCAATCACGCTTAGCATCAAGATTCCCTAGATATAAACAATCCTGAAGGCCAAGCTTTATGCGTGCCAATGCTCTAGTAATTTTACGAGTAACAAAGGTTTCTCCTCTAATAGGAGATTCATGATTAAACAAAATCCCATTACAAGCATATATTCCATAAGCTTCTCGGTAATTGACTGTCATCCAGTAGGCATACAACTTGGCAACTGCATAAGGACTCCGAGGGTAAAAAGGAGTAGATTCTTTTTGTGGGACTTCTTGAACAAGTCCAAACAACTCTGAAGTGGAAGCCTGATAAAAACGAGTTTTATCCTTTAGATCTAAAATGCGAATTGTCTCAAGAAGACGAAGGGCTCCTAAAGCATCAGAATTGGCTGTATATTCAGGTTCTTCAAAAGATACTGCTACGTGACTTTGGGCTGCAAGGTTATAAATTTCATCTGGTTTAACCTGTTGCACAATTCTTATTAATGAACTTGAGTCAGTTAAGTCTCCATGATGCAAGATAAAATTTCGGTTTGAGACATGTGGATCCTGGTAAAGATGATCGATGCGGTCAGTATTAAAAAGTGATGTACGTCTTTTAAGACCGTGCACCTCATAACCTTTCTCAAGCAATAGTTCTGCAAGATACGCGCCATCTTGACCAGTAATACCAGTAACAAGTGCTTTCTTCACAATTTTTTTCTCGTATTATTCATTGTGTTTTTTGGCAGCTCTGCCATAATCATCATCAAATCGTTGAATATCATCTTCAGCAAGGTAGCTACCTGACTGTACTTCAATTATTTCAAGAGGGAAATCCCCTGGGTTACTCAATCGATGTTTTGTGCGAATAGGAATATAAGTGGATTGATTTTCATACAAATAAAATTTTTCTTCTCCGCAAGTGACATAAGCTATTCCCTTAACAACTATCCAATGTTCAGCTCGATGTTGATGCGTTTGGAGACTTAAGCTTGCTCCTGGTTTAACTTTAATACGCTTAACTTTATAGTGATATCCTTCACCTATAGTGTCATACTCACCCCATGGACGAGATGAATAACGGTGCTCGGTAGCTTGTGGCAATTGCTCATGTATCAATTCAGAAACAACATCTTTAACTTCTTCGGCACATTCTTTTTCAGCTACCAACAAGGCATCAGGAGTATCTATAATCAAAAGATTATTTGTTCCTAGTGAAATAACAGGTCGATTATGCGCATGAATATAAGTTGAACTACTGTTATGAACTTTGCCATTTCCAACAATACGATTGTTATTAATATCTGAAGGAATAAGTTCAGAAACGGCATTCCAGCTACCTACATCAGACCACACTCCCAAGAAAGGAATCATTGAAACATTGTCATGTTTCTCTAATACAGCATAATCAATTGAATCTGAACGACATGCAGAAAATGATTCTTCATCAAGATGAATAAAGTCACCATCAATCTCCTGCTTCTCCACCGCTTTTTTAGCCGCCAGCAAAATATCAGGTGAATATTTTTTCATTACTTCAATGAGGATGTCGGCACGAACCAAAAAGATACCTGCATTCCAGTAATAGACACCAGAGTCTATATAAGCAACTGCCTTTTGATAGTCTGGCTTTTCCACAAACTTAACAACAGGCTTAGCAACATTGGTCGACTCAGATATTTGTATATATCCATAGCCAGTATTAGGACTAGAAGGGACAATACCGAAGGTTACAAAAGCTCCTTGGTTAGCTGAATCAATCCCTTTTTTTATAGTTTGGATAAAAAGATTGGTGTCAGGGACATGATGATCTGCTGGAAGGAATAAGAGAAGTTGATCTTTTTCAGAGTTTAATGCTGCTGTTGCCATTGCTGCTGCAGTATTGCGACCAACAGGTTCAAGGATGCTTAAAAAAGAAATACTTGCAGATTCTGCTGCGTCACGAACCAGAAATCGATGTTCTTCACTAGCAACTGTCCAAATTGGGTCATCTCCACAAAGTTCAACAACCCTTTCAAAGGTTTTCTGCAATAGGCTCTTCCCATCTATTAACGAAACAAACTGCTTTGGAAGACTTCTGCGACTCAATGGCCACAAACGTGTTCCACTACCTCCACAAAGAACGACAACTTTTAAATGATTCATATGATTTACTTTTTGCTTCAATCTATAATTTAGTTGATTATATTAATGCGGACTAGAAATATTTTTATTTTCTAATTATTAGTTCCTTCGATCAAACTTATGAGGTATTTACCATAACCACTTTTAAGGAGTGGTAATGCCAATGCTGTTAATTCACTATCAGTTATCCATCCCTTCCTCCATGCAATCTCCTCGGGACATCCAATTTTAAACCCTTGCCTTTGCTGTAAAGTCTTAATGTAACTTGAAGCATCATATAAGGAATCACAAGTTCCTGTATCTAACCAAGCCATACCTCTTCCCATTAATTCAACCTTTAATTTACCTTTGTTTAAGTACTGATTATTGATATCTGTTATTTCTAATTCACCACGCGTAGATCTCTCAACTTTTAAAGCCTTTTCTAAGACTGTATTATCGTAGAAATAAAGTCCAGTTAATGCATATCTACTTTTAGGTCTTTCTGGTTTCTCTTCGATCCCAATTACTTGCCCATCGGCTGTAAATTCTACGACTCCATATCTTTCTGGGTCACTTACTGGATATGCTAAAGCTATAGCCCCAGAATTAGTATTAGTCATATTATTTAATTGATTAATTAATTCGTTACCATGAAAAATATTATCCCCAAATATTAATGCTGAAGAGTTGTCCTTAATAAAATCTTTTCCTATTAGAAAAGACTGCGCTACTCCTTCTGGCTTATCTTGTATTGAGTAATCAATATGTATTCCCAATCCTGTACCATTCCCAAAAAAACTCTGGAACAAATTCAAGTCCTTTTTATTTGTTATTATCAATATATCTCTAATATCAGCTAGCATTAAAGTACTTAAAGGGTAATAAAACATAGGCTTATCATAAACTTGTAATAGATGCTTATTAACTGATTTCGTTAAAGGGTAAAGCCTTGAGCCGCTTCCTCCAGCTAGTAAAATCCCTTTCCTCATTAGGCATAAAGTTTATTAGGTTTATAATAATCCTTTTTTAGTGTAAAATTAGAAGTATTAATGAAATATACTAAATCTAATGAATAGGAAAATTCTTGTTACTGGAGGAGCAGGCTTTATTGCAACTAATCTAATTCATTACTGGAGAGATAAATATATACAAGATCAACTTATTATTATTGATAATCTCGGCTTTGCCAGTAATATAGATAATATTAAAGGACTAATAGAAGATAAGAAGATAATTTTTATAAAAGGGGATATTTGCAAAGCAAAACTTCTAGAGGATATAATTAATGAATATTCTATTAATTATATTATAAACATGGCTGCAGAAAGTCATGTTGACAGATCAATAATCAAGCCTGATGATTTCATATATACTAATATCGTTGGAACCTTTAACTTACTAGAAGCATTTAGAATATATTGGGAAAGGAATGGATCGCCAAAGGAATGGAGATTTCTTCATATAAGCACTGATGAGGTTTTTGGGAGTTTAGACCTTAATCAAGCCAGGTTTAATGAAGACACTTCTTATGATCCTCGCTCACCATATTCAGCAAGCAAAGCCTCAAGCGACCATTTGGTCATGGCTTGGTATCACACATATAATCTTCCAGTAATTATAAGCAATTGTTCTAATAATTTTGGTCCATATCAATTCCCTGAGAAGTTAATACCATTAACGATAATCAATTGTCTGAGAGGGCAACCTATTTCTGTATATGGGGAAGGAAAAAATATTAGAGATTGGTTATATGTCCTGGATCATATAAAAGCATTAGAGAAGATCTTAATTAAAGGCAAAACAGGCTCTAAATATTGCATAGGTGGTAACAATGAAATTAACAATATAAAACTAGTAAGTTTAATATGCGATATGATTGACGACCAATTACCTCTAAGAGATAAGAGGAAAGAAACACTAATCAAATTTACCAAAGACCGTCCAGGTCATGATTTCAGATATGCAATTGATTCTACTTATATTAAAAGTCAACTAGGCTGGGAACAGAAAATAACCCTTGAGAACGGTTTAGAAAAAACCATCTCATGGTATATGCAAAACAAGGAATGGTGGGAACCTTTAATGGCTAAGTTAAAGTAATTTGTGTAATCAATATTAGAAATAATAAAATAATATTTTATATTTCTCTAATTAGCTTGCAAATATAGTTGGCCTTGATCCAATTTATATAAACGATCAGTTTCAAGGCCATTAATGTCATGGGTAACAATTAAAATCGATACTTCTCCTCTCATTTCAAGAATTCCATTCATAACGGAAGATGCTGTGCCTTTGTCTAATGAACTTGTAACCTCATCTAGAATAATTAGAGATGGTTTTCTGTACAAGGCCCTAGCAATGCCAATTCGTTGCCTTTGTCCTCCCGAAACAGATTGTCCAGCTTCCCCTAAATTAGTTTGCAATCCTTGAGGTAAACTATCAACAAAACTTGCGAGGCTCGCAAGCCTCACAGCTGTTAAAAGTCGAGAATGATCTGGATTTTCTTCAAGTGAAATATTAAAAGCGATACTGTCATCTAACAATGAAATTGATTGTGGGACATATCCAATGCTTAAAGGAAAGTTGGAGCTAGTAAAAGGTGAGATTTTTTTACCATCCATATAAAAACTACCATTATCAGGTGGTAGCAAGCCTGCTATTACGTCAAGCAAAGTAGATTTTCCAGAGCCAGATGGGCCAACAACTGCTACAACTTCTCCCTGATTAATTTGCAGAGAGCAACTAGTTAATATAGGCATTTCTCCATAACTAAAACTAATATTATCAACTGAATAATCTCCAGGAAAATTAACAGATTCTTGAAGACGAGACTCCTTATATTTGGGCAATTCATCTAAAAATTCGACCAAGGAATATAAATAAGGTAGCGAGAACTTAATGTTTCCATATGAACTAATAATTCTTGATAAGACTGGTGCAATGCGAATAGCTATTATTCCAAGTGTAAGTATTAAAGAAGTCATACTAGTTAAATCTAAACCAAATAAAGCAAGTAAAGCTATAACGACAACTACAGTGCATATAACAATAACCTCCATTGATATTCTCTGTAAAACTAATAAGTACTCATATTCATTGTTTGAGCTTGTATAACTCAAAGCAAGTTGATTATTCCTTTCTGCAAAGGCTTTCTCTAGACCCATTATTTTTATATCCCTAATAGAACTTGACATTTCATGAATATATCTGTGACGACTAATGTCTAGCTTCTGGCTAGTATATCCCGCTTTACTTATCTTCATAGAAAGTATTCTAAAATAACCTAAAGCAATTAATAATGAGATTAATAGTAGAAAGAAGAAAATTAATGGGTTAAATATAATAATACCTATACATATAAAAATTAAGATGAGAGCCTCATTTAAAAGTTGAGAAGATGCCAAAGCGATTGCTTCAGCATGTTTAGTATTACTAAAAGAAATACCAGCAATTTCCACAGAACTCTTATCTAGGAAAAGTTGATATCGTGAGTAGAGGGCTCCTCCTATAATTTTTTCGGAGAGGCGATAATTTATTCTTGAGCTTGCTCTATATTGATATCTAACTAGACGTGAATTAAGCCAACCTCTAAGAAAGTAAATAATAATTGCAGCTACGCTCAGATAAATAATATCTCTGTTTAAGAGATCTCCCTGAGTAACATGTTTGATAAAAGGCAATAAAAGGGCTATTCCCCCTAGTTCCAAGAAAGATATTGATAAGCCTGAAAGGATTACTAAAGAAAAAGTTCTTGTCCCAATCAAATCTCTAAAGAGAGCCAATAAAGAAAAGAACTTTTGTATGGGTAATATTGATAATTTCATTATTGAAAGCTTACAGTAAAGGGAAATTGTTAACCGTATGAGATTCTTTTGGGATCATTAGTTAGCTATGAATACATTAGTCATAAATTGCTTGAGAAGAAGATTGTAAAAGTAGATTTGTTTTCTTAGTATAGTTTAATAAAGCAAAGTAAAGCAATAGAAAGACCTCGCATAATTTAATTTGTTGTTTTTCACAAAGATAGCTTTTAGGAAACAAATAAAATTACTAAAGAAATTAAGTTGTTTTTTTAAATTATTCATGAAGGAAAATGAAAAGATTATTACAAGGAAGAAATAAGTATGGATAATTTTATTCTATCTAATTGTTCCACAAAATCATTATGTCCAGTTAAGGAAAATGCATTTTTTGTCACCTAGTATATAATTAATATAGAATGCATAAGCTTTTAGTTTTTTTTAATCAATCCTAAATGAGAAATAAGATTCTAAATAGTGATAAAATAAGCTTCTTAATTGCTGGTGGTGTAAATATACTTTTAACAAATATTTTGCTGCAATTATTATTAAGAATAGATAATTTAGGTATAATTTTTCCGACCTTTATTAGTCAATCTTTTAATGGTATTTTGGGTTATGTTCTTTATGGTAAGTATGTTTTCAAAGGGAAAAGGTTAAGAAGAAAGATTCAGATGCTTAGATTTTATCTATTAATGTCGATATTGTGGCTAATGAACTCTCTTGGTATAACATTTGCCCAATCTATTGGGTTGTCCAAAACATTTGCAGCTATTGCTATGATACCAATCCTGGCTTCAATTTCTTATTACTCAAATAAGTGGATTTTTAACAAATGAAATTAAGTATTATTATTCCTTGCTTTAATGAGAAGCAAACTATTCTCAAGCTTATAGATGCAGTAAAAAATTCTCCTATAGAAGATAAGGAAGTCATAATTATTGATGATGGATCATTTGATGGTACTAGAGAGATCCTAAAAGAGATTAATGATGAAAGTATTAAAATTATTTACCATGAAAAAAACTTAGGAAAAGGTGCTGCCTTAAAGACAGGTTTTGCCAGTGCATCTGGAGAAATATGTATAGTTCAAGATGCTGACTTAGAATATGATCCTAAAGAATATCCTTTTGTAATAGGGCCAATCCTTGAAGGAAAGGCAGATGTGGTGTTTGGTAGCAGGTTTCAAGGAGGGCGCCCACATCGAGTAGTATATTTCTGGCACAGAGTAGGGAATGGATTACTTACTCTCTTAAGTAATATTTTTACGGATCTGAATTTAACAGATATGGAAACATGTTATAAGGCTTTTAAAAGAGAAATAATACAATCAATTAACATCCAAGAAAAGAGGTTTGGATTCGAGCCTGAGATAACGGCTAAAATAGCTAGGCTAAATTGTAGAGTCTATGAAATAGGAATCTCCTACTATGGAAGGACTTACAATGAAGGTAAAAAAATAGGATGGAAAGATGGTGTTAGAGCAATTTATTGTATACTTAAATATAACATCTGGAAAAAGAGTTAACTTTAAATGATACCAAATAAAAATAGCATCTTATATAAAATATTTATAGTACTTGCAATAAGCTCTTTAGTTTATTCAACAAGTTATCAACAATTTAAGAGTTTTAATTCTTCCATATCAGTAGGATTTAATGATGCAATAAGTTATATAAGAATGAGCAGAAATGATTATGCTGCAGTACCAGAAGTTCATAGATATAGATTCATAATACCTAAGATGGTTAATATTATTAGAGACAATCAAATAGTAAATAATATAAGCAACCTCAGTAGATCAAACGAAAACAAAGAAGAAAAAGTTACTAAGTTACTCTTTTACATAATTAACCTATCCTTTACTATAGCAACTGCATTTATCTTCTTCACTTTCTTAGAGAATATTGGTCTTGAGACCTTAGGTGCTGCAATAGGTACTGTAATCTTTATTACAAGTAGGGTTACTATTTTTAGTACTAGCACTCCTCTAATAGACTCTTCACAGTTTTTTTCAATTACATTAATCTTAAATTTATTATACTCAAAAAATATAAATGCATTATCATTATTAGCCCCCATTCTAGTGCTAACGAAAGAGACTGTCTTCCCTATTATATTCTTACCCTTTTTTAATAGCTATTTCAGAAAATTTAAATACTTATTGTCTACCATATCTTCAATTGCTTCAATCATTATAAGTCGCAATATTATAAATAATATGGTGATATATTCCAATATTGAGAAAAATAATGTTGCTTCTATTTTTGATACCTTATATAGTCATATACTGCAGGTATGGAATAACTTTGTTTATATCTTCACTATCAATGGCTTTCATGATTTAATCTTTAGTCCTTATGGAATATATCTTCCTGCAGCAGCCCTAGGTTACCTAATTAATAAGAATCATAATATAGTCAGAATACCTAATTACTATCTCCTAATAATACCTTATTCTTTAATACTTGCATTATTAAGCGGCAATCTAGGAAGAATGTTTATGGTTTCCTTCCCCGTAGTGATTCCATATGCAGCACTTTTTCTAATTTGTCTATTTGATAAGAACTTACTGATAAAAAGATCTAGCTAGAATTTTTATCTAAATTTTTAAAATATAAAATAGTTTCATCAAGGCCTTTCTCTAAATTAATTTTGGGTGACCAATTCAAATGTTTAATGGCCTTTTGAATTAATGGCCTTCTTTGCATTGGGTCATCTTGTGGTAAAGGTTTAAAGATAAACTCAAGTTTAGGATTAATTTTCGCTCTTATTAATTTCGCTAATTCCAGAATAGTAAACTCTTCTGGGTTGCCAATATTTATTGGGCCAATTCCTTCCCAGTTCATTACATTTATCATGCCATCAATAAGATCATCCACGTAACAAAAGCTCCGAGTTTGTTTCCCATCTCCATAAATTGTTAATGACTTACCTTTTAGTGCCTGAACAATAAAATTGGTAACTACCCTTCCATCATCAATCATCATACGAGGGCCATATGTATTAAAAATTCGCATCACACAAATTTCTATGCCATGCATTCTCTGATAATCAAAACACAAGGTTTCAGCAATTCTCTTACCTTCGTCATAACAACTTCTAATTCCGATCGGGTTTACGGAACCCCAATATGATTCTGGCTGAGGATGGACCTCTGGGTCACCATATACTTCACTTGTAGAAGCTAATAGAAGTTTTGCATTTGCTCTTTTCGCCAATCCAAGCATGTTATATGTTCCAAGAAAGCTTGTTTTAGAAGTTTTAATTGGATTAGATTGATAATGAATAGGAGAAGCTGGGCACGCTAAATGCCAAATTCGATCTATTTCAAGAGTTATGGGCTCAGTTACGTCGTGTCTAATTAACTCAAATCGAGGATTGCCAATCCATTGCTCAATATTTTTCTTCCTACCAGTAAAATAATTATCAAGGCAAATGACCTCCTCTCCCTTCTCCATAAGACGATCTACTAGGTGAGAGCCTAAAAAACCAGCACCACCTGTAATTAAATTTCTATTCGATGGCTTGTATTTCATATTAATTATGAATCATAATAGATAACGACTACTTAAGAAATCTTTTGAACAATGAAAAAAGGAGCATTTCCATTTGAGGTGTCCAGTTTTCTTAAGCTATAAACTAAAAACTATTATCCCTATCGACCAATAATCTTTCTTATAAAGTGCCTTCTTATATTCTTGGAATATCCTGCTTTTACCACGACAGTGCTGCTGCCTTATTATGCAATGGTGAGATTATTTCAGCTGTACAAGAAGAAAGGTTTTCAAGAAAGAAGCATGATTCTGGATTCCCTTCAAATTCAATTCGATACTGCCTCAACTCTAATCAAATTGACTTAAGAGATATTGAATATATTGTTTACTACGAAAAACCACTTTTAACATTTGAGAGATTATTAGAAACATATCTAGGAGCATCTCCAAGAGGCGCTCGCTCATTTATTGCAGCAATGCAAGTTTGGTTAAAAGAGAAGCTATTTCTAAAATCAGAACTAAAAAATAAACTTAAGTCCTTACAAAAAGAGCTTGTTACTAATATTGAACCTGATATTCCAAAATTACTTTTTTCAGAGCATCACTTTTCTCATGCTGCCGCTGCCTTTTATCCAAGTCCTTTTGAAAAAGCAGCGGTTCTTTGTATGGATGGAGTCGGAGAATGGGCAACCACATCTGCATGGATTGGTGAAAGCAATTCAATTAAACCTCTTTGGGAAATAAGTTTCCCACATTCTCTAGGGCTACTTTACTCGGCGTTTACTTATTACTGTGGGTTTAAAGTTAATTCAGGTGAGTACAAATTGATGGGACTTGCTCCTTATGGAGAGCCGAGATATGCAGATGTCATTAAAAAGAATCTAATTGATATAAAAGAAGATGGAACTTTTAAGTTAGACATTAGTTTTTTTAAATTTCACCGTGGTTTCAGAATGACAAGTAATAAGTTCCACAAACTTTTTGGATCATTGCCTAGAGGAAGTGAGACAGAGATCACTCAGTTTCACATGGACTTGGCAGCATCTATTCAATTGGTGACAGAAGAAATTGTTACCAAACTTGCTAGTACATTGAAAAAAGAAACCGGTATAAAAAATTTATGTCTTGCAGGAGGCGTAGCCTTAAATTGTGTGGCAAATGGTAGATTGCTTGAAAAGAAAATCTTCGATAATATTTGGATTCAACCTGCAAGCGGTGATGCTGGATCATCTTTAGGGGCTGCACTTATAGTTTGGCACAACTATCTAAAGAAATTAAGGAAAGTAAATCCAGAAGATTCTATGAAAGGGTCTTATCTTGGTTGTAAATTTTCTAATGAAGATATTGTTAGTTATTTAGAAAAAATCAAAGCGCCTTTTCAAACACTTAAAGATGAAGTTCTTTTTGAAGAACTCGCAAATATTCTTGACGAGGGTAAAGTAATTGGTTGGTTTAATGGAGCAATGGAGTTTGGACCTAGAGCTTTAGGAGGGAGATCAATAATTGGAGACCCACGAAATAAAAAAATGCAATATCAAATGAATGTAAAGATTAAATTTAGAGAAAGTTTTCGTCCATTTGCGCCTTCAGTTTTAGAAGAAGATCTTACTAGTCAATTTGAATTAAGGTCAAAAAGTCCTTATATGCTAATTGTTGCACCAGTTAAAAAAGAGTTATGCAAAGTAATGACAGAAGAGGAAGAGAAACTGTTTGGAATTGAGAAGTTAAATATTCCTAGGTCATCTTTACCAGCTATTACCCATGTAGATTATTCAGCTAGAGTACAAACAGTTAGCAAAAAAACAAACCCACGTTACTACCATTTGATTAATGCCTTTAAAAAGAAAACAGGATGTCCAACTATTGTGAATACTTCTTTTAATGTAAGAGGAGAGCCAATTGTTTGTTCCCCACAGGATGCTTATAGATGCTTTATGCGAACTGAAATGGATGTGCTAGTTCTTCAAAATCAAATACTTTATAAGAATGAACAGTCAAAGGTAGAAAAAGATGAAAAATGGAAGCAAGAGTTTGACTTAGATTAAAAATGAAAAAGGATATTCATAAAAAGCAACTTAGAGATTTTGGTTTGCTATTTGGAATAGGACTGCCTGTAATTATTGGCTTTTTAATTCCAACGATTACTGGTCATGCATTAAAATTCTGGACTATATGGTTTGGTACTATTGTATTAACTTTTGGAATTTTTAAACCCAGTCTTCTTTATTATCCCTATAAGTTTTGGATTTTATTAGGATATAAACTTGGTTGGATTAATAGTCATATAATCTTAGGTTTAATTTTCATATTAGTTCTACAACCTATTGCATTAATAATGAAATTATTTGGTTATGACCCTCTGAGAAAAAAAAGAAACTCTAATATTTCATATAGAGAAGATAAGGATAATAATATTGATCTAACCAGAATCTTCTGATTATGAAGAAAATTCTTTTAATATAATACATTATGAAACTCAAAGAAAGCTTATTTAATTTATTCCTAGGGATTTCATCAGTAGCTATAGGTATATTTATTTGCGAGCTTTCCACACGCTCTTTAGGCCTAGGTAATCCAATTTTATATAATAGTGATTCACTCGTAGGCTATAGACTCAAACCAAATCAAAGTAAAAAAAGAAGGAAAGGCGCAATAGTAACAACAGACTCTGAAGGCTTTAGATTTGATCCAACTCAAACAAAGTTGTTAACTTCAGAAATAATAGTCTTTGTTGGTGATAGTGTAACTTATGGAGGATCATATATAGATGATTCTGAACTTTTCTCAAGTTATTACTGTTCAAACAATGAAAATTTAAACTGCCTAAATTCAGGCTTAAATGCTTGGGGAACTTATAATATGGGAAGGTTTATATCAAATTTCTCTATTTATTCTAAAAGGAAGCCCTCTAAGTTTTTAATTGTGATACTACCTGGAGATGAATCAAGGAATATTATGAGTTTAAGTAGTCAACCATTTTGGGAATATCCTCCTAAGCATCCAAAAGCTATAAATGAAATATTGAATTATATATTTTGGCGGTTTATCATTCCTGGACTAAGAGATACTTCAGAATACAAGGAAAATCATCAAGATGATTTCATCGTGAAAAGCACTCAGATAGACCTGGCTTGGAAAGATTTAAATAATTCTATTAGTTCCTCAGAATCAAAAGTAGAGATTTTTGTGACTCCACCTAGGCGATGGTTTGAGGATTCAAAATTAAACTCATCTGAAATCAAAAAATATGATCAATACATTGATTTAATATCTAAAAATATAAAAGTAGCTAAAGCCTGCAATCTCTATTATCTTATTAAAGAAGAATATTCTCCTAAATATTATGTTGATAATGTTCACCTCTCAAAATTAGGTCATAAGAAGTGGGCCAAATATATAAAATCATGCAACACTAATAATGAATCTAAAAATTAGTTAAATCATTCTTACTTTTCTAGTTATAATAATTAAATCACTTAAGGTATATCCTCTGAGTTGCTCAAAGAGTATTTTATTAAAATATTAATTAAGTTTAAAACTGAAAATAAACAAATGCAACTTGTCGGTTAATAAAGATCATAGAGAAAAACAAGCAAAATACACAAGATAAAAAAGATATTGTCTTATTCCTGAAGATTCTAGTAAATGTAGGATTATGCTTATGCTGCCATGATAATCCAAATAACAAAGAGCCTATCATAAAAATAAAAACAAATAAATAATAATTTTCTCGAAGGTTTAATGCTATGTCGCCAACCCAAAGTGCCCTAAAAATATAATTAGCCTGATCCCAGCTTGTAGATCTAAAATATATCCAAGATGACATTATAGAGAAAAGAGTAATAAGCCAGCTAATTAGAGAACTAGCTTGATAATGTTTAATGAAATAATGCTTAAAAAGTCTGTGAGATAAAACAAAGATCCCATTAATCAACCCCCAAAAAGCAAATCTCCAAGAAGCACCATGCCATATACCCATAACCAACCAAGTCAGCAAAAGAGGAATTGCTCCATTTATCCAAAGAGGTAAGCGTAAGTTCAAAAATGAATATAGGTAATCATTGACCCAGCTTGAAAGAGAAATATGCCATCTACGCCAAAATTCTGTGGCGGATTTGGAAAGATAAGGAAAACTAAAATTTTCTCGAATAGGCAAGCCAATAATCTCAGAGATTCCAATAGCCATATGTGAATAAGCGCTAAAGTCAAAATATATTTGCAAACCAAAGCCAAATGCCATTGTCCAAGCATCTAATGAACTAATTCCGGAGTAATCTGCTGAAAAAGCAATATCATTTAATCTGGCGAGCTCATCTGCAAGACATAGCTTTAAAAACAGTCCAAAACAAATTCTTCTAAAGCCTGGAAAAACAGATGATCTAGAGGAATGTATATTGCATAGGCCTTCTTCATTAAAGAAATCAGATGGCCTTAATATTGGCCCTGCTACTAACTGTGGGAAGTAACAAACATATAGAAGATAATCAACTAGTCTTGGTATAACTTTTAGACGACCTTGATAAACATCAAATACATATGAAAGTGTTTGGAAAGTATAGAAACTAATACCTGCAGGTAGAATTAAATCAAAAGTAGAAAAATAGCTTGTAGTTTCATTAAAAGAAAAGATTGAAAGAGATTCCTCAATAAATGGAATATATTTAAATATGATTAATAGTCCAATATTAATGATTATGCTAATTAAGAGTAAATATTTCCTAGAACTTTTTGAGAGGTCTAATTCTATAAGTGCTTTAGAAATGAAGAAGTCTGAGATGGCACTTATTAGTAGTGGAATAATAAACCAAGGGTGGTCAAACCCATAGAATATAAGTGAGAATATTAAAAGAAATATTCTAGATGCTGATATTGATTTACTTTCAACCAGTGGGTAAAAAGTAAATGCTATTGGGAGAAAAAGGAAAAGAGCTGTAGGAGAGTGAAAAAACAAAGTTAAATAGGTTTATCTAAAGAATTAATGAGCATCTTTAGCTTGTTGAAAAAAATGTGGTGCCCTTCGTAAGTAAAATGCATGAAATCCAACTCTGCAGATTTTTCTGTGAAAGAAGTTGATTCCTTACTACCCCATAAATGATCAGGGATAAGGGCCTCAAGATTATAAAGATAACAGCCATTGTATTGGCAGAGTTTAAGCATTTGATTTTTAAATAATGTATATTCACTTGGTATGTAGGGTATTAGATTAAGATTTGAAGAATAGAGTAAAGGAGGTATGTATGTAATCGTAAAACCTTGAGATCCTTTTCTGGAAGAAATTAAATGTCTGAGAGATTTGATATTAGTATTATATGCTGATTTAATAGTTCTTCTTTTAGTGGACGGATTAACGTTAAAAATAGTATTTCTTAACTTATAAAGGAAAGTTCTAAGTGATGTATTTGTAGATTTAGTTTCTTTAAGTATAGGAATAATATTAATGATCTTATCCCCTATGCGTTTGCTATTCGTAATTGTTTCACTTTTAGCTTCTTTAGATACTTTGCTAGACAAAAGTCCTGAATCGATGCCACATATCTTATACATATAATTTTCTAAGGAGGGTCGAATAGAAGATTCTCTAGTATCATCTAAGAACAAAGGTATAATGAGGTTTTTAACATTTCCAGAACAATCACTAATGGAAGAATAAATCAAATTAAACTCTGACAAAGAGCTATTAGGGATCCAAATCGATCTTATTACTAAATTATTTATTTTAGTATTCTCAAAATCAATTGCTAATTTATGAGCATAGTTAATATCACCAGATGATATTTGATTAATTGCTCCAAGTTGTGAATTGCCAAGGATCAATAGATTATTACTTGATTTATCTAAATCAATAATAATCCTTCGAACACAATTGTAATCATCTGCTTTGCATACATATCCATTTGAAGATGTAGCAGTTGCTCCTTGAAATCCTTCGTCTGAAATAGTTTCAGGACCAATGAAATGATTATAGGATCCTAAACCTATTGAAGTTGATATAATTACAGCCAATGGGAGCAAATACTTGTTCATCTTCTATTTATTGGGATGATTTACATGAAAGATAGTTAGTTGAAAGGCTTGTAGATAGTAGATAGATTCTTTAGAAGGGAAGACATGCTTTGTCTAAAGGATTGATAAAAACCTATCATTTACCTAAGTATAGACTAGTTAATCATACTAGCTTTTAGACTGAGTTCAATTATTAGTGGTTAAGGTTAATTTGTTAATTATGCTCAAATTTAAATCTAAAGAATGTTAAATTCTTAAAAAAGAAACATTTAGGATGCATATTCTCAGAAATGAAGCAAAATAGTTTAGTTGCATTTCCTACTTTAAAAAAATGGAAGACTTTCTGGATTTAGCCAAAGATATCTGGGATTTTCTAAAAATTCGTAAAAAATATTGGCTTGCACCATTAATAATCACAATTGTTTGCATGGGGGCTCTTATTGTGGCCACTCAGGGTTCTGTAATAGCACCATTTATATATTCTATCTTTTAAAAGGCTTATTGTAATTATATACTCACTAGAAGATTAATAATAAAAGAGTTCAGAAAGTCTACTGACAAAAAAGGTTAAGCCTAATGAATTACATGAAGAGATGCTTATCTGGTAATCCTAAATAGAGTTTGTCAATAGTTTATTATGGTAAGAAAGATTACTTAAGAGAAATATTTCATTAGAGCCTAATACTTAGAAAAATAGTAGTGTAAAGCGCTTAAGGATTTATCATTGAAAAGGGTTTGTATTTAGTCAATTGAGTATTAAGCCTATTGCTTTTTCTTTTTTTTAATTATGAGGTTTTACGAAGAGAAAATAACTAACTTGATTATACCATGCTTACTTGGTTTGATTGGGGTAATAGCTGTTTTAGTACTTAAACCTGAGATATTAACTAGTAATCAAGCATTAGGTGAGCATACTATTTCTCTCCTAATCCCAACGAGTTTTCCAATCTTGTATTTATTTTTAATAACATTAAATAAAAGGTTCACACCTAGATTCTCTCTTATAGCTCCTGTACTTGCTTTAATTATATCAATCCCTTTTATAGATATATTATCATCAGGGATAATACACTTACCATTAGATGATAGCTTTAGATATAGTTTTTATGCTCATAATATAATCTCTACACCAACACTTTGGGGAGGAGATAATCTATTAAGAAATACAGGAGCATTGGAATATGTTGATCAACCAGGTTATAGATATTACTTAGCATTAGCTATTAAACTTTGTCAGGGTGAGAATCGTGGCCTGCAAGTTCTAAATATTGTTTTAACAAGTTTTTGTCTAGGTTATTCTCATTCTTGTTTCATAAAAGAAAGACTAAGTAAAAGTTTATTAATTAAAATTACGTTGTTTTGGCTTCTTTCTTCAGCCTATATGTTTAAAAATATTGTTTATGGTTACTCTGAGTGGTTAACAGTAAATCTTGCGTGGATAAGTGCTGCTCTATTGATAAGTAAAAAGCCAAGGCTTTCATTACTTACATATGCCATTATACCTTTTATACGACAGAACCTATTGATAGCATCAGCCTTTATGGCTTTAATAATATTTTATGAGTATCGTCTAAAAATAAAAGATATGATTATCTTTTATTTTATTCCTATACTATTACCTCTTTACCACAATTTATATTATGCAAAAAGCTTCAAGTTTCTAGCCAGTCAAGATTCTTCATTACTTGGTCATTTGGGGCAAGTAAATCTAAAAGTAATTTATTATTGGATTTCTACTAAGATACTTGGTTATTTTGCTATAGGATTTCCTGCTGCAATGAAATATTTACCTGATGCTAATCTAGGCAATCCAAATTCTATATTAGAGTATATAGCGTTACTTTTTGTCCCTTTTGGTTCAATTCTTTGTATCTCATGGTTCATAATTTCAAAAAGAAAGCTAAGGTTATATTTTCTCATTGTTGTTCTAATTACAATACTGCCTACTTTATTACTTGGTTGGGGATCTTATCCAAGATTCCATTTCGTAAATTTAAATATATGCATTTCAATTTTTATAACCCTTGTAAGTATTTACAGTCCAAGGGCTTGCTTGTCTAATCCTAATAGTAAAGAAAATAATCAAAGAGTATTAGGATGAAGCAAAAGATTCCTAAAAATAATACTGAATAATAATTTAATAATTATTTATTATTGTACCTAATGATTAGAAAATATGTAGACTTAGAAGCAGCAAATTTTAAAAGAAGTTAAAACAACTTAAAAGTTTGCCTGGGAGAATACAGCTCTGATATACTTTTTTTATATTTACCATTAACAGAATGGACAAGGATCCTATCAGAATTTTTAATATTAGTTATTCTGATAAAGATAAAACAAGAATACATGAACTAGTTGATAGAGTAATTGATGAAGCTTTTCTCACAAATCACACTCTTTGCAGGGAATTGGAAGAAAAAGTAAATAGCTTGCAAAAATCCTTGTATTCCATAGCCACTTCATCTGCGACAACTGGTCTTGAAGCAGTCTTTAGGACTATAAATGTTAGAAACAAAGCTGTAATTGTACAGGCAAACACATTTATAGCTACAGCGCATGCAATACAAGCAGCAGGTGGAATCATAGTTCCTTTAGATCTTTCTAAAGAATATGTAGCTAGTTATAATGATTTATTAAGGGCTTACGCAAAATGCAATGAATTAGATATTGAGGTAGCGGCAATATGTGTGGTTAATATATCCGGTAGGGCCTCAGAAAAAATCTTTAAGATTAAGGAATTCTCTGAAGAACATAATATAGTCTTAGTTGAAGATAACGCTCAAGGATTTTTATCTAGCATAAATAATAAGTTTCTAGGTACTATAGGAAATTATTCTGTTACAAGCTTTCAAACCACAAAAGTAGTTGCGTGTGGGGAAGGAGGAATTATTAATTGTGATAATGAAGAAAGACAAGTCAATATTAGAAATAATATATTTTTTGGCAAGTCAAAATCTATTCCAAGATTATTTGACTATGAATCAGGTAACTTTAAGTTATCAGAAATGAATGCTGCTTTAGCAATAGCTGATCTTGAAAGGTGCAAAGATAGGATAAAGAGAAGGCAGGAAATCAATGCTTTCTACAAAGAAAATGTTAAATCTAAGTTTATAAAGTTCTTACCTTCACCTAAGGGTAATATATCCTCTAATTACAAAACATTATTCGTAGCAAATGATCCATTAATTACAAAAGGGATTGAAATGCTCTTTAAAGAAAAAAGAATAGCCATGACTGGTAGTGTCTATAGAGAACCTATAAGTGTACAGCCAAGAGTAATTGAGTCAAGAAAATATTTGGCTAGAGAATTGACGAATACAGCAAAATTCTGCAATTGTCATTTCGCTCCTCCAAATTATCCAGAGCTAAAGGACGAAGAGATAAGTCGTATTGTAGACACTTTAAATAAATTCGTTTCATAGTATAATTATTAGTCTATAGACTTATAAGGCTTGATATGAAAGAGTTAAGCAGTTCCCAAATAGATGAATATTATGATAAGGGTTATATTGTAATTAAAAATTTAATTAATGAAGATAGTATTGTAAAAATAAATCGATTGGTAGATAACTTAGAGCCAAAGGTATTTATACCATATTCTGAAGATGTTCCCTGGGGTTACGGTAATTTAATTGACAATAGTGAAATGGTGAGTTTGTCATCAAAGTTGGAAATAGAGAAAGTTTCAAAGACATTGTTAAGCCCAGGTAAGCTTAAATGCAATCATCTTCTTGTAGTCAACAAAGCTGCTTATATTGGACCCGATGTTGAATGGCATCAAGAGTTTTTTAATATTGATACTTATGCTCCTGGTTATTCAAGTAAAAAAGACCTAAATAAATTCATACAAGTTTTTATTGCTCTAGACAAACATAATGAAAGTAATGGTCCACTTTGTATTTTTGAAGAATCTCATAAAGAAGGACTACTTGAACATGAGGATATTGTTAACTGTAATTTAGGGCACAAGAGGCGAGTAAAGTATTCACAATTATGTGAGATCTCTAGTCGAAGAAAATTGAAACAAGTATTACTTGATCCTGGAGATGCTTTATTCTTTAATCACCTTCTAGTACATGGAAGTCCAACAAATACATCGAATCAGAGAAGAAGAGCGTTATTATATCAATTAAGGATTTCTGACACAATTAAAGATAATAAATTATTTGATTATGAAACTAACTATAGAAAGAAATTTATAATAGATTCTTGCAGTAAAATTATAAGCAAGTTAACTAAAAATAATCCATATTTAGATATGAGGAAATAAGGCTTATTTAATTCTTAGGAATCATATCATTTATCTATGTCTTTGAATTTCCAAATACTAAGCTGGATAGAGTTTTTGCCATTTTTCATGAGTGACGTCAATGACCCCTGATAACTACTTAACAAATAGTTATTCTTGCAATGGAACGCCAAGCTGATCTTCAATAGCTTGAGGTAGAAAGAAAATTGATGAGACTAGCATACAAAACAAAACTTGAAAGTAGAGAATTTTAATAAATTTAGCCAAAGCTGAAATAAAGAAGATGATAGATTATGATCAACAAAAGCAAAAGAGAGTTATATGAATTCAAAATGGAGTCCAAAAGTTTTTATTCTTGATGTTGATGGAGTGCTTTCTACTGGTCAGTTTTTATATACAGAAGAGGGTAAGTTTATGAAGGTATTCGGCCCAGATGACAATGATGGATTATCTCTTCTAAGTCCATTTATGGAAATCAGATTTGTTACAGGTGATAAAAAGGGATTTAATATTAGTCATAAACGTATTGTAGAAGACATGAACTATAGTTTAGATCTGGTTAGTACAGTAAAAAGAATTAATTGGATCTCTAATCATTACAACCCTAAGGATGTTATTTACATGGGAGATGGTATATTTGATTACATTGTAATGCAAAAGGTTTCTTATAGCATAGCTCCCTATAATGCAGATGAATCTGCCAAGAAATCTGCTAATTATATTTCATCAAGATCAGGAGGAGATAGAGCTGTTGCTGATGCTTGTATTCATATTCTCAATAAATTTTTTGGAGTATCTAGTATTGAAAATATAAGAGGAGACATTTCAAAAGTTAGCGGGGAATGGGCAGTATGATTGGCAATCAACTTAAAAACACATTAAATTCAAAGGCTTGTACATTATTAGGGATAGGACCCATGTCATTGAATTGTGTTGATGCTTCAATAGATTTAGCCACTAAGTATGATATTCCTTTAATACTTATTGCTAGTAGAAGACAAATTGATTCAAAAGAGTTTGGTGGTGGTTATGTGAATAATTGGACAACATCTGACTATTCAAACTATGTGATTAATGCGGACAAGAAAGGTAAGATAATATTAGCAAGAGATCATGGAGGTCCATGGCAAAATGAAGTCGAGAAAGAAAATAGTTATAGTCTCAGAAGAGCTATGGAATCAGCAAAAGCTTCCTATAAAGAAGATATTGATTCTGGCTTCCAAATCCTACATATTGATCCAAGTATAGATATCCATTCTAATCCTAAAACCTCAGATGTACTAGAAAGAATATACGAACTGTATGAGTTTTGCTATAGTTATGCTAAAAAGATTGGTCGAGAAGTTTTATTTGAAATAGGAACTGAAGAGCAAAGTGGTTCGACAAATACACAAGAAGAGCTAAATTTTACATTAGAACAAATTCAAAGATTTTGTAAATCAAATAAACTACCTAAGCCTACTTTTGTAGTTATTCAGACTGGTACAAGGGTTTTGGAAATGAGGAATGTTGGCTCCTTTGATAATCCTTTGAGAGTTGAGAATGAAATACCTGCAGAGATACAAGTCCCAAAAATGGTACAAATATGCAAAGAACACTCAATATTCATGAAAGAGCATAATGCTGATTATCTTTCAGATGAGGCTATTCAATGGCATCCAAGATTAGGTATTCATTCTGCAAATGTTGCTCCAGAGTTTGGCGTAACTGAATCAAAAGCTTTTATAAAGGTATTGGAGGATAATAATCTTCCAAAATTAGCAGATGAATTTATTAAACTTTCTTTGGAATCGAAGAAATGGGAGAAATGGTTAATACCTAAATCGAATATATCTGAAAGGGATAAAGCATTACTATGTGGACATTATATCTTTTCAAAGGATGAATTTATCAACATCAAGAATAAAGCAAATAGCTATTTAGAAAAAAAAGGAATTTCGCTAGATAATTATCTTAAGGAATCAATTCAAAAATCAATACTTCGTTATCTTAAAGGTTTTAATTTAATTAAATAGTCATGAAAAGAGTAGCCACTATAATACTTAATAGAAATCTTCCGAAACCAGCAGATAAACTATATGAGCATTTAGTAAAATATGACAATGAATTGACTGATGTATATATTCTAGAAGCTGGATCAGATGCTAATCTTTTATCAAAATATTGTACCTGGCATGCTACTGAAGATAAAATAAATAAAATTGGATTGAGATACTCAAGGGGAATGAATTATGGACTATTAAAACTATATAACTCTAATAAATGGAACGATTATGATGCATTTTTTCTTATAACAAATGATACAGAGCTTATGGAAACAAGCACAGTAGAGCCGTTGCTAAAGATTTTAGATAGTCATCCTCGCCTAGGTATATTGTCACCCTGTTCTAAGTTGTGGGGAGAAAAACATTTACTATCAAATCAGTCTACTAAATATTTTTGGTATATTCACAATAATGCTTATTTTCTTAGAAGATCCTTTCTAGATGATATTTTAAATCCACAAAGCCCTACTTATATGGACTTTGTTTTTGATGGCAATAATTTTAGGGGATATTTATTGGAAAGTGAATTAATAGCAAAAGCTTATGCAAATAACTGGGCAGCTGCGATTACAGCAGAAGTTTTTGCAGAAGAAAATGAATCTTATCTTATAAACAAGTCTGCATTAATAAAAACTGAAAGTTATGATGAGAATATAAGACTTTACCTAGAAGAAGGTAAGCATTGGTTAAGGAAAAAGTATGGTTTTAATAGCAGATGGTCCATGAATGAGTATGTAAAGACATTTTATGATAAGTTCTTTGAATTCAATCCAGTTTATAAGGAATTCAAATTATGACTGATAAAATTCAATTAATAGAAAAGCCTTGGGGTAAAGAAGAAATCTTAGAACTAAATTCAATCTATTTAGTTAAACGGCTAACGATGAATAAAGGGCATCGCTGTAGCTTGCAGTATCATAATAAAAAGGCTGAGACAATTTATGTTTTAAGTGGGAAGTTAATGATCACATATGGACCTAATATGGAAAATCTTAAGTCGAAAACATTTACATCAAATGAAAGCATAACAATAAAACCCTTGGTTATCCATAGGATGGAGGCGATTGAAAAGTCTGTTTATTTAGAGTCCAGTACGCCTGAAATCGAAGACGTAGTAAGGTTATCTGATGACTATGAAAGAAGCGAGAATTAATGACTGAATGCGTATTTATACCTACAGCTGGTATCGGTTCTCGCTTAGGGAGCTTAACAAGATATTTAAACAAGTCCCTTATAAGTGTTAACAATAAGCCCTTAATTTCTCATCAAATAGAAAAATTTTCCTTAGATACAGAGTTTATAATTGCTTTAGGCTATAAAGGTGATTTGGTTAGACAGTTTATCTCGTTAACCTACCCAAATATAAATATTAAATATATAGAGGTTGAAAAGTATATTGGGAAAGATTCTGGTTTGGGCCATACATTAAAGATTTGCGAGCCTTTTCTACAAAAACCATTTATTTTTTTATCATGTGATACGTTGGTCAAAGAAATAGTACCAAAAGCAGATAAGAATTGGTTAGGTTATGCTAATTCAAAAGACTTAAGTCAATATAGGACAATAGAATTAGGAGAATATGAAAATATAGTTTCTCTATACAGTAAAGGTAGTTCTAATAGTAATCACTATGCTTATATTGGACTATGTGGCATATATGATCATCAATTATTCTGGTCATACATGAATTCAAATGATCCAATTATAGTAGAGGAAGGTGAAAGTTATGCTATAAATAAAATGATAAATGAATTAGATTTTAAGGGGCATAGTTTTTGTTGGGATGATATAGGTACGCCTGATAATCTTAAAATTGCCAGAGAAAATTATTCAACTAAAGATCAACCTATAATTCTAGAAAAAGAGAATGAGGCAATTTGGTTTGTTAAGGAGAAAGTTATTAAATTTTCAGATGATATTGAATTTATAAAAAATCGTGTTTTAAGATCTAAAAGATTGAATGGTTTTATTCCAAAAGTAATATCTTCATCTAAAAATATGTATATATATATTAAATCTGATGGATGTCTAATGTCTAATATAAATGATAAGAGTAAATTCATAGATTTGCTAAATTTTTCTCATACCTTTTGGGAAAGGGCAGATTTTTCTAAATCTGAATTGTCATCATTCTATAAACGTTGCGATAACTTCTATCATGCAAAGACATTGAAAAGGGTAGAGGAATTCAATAAGCTAATTGGCATTAAAGACAGTATTTGTTACATAAATGGTTCTTATACACCAAAGCTATCTGATTTATTTTCTATGATTGACTGGGAGGAATTAAGTAAAGGAATACCTGTATTATTTCATGGTGATTTCCACTTTGAAAATATCCTATATGACTCACTAAAGAAAAAGTTTACCTTCCTAGATTGGAGGCAAGATTTTGGTGGTGACATTTATTATGGTGATATTTATTATGATTTAGCGAAGCTATTACATGGCTTAATTATAAATCATCAAATCATAGATTGTGGTTTTTATAGCATAGATTGGGTTGAAAATGATATAAAGTATGATTTTTACAGGAAGAATATACTATGTGAATATGAGTCAATATTTTGTGATTGGCTATCTTCTAAATCTCTAGATAAAAAGAAAGTTTATTTGCTTACTTCTATAATTTTCTTAAATATTGCTCCTTTGCATCATTTGCCTTACAATAAACTTTTATATGCACTAGGTAAAAGCATGCTTTATGATTGCTTGCATACTCCATGAAGATTATTAAGCGTAATAGGTGCGTAGTTACAGATAAAAAAGATCTGGAGGAATTATTTACTTTTCCTCAATTCCCAATTTTTATGGGCTGTGTTAGCCATAATATAGATGAAGATATCCATCAAGATATGGAGTGGGTAATATCTAAAGATTCAGGTTTAATTCAACTATCAAAACTTATACCGCTAGATATTTTATATGGAAATGATCAACTTCATGGTGCTGGGCAAATTGGTTCTGTTTGGAAGGAGCATCATCAAGAATTTGCTAATTTCCTTAAGAATATTCCTATTAAAAATGTTCTAGAGATTGGAGGCTCTCATGGTATTCTTGCTACAAATTTTTCTAATTTTAAAGCATTGCCATGGACAATAATTGAGCCAAATCCAATTCCTATAAAAGATTGCCCTGCTAAATTTATAAAGGGTACCTTTGATGAATATTTTAAGATTGAAAAAGATGTAGATACAATTGTTCATTCACATGTCTTGGAGCACATTTATGAACCTAGTAATTTTATGGAGACAATATCAAAAAAGCAAGAACAAATAAAATATCATTGTTTTTCTGTACCAAATTTAAAGGAAATGCTTATAGCAAAATATAATAATGCTATTGATTTTGAACACTCTGTATTCCTTACTGAAGATTACATAGACTTTTTACTTGCAAAATTTGGTTTTCAAATTATATCTAAATATTATTATAGAAATGACCATAGTATTTTTTATAAGACTAAGCTAACAGATAGTTATTATCAGCCGGAATTACAAAAGAAATTGTATTATGAGAACAAAAAGATATTTTTTGACTATATTAATCACTATGAGGAAGTAGTATCTAGTATAAATGAATCAATTGCTAAAACTAATATGCCTATATTTCTATTTGGAGCACATACATTTTCTCAATACTTAATTGCCTTTGGATTAGATATTTCAAATATTAATTCAATTCTAGATAATGATATACATAAGCAAGGTAAAAGACTTTATGGTACAAGTCTAATTGTAAATTCTCCTAAGTGTTTAAAAGATTATAAAGAGCCTATAGTTATATTGAAAGCTGGTCCTTATAATGATGAGATAAAATCAGATATAATTAATAATATTAACTCTAATACAGTTTTTATATAATGGATGAAAATATTCCTATAAACCCAGTAGCAATATTTGCCTTCAATCGACCATGGCATCTAAACAAAACTCTGGAAAGTCTTAAAAATTCGAAATTAGCTACTGAGACCGAGGTCACTATATTTATAGATGGTCCTAGGTTTGAAAGAGAAAGAAGAAAAGTACTAAATGTCGAATCAATAGCAAATAGTTATGGAAGTTTTTTTAAAAGGCTTCTAGTGATTACTAAAAAGAAGAATACTGGATGTGCAAGTTCATTGCTTAATGGGGTAACTCAAATGCTACAAAAGCATGAAAGTGTAATTGTACTTGAAGATGATATTATTGTTGGAAAGAATTTCCTTACTTATATGAATATGGCACTCAATTTATACAAAGAGCAAAAAGACATATTTCATATAAATGGATTTAATTATAGTTTAGATACATCAAATATCATAAATTCCAAAATAAAGTGTTTTCTACTTCGTTCAATGTTTTGCTGGGGATGGGCTACATGGAGAGATCGGTGGATTCCAATGATTGAAGATCCATTGTGTACTGATGCATTTCACTTAATTAATACGGTTAAAAAAGCTGATCGCAAAAGATTTAACTTAGATGGTGTTTCTGATTGGTGGGCCCAAGTTGAAGCGAATGCATTTGGCAAATTGGATACCTGGGCAATATTTTGGTTTGCATTTATTTTTAATAACAATGGTCTATGTCTAACTCCTTGTGAATCCCTAACTTATAATATCGGAATGGATGGTAGTGGGGAGCATTGTGAAAAACTTAGTGAAATAAGAGCAAAATTAGAAAATGATCAAGAAATTTCTATTTTTCCTGAGGAAATAATAGAAGATCTAGGAATGCTAAGACTTCTAAAAGATTATTTTAAACACAACAGTTTGCTAAATAAGGTAAAGAGAATATATTTAGTCCCTCTAAAATTAATAAAAAGAATTAGATTATTTCTTAAATAGTGATAAAAGGATTCCTAAACGATTCAGATTGGAAAAATTGTGTTAAGTCTATTCCAATAACTGCTATAGATTTAATTATCTCACGAAACAACCAAGATATCTTAATGGGCAAGAGGTTAAATCCACCAGCAAAAGGATTATTTTTTGTTCCAGGTGGTAGAGTTTATAAGAATGAAACTATAGAAAATGCCTTTGAAAGAATCGTAAAAGAAGAGACTGGTTTAGATCTTAAATTTTATAATTCAAATCTTTTTGGAATATATCAACATTTTTATAATGATTCTATATGGGAAAGTTCTGAGGTGAGTACTCATTACATAGTGCTTGCGTATAAAATAAGCATTATAAATTTTACAAAGTTAAATTTAACTAAGCAACATAAGTCTTCTAGATGGATAAAGAAGGTTGAAATCTCTGATGAAAATATACATCATTACTCTAGAGAGTACCTAAAAGACTTAAAATAAATAAATTGGTTTTACTAAATCTTTCAAAGAGTTTTATCATTTAAAAGAGTAAGGGATAGCTACTTTCTTGAACTCAGAGCATACTAAGTTAACATCATTGACATTCATATCTGCATTTATTGGAAGATAAATGCCGTACTTATGGACTTGATCTGCATATCTAAAAGACAAAGGCTCGCCTTTTAATTCCTTCCAAAAAGGTTGTAGTCCCATGCTCCCACATACTAATGGTCTGCTCTCTATATCTTTACTTTTTAGGAATTCCCATACTTCATCAGGGTTAGCAACTAATGTTCCATAGGCAAATGCTGATAGAAAGTCACAAGAAGAGTTTTGACTCCAAAATTCCTTAAGGTTGCTTAGATATCTATCAAAGATTTCTGATCGTTTATTACAGTATTGGTCTAATAGATTCATTTGTAGGTTGCCTAAGAATGCATTTATCTCTGTAGAACGTAAATTAAATCCAGGATAGTAAAATGAGTATAGATTTCTAAAATCTGAAATTGAATATTCTAGTTGTAATTTTCTGGCTAATCCTTTGCTGAGGTCTCTACTCCATCCATGTGATCGTAATGAAGTTACTAATTCTATGAAATCAATATTATCAGAACAAACTGCTCCCCCTTCAATTGTGGAAATATGATGCCCATAGTAAAAAGAAAATGTAGATGCTAAACCAAAGCTTCCTAACTTTTTCTTTTTATAAGTTGAACCAATAGATTCACAAGTATCCTCGAAAAGGCGAATATTTCTTTCTTGACATATATCTAATATTTTTTCAATATTAGAATCATGTCCTAAAACATGCACTAAGATCAAGGTTGAAATATTTTCAGATTTAATAACTGAATATAAGTGGTCTATATTAACTCCTAGATTTATGGGATCACAATCTACAAGGTACGGATTATATCCTAACTGAATGAATGGACTAAGAGTTGTTGACCAGGAAATTGCTGGTACTGCTATATTTTTATTTGGTAAATCCCTATAAAATAAATTTGCCGCTGCTAAGAGTAAGTTTGCTGAAGAACCACTATTTACAAATCGAGTATAGTTAACGTCTATATAATTTGAGAAAGCTTTCTCAAATTTCAAAGTTTCAGATGCTTTTGTAAGTCTAGGATATGTTGCTAACCATTTTGAAAGTTTATCAATGTGCTGGTTAGGTATTGTATTAGAAGCTAATTTTACGCTCATTCTAGAATTTTCCCTCTTTCTACCACTTTATCATTTTAATCGCAAACCTCTTTAAAACTCGCAGGGAGTCTTCTAAAAACAAATAGATAAGCTCTAACTTTATAAATTTAACAAAGCAACTTACTAATAAATACAGTCTAGCTCCTCTATAAGCTGAAGTAAATCTTCTTATATTTAATATGTTTTTAGAATTATATGCATCAACTGTAATAGATTTATCATGCGATCCAAACTTAACAAGCGATGTATCTATAATCCCACAATATTTATACTTAAATAATGGCATTGCTGTTATAAGCCAATCTGGACCTACACCATTGTAATAACTATCAGAAAGAAGGTTAGTAGTCATGTACATGCATTTAATGGCATCCTGTTTTCGAACTAAAGCACAACTTGGAGAAATTAAACCTCTCATAACATAAGGAATTTTTAAAATAGATCTTATTCTCCTTGAAGTTATTTGCTTATTTAAATCCCAATCAATATTGGTAGGATTATCTGATTGAATGTCAATGACTTCATATGAGCTGAAAACTAATCCTGTTTCTTCATTAAACAACTTTATACTTTGCTCTATAAATTCAGGGTGCATCCAATCGTCATCAAAACAAAAGTGGACATACTCACCATTTGAGGCTAATAGGGCTTCTAATTCACAAAAGTGAATTCCATAATCATTATCTCTACGTATATACTTTATCTCATTGCCATAGGTTAAACATAATTCTTCTGTACCATCATTACTTCCATGGTCACAAACAATAACTTCACATCGATATGTTTGCTTAAGTGATGATTCAATAGCTCTATATATAAATTGAACTCGATTGTAAGTTGGTATTAAAATACTAACTTTACTTTGAATTGACACTTAATTGACTTAACTGAGTCACTGAATTATAATAATAATTTAAATTTTAGGCAATGCAGCCAATAATTCAAATAGAACCATGGATTGATAATGATGAGCTAGATCAACTGAAAAGAGTTATTCAATCAACCTATGTTACTGAGGGAAATTTAACAAAGGAGTTTGAGGATAAGACTTCTGCTTACACAAAAAGCAAGCATGCTATTAGTATTTGTAATGGAACATGTGCTTTATTTTGTGCATTAAAAGCAATTGGTATAGGTAAAAATGATGAGGTCTTAGTTCCTAATCTAACATTTATAGCTACAGCTACCTCTGTTCTACTTGCAGGAGCCAAAGTTAAACTTGTAGATGTAGATCCAGAAACATGTTGTATAGATCCAATGGCTTTAATAAAAGCAATAACACCGAATACTAAAGCAGTTATACCTGTACATTTATATGGTATATCATGTGAAATGAAAGAAGTATTAGAAATTTGTAAAAAGAATAATATTCATATTATTGAAGATGCTGCTCAAGGAATAGGTGTAAAGTATAACAAAAAGCATGTTGGAACTTTCGGAGAAATTGGGGTATTAAGTTATTATGGAAATAAGACTATAACAACTGGCGAGGGTGGGGTAGTTCTGACTCAAGGTGACACTTTGGCAAAACATATTTACTCCTTAAAAAATCACGGTAGATTGGAGAAAGGCACATTTATACATAATAATTTAGGATGGAATTTCTCATTCACAGAGATGCAAGCAGCTATTGGTATTTCTCAGATGAATAAATTAGATAAAATAATAGAAAGAAAATTGATGATATATGAAAGGTATTTAAAGGGTATCAAAAACCCATTTCTAAGGATTAGAACTATTCCTCCATCAACAACTAAAGCTGTTCATTGGTTTACCAATATTCACTGCGATGATGCTTCAAGATTAAAGTCTTTTCTAATTAAGTTTAATATCCCTACTAGAAGACTTTTCTATCCTCTAAATCTTCAGCCATGTTTAATAAATGAAAAACATGTCACAAACAATCAATCTTCCTTCCCAGGCTCTATGAAAGCATATGAAAATATACTCTCTTTGCCATCTTCTGTCTTATTACAAAATGAACAAATCGATTATATAATAGATTCTATAAATAAATATAAATAGTTTTCTAAACTATATTAATTTAATTTGTCTTCATAAAATCTAATTTAAATTATGAAAATATAATGAATTATTTATAATAGGGAATTTAAAGAAAGTTAAAACTTCTTCTAGGTAAGATTAGAATATTACATATTTTCTTTTATAAGCTACAATGCTTACTATAAAACCTTAATTGATCCTTTTAACTAGCCTACTCTCTTGAAAAAGTTTATTATGAAGAAAATCCTTAAGAGTCTTAGGAATTCATTACTATCTTCTACTGCTCTTGTTGCAATTAGTACATGTCCAGCTTTGGCTCGTCCAGGAGTGGCTTGGGAGTTTGGCTATATAAACAACAGGGTTCCTGTTCAAGCCTGCAGGAATAAAGCTTATGAAGTTCTTTCTGGTTATGGCTTCTATGCTTCTAATACTGCTACGGGAGTAAGTCCAGTATCAACTAACGATGATACGGTTATTGTAATTCATTGTTTTGATATAGAAAGCAACAAAGAGTTCACGGTCTTTGTAGCCTCAGATGAAAACATAGGGGATTTGCATAGAAGGATTAAAAACTCATTAGTGTATGAACTTAATTTATTAAGTAATTACTACTAACTATTTGTTAGCTTGAATTATAGTTTAGATAACTAGGAAATTAAAATAACTTATTTTTTAAATGTTAAAAGGATGGCAAAAAGATAAGTTATAAGAATATTTTGATTTTCTAAATAATTGCTATTCGTTTCTATATACATTGCTGTTATCTCTTAAAACTTGTTGTAAAGATGCTTGAGTCAGCAATTCTTTATAAGAAGATGAGTATTCGCCTGATAGTATAGTATTTGCAAAGTGATTAATGATTTTCAAAAAGTGATTATCTGATGGTAGTAATATGTTTTCTATTTTACCCTGAATCTCGATGTTTACTTCTGGCACAAATCCAGGAGGTGATGTAAACGTTCTATTAGTGTATAAATAACAATTAGAACCCCATACTTCAATATTGCATCGATAAACATGGTCAAATCCAAAAGTCAAATTCGCTGGAAAAGAAGAAGAGCATGATTCCAAAAGAAAGTTTGCAGATCCTGCTATATCAATATCTCTATCCGAATATTTTAGTGTAGAAGATAAATATCTTGGCTTATAATTCGGGAAAAATACATCTAATGCTTTAAGTACATAGCCTCCTACATCTAACAATGAACCTCCACCTAATTTAGGGTCATATCTAATATTATCGGCTGGAAGAGGGGGAAAAGCAAAATTAGCTTGAAAAGAATTTATAGTGCCAATCCTGTCTTTAATTATCGACTTTACTATATCTTGTTGTGCATGATATTTAAACATGTAATTCTCCATAAGTAGTAGTTTATATTTCTTTGCTAATTCAACAGCCTCAACACAATCAAGAAAGCTAGTTGATAGAGATTTTTCAACAAAGACATGTTTGCCCGCCCGTAAAGACTTAAGAACCCATTCATGATGTAATCCGGTTGGTAAGGGTATATAAATTGCTTCTATATCTTTTCTTAAAAGTAGCTCTGTGTAATTTTCAGAGAATTCACAGTTAAATTGGCTAGCTACTTTTTTAGCCTTAGCATTATTTCTACTAGCTATGCATTTTAGTTCAACTTTATTAGACTTAACAAGTGCTGGAATTGTCATTCGTTGTGCTATTGAAGCACATCCCATAACACCAAAAGTTAGTTTTTTAGTCACAGAAACTTAATGCTGCCAATAAAACTCTAGCCTGAACATTCACAAGATTATTTTGAGATACTAAACCTAATAACTGACTGTAACTTACCCACATATAGTTAGAAGGAATAGGAAGTATAAAGTCTTCTGGAACTTCTAATATAATATAACGATTGCAATCATGCATAAACCTTCCCCCTTCTTCTGAGGAAATAGAATCAAACACCACTGATTCAGGTCCTTGTTTACTGAAGTAATTATAAAAGGGAATATCTTCCAATGGCTTTAATTCATCTGAAGGTACGGCTTGTATTGTTGGGCCTATTTCATAGCAGTCTAAAAGTCCAAATTCCATTATTGCTTGAGCTAGAAAATGATATGTTCCATTGATCATCATAACGAAGAAACAATTTAAACCTTGATGAATAGAGGAAATAATTGGTTGGTCCCATTCGAAAACTTCTCTACCTTGGGTTTGAATTGAGATCCAACTTACTGTAAAATATTTTTTTGTTAAATGTGAGATATTATATTCGTTAAATTTCCAGTTTGGCATATTTAATAAAGGAACTTTCTTTGTTATAAGATTATTATTAAACTTAAGTTCATTAAGCCATGAGTAAATTTTCATATTTGAATTTAATTTAAAAGAATCTATACAAGTTGATCTAAGAAGTTTATAGCCAAAAGATTTAGTATCTAAAGAATGAATACTAGCGAATAAATTAATATCTTGTTTATACAAATAAAAATAAAGAGAACCAATAACAGATTTAAGATCCATATTAACAATGTTATCATGTTTACATAATTCTTTTATCTGAGCTAAAGTCAACCATATATATGACTCTGGATCAATATCTAGATTATCGGAAATAATAATAAGGTTCCTATTTCGCTTCTTGTAAAATCTATTTCCATGCTCTGATTGTAATTGGTCAATTAAGATTGAGTTTGTCTTAATATTTAGAAAGTTTGATAGAAAAGGGGGTTCTACTCCACTATGTTGTCTAGTAAAATTGCTCTTAGTAGCTTGAAGTGTTGGCGAGAATTGTGCTCCATTAATATTGCCGGGTTCTACTTTTGCCTGTACAAGAAAATATAAAGTCCCAAAAAATTCTTTCGCTATGCAACCTAAAAAACCTACTTCGGGTTGATTAATTATAGGCTGATCAAATTGTATCTTTTTTTCAGATCGAGAATTAATAACAGAAATTCCTTCTATCTTAAAAAACTTACCTGTCTTATGTTGAATATTTCCATTATCTTTATTATAAGACCAACCTGACATATCACTAAGTCTTATATTATCTACACGCATATTTGATGAAATGGACTTTCGTTTAAGAAGTTCTAATGCGTTTTCTACTGTTATAAATTTACCTTCAAGCGTGCATGCTGACGCTAGAATCTGTTTAGAGAAAGGTTGGGAGAAAAGCATTTTATTGATAAATACTATTCAAAACAGAAATTATTGAAAAGACGGTATAATTAAGATGATCTCTATTTAAACCTAATTCTGTATAAAAAGGTAGTCGAACAATTCTAGAAGCAAGGTCTTGAGTAATAGGCAGATCATCTGGCTTATATCCTAGTGATAAACCTTTAGCAGAAGAATGTAGTGGTTGATAACCTATATAAGCACTTACGTTAAATTCAGTCTTAAGAGTTTTGAGAAATTGAGATTTATTTTCTTTAGAGTCAAATATAACAAAGAAAGCATGATGATTTAAAGAACATTCCTTTGGTGGCCTTGGTAATTTAATAAAACCTGCGTCTTCAAAAGGTTTTAACGATGTTAAGTAAGAATCAGTAATCTTTCTTCTAGCATTAGTAATAAAGTCTATACTCTCTAATTGAGAGTATAAAGCTGATGCAAGAATATCTGACAATAAGTAACTCGATCCTATATCTACCCATCCGTATTTACTTTTCAATCCATCAAGTACTTGTTTCCTATCAGTACCTTTCTCTTGCAAAATAAAAGCTCTATCTATCCATTCTTCCTTATTAACTACTAATGCGCCGCCCTCACCGCAGGTAAAATTCTTAGTTTCATGAAAACTAAAAGCTGCCAAGTCTGATGAAGTTCCAACATAATCTCCTGTAGAAGTTCGAGAGCTTAAAGATTGTGCTGAGTCTACAAAGACAGAAAGGTTATGATCAGCAGCTATTTTTTCTATGCGATTAATATCACATGGAATACCTGCATAATCAATTGGCAAAATTAACTTTGTATTCTTAGTGATTAATTTAGGAATGCAGTTAGTATCAATATTCATTGTATTAGGCTCAACCTCACAAAAAATAGGATTAGCTCCAGCAAGTAGAACTGCTGTGGCTGTTGAGCTGAATGTATAAGAAGGCAATATAACCTCATCGCCTGGTTTCAAACCACACAAAAAGACTCCCATTTCTAGAGCTGCTGTTCCAGAGGGAACTAAGAAAACCTCTCTAAAGTGAAACCTTTTCTTTAAATAATCTATACATCTTAAATTCCATTTATGGTTACCACAATGTTGGTATGAACGATATGCGTCTAGAAGATAGTGTTCTGCTTTAGTGGTTAAATAGGGCTTATTAAAAGGTATCTTCATAAAAGTTTGTTAATGAATTGGACTATTCTAATAAAGGATGTCTTTAGAATTAAGTGAAAAGGTGATTAATAAGAAGCAAAGGGTCAATAGTGATCAAGCTAAAAAAGGTTGATTTAGAAGAAATTCATTATTCTTATTATTATATCGTGTGAGGAAGACTAACTTAATATTGTGTATTTACCTTCCTTATATTTATGTGATATATAGATGATTCTTGAAAAAGTAACTATATTTATCTAATCCAGTTGATGAACATTTACAAGACTTGTAGAGTATTAAATCAATTTGGAATGGAGAATTTATAACTAATTATAGAAAAATAAGCATAAGTTCAGAGTAAGTTAAATTGAATTACAAAGGAAATTTTTCATAGTAAAGTATAAAGAGAATAAAATGAACCATTAAGAATAAGAATCTTTCTCAAGAATAATATTCTTACTCATAATGCTATAAAAGCACTGTTGTTAAAACATCTAATGATTTTATTGGGAAAAAGAATAATTACAGTATTATTAGCGTAGTAAAAGAAAATATATTTTACAAACAACTGTCACTACACAAGTGAAGAAAATGATTGATGACTATACAATTCAAGAGTGCAAAAGAAACAAAGAAGTTAGAGCGATGAAAATCAAGAGCTTAGAGCATGCAATAAAAGAGTCTAGAGGTATAATCAATGAATCAAGAATGGATAAAGATGCATTATCATTTTTGAGAAGAAAGATCGCTAATTCTATTCAGGAATTGGAAATTCTATATTTGATGAATGAGATGGATGATTAATATACTGATATTAAATATAATCCTTATAAATTAATCTTTAAAAATGAAAAATGTTTCATAATTATTTTCTGAAAGTAAGTTAATTGATTTTTTGCCCTATATTTTCAGTAAGTTGTTTCTTATTCCTTATCTATGATTACAGCAAATGTCCCATAATTACTGTCTGGGTAATAAAGGGGCATTGAAAGAATCTTAATTCTATAATCAAGACTTCTAAAAAAGTCTTTAGAATAGTGAGTCAAAGGGGTATTAGCATATTTATGATTTCTTTCATCTAAGGTTAAGCCTTGCCTCCTGGCTTGGTCTGATTTGAATTGATCTTCAAATAAGATATTTTTGACGTCTGAAAAAATAATTCGTTTACATTGAGTCTCGCTTATTATTTTCTTAACAGTTTCTTGATCTAAGTATTGAGCAACGCTATTACATAAACATTTATCATATTTTCCATCTGGGTATGTACCTATTCTAAAATTATCAATTTTTTCTGAATATATTTGATGGCAAATATTTAAAAGTGGCTGTGAAATATCTAGACCAAATGCTTCTATTTCTTTCTTTTCGTTTAAAGCTAATAATAAAGATCCATTACCACAACCTACCTCTATTATTCTTTCATTATTTTCTAGATCCAATAGTTCAGAAATCCAATCTACATATCTCCAGAAAGAGTCTTTATCGATATTAAAGATAGCCTTATGAAGTAAAAAGGCTATCTCTTTCAGATCATTTTCTTTTATATTTACATCAGCTGATGATTTATTCCAAGATAAAGACCTGTTATTAAGGACTGATTCCCAGCTCATGGTTAACCTATAAAAACATAGTAAAAGTCTACTTCTTATTTTTGTTTAAAAATAAAGCCAAATTTCATTGTCATACTACTTGTCCATAAAAGACCGCAAATAGAGGCAAAAATCTTTGATATGAAAGAGATATGTGTTACAGATAAAGAACCTATAAAAGAATTATAAATTATAATGCTTCTATAAAAGTGGTCAAAAATATTTAACGCTATTAAATTAATAGAAATAGTTCCTCCAGAAATTAAGTATTGTAGAATAATGCCATTCAAATTTCTTTTTAATTTAGGTCTTCGTGATAATCTAAGGAAAATATATAAGATTAAAGTACCTGTTAATTCTGCTATTAAACCACTTGCATTAATACCAATTCGAGGCTTTAATAAAACATACAAAAAAACATTAGTGAAGAACGCAATAGATGTTGCCTTAAGAAAATGTGGCAAGTAGTTTAAATATTTTGATAAAATCAACATTTATTATTTAATTTCATGAAATTAATTTTAAAAGATTTATTATCCCAGCTTTTGTTACCGAATTATGTGCAGAAACATTCTTTCGACTTCTTATTGAATCTTTGTTATTTATATAATACTTGAATGCCTTAAGTAATATCTCTTCATTAGAAAATGTAGGCATCCATTTTAATTCTTTCTTAGCTTTAGAAGTATCAAACATAAATGACTCTGCTATCATTCTTCGATGATATGGACCTAGAGGAGATAAACCAATTTTATAGAATATTCTCATTGCTAATAAAGTTAATCTTCTAGGTAATTTAGAAATCCTAGATCTTGATCCTCCTTGCGAAATTACGTGTTGATAAACATCTTTTAAGGATCTAACATTATCAGCGCCAAGATTAAATATTCCTGAACCATTGTAGTTTTCTGCTAAAATACAAGCTTTTGCCAGATCTTTAGCATATAGGAATTGATATTTATTTCTGCCGTCACCTACTACCCAAATCCTTTTATTATTATCTATGAAATCAAAAAGTATTCCTAATAAACCTAGCCTGCCTTCATCAATTAAAGTTGGCACTCTAAAAATTATTGGATTTAACTGGTTAAATGAATTCAAAATAATTTCTCCTCCCAATTTAGATACTCCATAGTCTTCACAAGGTTCGGGATATTCGTGTTCATCGATTGCATAAGGGAGTGGATTCCCCCATAAACAATTACTTGATATATATATAAATTTATTTACATTATTTTCAGCTGAAACTTCAGCCAAGTTTTTTGTTCCATTAATATTTGTATCCATCAGATCTTTAGTCTTTATCTTTCCATGTGCTAGCAAAGCAGCACAATGAAAGACAACATCTATCTTACTTATACTAAAACATTCCTCTATGTCGCTACGTAACCTAATATCACCTACAAAGTTAGTAAGATTTGAATCAGTACGATTACTTTTAAGTATATCTATATTCACACAATGCCAACCTTCTTTTAAAAGCTCATCAATTAATATATTCCCAAAAAAGCCTGAGCCGCCAGTAACTAATGCGCAGGGCATGATTTTTTCTATTCAACTCTAATTATAACAAGTACTGTTTTAGGGGGTTAATAATCAGTAATTATATTTTTATGGTTTGGTTATTTTCTTTAAGTTTAATATTATAAATACTAAAAATGCTGTAAATAAAGTTGATTAATGAAATACTACTATTAATTGAGATTATGAAAGATATAAAATTAGATTAATTAGCTATCTAACTTTTATTACAGCATTTCATATAATTTATATGTTGCATACGTTCAGCCCAATTACTGGTAGATAAGTACATGATTTTTCTTTAGTTTATTCGAAAAAGGTATATCTTTGATATTACTAAAAGGTTAGCTCAGAACTAAGCCTTCGATTAACTCAGTAGCTCTGAAAATATAAGGTATAAATTTTCTGAATATATTTCAAAAATCGCTTATTATGACAAGATAGCTCAACGTAAACTGCACACTTTTTCTCAATCAACCAATTAGGTTGTAAGATCATAGTAAGTTTAAAGCTCCGTAAAGCGGAACTCAAATTCATATGGCCAAAAAAGGTACCAGAATAATTGTCACCTTAGAGTGCACAGAATGTCGGACTGTTCCAGAATCAGAAAAGCGCTCTCCAGGAGTCTCAAGATACACGACCGAAAAGAACCGAAGGAATACAACTGAAAGGTTGGAACTCAAAAAATTCTCTCCTCAGCTTAATAGGATGACTATCCACAAAGAAATCAAATAATCATTAGGTTTTAAAAACAGGTGTTTATACCATTGATATTTTATTTGAGCGACTTAAAATAATTTTAGGAGTCAGAGCACAAAAGTTATAAGAATAAGTGCTTGACTCAAAGGGGGCGACCGAAATCTCGCCCCCTTCTTATTTGAAAAATTAGATCCTAAGGATAGTGAAACTATCAACTTGTTCTAGAAAGACTATTTATAAAGACCTGTAGAGATAAATGCTAACGAAACCAAAGCAAATTCCACCAAACCCCTGCAATATCCCACACGATTCTGACTCCACGCAGCAAAAGAACAAACACATTTTAATAAGTTAAAATTAGACAAAGAACTAGGAATTAATTTGTATGAGTTTTTCTTTTAGAAAACTAACTATACCTATATTTTGTATTGTTTCGACTTCAATTCCGTCATTATCAGAAGGAAACTGGGTATGGACATCTTCTAACAAAGAAGTGACCTCTTATGTGAAAAAAGGACAATGGAGTAGGAATGCACGCTTTAGAGTTTATCAACATAAACTTGTTCCCAAGGATGGTAGTGAGCCATTTTCTCTAGAACAACTTGCAGACTGTGAAAACTGGAGATATAGACCTGAATATGAAACTGAAGATAAGAAGTGGAGATACGTAAGTCCTGGTACACCGGGAGATATTGTCCTAACTGAAGTTTGCCAAAAATAAATAACAAAAGAAATACAAAAAATATCCCGAACACATAATTTCAAAGACTTATCAAGACTGAATAAGTCTTTCTTGTACAAACCTCTTTAATAGAGCTATCTCGGTTCACTATAACTACTCAGCTGCATTCCTTATAAGTTCGTAAAGCGGAGAGGGTGTCTGTCGACTTAGGCATGTTTAAGCCTATATGAGATGCTATAAAGCAAGTTATGCCAATGCTCCTCTAAAACATCCTAACACTTACCCTAATACCAAAATGACAGTACATGAGACGTCCTCAAGTAAAGAAAAAGGGGGGTAAAAACTGTTTTGATCAACTTTCTCTTGCATCCAATTGTCAATATCTTTTCCCAACCAAATCACTAAATTTGAACCTATTGAGATTTGACAGGGGAAAGTCTTTTAAACATTTCTTGATACACAGTTACTCTAGACATCCCGATGCGATGGGCAACCTCTGACAAGCAAAGAAAGCGTCGGCAAACGATCGTGCATAGTGCCCAAAAGAGAAACAACGCTACTTTTCTACTCCCACCCACCCTTCAGAATTTCCAATACTCGTCCCACTCATCCTCAAGTTCAGCACTTTATAGAGAGTTGTAGAATCCCCTCAATTCCTTCTCTGAGTTGGAGTAAGTGGCTACTAAGGACTAAGTTCTCTTTCAAAACAAGAATTTATTATTCGCTCTGTTCTTACAGGTATAAGTCTGGATAATTGAACATCCCCATTTTCAAGCATTTCGTCAAGGGCGCACTCACAATATGCAAGGAACTGTGTTCTTGAAATTGCTATTTGATGAGCATTACTTTCATACGGTTCCATGCAACCTAAAACAAAGGAACTCTTAAAACCTTGATTAAAACCTTCTTTAAATCCTGAGCATCCAGAAATAAATAAGCATATAAAGAAAAAAACAGGATATGCACTAAATTTTTCAAATAATTTTCTATAGTCTCTCATTAATAATATTCAACATAAGAATATATTAAACCAAGAAAATACTTCAACACTTCCTACAACGTTTAAAAATGAAATTTAAGCACTATGCTTTCAAATAAATTTCAACATTGGTTTCTTACTAATTTAGCAGTATCTTGATCTCCCAATTCAGATGCTTTTATCCAATCAGAGCAAGCACCTTTTCTATCTCCTATTTGATTTTTAGCATTACCACGATTTCTAAATGTATTGGAATTTCTTGAATTTATCTTAATTGCTTTGTTATAAGAAGAAATTGCTCCATAAGCGTCTCCTATCTTTCTCTTTGCAACTCCTAAATTTATATATGCATTTTCATATCTCGGGTTAATCTCAATTGCTCTGTTGTAATCATAAATTGCTCCAAAATAATCTTTCAAGAAATATTTACTCCTTCCACGGTTATAGTATGCATCTGCTTCATTTGGATCAATCTCAATTGATTTACTTGAATCATTAATCGAACCCTTATAATCTTTTATTTCATTTTTTGCATATCCACGATTCATATATGCAAGTCCATTCCTTGGATTAATTTTTATTGCTTCTGTATGATCAGATATTGCTCCATAAAAATCACCTAACTCAGCCTTACAATATCCTCGGTTAACATAAGCATTTGAATACTCTGGATTAATCTCAATTGCTCTGTTGTAATCATAAATTGCTCCATAACAATCACCTGAATAACTTTTATCTACACCTCGGTTGTAGTAGAAATCAGCACTATCTGCCTGTGCATTCTCAGAAACAACAATCATCAATGCAGCACTTGTTAATGCAGCACCCGTTCTTAAGACAAACGGTTGTCCTAATGGCATCAAAGACAATGCAGCAGCAATCGCAGCAGTTCGTTTATTCATATAAGGCATAATCTTTCTTACACTTTAATCCAAGTGTAGAGAAAACATATTGATTCCACTAAACTCTGGTTTTACGTCTTTCTTTTACTGATTTCCTACAACAGGTAGGCATTAAATTCCTACAACACACTTTGAATACGAAGTAGGCGTTATTGGAAGTTCTGATACACTAAATCCAGACTCCAACTACTTTACTGCTTCAACGCGTCATTGGACGTCCTTGAACAGTATTAAAACGGAGAGGGTGGGATTCGAACCCACGGACAGTTGCCTGTCAAACGATTTCGAGTCGTTCGCTTTCGACCTCTCAGCCACCTCTCCAAAAATTTAATTTGAGTGTACTAAAAATCTTTCAGCAAAGGAAATCCTAAAGACTCTCTTTCAAGAACCCATAACTCAGAAACTTTTCTAGCTAGTGAACGAATACGACCTATTGCCGCTGTTCTTTCAGTAACTGAAATTACCCCTCTAGCTTCAAGCAAGTTAAATGTATGGCTACATTTAAGAACAAAATCTAAAGCTGGCACTGGAAGTTTCTTAGTAATCAAGCTCTTAGCCTCTTGCTCATATAAATTAAAAAGTTTTTCTAATGTCTCTGGATTGGAATGATCAAAATTATATTCACAATTGGCTTTTTCTAATGGAAGCCAAATATCTCCATAGCTATACGCACTATTCCAACGTAGATCCCAAATACTTTCTACATTCTGCAAAAACAAAGCCAATCTTTCTAAGCCATAAGTAATCTCAATCGATACAGGCTTACAATCCAATCCTCCACATTGCTGAAAATAGGTAAACTGCGTAACTTCCATACCATCTAACCAAACTTCCCAACCAACACCCCAAGCCCCTAAAGTGGGAGATTCCCAATTGTCTTCTACAAATCTAATATCATGATCTTTGGGATTAATGCCAATTTTTTCAAGAGATGATAGATACTTTTCTTGAATGCCATCTGGCGAAGGTTTAATTAGAACTTGAAACTGAAAATAATGCTGCGCTCTATTCGGATTGTCTCCATATCTTCCATCTGTTGGCCTTCTACAAGGTTCGGGATAAGCCACTGACCACGGTTCTGGTCCTAGTGCTCTCAAAACAGTATGAGGGTTCATTGTCCCTGCCCCTTTTTCAAGGTCATAGGGTTGTAATAGCAAGCACCCCTCTTTACTCCAAAACTCATTAAGAGAACTTATTATGTCCTGAAAGTACACTAGATAGTCCCCCACTGGATTCTTGCTCTAAAATAGTGGGTTTTTAGTGGGTTTTTTATCATTACAATAGATAACGAGGGTAAGGGTTCTGGTATTCAGAATCCCACTATTGATAGGTTTATCGTAGTTTAGCTAGTCGTAGTCAATTATTTTCGTGGGTTTTGGAGTGCATATTTAACTATTAATAAGGGAGCTACTTATTTGACTTAGATATACCTCACAGATCCTGATAGGAATTAAATAGATAACTAGAACTACCCAGACATTTGACTGTGAAAGCATTAACCATTGTTGGGTTACGCATGCACTGACGCTTACCGTCATCAACATGCTTGAAGGAAACCGAAGAGTTTCCGAAACGTTGATGACAGCAAGCGGAGCGAGCCAAGAGCAAGACTTACCTAACAAACTTGAGTATTAGGCATTTGCAGTTAAAGGAATACTCGCAATAGAAATTGCCTATGCAAAAATAGATTTAGGAGTTTTCAACCTATAAGGGTTTCTTTATCCATGATCTTTTAGAAGTGTGTCTTAGATATACAAGTCTCCTAGCTTTCTATTAACGTCTAAGAAACAATATATTTATTAGTGTTTTCAGATGGTTCGAGTCGTAGTTGGAATCTAAAAGTACACCATAGTGTTTTAGTCATTTAATCGAAATCATGGCAGGAAATTGTGAGTTGAGTCAGTGAAAGACGTCGAGAACTATTGCTGCGACAAAAAAGCAATAGACTTTTTTAGTGTTGATTTCATGTCTATTACTTCACATTATAAAATAACAGGTAAGGAAATCTTTTAGTCTTAAATAGATATAATTACCTCTATTAACCTTTTTCTCTTTTTAGGCGATAAAAATATGCTTAAATCTCAAACAGCTCAAAACAATAACCTGATTACAAGCGACGAGTTTTTAGAAGTGGGTGTTCTTAATACAGAAGGAAATAATATTAATATAAAAAAAGGTCTTTTTCATATTAACAAGGCAATTGAACTTGATCCCAATAATTCAAATGCCTATGCCGAAAGAGGCAGAGTAAGAAGAGATCTGTTGTCAAATTATGAGGATGCAATTTCTGATTTCGAAGAGGAAATAAATATTAATTCAAATCCAGATGCTTATTGTGATTTAGGGATTACATATACAAAGCTAGGCGACTTTCAAACTGCAATAGATAGTCTTATAAAGTCTATTGAACTTGATTCAGCTTATGCATCTGCTTACAAAAATAGAAGTAAAATAGATGTTTATTATAATTTAGCAATTAATTACTCGTCTATAGGAGATCACGATAATGCTATTAAATATCTCACAAAATCAATTGAACTTGATCCTAATAATTCACTAGCCTATGCTGAAAGAGCTAGGATAAATAGAGATGTTCTGTTTAATTATGAGGAGGCATTAACTGATTTCCAGAAAGAACTTGGTTTACAAGAAAGTGGAGATGCATATTTTGATATAGGTCTGACATATTCACAAATGAGCAATCATGATTTGGCAATTGAATACTACTCAAAAGCCATAAGAATTGGCCCTAAAAGCTTGGAGTTTTATAAATATAGGTCTATCAGTAACACTCTAATTGGTGACTTGCCTAGTGCAAAGAGTGATTTAGAATATGCAATTAATAAAAAGAACATATTAGATAAAGGAGCAGAATATGCTAGTCAATTAAGAAGAAGCATCCAAAATTTAAAGTTTATAGAATCTTCAGAAGACCCTAAAGCAAAACAAGATTGGGAGTTTGAAAATGTTAAAGAAAAAGGATGGGGAGATCAAAATCTCAAAAAATATGATTCTTCTATATCTTTGCAATCTGCTAATCAAAGATTAATTAACCATAGACAAAATGTTAATACAGATAGAATAATAAATAACTCAGGTTATTACATGGGTAACCGAAGAAGATATCATAATAGCTTCATAAGGTTTGTTATAATGCAGATCTTGACAAGTGCTATATATTTATATCTAGGATCATCTTTAGGCGGTCAGATTGGACTGGCACTGGGTGGGTTTATATGGATAATACTATTTATCCATAATTTACCAATGTCTATTGCTTTTGCAAGAAAACACCCAAGTAAATGGGCTATTTTTCTTGTAAACTTTTGCTTTGGATGGACTTTTATCTTTTGGTTTATTTGCTTAGTATGGTCTCTAGGTGATGTTTACAGGGGTTACTTTTAATTATAAATATAGTTTATACCGTTGAATCTTATAAAGAATAACCTATACTTTAATATTATTTGACTGCCTTTTGGCTTTCCTTAATCTATCTATAATTCTTTTCATAAATATAATTAATATTATAACAATGATAATAGTTAATACTGGTAAGAATATAGAGCTGATTATCAATAAGATTGAAATTATAAACTCAAGAGTTGAAACAATAAAATTTCCTAAACCACCACTACTTACAGAAGATAATCCCCTTATTAAAACAGTAGAAAATTGAATAGAACCTGTTATCCCAATACCAGAAATTAATGAAAGTATCACATTTATGGAAGGATCTATGTTCCCATCAATTGATATGTATGTTATTAATGTCCCTGCAGCTATTGCAGTGGGGGTTGCAAGAGCATCAAGTAAATTATCTAGCCATGGAATTAAATAAGCACTAATTTCTAGTAAAGTTGCTATAATTAATAATAATATAGCCAAATCAGAGGCAACCCATTCCCATTTTTCTCCAAGAGTTATAAACTCTGCTCTATAAAATATACCCAATAATAATGGTGGTATAAATACGCGAAAACCACAAGCAGCAGCCAAGCCAATACCCAAACAAATCGAAGCTAATAATTGCCAGAAATGCAACATATCTTTTTACTTAAAGAGATTTAATAAACATAACTCACTAAGTCTTAATGAATTCTTGATTTCTAATAAAATTATATAAATAAGATAATAGTTCATCCTAAAAGCAATATCCAATCTCCAAGTATAGCAAGCTTTTCAGCAGTCATATTAATTGATAGGTTTTTGATAGGTGGAAAACTGCGTACTCGATTCTGCTAATTCTTTGGTGCTATCAACAGGGTACATAAGTGAATCAATACGACTTCTCTTGGAATATTGTTGGAGAAGAATCTTTTTCAGCAAAGAGAAAATCAAAAGTAAAGGAATATAATTATTTTTCAACTAAACCTAATAAAAGAAAGTCTAGCAAGATTTGTCTTTTTTCTTTCTTCTTCTCTTCTTCTCTATAGTTGGAAAGTTATACTCTCTTTTCTGGTAAAAACTAATACATTCTTTATTGTTTGATATAGAACAATAAATACCCTCGGCTGAATCAACAACAGAGTTATAAACAATTTCCTTAATTGGCTTTTCTGGAGCTTTAAATTTGCCTCCACCTACTCCTGCAAATAAAAGATTTACATTCAAACTTGCTCCGCTTTTCTTTTTTTGCAGTAGTTGTTTACTTATAACATCCTCTATGAATATTTTAGAATTAAGTCCCGAATCAAATTGATACTTAGTAGCAAGAAAAGTCTCATTCTTACAGGTCTTACGATTAAATGCTACATATCCTATCCCTACGCCTCTAGTCTTTGGAGTTAAAACCTGATATTTATAATCTTCTAAAAAAGGTGCAATTTTTATAGTATTTTGTAAAGAATCTCCTTGGTTTTGAGTAACGATATTCTCCTTTTCTAAGAGATTTTGTTCCCATGTTTTTGTTAAACTTACATTAATGCCAGGATAATGTTCCAAAGCTTTTTTTAAAAGATATGCCATATCAAAGGATTGTTTCTCTGACCACCAATCTGGTGTTTCTTCAGAAATTAAATTAAAAGGTTCTATGAATATATTTAAGTTTCGTAAATCTGTTTTTCCCTCTATAGAGTAATTTCTATTTGAAAGCAATTTATCTCTTGCTTCTTTTAAATCTAATTCTATTAATTCATCCTTAGTCAAGTTCTTTCTTATAAGATCAGAGTCTTCTGCTCTTAAAGCTACAAACGCGGAAAAGTAGCAAGTTAATAATATCAAAAATGGGCTTAATTTATATTTCATATGCTATTAACTAAAACAATGAAAGTGAGCCTTTTGTTGACTCTTTTCTTCTCAGTTCCTCTGCTTCAAATTCATTAATACACTCATCCTTTAAATACAAATGACAATCCAAATATTCAACCACTTTTATAAGTGCTGCTCTCAAAGCTCTTGTTGCTGAAGTTGTCTCATAAGATCTTTTCTCAGAAATTGTATCTATAACTCCTAAAGCCAATCCTGATCTATCTGCTTTAGATACTGAAGTAGTTGTACCCTCTATAGTTCTACTATATGCAATTGTACCTGTAGAAGTATTAATAACTCTAACATCAACTGCAACATATGTATCTACCTTTGTTCTATCTTTACCTGATCTAAAAATAAGTACTCTGCCATCAGAGTTGTTTCTAGCTCCGGATGTATTTGGGATATAATCACTTAATGATGCAATCACAATATATTTTGCTGCTGTTAGATTATTCCTTCTTACCATTGTATTTTCATTAACACCCTTTAACGACTGTTCCTCAAGTACTTCATATAAATTAGCTCTCTCAACCACAGTGAAGTGACCTGTATTAGCCAATTCATTTGTCAATACTTCTGCTAACTTGATTTCGAAAGAAGGTTTCCAAAAACCAACCCTAATCCTCTCACCATTAGGTCCTTCAATAACCCCATTCTCAGCAAAATCACCCGCAAAGTTTCTAAATCTCCTGACTGCTATAACAACTGGTTCTGAAGGTTTTATATTAAGATCATCAGCTTTAATGCTAGTTAAGGGATTAAACAAGCATACATTTAATCCTATTAGGAACAAATACCTTTTCTTCTTAGGCAGTATCACGATTTAATTAGTTTAATTAAAAATACATTATACCACTTTAGTATTTTTCAAAAGCATGTGTGCAACCAAACAGGTTTGAGTTTGAATCAAAAGTCTATTCATAAAATGCTCTATGATTATTTTGCTTTATTATAAAACATATCTTTATCACTAAAACAGGAAAATTAATAGATCAAATTACATTGATGATTAATATGTTTGGATTATTATTGAGAATCTTATTGGCTTAGATTTTTAAAAATATCTTATTATTAAGAAGCATCTAAAACTATATAACTTTTCCAATATAACAATGCACATGAAATGCTGGAAGGAATCCTAGGCATTTCTTGACTTATATAATTCCTAGTTAAATTACCTTTGCTTATACCATCTGCAAACAATATGCCCAGTTGAGTAATTGCCATATCCATATCATCCTTTGAGTTTTGTCCTCTCTTTGCAATCAACCTTTTTTCTAGTGAGTGACAAGAATCCTTTGCTCCTTCAAATAAGGCAGGAGATAGCAAGAAAAGCATAAAGAAGGAAAGTAAGAACCAGAAAATTTTCTTCATAGCAAATTATAAGTATTTTAAATATTCCTAATTTTAGGATTGCATTACATACTAAGCATAATAAGTACTAGTTAAATAAAAAAAGGGCATTAAAAAACTATTTAATTTAATATTATTTCTTAAATCTTTGATTTATGCGGCTATTGATAGATTCTTCTTAGAAGCATCAGCTTTACCACATTCAAATAAGAATGGTGCATTTTTTTCTTCACTATTAATCTGCCAAGCACTAATTAAAAGCTGAAGCTCTTGAATCCTTTTTTCTGCAAATGCAATTTTCTCTTCGATTTTCATGAATAATTCTCTATCTAACATTAATATGCAATAAAATAGAAAATAATCAAGTCTCTATAAGGGAGGTCTTTAGAAAGGCTAAGAATGGAGAGTTTTAATTAAATAAATTAGGTAAATGTTCTTATTAATTCATAGCAAAGAGATTATCAACCAAGCAATCTAGCTTTTAGGGTATTTGCGTGAAAATAAGTTGATTTCTATGCTTTGGCACATCTGAACGCTAAAGTGGGCAACTATTCTTTCCTGAAATCAATAGTCTTATTTAGGCAAACAAATTATGAATCGAATTGTATTTGTTTCGCTATTTTGTTTGGTCTTTTCTCCAATCAAAGCAGACATAGACCCTGAAACCCACTCCACTTGCCTAAAAGCAAAGGATTATGCAGGCTGTGTGAAAATGATGCCTTTAATAAGAACAGAAGGCTCAAAACAAAATAACTCTATTAATTCAAATAGGTATATA